>CAYRNR010000031.1:0-64711 GCA_964425605.1 uncultured Rickettsiales bacterium | reverse complement strand
ATCCCCGCCCTGGTGGAGGCGCTGCCCGCCACGGAGATCGACGGGCTGCTGGAGGTCCTGGACGAGGAGGGCGTGATCACCGAGGGCACGGTGACCACGGAGGGGGACGACGAGGACACCCTGCGATCGTTGATCCACGAGGCAGTCAGCGAGCACGTGCACAAGGACGAGCCCCCGGAGGAGCCCATCGAGATCGTGGGCGTGCGGCACAAGCTGCCCATGCGGGTCGCCGGGTGTTGCCGGCCGAAGTACGGCGACGAGATCATCGCCTACACCTCGCGCGGCCGCGGCGCCTCGATCCACAAGCGCAGCTGCGGCGCTGTCCAGCGGATGGTGGAGCAGGGTTCGGCGCGGGTGGCCGCCGCCCGCTGGGCCCGCCCCCCCCAGCTCCAGCTGGTCCGCTACGACATCACCGGCCACGATCGCCAGGGGCTGTTCCTGTCGGTGTCGAGCAAGCTCGCCGAGATGGGCATCGACGCCCAGGCCATCAAGTTGACCGCGGGCGCCGACGCCCTGGCCCGCGGGTACGCCCGGCTGGAGCTCGACGATCTCAGCGATCGGGAGGACATCGCCCACAAGCTGCGGTCCATCCCGGGCATCACCTCGGTGCGCATCCGGGAGCCTCGATCCCGCGACGCAGGCGCGGCGCGGCCCGCCCAGGACGAGGGCAAGGGCTAGGAAAAAAAGGGGGGGTGCATGGCGGCACGCAAGAAGGCGACCCGCGGCAAGGCGACCCGCAAGGGCGGCCGCCGCGACAAGACGGGGGCCTGGTACGACTCCAACTGGTTCCTGCTGGTGCTGGCCGTGCTGGTCGTCGTGGGTGTCCGTGTGTACCAGGTGCGTCAGCCCGGGGCGTCCGATCAGGAGCCGGCACGGGACCCGGCCGCCGACGCTGTGGCCGAGGAGGCCGAGGAGGCCGTGGAGGTTCCGACCGTTGCCCCGCCGCCGCCGGCCGTGGAGGTGGCGGGGAGCGTGGCCTACCGCGGCATGCTCCACGACGAGGTGGTGGTCCCGTCCGTGGACCGGCACAGCTGCCCCGAACACGTGGCCGGGATGCTCCGGGTGACCGACGGTCACCTGGCCGACGCGATGGTCTGGGTGGAGGGCGCCGTGGGCGAGACCGCTGCCCCCTCGACCGTCGAGCTGCACAGCCGGGCGTGCCAGATCGAGCCCCGGGCGGCGGTGGCCGCGGCCGGGGCCACCCTGCACTGGGTCAGCACCGACGACGTGGCCCACCAGTACGAGGCGCGCGACGCCGCTGGCGAGGTCGTGTTCTCCGCGGACCTGCCCGCGGGGGGCGAGGCCACCAGCGCGGTCTCCGGGTCCGGAGTCCTTCAGCTGACCTGCAAGCGCCACCCCTGGGAGCGAGCCTCGCTGCTCGTCGCGGAGCACGGCCACGCGGCCGTCACCGACGTGGACGGCCGGTTCCACCTCGGCGACGTGCGGCCACCTGCCGGCGGCGGCCGGGCCACGCTGCGGGTGGTCCACGCGCAGATCGATCCCCACGAGATGGAGCTGGATCTGGCCACGGATCAGCCCCTGGACGTGCGCGTCGACCTCACCGAACGCGCCTTGTGATCGACCCCGCCGGGACCGGCTGCCCACCTTGCCAGGTGCCCCTCCATACGCCAGACTAAGGAGGGAAGCTGGACGGCCAAACATGACTCAGCGCGACGCAGAAGACATCACTCGGGGCATGGACGTGATCGGTCCGGGGCTGCTCGTGGCCTCTCCCCAGCTCAACGATCCGTTCTTCTCGCGCACCGTGGTGCTGCTGTGCCGGCACGAGGCCGACGGTGCCATGGGGGTGGTGATCAACCGGTCCACGGACGTCAAGCTCGACGCGGTGCTCGAGGAGCTGGACCTGGAGCTGCCCGTCGACGCGGTCAAGACGGTCATGTGGGGTGGCCCGGTGGAACCCTCGCGCGGGACCCTGGTCTTCCGCACCGGGCTGGCCGACCACACCACCGAGGCCATCGACGTCTCCACCGAGGTGCGCATCTCCGGCTCCCTGGAGGTGTTGACCAAGCTCGCCTCGCGCCGCAAGGACGACTGGTCCCTGTACCTGGGCTACGCCGGCTGGGGTCCGGGCCAGCTCGACAAGGAGATCACCGAGGGCTCGTGGATCGTGCTGCCCCTGGACGCCGACACGGTCTTCCAGATGCCCCTGGACGAGCGCTACGACCGCTGCCTGGCGTCGCTGGGCGTGGACGCGTCGATGCTGTTCATGATGCCCGTGGACGAGTAGGTCCCTATTCTGCGTTGACATCCCTGGACGAAAGTGCAAAATCTGCCCCCCACGCTTTCCCGGATTTCGGGCGGAGGGAGGTGAAGCAGCGTGATCACCGTTACCGTAAAGAGGGATGAACCCTTCGAGCGCGCTCTCCGTCGGTTCAAGCGGAAGGTGGAGCAGGCGGGTATCAAGAAAGAGATCAAGCGGAAGATGTTCTACATCAAGCCGGGTGAGGCCAAGCGCAAGAAGCAGCGCGAAGCCATGCGCCGGCGGCGGAAGCAGGAGCGGCAGCGATAGCTGAAGCAGTACGACCGTCTGCAAAAAACGAAAAGAAGCCCCGGCCGTCGGTCGGGGCTTCTTGCGTTTGGGGTGCTGGCGTGCGCAGCAGTCGGCCTTGACCCGGCCGCGATGGGGGGGGGGATAATCGCTGCCGGACCTGTTACTCACATCATCCCAGGGGGGGACATGCGCGCGACCGTTCGTCAACTCTTCGTTGTTCTCGTCATGCTGACCGTGACAACTCCCAGCCAGGCCCAGGTGTGGCCCGACTGGATGCCCTTGCCCCTGCAGTTCGAGGATCGCGACGAGCTCGAGGCCTTTCTACAGGAGAAGCTCGCAGAGGCCGACGTCATCGACGACGGCCACGACACGATCCGGATCATCGAGTTGGGTGAGCAGATGTTGTCGTTCGACGAGCCCGTGCCCGGTGTCTTGACCGAGGCTTGTTCGATCGAGGAATACGACCTTCATGGCTCCACCGAGTCCATCGGCTGGGGCGCGGACTTCGAGACCGGGGCCACGATCCCGGTCTTCTGCGAGAGGCCCCTGGGGTACGAAACACTCGAGGAGAGTTACGGCGACGGCTCCCGTTCAGGCATGCCCTGGTACACCGACGAGTGGAACTGGCAAGATGGCCTGGTGCACCGGACCATCGTCACCACCAAATCGATCGTTCGGAGTCCGACGGGGCAACAGGACACCCAGCTCTGTGGCGGCGGGGGTTACTGCGTGGACGTGGACATGTCCGAGTACAA
Source organism: uncultured Rickettsiales bacterium (assembly GCA_964425605.1). Lineage (GTDB taxonomy): Bacteria > Myxococcota_A > UBA796 > UBA9615 > CAYRNR01 > CAYRNR01. The sequence goes on along the minus strand of CAYRNR010000031.1, from coordinate 61,444 downwards.
CCAGCAGCTGCAAACGCTACTGGCCTACTGGGTCGGAGATCTCCTCATCGTCTACCCCAACCCCGCCTTCTGGTACGAGGCGGGCGGCGACGCCTGGGACGACGCCTACCTCCAGACCACGCGCAGCTATTCCAACAAGTACAACGTGGACTACGTCAAGATCCGGCTGAACGACAAGATGATCCTCAGCGGCGATTGCGAGGACTTCTTCCTGCCATGGCAGCCGATGTGGCCCTACAAGGCGCTGGACGGTCTGATCGACGACTACCGCTTGGGTTTGCTGGAGACCTACGGCGGCACGGCCGCGCGCAACAGCCCGATCCTGCAGGCCGCGGCCCGGGACATCGGTCAGGCGTGCGAGTCCAACGAGATCACTGAAAAGTACCTGTTCCACCGGGACGGTCCATACGCCCCTGTCGACGGTTGGTGCTCCGAGTTCGCGACCTGGGCGATCAGCGAGGGTTCGTCGCTCGATCCCCCCACCGCCAAGGACGTGGCACCAGGCGGAAACGGCAGTCTCGTCGTCGAGGACATGTGGGACTTCTTCTACGCCGAGGATCTGTACGCCGTGGATGCCGAGTTCGTTTGGTCCTATCCCGACTCCCCCATCCAGCCGGGCGACTTCGTGACGTCGGGGCACTGGGGGCATTCCATGCTCTTCGTGGGCTGGGACGGCGGGTTCGATCCCGACTCGGACACCAACGACGCCTGGGTCATCGAGGGCAGCATGGGGTCCGGGCTGCGGGAGTCGGTACAGCTCAGGACGTCTTCCTCGGTCAGGGTGTGTGGACCGGATGTGTCGGACGAGGATTGGGAAAACAGCGACATCTGCCAGGTTGCACTGTGCAAGCCGGGATTCCAGCCTGGGGCCAACCCATCCGATCCACCGAACCCCGGCGGCGAAGAATGTGACTTCTTCGGCATCACCCACGGCGGACAGTGGCCGCCTCAGTGACAACGAGACATCCCGGATGGATCCTCGTGGCGGCGGCGTTTCTCGTGCTGGTGGGGAAACCGGCGTGTCAGTGCGAGGATAGCCCGGCCGACGACGATGTGATGGACGACGATTCGGGCGATGACGACGACTCGATCGATGACGACGATTCGACGGGTGACGACGACTCCAGCCCCGGCGACGACGACACGTCCAGTGACGACGACGATTCGGAGTCCTGTTTCCATGGCTGCGTGTCGTCCGAGGGCGGCTGGAGCCACGTTGCAGCGGGCAACGACTTCTCCTGCGGTATCCAGGCTGACGGATTCGTGTCGTGCTGGGGGCGCTCGGACGACGGACAGACCGAGCCTCCCGAGCAGATCATGGTCCAGCTTTCGGCAGGCTCGAGTCACGCGTGTGGGCTCCAGACAAACGGCGAGATCGCGTGCTGGGGCAACGACTCCTATGGGCAGTCCACTCCCCCATCGGGGCAATTTGACCAAGTTGCATCGCAGGGGAGTTCGAACTGCGCCGTGGGGCAGGATGGCAGTTTGCAGTGCTGGGGAGAAGACAGCTGCGGTGAGACTCATCCACCTGGAGGTTCTTTCGTCGAGGTTTCCATCGACGCGGTCTGTGGGTGTGGCGTCGATACGGAGCAGCACATCTCGTGCTGGGGTTGCTCGGGGCTGGTCGACGAGGTTGCCCCTGATGTCCCCGTCCTCCACCTTTCCGTCGGAAATGCGCACTTGTGTGCGATCCAGATAGATGGAACAGCCCGCTGCTGGGGCAGCAACGAGTACGGTCAGACCGAGATACCCAACGGTCCCGTCGAGTACGTGGACGCCGCGTCCCTGGGGACATGCTGGATCCGCGAAGGTGGCTACGTCTGGTGCGATGGCGCCAACGACGGCGGTCACCTCGACGAGCCCGACGGGACGTTCGTCCAGGTGAGCATCGGCTCGGAGCACACCTGCGGCGTGCGCACCGACGGTCACGTAGTCTGCTGGGGATACGCAGAAACGGGGACCTCACCGCCGTGAGAGACAAACCTCTGTGTGGAAGCCCCGCGGCCCCTGGCCGGGGCTTCTCGCGTTTGCGTGGCATCGGCACCTTGTGCGATCGTGCCCGCGGAGGTTCCCATGCGCGTTCTTCCCGTGTTGTTCCTGATCGTCCTGCTGGGCGGCCTGTGCGCCTGTGATCCCGGACCCGCCGACGCCGAGCCCGAGGAGGCCGCGCCGACCGAGGCTCCCGTGGAGGCGGCCGAGGCCACCGAGGCCACGGACGCCGTCGCCGACGGCGGCAAGATCATCAACCCGGATCGCCCCGAGGACGGCGCCGCGCCGTCGGAGAAGGAGTGGACCACGGTCGAGCTGGGCTTCCCCACCCGAGGCTGGGAGGTGCAGCTGGGCCAGGGCAAGTGCAAGCCGGAGCCGGCCTGCCGGGAGCTCAAGGCGGTCAAGGACGACGAGAGCAAGGCGCTGACGACCCGCGCGGACGTCTCGGGCCTGATCCTCATCCTCGAAGAGGAGGAGGCGGCGCTGGCGCTGGTGCGGTTCTTCACCGATCACCGCGAACTGCTGACCGACGAGACCTGCTCCGAGGTGGCCGTGTCCGATGACGGTACCGCCGACCTGCGGCTGCCCAAGGACCTGCCCGAGGACCAGGCGCCATCGTTCGCGCCGGTCAAGGTGGTCGGCTTCGAAGGCGGGTTCCGCATCGAGCGGACGCTGGTGTGCCCGGGCGCCGAGGCCGTGGAGGGTGAAGAGGCCGGGACGAAGGACCGCCTCGTCCGCGTGAACGAGACCGTGTTCACCGAGGGGATCGTGGAGCGCGAGGAGATCGCGCTGCTGCTGGAGCACGAGGGGCTGGTGCCGGGAACCCCTTGATCCGTTCCCTGGCCCTCGCTGCCGTCCTCGCCGTCGTCGGCTGCACACCGCCACCCGAGCCGCCGCCTCGCCGCGAGCCCGGCCCCCCCCTGGTCGAGGTCGAGTCCCTGCCGACCGCCCCCAACGAGGGGATCCTGATGTTCCGCGGCAGCCCCCACCGGGACCTGCACGGCGTGGGCCGACTGCCCCGCGAGCCCGTGGAGGTGCTGTGGCGCCACGGCGTCGGGTGTTCCAAGGAGTGGTGCGGCGTGGGCTGGACCGGCCAGCCGCTGCTGGTGGACTGGAGCGACTGGTCGCGCGCGCTGCAGCCCTTTGTCGAGCCCGGCGGCCCCGACGTGGAGGTGGTCGTGGGCGGCCTCGACGGGCGCATCTACTTCCTCGACCTGGCCACGGGTGAGCGCAGCCGGCCGATCCTCCGCGCCCAGACCGCGTCCATCAAGGGCACCCCCACCATCGACCCCCGCGGCGCGCCGTTGCTGTACGTGGGCCAGGGGCTGCCCGGCCACGACGGCGACTGGCACTACAAGGCCTTCTCGCTGATCGGCCCGACGGTGCTCATGGACATCTCGGGCCGCGATCGAACCCGCGACGGAGAGCCGCTGGGGCCCTCGCGCAGCTGGGGCGCGTTCGACGGCAACGGCGTGGTGCTCCCAGGCGAGGACCGCTTCGCCCTCGGCGGCGAGAACGGCCTGGTCTACCGGGTGGACCTGCACACCGACTGGGCGGGACAGCGCCTCGGTCTGGCCCCCGAGATCGATCCCGCCACCTACCACACGGTGCGGCCCAAGTACGGCGACGCACAGACCCGCGACGACACCTCCCGCTGGTGCGCGGGCATCGAGTCCTCCATGGCCGTGCACGACGGCGTCGGCTACTTCGCCGACAGCATCGGCAGCCTCACCGGCATGGATCTCGACACCGGCGAGGTCGTGATGCAGCTCGATCTCGGCGACGACACCGACGCGTCGCCGGTCATCGCCATCGAGGACGACCACCCGTACCTCTACGTCGGCTCCGAGGTGGACCGCCAGGTGCTGTGCCGGCCGTGTAGCCCCAAGGGTATCCTGCGGTTCGCCAAGGTGGACCTGGAGGCCGGTGACTTCGCGTGGACCCTGGAGATCCCGGCCCGCACCACCAAGCGCGCCGACAAGCGCCATGACTTCAACGGCGGCGTCCTCGGCACCGCCGCCATGGGCTCGGGCCCGTCCGCCCACCTGGTCTTCGTCCCGACCGCCCACGAGCCCGACCTCGGCCTCGGGCGCCTCCTCGCGGTGCAGCGCGAGCCCGACGCCGACGGCAACCCCGTGATCGCCTGGGCCGCCGATCTCCACGGCGCGGCGTGGTCGTCGCCGTCTACCGACGGCCACACCGTCGTCGCCCCGGACTCCGAGGGGTGGATCCACGCCTTCGACGCGGTCAGCGGCGAGCTGCTGTGGGAGATCCAGGTGGAGGGGGCGGTGGAGTCCACCACGGTGTTCTGGGACGGGAGGATCGTGGCGGGGGCGAGGGGGGGGGCGATCTTGTGTCTGGGATCTACTGCAGCAACTCCAGCTCCAGAGTGAACCCGCCGCTGGTCACGCCGGCTGCGCCGGCGACCCCGATGAGCACGTTGTAGGGGTTGTTCACCGCCATCACCGACGCGCTCTCCTCGTCGCCCGGGTTGGAGTCGTTGACCTGGTCGTAGCTCGCCTCGCAGGTGACCACGGAGGAGATCTCGGGGGGCACGTAGTAGTTGGTGGTGCCCATCTGCATCACGTAGAGGCTCGCGTCCACGCCGGCGTCGGGTGTGACGGTGACCACCAAATCGGTGTAGTCGGGCTGGTAGGTGGCGAAGAACACGTGCGTGCCGTCGAAGTTGAGGTCCTCGGTGCCGGGCCAGCACGCCATGGTGCTGAGGTCGGCCCAGTCGAGGTCGATGAGCTCGCCGTCGGCGAGATCGCCTGTCACCACGGTGGTCGAGTCGATCTCGGTGACGTTGCCGGGCCAGGGGCCGGCGGCATCGTCGTCGTCTCCGGCGGTGTCGTCGTCGTCCGAGACGTCGTCGTCGTCTCCGGCAGTGTCGTCGTCGTCCGAGACGTCGTCGTCGTCTCCTCCGTCGCTGGTCGTGACGAGGTCACAGCCGAAGAGGGGGAGCGCGAGGGCGAGCAACAGGGCGATAGGGGTGCGTGTCATGGTGGTTTCCTTCCCGTTGGGTTGTCCGGCGGGGCACCCCTTCGGAGCGCCCTCACCCCTAGAACCGGAAGGGTGTGCAGGTCGGCTCACCGTTGTGCTTGTGGATGCCAACGGGCGTGGCTACCTTTCCCGGATGTCTGCTCATCCCCACCTGCTGTCCCCCCTCGATCTGGGCTTCGTCACCTTGCGCAACCGGGTGTTGATGGGCTCGATGCACACCGGCCTCGAGGAGCTGCCCGGCGGCTTCGCGCGGCTCGCGGCGTTCTACGGCGAGCGCGCGCGCGGCGGCGCAGCGCTGCTGGTCACCGGCGGCGTGGCGCCCAACCGGACGGGGTGGCTGGGGCCGATGGGGGCGCGGCTGGCGAGGCCGCGGCACGTGCGCAAGCACCGCAAGATCACCGAGGCCGTGCACGCCCACGACGGGCGCATCTGCCTTCAGATCCTGCACGCGGGGCGGTATGGGTATCACCCGCTGGTGGCTGCGCCGTCGGCGATCAAGTCGCCCATCAGCCCGTTCAAGCCGCGCAAGCTCAGCGACCGGGCCGTGCACAAGACCATCGGTGACTTCGCCGACACGGCCGCGCGGGCCCGTGAGGCAGGCTACGACGGCGTCGAGGTGATGGGCTCGGAGGGGTACCTGATCAACCAGTTCCTGGCGCGGCACACCAACCGGCGTGGCGGCGAGTGGGGCGGCGAGTACGCCAACCGGATGCGGCTGCCCACGGAGATCGTGCGGCGGGTCCGCGAGGCCGTGGGCGAGGACTTCATCGTCGTGTACCGGCTGTCGGTGATGGACCTGGTGCCCGACGGCAGCACATTCGCCGAGGTGGTGCAGCTTGCGCGCGCCGTCGAGGACGCGGGGGCGACGCTGATCAACACGGGCATCGGCTGGCACGAGGCGAGGGTGCCGACCATCGCGACGCTGGTGCCGCGGGCGGCCTTCGCCTTTGCCACCGCGGCGCTGCGCGAGCACGTCGGCATCCCGGTGGTCGCGTCCAACCGGATCAACACACCGGACGTGGCCGAGCAGGTGCTGGCCGAGGGCCACGCGGACATGGTGTCCATGGCGCGGCCGCTGCTGGCCGACGCGGACTTCGTGGCCAAGACCGAGGCGGGCGAGGCGGACCGGATCAACGTCTGCATCGGCTGCAACCAGGCGTGCCTGGACCACATCTTCTCGCGCAAGACCGTGTCGTGCCTGGTCAACCCGCGCGCCGGCAACGAGACGAAGATGGCGTCGGGGCGCGCGCGCCGGACGAGGACCGTGGCCGTGGTGGGCGCCGGCCCCGGCGGCCTTGCTGCGGCGGTGACCGCGGCCGAACGAGGCCACCGGGTGACGCTGTTCGAGGCCTCGGACCGCATCGGCGGCCAGCTCAACCTGGCCCGGGCCGTCCCGGGCAAGTCGGAGTTCGACGAGACGCTGCGGTACTTCCGCCACGAGATCGAGGGGGCGGGGGTGGAGCAGCGCCTGGAGACCCGGGCCACGGCCGCGGATCTGCGCGGGTTCGACCACGTGGTGATCGCCACGGGCGTTCGGCCGCGCGTGCCCGCCATCGAGGGCGTCGATCACCCGTCGGTCGTCGGCTACGCCGACGTCCTGAGCGGAGCAGCCGAGCTGGGCGAACGGGTGGCGGTGATCGGCGCCGGCGGCATCGGCTTCGACGTGGCCGAGTTCCTCACCCACGACCCGGAGGTGGGTGACGACGACCTGGACGCCTACCTCCGGACCTGGGGCATCGATCGCTCACTGACCCACCCTGGCGGGCTCCTGCCAGACGGTGCACAGCCCCACCCGGCCGCACGCGAGGTGGTGCTGATGCAGCGCAGCGAGGGCAAGCTCGGGGCCGGCCTGGGCAAGACCACCGGCTGGATCCATCGCGCGACCCTGGCCATGCGCGGCGTCGAGATGATCGGCGGGGTCGCCTACGAGCGGATCGACGACCGCGGCCTGCACATCCGCGCGGGCGGCGAGCGGCGCGTGCTCGACGTGGACCACGTGGTGATCTGCGCGGGGCAGGAGTCGGTGGCAGAGCTGGTGGCCGAGCTCGAGGGAGCAAAGGTCCACGTCATCGGCGGGGCGAAGAAGGCCGGCGAGATCGACGCCAAGCGCGCCATCGACGAGGGCACGCGGGCCGCGTTGTCGATCTAGATGAGTCTCAGGGACCGCCGTAGGGCGGCGCGGCGTTGCCCAGCTGGGCGTTGAACTGGTTCTCGTTGTCCTTGACCAGGATGGTGCCGTCGTACTTCACCAGGGCCACGGTGGGGATGTAGCCGTCCTGCTCGAAGTGGCTGGAGAACTGCCAGTTGGGGTCGGACACGACGATCACGTCGTCCATCCCGTACTGGTTGGAGTACTGCATGAGTTTCTGCTGGCTGGGGGCGCTGCCGTAGTTGTCCTCGGCGAGGACGTACACCACGACGATACCGTCGTTGATCCAGGCGTTTGCGTATTGCTGGGCCGAACCGGCCAACGTTCCGCAACCCGGTCACCACTCGGCGCCGATGAAGATCGCCATCCCCCATCCCGAGAAGCCGTGCATGTGGATCTGCTCGCCGCACTTGTCCAGGAGGGTCGCGTCCTGCATGACCTGGCCGGTGTTCCAGCCCTGGCCCTGCCACTGGGGGCCGGGGCCCGGCGGGTAGTGGCACGAGAAGGGGTAGGACCACTCGTTGTTCGGATCGGACGCGTAGGTGTTGACCTCGTCGCCGTCGTTCCAGCCGTCGCCGTCGGTGTCGGGGTTGTTCGGGTCGGTGCCCTCCTGGGCCTCCTGATCGTCGGTCAGGCCGTCTCCGTCGGAGTCCTGGTCGCCGCTGGCGTCGTCGTCGTCGCCCACGGCGTCGTCGTCGTCGTCGTCGCCCACGGCGTCGTCGTCGTCACCGATGAAGTCGTCGTCGTCGCCGATGAAGTCGTCGTCGTCGCCCTGCGGCCCGGGCGGGTTCTTCTCCTCGGCATCGGGTGGGCAGCCCGCCAGCAGCAGGGCCAGCGTCGTGCCCAGCAGGGCGGTGATGTAGAGGATGTCGCGCATTCTGGACCTCGTTTCCGATGCGTGTGATCCGGGAGCCGTCGCCGTGGATCGTATCGGAATTGCCGGAAAACCCATGTCAATTGGGGGTCAATCGTGGGGCGCGTGTGAGGGCCGTGTGTGCACGTCGCCCCCGGACTCCGGGCATGCTGGGATCGAGCAGCAGAGCGAGGTCTGTCTTATCCTTGATCAGCTGGGAGGAGGTCCGATGCGCAGGATGCAAGGGCTGGCGTGGGTGGTGGTCTGGGCCGTGGGGTGCTCCAACCCGGCGCTGTTCGACTACGACGGGGACGGCACCGTGGATGCGGAGGACTGTGCTCCGGAGAACCCCGACATCCACCCCGGGGCCAAGGAGGAGTGCCACGACGGCCTGGACAACGACTGCGACGGCCTGATCGACGGCCAGGACACGGACTGCGACGACGTGGACGGCGACGGCTACCCCAGCGCCGTGGACTGCGACGACACCGACGCGGACGTCTACCCCGGCGCCATCGAGGTGTGCGACAACGACCAGGACGACGACTGCGACACGCTGGTCGACGGAACCGATCCCGACTGCGACGACGTGGACGGCGACGGCTATCCCAGCGCCGTGGACTGCGACGACGAGGACGCGGCCGTCCACCCGGGCGCCATCGAGGTGTGCGGCGACGGGGTGGACAACGACTGCGACACCCTGATGGACGACGCCGATCCCGACTGCGACGATCCCGACGGCGACGGCTACCCCAACGCCGTGGACTGTGCGCCCGACGATCCGGCGATCTTCCCCGGCGCGGACGAGATCTGCGACGACAACGAGGACAACGACTGCGACGGGGACGTGGACGACGAGGACACCGATTGCTGGGACGCCGACGCCGACGGCTACCCGGCCTTCGAGGACTGCGACGACGAGGACCCCGACATCCATCCCGGCGCCGAGGAGGTCTGCGACGACGTGGACAACGACTGCGACGGCGTGACCGACAACGACGACGCCGTGGGCGCCCAGACCTGGTACGAGGACGACGACGGGGACGGGTGGGGCAACCCCGACGAGTCGTCGGACGGCTGCGACGCGCCGCAGGGCTACGTGGCCGACGCCACCGACTGCGACGACAGCGACGACGAGATCAATCCCGCCGCGACGGAGGTCTGCAACGGCGCTGACGACGACTGCAACGGGACCGTGGACGGCGCCGACGCCACCGACGCCGGGACCTGGTACGAGGACGCGGACAACGACGGGCAGGGGGACTTCGGGACCGCGACGGTCACCTGCGACCCGGCCGCCACCTGGGTGTCCAACGGCGACGACTGCGACGACAACGAGCCCGCCGTCTTCCTGGGCAACGCCGAGCTGTGCGACGGCCTGGACAACGACTGCGACAACGTGATCCCCGCGGACGAGACCGACGACGACGGCGACGGCTACTGGGCGTGCGGCGACGACTGCGACGATCAGGATCCCGCCACGTTTCTCGGCGCGGCCGAGATCTGCGATGGGGAGGACAACGACTGCGACGGGTACATCCCGCTGGACGAGCGCACCAACCTCGACGGCGACAACGCCCTGGCATGCGCGGATTGTGACGACCTGAACGAGGACTTCGAGGCCGGGGTGTACGTCGAGCCCCTGGGGCCCCTCACCATCCAGGACGCCATCGACTCGGCAGCCATGGACGAGACGATCTGCCTCGCGGCGGGCACCTACGTCGAGAACCTCGACTTCCTGGGCAAGAACATCCGCGTGGTGGGGCTCGAGGGATCGTCTTCGACCGTCATCGACGGGAGCGGTGGTGGACCGGTGGTGTCGTTTCAGACGGGGGAGGATTCCAACGCCGTCCTGGAGGGGGTCTGGCTGCAGGGAGGCACCGGCGTGGGAGGCCGCGGCGGGGGCGTGTACATCAACGGCGCGAGCCCCTCGCTGGTGGACGTCCACATCTCGTACATCAGCGTGGCCAACAGCGGCGGCGGGCTCTACGCCTACGACGGCGCCCCCAGCCTCAGCGACGTGCAGGTGACCGACTGCAACGCAGCGTTTGGCGCAGGCATCTACCTCGATCTCTCCGACGCCGTGATGTCCGGCGTGCGGGTGCTGGACGTGGCCGCCACGCAGGACGGCGGCGGTGTCTACATGGTCGACTCGTTGCCCATCATCGAGGACCTGGTCATCGGCAACGCCAGCGCCGCGAACGACGGCGGCGGCATCTATGCCGAGGACTCACCGATGATCCTGCAGCACTCGACCATCAACCTCAGCACGGTCTCCGGAGGGGATGGCGGCGGCGTGTACCTGCTGCGGTCCGACGCCCAGCTGTCCAACGTGGTGATCGCGGACTGCGAGTCCACCGTGATGCAGGGAGGCGGCCTCAGCGCCGTGAACTCGTCGCCGGTGATGAGCAACACGGTGTTCTCGCGCAACACGGCCACCACCAACGGCGGCGGTGTGCACATGCTGGGATCGGACGGATGGTTCGACGCGGTGAAGATCCTGGGCAACGAGGCCACGGGGGCGGGGGGCGGCCTGTTCGTCCAGGGGGGCAGCCACTCGCTGTACAACATGGTGTTCCACGGCAACGGCAACGCGGCGAACGGAGGAGGGATCCACGCCACGGGCGCGGCGACCCTGACCATGGCCAACTGCTCGATCACGTCCAACCAGGGCGGCATGGGCGCGGGCTTGTATTGCGACGGGTGTACGCTGACCGCCGCGAACAACAACGCCTACGGCAACAACCCCGACAACTACGACGGCGTGTTCGATCCCACCAATCAGGACGGGAACATCAGCGAGAACCCGCTGTACCAGAGCACCGTGGCCTCCGACCCCCTGTACTGGGACCTGCACCTGGCCCCCACCTCGAACCTGATCGACGCGGGGTTCGCGGGCCTGACCGATCCGGACGGCTCCGCCAGCGACATCGGCGCCTACGGCGGCGCCTACGCGGGCACCTGGGACCTGGATCACGACACCTTCTACGAGTGGTGGGAGCCGGGAACCTACGGCGGGGGGAACTGGGATTGCGCGGACAACGATCCCGCGGCCTATCCGGGGGCGGGCTGCTGAGCGCTCCTGGTACCCGTGCCCGTGCCCGTGCCCGTGCCCGTGCCCGAGACAACATCAGGAAGATGTACCGCGCCATGGCGTGAGGTCGCTGAAGCGACTGAGGGCCTTGCGGCGTCCGAGCGCCGATCGGAAGCTCCAGAGCTGACTCACAGGTCTTTCGGGCACCGGCCTTCGGCCTGGGCACGGGCACGGGCACGGGCACGGGAGGAGTCGTCTGGCTCGCCGCCTACGGCGGCTTTGCCCGACGGACTCCTAGGGCACGACCAGGAGCGCCGACGGTTGGATCTGTACCTGTCGCGCGGGATCGCTCAGGAGGGCCAACGTGGCCGCGCCCCACTGCAGGGACCCGGCCAGGGTAGGGATCCCGTCGAGCTGCATACCGAACGAGGCGCCTGCGGGCTGACCCGGCACGAACAGCGTCACCTTGCCCTGCACGATCTCGAACCGCGTGAGCGTGCCGCCCGCCGTCAGCGGCTCGAGGCTCTGTTCATCCACATCCAGGCCCGCTGGAAGCTCGAGCGTGATCACGAACGGCTCGTCCCCGGGCACGGCAGCCTGCAGCTGGATCTCTCCAGGGCGTCCCACGCGCAGCCGGTCTGGTGTGGCCACGCGCAGCGCAAATCCGCCCTCGACCGGTTCCTCCCACCCCAGCCAGTCGGTCCGCGTCAACGTGTAGACCAGCCCCGGAACGGCCGGTGAGGCCTCCAGCCGTAGGGAACCGTCGCCAGCTGGCGCCGCGACGGACACCACCAGCGGCTTCGTCCCGCTCGACAGGTCCAGCGTCTGGACCACCAGCCCGGTCTCCCCGTCGAACAGGCGTACCTCGACCTCCGCGGGGAGCGGCTCGTCGAACATCACGGCCAGCGCGTCCAGCGCGGCCAGGCTGGCGAGCCCGTCCCCGAACCCGGAGTTCCGGCGATAGGAGGACAGCACCGTGGTGGCGAGATCGGCCAGCAACTCGCGAGCCTCTCCATCGTCCTGCAACGCCACGATCGCGCGCGCTGTGGTCTCCATTTCACCGGGCCGGGTGCCGTCGCCACGCCGCGAGGCGTCCGTGGGCCGCACGATCCGGGAGCCGTCCTCTCGCTCGACCACCGCGTCGAGGATCAGCTGGCGGAGGCTGGCACGTTGCGGCTCGCTCACCAGGTTGGCGCCAAGCAGCACGGCGGCCGTGTGGGGATCCTGTACGGCCGCGGCGTTGCGGGTGACGAAGCTGGCCGAGCGGCGCGGTACACGATCGTCGAGCTCCGCACAGGCGTCGGCGGCCTCGGCCACGAAGACCAGCGCCCGCTCCAGGGAGACCTCACCGCTGCCCCAGGCGACCGCGAACGAGCCGTCCGGGGATTGCGCGTCGGCCAGCTGGCCCGCCAGCCTCTTCGCCAGCGTGCGCGTCATCGGATCGTCCAGCTGTGCGGCGCCGCGCAGCGCCAGCAGCGCCTGCTGCGTGGACGGGGAGCGGGTGTGCCGCACGAGCAGCTGGTACGAACGCAACCGATCGGCTCGCAGCTCGGCTGGGTCCACCTCGGCCTGCATGCTCGCCGCCACCTGTTGGCCGCGGCCGACCAGGGCCGTGGCATAGGCGATCGAGGCCAGGTCGCTGCCCCGCGCCGGCGCCTGCTCCATCTCTGCGCGGACCACGGCCAGCGGACCGGGGTAGACCACGAGCTCCAGGGTCGAGCTGCCCCTGGCCGCGCCCTCGCGAGCGGGCAACTCGAGGGTGCGTGGGGCCGCCAGGGTGCCGCTCGCGGTGCGCGTGGAGGGCCGGCCCGCGGGCACGATCCGCAGGGATCGCTGCACGGCGTCGTCCCCGCCCAGGGACGCCACCACCGTCGCCACGCCCGGGGCGACCGCGTCGAGGTGCAGGGTGCGGACCTCGCCGGCGTAGGCCGTCAGGCCCACGGTCGCCGCCGTCTGGCCGCGGACCCCCTCCCCGATGGCCTTCGCCTCCAGCCGCCCGTGGTAGGGTTCGGGCGAGTTGTTGACCACCTGCAGCGGCAGCCGCAGCCTATCCCCCACTCGAAGGAGCGGCGGCGCCGTGACCTCCACATAGGCGGGCAACGTGGAGGCGAACTGGTGCTCGGCGCCGGCCTGGCTGCCCGCCTGGCTGTGGGCCAGGCCCAGCAGGCGCCAGGTCGTCAGCTGATCCGGAACGGTCACGTCCACGCTGGCCACGCCGTCCTCGTCCGTGACCACCAGCGGTTCGAAGACGAAGCTCTCGGGGAACCACGCGCGCATGCTGGCCTGGCTCGCGGGCTCGGTCTCGCCGCGATCGTCCACGCTTGTGCCGCCTCGGTCGCTGCCGCGGCTCCTGCGCGCAGTGCGACCCCCGATCCCGTTGGCCGTGAGCATCTCGGGCTTCATGCTGCCACCCAGATCGCCCCCGTCCGCGAGCAGGTCCGCCACGCTGTCCCCGCCCGCCCCTTCGCCTGTCGTACCGATGAGCGCCGCGAGCCCCTGCTGCATCATCTCGGCCTTGCGCTGGTCGCGCAGCTCCTCCGCCGACCCGAACGCCACCGAGGGTAGCTCCTGGATCCGCATCCGATCGTCCAGTTGCTCCGAGGTGGCCCTGGGCGCGCCGATGGCGGGCAGCGAGCTGGCGATCGCGGCCACGGTCGAGTGCAGGCCGAGGCTCAACGTCTGCTGCCGTCCCGTGGCCTGCGCCGACGGGCTGGAACGGTGGGCGCCGCCCCCGTTGGCGCCGCCGGCCACCACCACGAACGGGAACAACGAGCGGCTGGCGTCGTCCCACTGGCACACGTCCATGGTCCGTAGCAGCGTGGCCGTGGTGACCGCGGACTCCGGGATCACGATCGCGTTGGTCTCCGCCGGGTGGCGCTCCTTCAGCCGCGACAGCAATCGGCGCAGGCCGGTCCAGTCGTAGTCCTCGCTGGACAGGCAAGGGCCCGCGCAGGGCAGCGTCGGCGGCCGGCGCGCGCCCAGGTCCTGGTCCGGATCGAATGGCTCGGGCGGCAGCACGACCTCGTCGTTGCCGGCGACGAGGAAGCCCTCGTCGGTGATGGCGATGGTCAGCATCAGCGGCAAGTTCCTGCTCCGTCTACCCGCCGTCCACTGCACCTGCTCGCCGGTGAATCCGTCGTCCACCAGGAAGTAGAACTCGCCGAACTGGGCCTGGCCGCAGGTGTACATCACCTCGCGCAGCGTGCTGAACGGCACGCGCGCGTCGATCGCCAGCAGCAGCTTGCCGTTGAAGTCCCCCGGGATCGTGTCGGACGGGCACGAGTGGGTCGCGGCCACGGCCTTGGCGCTGTCGGCCATGGCCTGCATCGTGTCGTACAGCGGTTCGATCATGGCGCCCCGCATGAACCGCTCGTTCACGCGGCCGTCGTCCACGTCGACCACCCGGTGACCGGAGACCGTCACCTGGTCCGGGGTGACCTGGACCACGGCATAGGAGATGGGCAGGGCACCACCGGCGTCCTCGAGCGCCAGACAGTCGATCTCCCACGCCTCGCCCCCGGGCTCGAAGCCCTGGTCGTCGAACGAGCCGGGGACCACGAACTCCGACATCGCGACCTCGGCCCCGTGGTCGGCCCAGGGCAGGACCATCGGCTCCAGCGTCAGCTCGTGGTCGCCGCCGCAGGCCGGACCGAGCAGCGAGACGCTCACCAGGAGAACACCCGTACAGATCATCGCGGCGCGGCTCATGGCGACACCTCCCGCACGAACCCCTTCCAGTTCTCGACGTCCTCGGGGAGCCGGCTGGCGTCGGTGACCAGCAGCCGCGGATCGGTCAGCGACAGCAGATCGGACGGCAGCCGTCCCAGCTCCAGGTCCATCCCGTAGGCGTCCGCGCACGGCAGCCCGGCTCTGCGACGCTCGCGCAGCGTCTCGGACCACAGCTCGACCATCTGCGGCGCGGTCATCAGCTCGCCATCGGGCGCACCCCGCTCCCAGGCCGCCACACGCTGCTGGGCATCGGCCAGCACCTCGTAGAACGTCTCGGTCAGGGGCACCACCGGATCGAAGCTGCCCGCAGCAATCCCGCTCACGGCGCGCTCCTCGCTCGACACGGTCGGGATCTCCTGGACACGCTGCAGCGCGGCCAGCGCCGCGTTCGGCCCCCGGACTCGCCCCAGCAGCAGATCCTCGACGTCGAACACGCCGAACGCAGCCCCGCGGCTGGTGGCTCGGATGGTCACCCGCCCCATCTCGTCGGGTCCCGGCAGTGCTGCGATTTGACCCAGGGCCTCGTCCACCCCCAGCAGGCTCACTGCGGCCGCGCTGCCCGCGCCGGCAGCCGTGGTCAGTAGTTCGATCCGGGCCACCTCGCCCGGCCGGTACTTTTCACGATCCGACGACATCGCCAGCTCGAGGACGTCCCCTCGCGGCACCAGCAGCACGGCCCGGGCCGACGCCAGCTCCACGGTGAGCAGGCCGTGCACGGATGGCAGCTCGGGGATCGTGCCGCGGATCACCCGCTGCTCGGGATCCCAGTCGAGCTGTTGGACGTCGCGGCCGCCCTGCCGCAGGAAGATCTCGGTGTCGTCCGCCGGCAGCTCGCCGTGGAACTCGGGCCCGCGCAGCACCTGGATCGACAACTCCTCGCCTGGCCGGAGGATCGATTGTTCGGGCCGCAGCCGCAGCGGGGGAATCCGGCCAGGATCCAGCACCACGGTGGTCTCCCCCAGGGTCTGGCCGTCGGCCTCGACCGCCACGAGCAATTCGTACGCCGTGCGGACCGTGGCCGATGGCCGTGCCGCGGTGGTCGTCTCGTCGGGCCAGACCTTCAGCCGCATCACCCCCTCGCTGGCGAAGGCCGGCGCATTCGGCAGCTGCAGACCCTCGAATGCCGCGCGCACGCAGGCCATCTCCCCGCCCTGCCACGCTCCGGCAGCCTCCGTATCCCGCTGCCAGGAGGTCAGCACGCGCTTCTCACCCGCATCCGCCCGCCAATGCAGATACTCGGGCAGCGGATCCTCGCCTTCGTGGCTGGCGACGCAGGCACGCCCGCGGGTGCGTGCGGCAGCCAGCTCGTCCGCCAGGCCCGCGGGCATCTCCGGAGTGCTCGTCATCTTGCTCTGCACCAGCGAACCCCCGGAAGGCGCCTCGATGGTCCAGGTGATGTTGTACAGCCGCTGTCCACCCGTGGGACCACGCAGCGACCGGACCGCGTCCGCCAAGCAGCGATCCATGTCCGAGTCCTGGTGCAGCACCCGTGTCACCACGCCGTTGGTGCCCACGGCCACGCCCAGCCTTCGCGTCACGCTGATCCCGCGTCTGCGGCGAGGATTCGCCACCAGGGTCGCGCAGTGCTCCAGCTGGCCATCCCAGCTGTCGAGCACCACCCGCTCGTCCAGGGAGATCGAAGCGGTCGAGAACAGATCCTCGACGCCGTCACGGCGCACGTGCAGAGTCTCGGACCGCGGCGCTGGCCGATAGGGCCGCGGCGGAACGATCACCGACACCGGCGGCCCGGGATCCAGCTGAAGCGCGGCCACCGCGTCCTCGTCGGCCACGGCGCTCACCCCTTCGTCCGTGGGGTCCCAGGCCCGGGACACCCGCACGGTGGTCCCGGCCAGCGGTAGCAGGTCAGGGGTGGTCACGCGTACATACACGCGGTTGTTGAAGTCCGGCACCAGCCCGTCGCGCAGCTCGGTCTCCACCTGGGCCACGATCGGAGACGGTGACAGCCGCAGCGTGGCCGTACCCGACACCCGCTGCCCGGCCGGATCCGTGGCCAGGATCCGGGCTGTGACCTGCGCCGCGTCGTGCAGGTCGTCCGGGATGCGCGCCAGCGTCACCGAGAACGCGCCCCGCGCGTCGGTCCGCACGTCGTCGAGTTCCAGCCACTCCTGGGGCGGCGGCCACGACTCGTGCCGGTCCCCGCCCGCGCTGCCGAGGCTGAACGAGACGAGCGCGTCGGCCACCGGAGCGCCGCTGCGGTACTGGACCGAGCCGCGAATCGTGGGCTCCTCCCCGGCCGTGTACCACGCCTGATCCGTGCGCGCCTCCACCTCCAGCACGGGCAGCCGGAACGGCGCCACGTTCACCTCGACCTGGTCCTCGGCCGTGCCGCTGCGGTAGCGGAGCTTGTAGCGACCCGTGGGCGCCAGCTCGGCCAGCGGGAAGCTGGTCGCAGCCACACCATACGGCCCCGTGGGCACGGGCTCGTCGAGCAACGTGTGCCCCTCGGGCGACGTCACGCTGAACGTGCCGGGCCGCCCCTCGATGGGTACGAAGTCTCCCTCGCGGAACGTGACCGCCCGGAACCGGATCTCCTGGCCAGGCTGGTAGATCGGCCGATCGGACAGCAGGTGGACCAGTGCGGGCGCATACAGCGCCACCGGCAGCTCCACGCTCACCTCACCCAGGCGAGTCTCCACGACCGCCCGCAGCTGGTAGTCCCCGTCCGCCACCTCGGGTAGTTCCACCTCGGCCCGCAGCAGGCCGGGCTCGGCGGTCCAGCCGTCCGCGGGCGTGAGGGGTATGGACTCGCCGTTCGCAGCCACCAGCTCCAGCTCAGCCTTGCACCGTCGCAGCGGCGCTCGCTGCGCGTCGGTCGCCTGGCCCATCGAGTAGACGGCCTCGACCGCCACCTCCACGTCCCCCACGTCCCCCCGCTGCAGGCCGCGGGCGGACAACGAGGCCATGGGCACGGGTGTGCCCTCGGGCGCGCGGTCGAGGACCAGCCCCCATCGGGTCCACGTCGGGATGTCGGGCAGCCGCGCCCAGATCACGATCGCGGCGATCAGCAGCACGACTCCGCCCGCCGTCAGCAACAGACGGCGGAACCATCTCGGTAGCTTGTTCATGGGTGGACGTCCCCTCCGGGCGCACCGTCCAGGGCCCGCCCTGAACGATTATAGACGTGGAGAGGACACGGGACGGGGGGAGATCAGTCCGGGTCGCACTCCCCGTCGCACATGCTGACGATCTCGCCGTCCGGGTGGAAGAACGCGTCCACCTGGGCCTTGGCCGAGTCGCGGCGTCGCACGCACTCGTGGGCCTCGTTCTCGTCCGGGGCCTGGTTGCCGGTGGGCACGTCCGGGGCGCCGCAGTCCCAGTACTGGATCGCGCCGGTGTCGCCCGGGGCGAACTCGTCCATGCCCCACACCTCGTGGTTGGTGGGGAGGAGCTGGGTGAAGCCGGCGGTGCGGGCAGCCATGTCCGAGGCCACGTTGCACACCTGCGCGTCGTTCATGCCCACCTGGTAGATGATCTGCTTGGCCGAGCTGCCCGGCAGGGGATCGGCGGTGAGGTGGGGCAGGTAGGTGATGGGATCGGTGAGCTCCCAGATGTGGCCGAGCACCGACCAGTAGAACTCGCGGTCGATGCGGTCCTCGTACCACGCCGAGTAGATCAGCTCGAACTCGTTGAAGTTGCGCGAGCGGCTCTCCATGACCGGGTAGTTGGCGGCGCCCACGTTGAGCACGGCGCGGTCGATGTCCTGGGACATGGCCATGGTGGTGGCGCCCATGATCGCACCCTGGCTCATGCCCATGTAGTACAGCTCGTCGGGATCGAAGGCCGCGTGGCCGTTGACCTGGAAGGCGTCGTCGTCGGCGCACACGCCGGCGATGGTCCGCGTCAGGACCAGGAAGTTGGTGACCCCCTGCATCAGCCGCTCGGGGATCATCGGGAAGTCGCTGAGGTTGACCAGGGCGGCGGCGGCGTACGCCACGTCGCCGGTGGACATGCCCGCCCAGTCCGTGCCGGTGACCACGTAGCCGTACTCCTCGGCCTCGCTGCGCAGCCACCCGGCGTTGCACTCACCGGTGTCGCCGAAGAAGCCGTGGCCGTAGGTCATCAGGCGCCCTGGCTCGGCGTCGGGCTCGGCGAGGCTGCGGGGGATGTAGGCCACGAAGTCCACCTCGTGGTCCCCCTGGTACTCGGGCATCCCGTCGGGGCCACGGACCAGGCGCGCCGGCGGGTTCACGGCGTCCATGTACAGCGGCACGGTGATGGTCCCGGAGATCTCGCGGTAGTACTCGTCGTTGTACTCGTCGATGACGGACTCGACGGTGCAGGCGATGCCGTCGGTGCCGACCCGCTCCATGGCGTCGTCCCGGATGTACAGCATGTCACCCCACAGCATCTCGCCCGACGCCGTGCGGAAGTCCCAGGCCTGGATGAGGTCGGCGCGCGTCACGCCCGCGCCGTCGAGGGCGGTGAAGATCTCCTCGAAGCTGGCGCGCCGCGCCTCCACCTGCTCCTCGTCGGTGATCAGTCCGTCGCGCAGCGCCGCGAACACCTCGCTGGCCTCCACCGCGCCACCGGATTCGTAGGTCAGGTCCCGGATCGCCACGGCGTAGCGGGTGTCCTCGGCCAGCCGCTGGGAGGGCCGGACGTACATCAGGATCTCCTCGGGGGCGTCGAACCGGACGTCGAACTCCGAGAAGTGGGCCACCTTCTCACCCGTGTCCATGTTCAGCAACACCGTGGGGCTGTCGTCGAGCAGGGACTCGCCGAAGTCGTACTGCGACGGCAGGTTGGCGCCGTCCACGGGCTCGGCGAACAGGGTGATGATCTGGGCCGAGGGGGGGAAGCCGTCCATGCGGTTGTACGGGTCGAGGATGAACGCGTCGTCGTTGTTGTTGGGCGGGAAGGCCTCGGGGACGTAGTCCATCTTCCAGCCGGTGGCCGTGGACTCGTCCTCGATCATGTACCGGCTCGAGGGCCACGGCAGCATGCAGTACAGCGGGTTGATGTTCTCGCACTCGGCGTCGATGTCCACGTACACGTCGGGCTCGACCGTGGCGTCGTCGTCGTCCCCCGCGCCGGAGTCGTCGTCGTCTGCGGGGTCGCAGCCCGGGGTGAACAGGAGCGCGAGGCTCAGCAGCAGGGCGCTGGTGGCGAGCTTGGCCGGCATGGGGACCTCCCTTTCCTGGCCGGACTTATATCAGAAGAGAGGTTGAGCGTTGAGCGTTTGGGGAGGTGGGTTGACTGGGCGGGGGGGGTGATGTGGAATCCGACACTCGCGAGAAGCGACGTGAAGGAGGAGATGATGCCCAGCTGTGCGTATGCAATGGTCCTCGCAGCGGTGATGGCGGTGGCGCCCCTGACCGCGTGCAACCCGGAGACTTCGAGCGCGGAGTTGCCCGCGGCCGCCGACCTCGACGGCAAGGCGGATACCGGGGACGCTGCAGCGGACGCAGCGCCCATCCCGCCGCCGGAGACCGTGGCCCCGGCCGGCCCCGACCCCAACTGGCCCATCAAGCCCTACGAGGACCCCCACGCCGTGATCACCATGGTGGGCGGCGCCGTGGTGGTGGTGGAACTGGAGAAGGAGTTCGCACCCAAGACGGTGGAGAACTTCATCCGCCTGGCCGAGCAGAAGTTCTACGACGGCACGGTCTTCCACCGCGTCATCCCGGGCTTCATGGCCCAGGGCGGGAGCCCTGACGGCCTGGGCGCCGACGGCCCGGGGTGGACCATCGACCTGGAGATCCACCCCAGCCTGCGGCACGTGCGGGGCTCGATGTCCATGGCGCGCAAGCCCGATCCCAACTCCGCCGGATCCCAGTTCTACATCTGCTACGCCCCCAAGTCGGCCCTGGACGACCAGTACGCCGTGTTCGGCAAGGTCGTGTCGGGCATGGACGCGGTGGACGGCTTCAAGTACGGCTCCACCAACCCGCGCGAGATGTCCCAGCACGGGTGGGACGCCCCGGAGTCGGGCTACCCCTCCACCATCGAGACCGTGCGCGTCGTGGACGGGCCGCCAGCCGGCTGACGCCCCTGCTCGCGCTCCACCTCTGGAACGCGCGACAGCCTCGTCCCGGGTGTGGGACAATCGACGAGGATGAGGCCTCCCCCACTGGTCTGGATACCCCTGATCGCCGCGTTGGCGGCGTGCGCCCCCGTGGCGCGCGCGCAGGACCTGCCGCGGCTGGTGGTGCTGCTGGACGACGAGGCGTCGGCCGACGAGACGCTGGCCCACCTGCGCCAGGCGTTTGGAGAGGGCTACTCCGCCCGGATCACGGGCGTGACCGAGGCGCTGGACTGGGGCTTCGGGCCCTGGGGCGTAACGGCCCCGGCCTCCCTGCAGCCCTGCGACGCCGCGCCCCTGACCGGGGACGAGCTGGCGCGCCAGATGGCCGAGGTGGAGCCGCTGATGCAGGCGCTGGAGTACGGCGAGGCGCGCAGCCGGCTGCGTGAACTCCAGGCCCGCCTCTGCGCGGCCACGGAGCCGCTGCCGGTGGAGACCGTGGGCCGCATCCCGTTCCTGCTCGGCATCACCCACGTCTACGGCCCGCCGCCGGACCACGAGGCCGCGCGCGACGCATTCAGCACCGCCATCCACCGCCACCCGGCCCTGGAGTGGGACGCCAACTTCCCCCCCGACGCCCAGGAGCTGTTCATGGAGGCGGTGCTCGCGGCGGTGCGGGCGCCGAGGGTAACCCTGCAGCTGCCGTTCGGCGATCGCCCGGGGCGGCTGTTCATCGACGGCGTGGAGATCTCCCACCGCGAGCCGCGGGTGACGCTGGTGGGTCCCGCGCACGTGCTGCAGCTGCAGGACGCCGCCGGGGCCGTGCATACCCTGGAGTTCGATTCGGGCGGCGCCGGGGAGGTCCAGTGGATCAGCCCGGTGCGGGTGCGCGCGGGGCTGGGGCTGACACCGGACCTGCCCGAGGGCACCGTGGCGTTCGGAGCGCTGCTCACGGCTGCGTCGCAGCGCGACCACACGGAGATCCTGGTGCTGTCCAGCGCCACGGCCGAGCTGGCCTGGCGCCACGACGTCATCGACCGCTCCTGGTCCCGGGTGTCCCTGGTGCTCGGCCGGCAGCTGGCCCGCGCCAAGGGGGTGCGGAGCGCCGGCGGCGTGCTGGTGGGGGTGGGCGGGGCCATCGCCGTGGCCGGCGCGGTCCTGGGGGCGGCCAACCACAACCTGGGCCTCGACCTGCAGGACGACATGGAGTCCGACCTGGGGCTGTACCACCACCTGATCGACGAGTACGAGGCCAACCAGCGGGGGGCCACCGCCGGCTTCACGATGCTCGGCGTGGGCTCGGCCATCGCGCTCAGCGGCGTCCCGCTGATCGTGCACGGGACCCGGCTGGAGCAAGGAGCACTGAACGACCCGCGGCTCAGCGCCGCGATGAGCGAGGAGGGCGCATGGATCGGGCTGTCGGGCCAGTTCTGAGCGCCCCGCGTGAGGGGCGTGTGAGGGCACCCGGTGGTGGCGTGCGTCACCATGACAGGGTAGCCGTCTCGGAGGTGCGGCGGGACATGGGCGCAACACGGACCGCACTGCTGGTGATCGCCCTGGCCTTCGGGCTCGGCGGTTGCCTGCGCGACATCGAGCCCCCGGAAGGGACCCCCGAGCAGCTCCATCACGACTGGGACGGCGACGGCTACTGCGAGGAAGAACCCTGTCCAGCGGGCATGGAGGGGGACTGCGACGACGAGAACCCGTGGGTCTTCCCCGACGCGGACGAGGTCTGCGACGGGATCGACAACAACTGCGACGGCAGCCTGCTCGACGACGAGGTGGACGCGGACGGCGACGGGTACTTCCTGTGCCAGTCCGGAGGGCGGGCGCCGGACTGTGACGACACGGATCCGACCATCCATCCCGGCGCTGCCGAGGCCTGCAACGGCGTGGACGACGACTGCGACGGCGAGCTCGGCGGTGGCGAGGCCGACGCGGACGGCGACGGCGTGATGTTGTGTGACTCGGACTGCGACGACACCGACGCGGACGTCTACCCCGGCGCCGAGGAGATCTGCGACGGCGCGGACAACGACTGCGACGGCGGTACCGACGCCGAGTTCGACGCGGACGGGGACGGCTACACCACCTGCGGCGACGACGGGGTCGTGGGGTCCGCGGACGACGACTGCGACGACGCCGACGATCAGGTCCATCCGGACGTGGCATACGACGCCTGCGACGGCGCGGACAGCGACTGCAACGGCCTCGTGGACGACGGGGATCTCGACGCCGACGGCGCGACGGCCTGCGACGATTGTGACGACACGGCCGCCTCGTCGAATCTCTCGGATCTCGACGGCGACGGCCACACGAGTTGCGGCGGCGACTGCGACGACACCGACGGCGCCGTGTACCCCGGCGCACCGGATGTGTGCGACGACGTGGCCGACAACGACTGCGATGGCGTGACCGACGCCCTGGAGTCGGACGACGACGGCGACGGGCGCTCCGAGTGCGACGCCGACTGCGACGACACCAACGGCGCCATCTCCCCCGACGCGGTCGAGGTCTGCGACGGCGTGCTGGACAACGACTGCGACGGCACCGCCGATCCCCTCGAGACCGACGACGACGGCGACGGCGTGACCGAGTGCGACGGCGCCTACGATTGCGACGACACCAACGCCCAGGTCTACCCGGGCGCCGCCGAGGTGTGCGACGGCGTGGCCGACAACGACTGCGACGGCGTGGTCGACGTGCTGGAGATCGACGCGGACGGCGACGGCGTGTCCGTCTGTGCGGGGGACTGCGACGACACCGATGCCACCGCGAGTTCGCTGGATCTCGACGGCGACGGGTACTCCACCTGTGACGGGGACTGCGACGACGGCGACGGTCTCGTCCACCCCGACGCGCGGGAGCGGTGCGACGGCCTGGACAACGACTGCGACAACACCACCGACGAGAACGTCGACGACGACGGGGACGGCTACACCGAGTGCGACGGGGACTGCGACGACGACCTCGCCTCGCTGGCGCCGGTGGACCTCGATGGGGACGGGTACACCGCGTGCGAGGGGGATTGCGACGACGCGGAGATCACGTCGAACCCCGACGCGTTCGAGGTCTGCGACGGCGTGGACAACGACTGCGACGGGGTCGTCGACGACGACTGCAGCTACTGCCAGGCCACCTACCCGGGCGCAGGCCACTACATCTCCATCCAGAATCAGCTGAGCAACATGTTCAGCGGCCAGACCCTGTGCGTGGAGCCGGGCCTGTACACCGAGAACATCTACTTCGCGGGCAAGGAGCTGCACCTGGTCAGCCTGGCGGGCCCCCTGGTCACCCGCATCACAGAGTCCAGCGGGACCAATCCGGTCGTGCGCATCCAGAGCGGCGAGGGGGCCGGCGCCGTGGTCGAGGGATTCACCCTCTTGGGCGGCAACGGGGGCAGCGAGGGCGGCGGCATCTTCGTGTCCGGCTCCTCGCCCGTCCTCACGCGGTTGATCCTCGAGGCCAACAACGCCGAACGCGGCGGCGGTATCCACGTCATCGGGGGCGATCCGGTCATCGACCGTGTCCGGATGACCAACAACGACGCGGACGCTGGCGGTGGGCTCTACGTGCTCGACGGGTCGCCGGAGGTGACCTACCTGACGGTCGACGGCAACGTCGCGGACATGGGCGGCGGGGTGTACCTCGCCGGCACGTCGTCCCCCACCTTCGCCGACACCTTGATCTACGAGAACGTGGCCACCTCGGACGGCGGCGGCGTGTTCGCCGACGTGGGTACCGATGCGGCCTTCGAGCGCCTGTGGCTGGTGGGCAACCAGGCGCCCTGGGGCGGCGGGCTGCGGCTGCAGGACGCCGAGGCCACGGTGACCCAGGCGATCATCTCGGGCAACGACGCGAGCGAGTACGGCGGCGGCATCGGCAGCGACGGCTCGGTCCTGACGCTGTCCCACGCCACGGTGGTGGGCAACACGGCCACGCTGTACGGCGGGGGAATCCTCCTGTCGGACACCACCGCGACGCTCGGTGGAGTGATCCTCGCCGAGTGCTCGGCCATCAACGGCGGCGGCGGTATCTACGCCACGAGCAGCACCTACGCCATCGGCTACTGCGACGTGTGGGGCAACAGCCCCGACGCCTACGGGAACATGGCCGATCCCACCGGAACGAACGGCAACCGCGCCGAATCCCCGCAGTTCAACAACGCAGCCACGAGCGATCCCATGAACTGGGACCTCCACCTGGACACCTCGTCACCGCTGATCGACGCCGGGGACGTCAACCTCTCGGATCCTGACGGGACGGCCGCCGACATGGGCGCGTACGGGGGGCCTGGTGCGGGCCTGTGGGACCTGGACGGGGACGGCTACTTCCTGTGGTGGATGCCCGGCGACTACGACCCGGTGGCGTACCCGGCCCTGCAGTGGGATTGCGACGACCTCGACGCCAGGGTCCACGCGGGGAACGGCTGCTGAACCGCGGATTCTCGTCCGACCCCCAGCGAAGCGCGCTCGCCTCGACCGCACAGGGCGGGTGAATGTCCTGGAAATGACTCCAGATTCGCGGTAGGGATGGCCGGGGAGCACCCCCATGGACGACCTCGCCTTCTGCATCGAAATCCTGCCGCGCGTCTCGCGCACCTTTGCCCTCTCCATCGAGGCCTTGCCAGAGCCCCTGCGCGCCGCCGTCCGCACCTCGTACCTGCTGTGCCGCATCGTGGACACCATCGAGGACGATCCCGACCGCGGGGACGACGACCGACAGGCCCTGTTCGACGAGTTCAGCGCCGTGGTGGAGTCCGACCGCCGCGACGTGTCCGACCTCGAGGCCGCCTTCGCCGATCGCGCCGTTCGGTCCCCCGACCACGAGCTGTGTGCCCGCGCCGGCGCCGCCGTGCGCCAGTTCCGCGCCCTGGATCCCGAGCTGCGCGAGGCGGCCCGCCCGCCGATCATGGAGATGGCCCGCGGCATGGCCGAGTACGCCCGCCGCGGCCAGGGCGAGGACGCCCTCACCGTCCTGCGCGACCTCGGCGACCTGCAGCGGTACTGCTACTACGTGGCCGGCACCGTCGGGACCCTGCTCACCGAGCTGTTCCTGGTCGTCGAGCGCGAGCGCCTCGACTGGGAGACCCAGCAGGGGCTGACCGAGCGCTCCGTCGCCTTCGGGCTCGGGCTGCAGATGACCAACATCGTCAAGGACGTGGCCGCCGATCGCGAGCGGGGCTGGTGCTTCCTGCCCGGGACCCTCTGCGCCGGGCACGGCATCGAGCCCGGGCAGCTCGTGGATCCCGCGCACCGCGACGCGGCCATGGCCGTGGTCTGCGACGTGGTCACCCAGGCCCGCCATCACCTGCGCAGCGCGCTCGAGTACACCCTGCTGCTGCCCGCCACGGCGCGCGACGTCCGGCTGTTCGTCCTGGTCCCCATGGTCCTCGCGTTCGCGACGCTGGAGCTCATCCCGCGCAGCCCCCAGCTCCTCGACGGCGTGCCCGTCAAGGTCACGCGCCGCGCCGTGGCCATGGCGCTGGCCCGCGCCGTGGAGGTCGTCGGCGACGACGAGGGCATCGAGCAGCTGTGCCTCGACGCCGACGGCGGCCTGCTCGAGGGAAACTGACCCCGGCCCCCCGGTACCGGCTGCTATCCTTGGCCCCGGGTGGGTGATCCCCCGCCGGGAGGTTCTCATGATCGGATTGCGTCTTCTGTGTCTCCTGGGGCTCGGCGCCTCGCTGTTGTTGGTGGGGTGCCCGGACGAGGTGGTCGGCGACGACGACGACACCACCGGCGTTGCGGACGACGACGACGACGTCACCGCCGATGACGACGACGACGACACGACCGCCGGTGACGACGACGACACGACCGCCGGCGACGACGACGACACGACCGCCGGCGACGACGACGACACGACCGCCGGCGACGACGACGACAGCTCGGGTGATGATGACGACGACAGCGCCGGTGACGACGACGACAGCGCGGGCGACGATGACGACGACAGCGCCGGTGACGACGACGACGACAGCGCGGGCGACGATGACGACGACAGCGCCGGCGACGACGACGACTCGGCCGAGCCCGTGGACGCGGATGGTGACGGTTCGCCGGTGCCCGCGGACTGCGACGACACCAACCCGCTGGTCCTGCCCGGCGCGCCCGAGCTGTGCGACGGGCTGGACAACGACTGCGACGGCCTGGTGGCGGCCGACGAGGCCGACGCCGACGGTGACGGCCATCGCGTCTGCGACGGGGATTGCGACGACGGCGACGCCCTGGTGTACCCGGGCGCCCCCGAGCTGTGCAACGGCGTGGACAACGACTGCGACGGCACGGTCCCGGTGGACGAGGCCGACGCCGACGGTGACGGCCATCGCGCCTGCGACGGGGATTGCGACGACGGCAACGGGCTCGTGTACCCCGGCGCCCCCGAGGCGTGTGATGGCGTCGACGGCGACTGCGACGGGGTCGTGCCAGCGGACGAGGCCGACGGCGACGGCGACGCGTGGAGCGAGTGCGACGGGGACTGCGACGATGCGGACGCCGCGGTCTACCCCGGCGCGACCGAGCTGTGCGACGGGCTGGACAACGACTGCGACGGCCTGGTGGCGGCCGACGAGGCCGACGCGGACGGTGACGGCCATCGTGTCTGTGACGGGGACTGTGATGACGCCGAGGCCGCCATCTTCCCGGGGGCCCCGGAGCAGTGCAACGGCGTGGACGACGACTGCGACGGCACCGTGCCAGCGGACGAGGCCGACGATGACGGGGACACGTACCGCATCTGCGACGGCGACTGCGACGACACCGAGCCCGCCGCCTACCCCAACGCCCCCGAGATCTGCGACGGGCTGGACGACAACTGCAACGGCGTGGTGCCCGCGAGCGAGGCCGACGCGGACGGAGACGGGGTGATGGAGTGCGCCGGGGACTGCGACGACGGCGACGCCCAGGTCTACCCGGGCGCCGCCGAACAGTGCAACGGCGCGGACGACGACTGCGACGGCGCCGTACCAGCGGACGAGGCCGACGTCGACGCCGACGCGTACCGGATCTGTGACGGGGACTGCGACGACGGCGACGCGCTCACCTTCCCCGGCGCCGCCGAGCAGTGTGACGGCGCGGACAACGACTGCGACGGCGCCGTACCGGCGGACGAGGCCGACGATGACGCGGACGGCGTCCGCGTCTGCGACGGGGACTGCGACGACGCTGACGCCCTCACCTTCCCTGGAGCTGCCGAGCAGTGCGACGGCCTGGACAACGACTGCGACGGCGCGGTGCCAGCGGACGAGGCCGACGCCGACGCCGACGCGTACCGGATCTGCGACGGGGACTGTGACGACGCCGACGTCCTGACCTACCCCGGCGCGGCCGAGCAGTGCGACGGGCTGGACAACGACTGCGACGGCGCAGTGCCTGCGGACGAGGCCGACGCTGACGCCGACGCCGTGTTGCTGTGCGACGGGGACTGCGACGACGGCAATGACGCGACCTACCCCGGCGCCCCAGAGATCTGCGACGGGCTGGACAACGACTGTGACGGAGTCGTGCCCGTGGACGAGGCCGACGCGGACGCCGACGGCTCACCGGCGTGCGAGGACTGCGACGACGCCGACGCCGCCAACTTCCCGGGCAACGCCGAGGTCTGCGACGGGCTGGACAACGACTGTGACGGCGCCCCCGGCGTGGACGAAGACGACGCCGACGGGGACGGCTGGATGATCTGCGAGGGGGACTGCGACGACGCCGTGGACGTGATGAACCCCGACGCCCCGGAGATCTGCAACAGCCTCGACGACGACTGCAACGGCGTGGTGGACGACGGCCCCCAGGCCTGCCCCGACTGCGAGGTGGAGCTGCGCGACGGGGTGTACTACCTGTTCTGCGTGGATCCCGTGGACTGGGACACGGCCCTGGGCCACTGCGACGACTTCGGCTACCACCTGGTGACCATCGACGACGTGGACGAGGACACCTTCCTCAACGACACCTGCGCCTCCATCTGGGTCGAGCAGTGGTGGATGGGCTTCAACGACCGCGACGCCGAGGGGACCTGGGTGTGGCAGTGGGGCGCATCGGGGTACACCAACTGGGAAGCGTCCGAACCCAACGACAACGGCGGGAACGAGGACTGCGGCCAGCTCCTGCGCTTCCACCCGGATCACTTCTGGAACGACGAGCCCTGCACGAACGCGCTGCCGTTCATCTGCGAGTCCTAGGGCGCCGCTCCAGACAGGTTCAGACCCCGATCTTCTCCAGCCGCACCAGCGGTTCGTCCCCCACCTCCTCGATCCCCGTCAGGTCGATGATCCCGTCGATGCTCCAGAAGTTGTCCTCGTCGGGATCGCACAGGATCTGGGAGACCTCCCACACGCGGTGGTCGATCTTGGTCAGCAGGGTCTTGTCGGCCAGGCGCGCGCGGTGGTCGAACACGATGCGGTCGTAGCTGCTCGAGAACGGCGCCAGGGCCTCGGCGAACCGCGGCGCCGTCCACGGATCGTCCGCGTCCTGGGCCACGGCGTGCTCGGCGTCGCCGAAGTCGCCGCCGGCCAGCGCCCGCACCAGCGTGTGCATCTCGGCGCGCACCCGGGCGGTGAACGCCTTGGTGTCCTTCGTCAGGTCGAACTTCGGCCGCTGGGGCAGCTCCACGTCCTCGGCGAGGTCCTCGGGGACCTCCAGCATCCGCTCCCACTCCGTGAGCAACGAGGAGTCCACCCGGGCCAGGGCGGTGCGCAGGAACGCCTCGACGTCGATCACCGCCTCGGTCTTGAACACCGCCGGCACGATCTGGACGAGCCCCTTGTAGGCCTGGGACAGGTAGCGCAACAGCACCCCCTCCATGCGCTGCAGCCCGTACTCGTGGACGAAGTCGTTGAACGCCATGTACCCCTCGACCATGTCGCGGGCCACGGACTTGGGGCGGATGGCCTCGGCGCCGACCCAAGGGTGGGCGTCGGAGAAGCCGCCGAAGGTGCCGTAGATCCAGTCCCCCAGCGGCTTGGGGTACGTGACGTCCTCCAGCGCCTCCATCCGCTCCTCGTAGGGCACCCCCTCGGCCTTGAGCTGGGCCACGAGCTCCCCCTTGGCCTTGTTGATCTGGCCGTAAAGGACCGGCCGCGGGTGCTCGAGGATGGACTCCACCAGGGTCAGCACGTTCAGGGCGTACTCCTCGTCCGACATCTCCAGCCGTCCCACCGCGTCGACGAGGAACAGCGACAGGCTGTGGTGCAGCGAGAAGTCCTGCTGCAGCTCGCCGCTGACCACCATGTCCTTGCCGCGGCGACCCTCGCGCGGCTTCAGCTCGACGATCCCAGCGTCGCGCAGCGCGGCGAACAGCCTCTTGGCCTGGCGACGGTGGTGGCGCTTCTTCGCGCGCGGCTCGAAGCTGGCCTCGATGAGCCGGCCCAG
Source organism: uncultured Rickettsiales bacterium (assembly GCA_964425605.1). Classification (GTDB taxonomy): domain Bacteria; phylum Myxococcota_A; class UBA796; order UBA9615; family CAYRNR01; genus CAYRNR01. The sequence goes on along the minus strand of CAYRNR010000031.1, from coordinate 31,339 downwards.
GGCGCGGTAGCCGCCGCCCGGGCCCATGTCCTGCTGCAACAGGTTCAGCAAGATGCCGTGGTCGATGCGGAACACCGACTCCAGCGGTTCGCACGGCTGGGTGGTCAGCCGCTCGAACGTGGTGCGGTCCCACGGGATGAATCCCTTGGTGGGCGCCTTGCGCTTGACGACCTTCTTCTTGCCCGATGCCGCGGCCTTGGCCACGAGCCGCTTGTTCTCGATCACGTGCTCCGGCGCCTGCACCACCACCCAGCCCTTGTCGTCGAACCCCTTGCGGCCGGCGCGGCCCGACACCTGCTGGAATTCCCGCACCGACAGGTGCCGCACCCGCTGGCCGTCGAACTTGCACAGCTTGGTCAGCAGCACCGTGCGGATGGGCACGTTGACCCCCACCCCCAGCGTGTCCGTGCCGCTGACCACCTTAAGCAGCCCCTGCTGGGCCAGCTTCTCCACCAGCAGCCGGTACTTGGGCAGCAGCCCCGCGTGGTGCAGCCCCACGCCGTGCAGCAGGTAGCGCTGGATGGTCTTGCCGTAGGGGCTGTCGAACCGGAACCCCTTGATCGCCGCGGCGATCTCCTTTTTGCGGTCCTTGGGCGTGAAGTCCACGCTCATGAGGTTCTGGGCCTGCTCCGACGCCTCGCGCTGGCTGAAGTTGACCAGGTACACCGGCGCGCGCTTGCGCGAGATCAGGTCCGAGATCGTCTCGTGGATCGGCTTGAGGCTGTAGCTGAACGTCAGCGGTACCGGCCGCTGGACCGACGTGACCACACCGACCGCTCGCCCGGTGCGCGCCTCGAGCCCCTCCTCCACCGACGAGGTGTCCCCCAGGGTCGCCGACATCAGCAGGAACGTGGCGTCGGGCATCACCAGCAGCGGGATCTGCCACGCCATGCCGCGGTCCGGGTCCGCGTAGTAGTGGAACTCGTCCAGCACCACGTGGCGGTACGGCGTGTCGCCGCCCTGCCGCAGCACCATGTTCGACAGCACCTCCTGGGTGCAGCAGACGATGGGCGCGTCGCGGTTGATGGACGCGTCGCCGGTGAGCATGCCCACGTTGTCCGCCCCGAAGATCCGGCACAGCTCGAAGAACTTCTCCGACACCAGCGCCTTGATCGGCGCCGTGTACACCGACGCCTCCCCCCTCGCCAGCGCCCGCAGGTGCATCGCCACCGCCACCAGCGACTTGCCCGACCCGGTCGGCGTGGCCAGCACCAGGTGCTTGCCGGCCATCAGCTCCAGCACCGCCTCCTCCTGGGCCTCGTACAGCTCGATGCCCAGGTCGAGGGTCCAGTCCAGGTACAGCTCGAGCAGCTCGTCGTCGTCGAGACGGCGGTCGGCGGGGAGGCGGGAGATCAGATCGGGGATGGGATCGCTCATGGTCCGGGCAGGATACGCGATCTACCGTTCGTCGGCGGCCTGCTCGCTCAGCACCTCGTCCGCGATCTCCTCGGTCAGCGTGCCCGCGCGGAACTCGGTGCGCTCGTGAAGGCCGCTCTCCTCGTGACCCTCCGGCATCAGCGCCAGGGTCAGCAACCTGGCCGTCCCCTCTGCGCCGCTGGACTCCGACGCCCACACCATCTTGCCCACCTCGCCGTCGTACCCCTCGGGATCGGGCATGCGCTCGTGGATACCCTGGTGCCACTCGGGACCCTCGTCGAAGGACCGGAACACCGCCAGGCACGGGAACTCGGCGCAGTCCACCTCCAGCAGCTCCGCGTCCTCGAGTTCGGCCACGGCCTGCTCGGCCGCGGCCTCGAAGGCATCGGGCTGGAACCCCGGGTGCACCTCTTCGGGCCACGGCTGGGGATCACCCTCGTAGTGGCTGAGCTGCCCCTTGGCCATGGCCGCCTCCATCCTCAGGCGATCGAGTTCCTGCTCCAGATCGGCGATCTCGTCCTCGAGGATCGCGGCCACCTCGTCGCTCGCGCCGGTGGGGACGCCTCCTCGCGAGCGTTCGGGCTTCACGCTCGCCGCGACCTCGGCCGGCTGGGCGCGCTGGATCTCCTCGCACTCGGGCAGACCTCGCGTCTTGTAGTGGGCCACCGTGAGTCCGACGCCCAGTGCCAACCCCAGCAGGCCCGCCAGGGCTGCGTACACGAACGCCTGGGTCTGATCTCCACTCATGATCCACCTCCACGGGAGCCTCAACACCGCAGGCCCGCCGGACGTTCCCGTGCGCGTCGGCGAGTGACGCGGGGTGCGTCGCCGGGTGACGCGAAGGGGGCACCAGCGAGAGCGCGCCGCCATTGCGCGGTCCTCCAGGATCTGTAGTGATTCGACCATGATACGTCTGACTGGACTTCATTCTGGGCTCGCGTCGCGGGGTTGGCACGAGGGTTGCTCCATGGGGAGGACGAGGAGCGACACGATGAAAGCGATCCAAGGAATCCTGATGGCGATGGTGGTGCTGGGAACCCTGTGTCTGGCCCTGGATGCGACGGCCGCGGTGACCGCCTCCTGGTAGTCGCGTTTCTCGCGGTCCCTTCGCAGGATGCGGTAGCATGGGCTCCGGAAAGGGGGAGTTCATGTTCAAACTCCATATCTCGGCTCTCGTCCCAACGCTCACGATCGCGCTGCTGTGTTCATGCCAGGATCCCTCGCTCGTCGAGGACTGCGACGACGGTCAGGACAACGACGGCGACGGGGTCATCGACTGCGACGACTCGGACTGCGCCACCTGGTCCGGGTGTCAGGGCGACGACGACGACACGGTTGGCAGCGACGACGACGACACCACCGGTGACGACGACGACACCACCGGCGACGACGACGACACCACCGGCGACGACGACGACTCCGGCGCGGTGGACGCGGACGGCGACGGGTGGGACTCGGACGAGGACTGCGACGACAACGACGCGTCGCTCAACCTCGACGACGCGGACGGCGACGGCGTCACCACGTGTGACGACCCCATGGACTGCGACGACACCAACGCGACGGTCCACCCCGGCGCCCCGGAGCTGTGCGACGGCCTGGACAACGACTGCGATCCCGCCACCGACGAGGACGCGGACGGCGACGGCGACGGCGTCTCGGCCTGCGACGGGGACTGCGACGATGCCGACGCGGACACCTATCCAGGAGCCGCTGAGCTGTGCGACGGCGCGGACAACGACTGCGACTCGGTGTTGCCCGCGGACGAGGCCGACGCCGACGGGGACGGCCAGGCGGAGTGCGCGGACGACTGCGACGACACCAACGCCGACACCTACACCGGCGCGACCGAGATCTGCGACGGCCTGGACAACAACTGCGATGGCGTCGTGCCCGGGGACGAGGCCGACGGCGACGGCGACGGGTTCATGGCCTGCGAGGACTGCGACGACACCAACGCAGACGTCGCCCCCGGCGCCCAGGAGCTGTGCGACGGGGTGGACAACGACTGCGATCCGTCCACCGACGAGGCCGTGGACGGCGACGGCGATCAGCTCTCGGTGTGCGACGGCGACTGCGACGACTCGAACTCGTGGCTCGGCCCCGACGCCGCGGAGCTCTGCGACGGCCTGGACAACGACTGCGACGGGAGCGCGGACGAGGACTGCGTGCTGTGCAACCTGGCCGTGCCCACGGACCACGCCCTCATCCAGGACGCCATCGACGTGGCGTCGAACGGGGACGTCATCTGCGTCGAGCCGGGGACCTATGTCGAGAACGTCGACTACGGGGGCAGCGAGGTGGATCTCGTGGGCATCGCCGGACAGCACCTGACGGTGATCGACGGCAACGCAGCCGGCTCGGTGGTGTGGATCCACAACGGCGAAGGACCCGACGCGGTGCTACGCGGCTTCACCTTGACCAACGGCCTCGAGTTCATGGGCGGGGGGCTGAACATCGACGGCTCCTCCCCCACCGTCTCGGGCTTGATCGTCACGTACAACGAGGTGACCGGCGGGGGTGGCGGCGTCTACATGTTCGGGGCGTCACCCAGCCTCACCGACATCGAGATGTCGTTCAACATCGCGGCCATGAACGGCGGCGGCATGTCCATCTCCACCCACTCGTACCCCACGATCACCGACGTCGTGATCACCGACAACAGCGCGGATCAGTACGGCGGGGGCGTGCGCATCAAGGACAGCGATCCGCAGTTCGACGGCGCCACGATCACCGACAACTACGGCGCGCTGCGGGCGGGTGGCATCTACGTGGACGGCTCCGATCCGGTGTTCGACGGCGTGGTGGTCTCGAACAACACGTCCGCGGAGGGTGGCGGGATCTGCGCGGTGGACGGCTCGACACCTTCGTTCACCGACGCGACCGTCAGCGGCAACGCGGCCGACGACATGGGCGGGGGGATCTACCTGTCGTCGTCGACGGCGTTCGTCGAAGACGCGCTGGTCACCGGCAACACCGCCGGTGGAGACGGGGGCGGGTTGTACCTGAACCTCTCGGCCCCGGCGCTCCAGAGCGTCACCGTGTCCCTGAACGAGGCCAGCGGCAGCGGCGGTGGAATCGCCGTGGTGGGGGCGGCCCCGACCGTGGACCACGTGGACATCCTCGAGAACGTGGCGTCGGAGTACGGCGGCGGGATGTACCTCGAGGACGCGGATGCGGACATGGAGGGCGTGGAGATCAGCGGCAACCTGGCCACCCTGGACGGCGGCGGGATGTACCTGGCCGGCACGTCGTCTCCGGCGCTGGTCAACGTCACCGTCGCGGACAACTCCACCACCGACAGCGGCGGCGGCATCCACATCGCCGATTCCACCTGCACCCCGTCGCTGGCGAACGTCGCGATCATCGGCAACAGCGCCGGCGAGTACGGGGGTGGTTTCCACCTCGGCGCCGCGGATCCGATGCTGAACAACGTGATCGTGTCCGGGAACGACGCCACGCTCGATGGTGGCGGGCTGTACCTCGACAGCTACTCCTACGCGACGATGGTCCACGTCGCGGTGGTCGGCAACTCGGCCGCGGGCGACGGCGGTGGGCTCTTCCTCAGCAGTTACGCCTACCCCGCCCTCGACGGCGTGATCCTGTCGAGCAACAGCGCGGCCGGCAGCGGCGGTGGGATCAGGGCGGACACGGCTTCGGCAGCCCTGATCTACTGCAGTGTCTACAACAACACGCCCGACGACTTCTCCGGGATGACCGATCCCAGCGGAAACGACGGCAACGTCTCGCACAATCCCCTGTTCAACGACACCTCCGACCCCGACCCCATGCAGTGGGATCTGCACCTGGACACCGCCTCTCAGCTGGTGGACGCAGGCAACCCGGGGTACCTCGATCCCGACTCCAGCGTGTCGGACATGGGCGCGTACGGCGGGCCTGGCGCCGCTTCGTGGGATCTGGACTGCGACAGCCACCCCGAGTGGTGGCAGCCCGGCCCCTACGACGGCGGGAGCTATCCCGACGAGGGGTGGGACTGCGACGACGGGGACGACACGGTGTATCCCAGCTCGGGGTGCTAGACGAGCCCCCGGCGGCCACGCTTCAGCCGTAGCCCCAGCAGCAATATCAGCAGCGCCGCGCTCGCCCCCGCCTCGCGCGAACCACATCCGCACGAACACCCACCGTCGCCGGGGTCGTCGATGCCCGCGTCGTCGTCGGCCAGGGTGGAGTCGTCGTCGTCGCCGGGTTCGGTGGCGTCGTCGTCGTCGCCCACGCCCTGCCCCCATCGCAGCGAGAGGCCGGTGACGGTCACGTCGAGGGCGTAGCCCTCGGGCAGTGACGTGGTCATGCCGGTGGTGTCGAGGGTTCCGGCCTCCATCAGGACGATCTCGCCGGCCTCGCCGAGGTCGCCGTCGACCGCTACGGCGACCGTGCCCGCGAGGGTGACCTCGCCGAGGAAGGACCCGGTGGGGGTGGTGTCAGGGGAGACCTCGAAGCCCAAGGTGGCGTCGGCGGGGAGGTCGTAGCTGGTGTTCAGGACGATGGGGCCAGCCAGGGTCAGGGTGCCGGCCCGGTGGGTCAGGCGGAACAGGTCGCCGCCGCCGAGGCGGAGGTCACCGCCGGTGAGGATGGCGCCGCCGTCGCCGGTGACCGCTCCGACGAGCATCGAGCCGCCGTCCACGCGGACGTCGCCGTCGTCGCCCAGGGTCAGCGTGTCCACGGTGGTGGTGCCGCCGGTGACGCGCAGCTCGCCGGCGCCGGCCACTGAGCCGTCGTGCTCGGCGCCCACGTGGAGATCCTCGATCTGCAGATCGGCGGAGACGCGGACGACGGGGCGCAGTGCAGTGTCCGAGACGATATTGCCCTCGACGCCCACGTCCTGGGGCTCGGTCCAGTCGGCCCACTCGTGGGCGAAGCGGTAGGGTACGGCGCCGAAGAGGTCGTCCTGGACGGCGTCCCAGGCTGCGTTCTGCAGCAGGGCGATGGTGTCGGCGTCCAGGCCGTCGGGGCCGGAGACGCCGATCACGGTGCGGCCGGTGAGGGCGACGGCGGCGGCCAGGGCGGCCAGGTAGGAGCCGGCGTGGCTGGGGTGGCTCCCGTCGCCGGAGTACAGGGTGTAGAAGGCCGAGTCGGTGTCCGCGGGGTCCTCGCCGGCGGCTACGAGGTCGTCGTGGATCTCGGCGAAGGCCAGCCCGGCCGGGGCGACCCAGGCCTGGTGGTCGTCGCTGGAGACCGCGTCGACGTAGGCCAGGTACCCGTCGAGGAGGCGCCCCTGCATGGTGGAGAAGTCGGGGTAGAGGGTGGGGTTGGTGCTGTCCCCGTCGCGGCGGCCCCAGGTGAGCACGAACACCGTCTCGGCGCCGCCGTCGGCGATGAGGCCGTCCAGGATCACGGCGCCGTCGCGGCTGGCCTGCCACATGGGCTCGCTCTGGGGGAAACCCGGGACCTGCGATTGGTCCTGGAGGAACACGAAGGTCCACGAGCCCGCGTCGGGGCCGGTGACCAGGGCCTCGCGCTGGGCCGTGTCGCCCTGACTGCCGTCGGCGCGCTCGGCGTGGTCGGCCAGGGTGTATCCCCCGGGCGCGATGGATTCGGCGTACACGTCCGACCACGCGGGCGCTGCCTCGGTGAGGGCCTCGTCGAGGAGCTGGTGCAGGCCGTTTTGCGCGGTGTAGCTGTTGCCCAGCATGAGGATGCGGGCGTCCTGGGCCTGGGCGACGGCCGGAAGAAGCAGCAGTGAAAGCAAGACGTTGAATTGACGCATACGCGCATTATGGCAGGATGGCCTATCATCGGCCGGGTGTTCACCGGCTGGAGGGACTCCACGGCGTTGCGAACGGGACTGCTACTGCTGCTGATGTCGATGCTGGCCCTTCCGGCGCACGCCGGACCGAAGCGTGTCCTGCTGATCTACGGCCCGGGGGAGGTCAGCGACGCCGCGGAGTCGAAGGCCCGCAAGCAGGCGGCCGAGCTCCTCGGCGACGCGCGCAAGCGTGCCCGCGGCGTGCACGTCAGCGAGATCCCGGTGTTCTCCGGTGCTCCGATGTTCGTGACTGGAGACGTGATGGTGCGGGAGTGCTCCGGCGCGGACCTGACCGCGGAGGAGATCCGCGCGCTGGTGGAGAAGGGCCGCGAGCTGACCGACCTGCTCGAGGACGCCAAGGCCTCGCGCGCCTTCGACAAGGCGTGGCAGGCGCTGCTGTGCTCCGATGCCTTCGTCGAGGACGGCCTGCTGTACGACCTGCACTTCTACCTCGGGGTCGCGGCCTTCGTGTCCGGGGACAAGGACGCGGCGGGCGCGGCGTTCACCGCAGCAGCGAGCGTGGATCCCGACCGCGACTTCGACGCCCGTTACCCGCCCGAGATCGAGGCCCTGTACAGCGAGGCCCACTCGGGCCGGTTCACCACCGGCAGCGTGCGCCTGCGGCTTCAGGATCCGGATCAGATCGCGGCGGAGCTGCGGGTGGACGGCCGGAACTTCGATCGCAAGAAGCCAGCCTTGCTGGCCGCGGGAGACCACCTGCTGCAGTACCGCACCGGGGACGACGCGTTCGTCTCCATGGGGCTGCACGTCTCGGAAGAGGGGGAGGCCGTGGTGCAGTCCAGCGCCGAGGTGGCCGGGGCCATCCTCGCGCCCGGCAGGGACGAGGCCTCCATGGCGTTCGCCCGCGCAGCCCTCGCCGAGCTCGCCGCGGCCCGCCGCGCCGGCGACGTGGTCGTCGCCGTGCTCGACGGTTCGCAGCGTACCTTCCGCTACGACCCCGACGAGGACACCTTCGAGGGCGAGGATCTGGGGGGGACGATACAGGCCGGTGACGACGACGCCGATGACGACGACGACGACGAGGTCGCCCCCCCACGCAAGGGCGACGGCGGGACCGTCGCTCCACCCCGCTAGGCGCTCAGTAGCGCTTCCAGACGTACTCCTTGACCACGTCCCTCGCGTACTGAAGTACCTGCTCGGGGGTGTCCTCGGGTTCGCAGAAATCGGGGGTCTCGGCCACGTCGTCGATCATCTCGGCCCACCAGGGGGCCGTCGCGAGGCGGTCGGCGATCTCCGGGGTGATCCCGAGGGCGACCATGGCGTCGCGGTCCAGATCGGCGAAGGCGACCTCGCACGCGCCGCCGTCCGAGCGAGTCAGGGCGACGCGGTCCATCAGCAGATCCAGGGCGGCGCCGAGATCTTCTCGAGGCATGGGTCCTCCTGTCTGGCGATCGTCTCGAACATGCTGCAGGATCCTGACCGTGACGGGTAGACCTGCGGCGAGGGGAGGCGGCATGTGGCGGTGGTTGGTTGGACTCGGTCTGGTGGTGGCGCTGGCGGCGGTGGGCTGCGACGGCGGCGGGGATGACGACACCCTGGGGGACGACGACGCCACCGAGGGGGACGACGACTCGGGGGACGACGACGCGACCGGCGACGACGACGACGTGGCCGACGACGACGACGCTGCCGACGACGACTCGTCGGCCGGCGACGACGACGACACCACCAGCCCCCCGGCCGCGCGCGCCTACATGGCCGTCCACCTGGATCCAGGCAGCCCCGCGGTGGATCTGTTCTCGGGCGAGATCAGCCACGAGCGAGCCGCGGAGGCCTTGCCCTTCCTGGCCATGCTGATCGCGGAGGCGGAGGCGAGGCACCACCGCCTGACGCTGATGTTCACCGCCCAGTGGGCCAGCTACGTGCAGCACCCGGACTGCGTGGTCCCCGACGATGCGGACGGGGATGGGCAGTACGAGTACCGGGGCCTGGAGTACGTGGACTGCCTCGACCTGATCCGCGCCTACGAGGTGACCGGCCACGAGATCGCCATGCACCACCACCCCATCACCGCGCCCGCCACCTGGGACGGCTACACCGATCTGCTCAGCTGGGAGGCGGACCGGGATCACGACGGCGCCGACGAGCTGTACTTTGCCGATGGCGGAGGCCCCAACGGCCCCGATCCGCTCCACCTGGGCTCCATCGCCGAGATGATGCTGCTCATCGACGGCGTGCCCGCGTCGGGTCAGGTGAACACGGCCACCACCGAGGAGTATCCCCCCTACGTACAGGTGTCCGCCGCGGGTGGCCCCGCCGAGTACGTGGACATGGCCGAACCCGGGGACCTGGTGAGTACCCCCTGCGCGGCCGACTTCGACGGGCACGGGGCCTGGCAGGTGCGGATGCGGTCGTTCACCAACACCACCGACCAGGACACGGTGATGACCGACGAGCTGCCCCGCGCGCTGATCGACGTCGAGGCCGCCCCCGAGCCTCCCTACACCCTGGGATTCGTCACCCACGCCATCAACGTGCAGGAGACCGGGGTGGACCAGTACCAGACCCTGTTCGTGCAGCTGTCCGCTGCGTCGGTGTTCCTCGAGCCGCTGGTCGACGTGGTGGGGAGCTATCCGGTCACGAGTGACGACCCGGGCCAGGCCGCGCCGGACGACCAGTGCCCCCCCGAGGCCCCATAGCTGTCAGCCCGGCGTAGGCGGCGACCAGCACCAGCCCCGGCACCATCAGGATCGCCGCGAGGCGCACCCCCACGAAGGCCAGCGCCAGCAAGACCATCCACGGCGCCGAGGCGCCGCCGGGGCTGAGCAGCGACTCCGCGACCCCGCCGCCGTCCATGGCCTCCAGGCCGGCCGCGTGCAACACGGCGAGCAGCATCGCGCCCAGCAGCGGGACCCCGGACGCGAGGACGGCACGTGCGCGGCTCATGAACTCTCCCACGAGGCGGTACCCGGTCCCGCGGTGAGCATGGCCAGCAAGATGGCGTTGCCGAGGGGGCCGCCGGTGACGAAGCTGCGGCGGCCGTCGCGCTCGGCGGGCGCACCGAACAGGACCGCGGTGCGGTGGAGCCGCCGGAACGTCGCGCGGTCCCGGTGGATGCGCGCGCCCGCCAGGGCGAAGCCGGTGGCGGACATGCCGACGCCGAAGATCACGGGACCGGAGTCCACGTCCCCGAACCCGCCTCCCTGGCCGCGCGCGAACTCGCGCATGCCCCCGAAGCCCAGCACCCCCACGCGGCAGTGGTCCTTCAGCGCCGCGTGGAACCCCGCGGACAGGTCGGGATCGGCGAAGGCGAGGAAGTACGCGCCGATGGCCGTGCCCGAGGCCCGCGCCCGATCCAGGGCCTCGCCGCTGGAGCTGTCCACGGCCTGGATCAGCAGGCCGGTGTCCGGGTCCACGTGGTGCTCGCGGAAGGCCTCGGCCCAGCTCGCGAGCATCTCGCCGTGGTCCGCCCCGGTGGCCCGTCCGTGCAGGCCGATGCTGCCCGCCACCGCGCACACGTCCGGCGGGTACGTCTCGTGGGGGTACGTCTCGATGGTGCCGTGGGGGGCGTGGGAGAGGCGGCGCGCCAGGGCTGCGGTCAGCTCGTCGTGCAGTCCCCCCAGGTCGCTGTCGGGGTCGACGAGGCGGTGCATGCCCAGCGCCAGGTTCAGGTAGCCCAGGTACGCGTGGCCGCTGGACGAGTCCAGGGCCCGCAGCCCGTCCTCGCCCCAGGCCTCGGTGCCGAAGGACCGCGTGCTGGGCTCGAGCAGCCGCGTCAGGCCAGCGTCCATGGCCGGCGTCAGCTCTTCGCGCAGATCGGGGTGCTGCAGCACGGTCTGGCCGAGGCCCAGCAACGCCATCTGGTGCGTGCCCAGGGCCCACTCGCCGTCGAAACGCGAGCTCCCGGTGGAGAACTGGTCCGCGTCCACGCCCGCGATCATCCACGCGCCCACCTCGCGGGCGAGGGGGGCTGCGCTGTCCGGCCGACCCTCGAACAGCGCCTGGCCGCCGCGGCCGCACCACAGGCGAGGCACCACCAGGGCTGGCAGGACCAGCAGGGCGACCACGGCGATGGTGCGTCGGACGAACATGGAGTCCAATTCTCGTCCAAAACGCTGCGGGGTGCGCGAATTCCCTCGAGCCGGTCGGCTTGGGCCGTCACGTTCGTGGCGCTCGACACATGGATCTCCTTGAAGGAGGTCCCATGACCGTCGCCGACTGGATCCAGGAACTGGGCTCGAGATTGGCCGGACGTGCTGGAACGTGGGTGGTGACCACGGTGCTGGGCGTGGCCCTGACGCTGGGGTACTGGACGTGTACCGGGAGCTCCGGTGGCTCCGACAGCCTCGACCAGATACCCGAAGCCTTCTTCGAAGGAGGCGACACCTATTCCGTGGACCTCGATGTCAACCAGCCGGCCTGGTTGCACGTCTCGGTCCAGCGAGAAGACAGGGACACCAACGAGTACTACCTGGAGGCACGCGAGGCCCTGGACCCCGGGGCGTGGACGGTGGAGTTCGAGGCGCCTCCGGACACCCTCATCTACTTCGACCTGAGCTTCAAGGATCCCCAGCCGGGGGCCGAGACCCGCTGGGCGATCCAGCGCAACGGCAGCCGGATCTGGAGTGAGTCCAACGTGATGGGTCCGGACTATCCCGAGCACTGGGGGTTTGGCCTCCAGCTGGAGCCCGAGCAGTGGACGCAGCCCCCCTCCTGGTACTGACTCGGCCCCGCCGATCTGGACCCAGCCCCCCCTCCCGTCCTACCCTCGGGGCTGCGAACCCGAGGAGGCACCGTGGCCCTGCAAGACGACTTCACCTCCGCGCAGCAGCGCGTGAACACCCTGACCAAGCGACCCGACAACATGGAGCTGCTGGAGCTGTACGCCCTGTTCAAGCAGGGGACCGCCGGCGACGTGGCCGGCAAGCGCCCCGGCATGATGGACTTCAAGGGTCGCGCCAAGTACGACGCATGGGCCGGCAAGAAGGGCGCGAGCAAGGACCAGGCCATGGAGCAGTACGTGGCGATGGTCGAGCGGCTGTTCGCCAAGTACGGCTAGAGGCGCGTCGCCCGGCGCCCCAGTAGCGCCAGCCCGATCAGGAGCAACCCCAGCGAGGAACCGGGCGCGCCTGCGCCGCTGGCGTCGCACTCGCAATCACCGCCGTCCGCGTCGTCGTCGTCCGCGGGGCTCGCGTCGTCGTCATCGCCGATCTCGGCGCACTCCTCGTCGGCCTCGTCCACTGCGCCGTCGCAGTCGTTGTCCACGCCGTCGAGGCACTCCTCCAGCGCCAGGGGGTGGTTGTCGTCGTCGGTGTCGTCGCAGTCCTCGCCGCCGCAGGCCTCGGCCACGTGGCCGTCGCCATCGGCGTCCACGTCATCGGTGATGCCGTCGCAGTCGTTGTCCACGCCGTCGCAGGCCTCGTCCGCCGCGGGGTTCACGGCGCCGTCGTCGTCGTCACAGTCCTCGCCGCAGGCGATGTAACCGTCCGCGTCCAGATCGGCCTCGTCGTCGGGCAGCACGCCGTCGCAGTCGTTGTCCGCACCGTCGCACAGCTCGTCCGCGCCGGGGTAGGAAGCGGGATCGCCGTTGTCGCAGTCGCCCTGACAGGCGTTGTAGCCGTCGCCGTCGGTGTCCTCGTCCACGTCCTCGTCGATCAGATCGTCGCAGTCGTTGTCGATCTGGTCGCACTGCTCCGGCGCCCCGGGGTAGGTGGTCGGATCCGTGTCGTCGCAGTCCCCCTCGCACAGCAGCACGTAGTCCTCGTCTCCGTCCACCTCGTCGACGCCCAGCGCGCCGTCGCAGTCGTTGTCGGCCCCGTCGCACAGCTCGGGCGCGCCCGGGTAGGTGTCGATGTTCGCGTCGTCGCAGTCGTTGTCGCAGATGGTGACGAGGTCGCCGTCGCCGTCCACGTCCTCGTCGGTGCTGGAGTCGCAGTCGTTGTCGATGCCGTCGCAGACCTCCTGCTCGCCGGGGCTGCGGGTGATGTCCGCGTCGTCGCAGTCGCCGTCGCACACGGTGTACCCGTCGCCGTCGCCGTCCTCGTCCTCGACCGTCAGCTCGCTGCAGTCGTTGTCGATGCCGCCGTCGCAGATCTCCGCTGCCGCGGGGTGGATGGCCGCGTCCGAGTCGTCGCAGTCGTCGCCGCCGCACGCGTGGTCGGCGAAGCCGTCGAGGTCGAGGTCGGCACAGCACGTGGGGTTGGCGTCGCCGGGGGTGCCCAGATCGCCATCGCCGTAGGCGGTCGAGGCGTTGCACCAGTTCGCGAAGTCGTCGTTGGCCGTCGGCCCGACGATCGTGGGATCCAGGGACATGGCGGCCCCGGCGTCGTCGGGCCAGTCGGGATCGTCGTAGACCACGCGGTCCAGTTCCTGGCCATCGAAGGTCAGCACGATCTCGTCGTCACCGTTGGCGATGTCGAAGGTCGCCGTCCAGGTGTAGTCGGGGTAGATGCCGCCGTTGACCAGGGGATCGCCGTTCTTGACCAGCACGGCGTGGTCGCCCGGGGCCACGATCACGCTCTGGAGCACGGTGAAGGCGTTGGTGCCCAGGTCGGTGACCTCGAGCCCGAACAGGTCCATGGCGAAACTGGTGTTGTTGTAGACCTCGAACCACTCGCCGTCGGTGTCGCTGACCGCGTCGGGGTTCTTCATGATCTCGGTGACGAACAGCGCGTCGTAGGGCAGCACGCCCTCGTCCACCATGCCGTCGCAGTCGTTGTCGATCCCGTCGTGGACCTCGGCGTTGGCCGGGTAGGCCAGGGGTTCGGAGTCGTCGCAGTCCTCGCCGTTGCACCAGCTGTCGAAGTACCCGTCCCCGTCGGCGTCACAGCCCGCGGCGAAGCGCAGCGCGTCCGCCATCAGCCAGTCCCCGTCGGTGGCCGGATCCCACAGGCCCATCCCCGGGAAGGTGTCCTCGGACGGCGGCGCCATGTTCAGCGCGACCACCGTGCCCGCAGCAGGGGACCAGTACGCCACGAGGGGCTCGTCGTTGGACCAGCGGGCCACCTGGGTGGCGCCTGCCCGCGTGGCCGTGGGCCCGTGATGGACGCTCGCGGCGCCACCGTCGAAGGAGGCGACCCGTCGCACGATGGCGTGGTCCGGGTCGTCCGCCACCAGGGTCAGCGGCGTGCCGTAGACCGCCGCGGCCGCGTCGAGGGGGAGGTAGCCGTCGGCGACGATCCGCCCGCCCAGCCCCCCGATCCCGGCGGGATCGAAGGTGCCGGCCGCGACCACCAACGCGCCGCCGGCGTCCACGAAGTCCGCCAGCACGTCGCCCATGGCGTCGGCGTCGAAGAAGGCCTCTCCTGCGTAGACGAAGACCACGTCGTGGGTCTGCAGCTGGGCGAGGTCGGGGGTGCTCTGGGCCGAGTCCTCGATGTAGACCCAGTCCAGGACGCCCACGTCGTCGAGCTTGTCCTCCACGTCCACGACGCCGAACGAGTCGGCGGCGTACATCCCCACCTCGAAGGCCGAGGCCGGCGAGGCGAGGCAGAGGCTCACCACCAACGAGGTCACCCACAGCGGTCTCAAACGATCCATCCGTTCCTCCAAGAGGGGGTTCAGCCCTTGCGACGTCTCAGCACCAGCCAGCCCAGCACCACCAGGGCGCCCACGCCGATGGCGGCGGTGAGCACGCAGCACGCGCCCCCGGTGATCCACAGCCAGACGGGGGCTGCCGCGGCCACGTCCTCGCCGAGCTCGATGGGATCGAGGGGGTAGGGCGCCACGTCGAGGGCCAGCAGTCGGTGCAGTGTCATGGCAAGACGTTGCGACGGATCGTCGCCGTGGTCAAGCCGCCGGATGGCGCCGGAAGGCCGCGATGATCAGCATCACCGACACCAGCAAGAACGCCGTGGACGCGAAGAACGGCGCGCCGGGCAGCTCCACGAGCGCCCCGTCCCCGGTGAACCGCCGGAACAGCTGCGTCGAGATCAGCGGCGCGAAGATGGCCGTGAGGCTGATCAGCGAGGTCAGCGTTCCCTGGACGCCGCCTTGCTCGTCCGGCCGGATCGACCCGGTGACCAGGGCCTGGATCGACGGCCCGGCGATGCCTCCCAGCGCGGAGATGGCGATGGTCGCGACCATCATCCACGGCAGGGATGCCAGCCCGAACAGCACCATGCCCAGGGCCGAGAAGCCCATCCCGATCAGCACGGCCCGCCGCTCCCCGACGCGGGCGACCACCCGCCGGACCAGCAGGCCCTGGACCACGATGGCGGCCACGCCGAACAGCGCCAGGGTCATGCCGTTCTCGAACTCCTCCCAGCCGTAGCGGTAGTGGGTGTACAGCACCCAGATGGTCTCCATGCCGCGCTGGGACAGGGACATGAACACGAACGCCACGGCCAGCCCGGCCACCAGCGGGTAGCGCCCCAGCAGCCGCAGCCCGCCCAGGGGGTTGGCGTCGCGCCAGGTCACCTTGCGGCGCTTGTCCGGGGGGAGGGACTCGGGGAGCACGGCCAGCCCGTACACCCAGTTGACCAGCACGACCCCCGCCGACGCGAAGAACGGCACCCGCGGGCCCAGCTCGCCCAGCACGCCGCCCAGGGCCGGCCCGCAGATGAACCCAAGCCCGAACATCGCGCCCACCAGCCCGAAATTCCGCGCGCGCGTCTCGTCCGTGGAGATGTCGGCAATGTACGCGTTGGCCGTGGTCATGGACGCGCCGGTGATCCCGCTGAGGATCCTCGCGACGAACAGCCACAGCAGCGACGGCGCGAACGCCAGCAGCAGGTAGTTCACGCCGAACCCGAACAGGGAGATCAGGATCACGGGCCGTCGCCCGAACCGGTCCGACAGGGCTCCCAGCACCGGCGCGAAGAAGAACTGCATCAGCGCGAACGAGGACGCGATCGCCCCGAACCAGGCTGCCGCGCGGCTCGCGTCGCCGTCGAGGAAGTCGGTCACCAGCTCGGGCAGGACCGGGATGATGATCCCCAGGCCGAGGATGTCGAGGAACAGCGTGATCAGGATGAAGGCCATCCCGGCCTCGCGGCGGGGGCGCCGTGGCATGGGCCCACTCTCGCGGTTTGGGGGGCGATGTCAAATGGGTAGGGGGCGGGTTTCGCGCGGGGGCGTGCTATCGTCCCCGGGACCGGACGAAACACCACGGGGAGAAGAAATGAAGCGCACACATGAGGGGTATCGGAGAACGGTTCTGCTGCTGGCTGCGGTCGCGACGCTGTGTTGGACGTCGTTCGCGGTTGCCCAGGTCTGTGGCGACGGGGTCGTCGAGGGCACCGAGGAATGCGACGACGGCAACGTGACCGATGGCGACGGCTGTGACAACGGCTGCTTCGTCGAGGATGGCTACACCTGCACCGAGGCCACCTTCGAGATCGACTTCTTCGAGGACTTCAGCTCCCAGGGCCTGCTGGCTGGCCCGACGACCTGGACCCTGAGTCAGGACAACCTGACCATCACCCAGACCGAGAATTCGGGCCCTGGCGTGGCCATGACCAACCTGCCCGCCGTGGGGGTGATCATCGAGTTCGAGCTGGAGGTCCAGACCACCGACGACGACGACTTCATCGGCTGGACGGTGGGGTACGAGAGCGGCGACCACAGCAACCCGACCGCCGAGTACATGGTCTTCGACTGGAAGCAGTTCGAGCAGGAGTGCGATGGCTGGGCCCCCACCGGCATGGCCATGAACCGGGTGAGCGGCATCCCGGACCTGTCCGGCGGCTGCAGCGACATCGGCAACTTCTGGTCCCACACCGGCGCGGTCGTCGAGGAGGCCCGAGCGGCGACGCTGGGCAGCGTCGGATGGGCGGACAACACGACCTATCTCGTCGAGCTGCAGTACGACATCGACCGCATCCAGGTGTGGGTCGACGGCACGCTGGAGTTCGACGTGTCGGGCACGTTCCCGGTGGGCAACTTCGGCTTCTACACCCTGTCCCAGCCCTACGACCGCTTCACCCTGGTCTCGCCCACGGGCTCCGAGAGCGTCTGTGGGCTCGATCCCGCGCAGGACCCCGACGGCGACGGTGTGCTCTCCGGAGACGATCCAGCGCCCTGGGATCCCACCATCTGCGGCGACTGGGACGGCGACGGCTACGACGACTGCTTCGACTACGATGTCGACGACGACGGCATCCTCGACGACGCCGACAACTGCCCCAACGATCCCAACCCGAACCAGGACGATCTCGACGGCGACGACATCGGCGATGCGTGTGATCCGGACGCGGACGGCGACGGGTTCGACGCGGGGCCGGACTGCGACGACTTCGACGACACGATCCACCCGGCCGCCACCGAGCTGTGCGACGGGGTGGACAACGACTGCGACGGCGTCGTGGACGAGGGGGACGCCGCGGACGCGCTGGACTGGTACGCCGACGACGATCAGGACACCTATGGCGACGCTGCCGCCTGGATGCCCGCCTGCGATCAACCCCTGGGCTACGTGGCCGACGACGCCGACTGTGACGACTCCGAGCCGACCATGTTCCCGGGCAACCCCGAGGTCTGCGACGGGCTGGACAACGACTGTGACGGCAGCGTGCCAGCCGTCGAGGTCGACGACGACGGTGACGGCATGTTCGAGTGCCAGGGGGACTGCGACGACACCGACGCGACCACCTACGACGGCGCGCCAGAGCTGTGCGATCAGATCGACAACGACTGCGACGGCCCCATCGACGAGGACGTGGACGAGGACGTGGACGCCGACGGCTTCAACGCCTGCCAGGGCGACTGCGACAACACCGATCCCACCGTCTACCCCGGCGCCGCCGAGGTCTGCGACGGCGTGGACACCGACTGCGACGGCTCGCTGCCGGCCGACGAGGCGGATCTGGACGGTGACGGCTGGGCCGACTGCGACGGCGACTGCGACGACACGGACGCCGCGCTGAACCTCGACGACGCGGACGGCGACGGCGTCACCACCTGCGACGGCGACTGCGACGACGGCGACGCCTCGGCGAACCTCGACGACGGCGACGGCGACGGCTGGGACACCTGCTCGGGCGACTGCGACGACGTGGACGCCGGCGTGAACCCCGGCGCGGCCGAGAGCTGCGACGACGGGGTGGACAACGACTGCGACGGGCTCGTGGACGTGGACGACGAGGAGTGCGAGGAGCCCGGCGACGACGACGACTCCTCCGTGGGCGACGACGACGACGACGACGCGGAGCCGGCCGACGACGACACGGATGACATCGACGCGGGTACGGACTGCTCCTGCCGCCAGGACGTCCGCGGCGTCTCTCCTCTGAGCGCTGTGCTGCTCGCAGGCCTCGGCCTGCTGGTGCTTCGTCGTCGGCCCTGATTCCCTTCGACCCCGACGACGCCCAGCTCCCCCTCACCGCGGCGGTCCGCTGGAACCTCCGCCACGCCAACGCCGACTTCACCGAGCTGATCTTCGAGGAGCCGGGCAAACGTTTTCCGGTGCACGTGCTGGGGGAGGGGAGTGTGGAGATCGGGGGGTAGGCTATTCTCCGGCCCGTTCCAGCCACTGGAGCAGGTTTTCGATCCGGGCTTCTTCGTCGAGTCTGGCCTCTCGACCCACCCTCGCCTCGTCCGGATCGAGGAACTCGACACTCCCGGCCTCGTCGCCGGACACGGCGGCGACCACGGCCGTCCAGCCCAGGCGTCGCCCTTCGCCCAGAAAACGCGTCCACTCGGCTTTCTTGAACCGTACGGGCAGTGACGTACGTTTCACCTGCACGCCCAACCTCGAAGGACCTCGCAACGCGAGCAGGTCGAACGCGCCGCGCGAGGCTCGCGAGCGGTAGACGAGCTCGAAGCCCATCCAGGCCAGCTCGTCGGCCACGCGCCGTTCTGCAGCGTCGCCCAGCACGGTCATCGGAACCGCCGTGCCGCCATCGCCCCGCCACAGCAACCATCGGGCAAACGTGGGATCACGCAGTCCGTACCGACCATCCGATCCCTGTACGACGTCGTCCCCGAGTCGGCCGAGGTAGGAGGCCACAGCTCCGCTGGGGGACCGCATCGAGGCCGCGAGCTCGGAGAACAGGGCCGGTCCGGCGGCCAGCTCCTGCAGCAACCTCGACAGGTGGGCCGAGCGCCCCACCAGCTTGGCGTGACGGTTCTCGAAGTACAGTGCCAGGCGCCCCGTCGAGCTGAACAGCAGTGCCTGCATGGCTTCCTTCAAAGCCGCCTGGTCATAGGGCGGTGACAGCGCCGTCAGCGCCTCCCCCGCGAGCTGCACGTAGAACGGGTGCCCACCCACCAGATCCACGATCCCTCGTGCCTGCTCGGCGGGAATGGGTCGGTCGTCGGGGGCGTTGCGGGCCAGGAGATCGACGGCGTCCTCGTCCGAGAAGGGGCCGAGCTCGAGGATGGCGAAGTGCTGGAAGAACGGGGAACGCTCGTCCGTGATCAGCTCCGATAGCATACTTCGCTCGGATCCGGAGATGACGTAGGCCGTGCGCTGGTGTCGTTGCCAGACGCTGCGCATGAGCGGGATTGGGTCCGTCCCTCCCCGCCGTGAGCCGAGCGTCGTGAGAGCCTGGAACTCGTCCCATGCCACCAGGATCGTCCTGTCGAGAGCTTGGGCCAACCGTTCTGGCCAGTCGAGCACGTCGCGCCGCAACTGGTCATCGGTGGGGCGATCTGGCAATTCCAGGATCTCCGAGCGCAGCTCGCCCGGGAGAGTCATCACCGCACTCGAGGACGACATGGCCCTGCGAAAGGCCGCTGGTTCGCGGTATGCAGCCTCTACGGAGCGGCCGATCTCCTCGGCGAACAAGACATCGAGCAGCCTGAGTCCGTACCGCCGGAAGATGTCGGGGGTGAGCGGCGAGTGCTCGAACGTGTCCAGGTTCACAAAGCTCGTGTTCGCGTTGCCAGCCCTTCGCGCCAGCTCGAGCAGGAGGCTCGTCTTGCCGATCTTGCGAACGCCCAGGATTGCCAGCCACGTGGGCGAGCCCCTCTGAAGATCGGTCAAGAGCCGTTGCAGACGCTCCAGTTCGACGCTCCGGTCCATGAAGGCGCCTGCAGTAACCGGAATGCTGGATTGGAACATGGCCTCAGTATAGGGTGCGTTTGGATGAGTAGCAAGACTGCTACGTAGCGGGCTTGCTACTTACGCTGTCAGCACCCGTTCCCAGGGTAGATGCCGGCCACCTGATCGTTACAGTCCCATCCCTCATCGGGGTACGTCGCGTGATCGTACGGACCGGGCTGCCACCAGGATACAACCCTTCTAGTTTGCCGGAACCGAGGTTCCTGGTCAGCTCCCTCTACAGCCCGGCGACGGACACATCTCGATCTCAGCGACCCAAACGAGGCCACGTCAGCTGACCATGTTGTCGATTTGACCGTAGGGGTGGACAGGTCATCCAGGGAGTTCGAGAGGACCTCGAGAACTTCACGCTCGCGGCACTAGGGCACGAACACCGCGTACTCCCAGCTACCCAGTGAGATCGAGGCGGACCCGCCGGACACGGAGATCGATCCGCTGCCCACGGCGTTGGCCAGGGTCTGGCCGTCGATGCCGAGGTCGCCGGGGACGGTGACTGTCTCGGTCCGGGTGGAGCCGCCCTTGTTCATGGCCACGATGGCCACGTCGCCGTTGCCGGCGTCGCGCGAGTACACGTAGAAGTCGTCGTCCACCCAGATCTGGGCGCGGTCGCCGCGTCGCAGGGCCACGTGGTCCTGGCGGGCCTGGCCCAGGGCCTGGATGCGGCTCAGCATCTCGTCCTGGTTGGCGTTGAGGTACGGCGCGAAGCTCATGGGACGGCGGTTGTCGGGATCGCCGTTTCCGGCCAGGCCGATCTCGTCGCCGTAGTAGATCAGCGGCGCGCCCTTCTGGGTCAGCACGAAACAAAACGCCATGGACATCTTGTGGATGAGGTCCCACTGGTCGACCGTCCCGGCCGATCCCGCGGCCATCAGGTCCTCGGGCTGATTCCAGTCGTCGTAGGGATCGTAGTTCTCGGCCAGGTAGGTGGAGTAGCGCAGGATGTCGTGGTTGCCGATGAACGCCGACATCACCGCGTCGCCGTACTCGCTCTCGCCCGTGGCGACCATGTTCTCGAGATCGCTGAAGCTGCCCCAGCCCGCGAACACCTCGCGCGCGGTCCAGACCAGGGGGAAGTCGAACTGGCCGTCGAGCTCGTGGTCGGCCACGTAGTCCATGATCAGGCCGTGGCCGTCGGTGAAGGTGTAGGTCTCGCCCACCAGGTAGAACGGCGCGCCGCCGCCCACCTCGAACTCATCGCGCAGGCGCATGGACAGGCTGCGCATGATCACGTGGTTCATGTGCTTGGCCGCGTCCACGCGGAAGGCGTCCACGTCGTACTCGCGGGCCCAGTACAGTACGTCGTCGAGCTGCTGCTGGACGATGTCGTGGTTGGTGTAGTCCAGGTCGGGCAGGTAGTCGCGGAACCAGCAGTCGATGGCGTGGGAGTCCCAGTCACAGTTGTCGGTGCCGCACACGCAGCCGCCGCCGGCGAACCAGTCTGGATTCTGGTCCACGTACTCGTGGTCCTCGTGCACGTGGTTGAGCACCAGGTCGAACAGCACGCGGATGCCCCGGGAGTGGGCCTCGTCGATGAGCGCCTTGAGGCGGTCCTCGGCGTCGGCGTCCACGTCACCGAAGCGGGACTCCGGCTCGCGGGCCATCGTCGGCCAGTAGCCGTGGAAGCCCGAGTACTGGTAGCCGTCGTCGCCCCCGTAGCCGCTGTCGGGGTTCTCGTACACCGGCGAGAGCCACAGCAGATTGACCCCCAGCTCGGTGAAGTAGTCGTCCATCTGCATCGCGTCGAGGATGCCCTGGAAGTCGCCGCCCCAGTAGTTGGCCAGGTCCTCCACGCCGTATACGGGGTCGTACAGGGGCGGATCCGCGTCCCAGTCACCGTTGCGGAAGCGGTCGGTGAACGCGAAGTACATGGTCGCGTCGAACCACTCGAACGCCTCGTCCTCCACCCACAGGGGGATGAACAACGGCTCGTTCTCGGCGCGGCGGCCCGCCTGGTCCGCGGCCCAGATCCGCACCGAATGTTTGCCAGGGGGGAGGCCGGACACGTGCAGCTCGATCTCGCCGCCCTCGGTCACCGAGGCCTGGCCCGAGTAGTCGGCGCCGCCCACGGTGATCGCCACTGACGTCGTGTCCAGGGGGGACTCGTCCGTGGCCAGCGCCACCTGGACGTAGACCTCGAGATCCCCTGACGCGTTCGCCGACGCGGATTCGGTCTGCAGCAGCGGCACGGTGCAGTCGCCCACCCTCAGGTTGCGGTTCTCCGAGCCGCCGTACCACTTGGTGTAGCGGTTGGGCGGCGGGCTGCCCTCCCACTCCCCGTCGATGACGTACTTGTACGCGTACTCACCCGGGCCGAGCTCGATGTCGAGTTCCCAGATCCCGTCGCTGTCGGTGTCGGCCATGAGATCCGTGGTTGTGTCGAAGCCGTTGAACTCGCCGGCCACGGCGATGGACCCCGGCGTGCCGTTGGGCGTGTAGGTCAGGTGGGACACGCAGTCGCGCACCGACACGATCTCGGGCGTCGTGTCGTCGTCGTCGCCCCAGGTGTCGTCATCGTCGTCATCGTCGTCGTCGCCGTAGTTGCCGGTCTCGTCGTCGTCGTCGTCCGGCGGTGTCCAGGGATCTTCGGGCAGGTCGTCGCAGGCTCCGCCGGGGCAGGGGTCGGAGCAGCCGAACAGAGCGAGGGCCATCACGGCAGCGAACAGGACAAGCAGTCGTGGTGCGGGCATGGGGACTCCTCGAAGGTCGTTGTCGAAGGTGTACCCCATCTGGCTAGAAAACGTAACTCGAAAATGAGTCACTACATGCAAGGGCCTGAAAACACTAAATAATCACTTTCTGGTCCCGCGCTGGGTTGGACCTACTGCCCCCCGAGGATCAGATACGCCGCCCCTGCGTGGGAGCCGCCTTCGCTCTCCTGGTAGGCGCCGATGAGCAGGTCGTCGAAGCCGTCGCCGTCGGTGTCGCCGGCGGTGCAGACCTGCCTGCCGGCGTAGTCGGAGTCGGCTTCGCCGATGAAGCGGGCGTGGGCGGAGCCGAGGTTGATGCTGTACACGGGGGCGAGGAGGAGATAGGCGGCGCCGGCGTCGGCGCCGCCGGCGTCGCTGCCGTAGGCGCCGACGACGAGGTCGCCGAGGCCGTCGCCGTTGACGTCGCCTGCGGCACAGACGGAGACGCCGGCGTAGTCGGATTCGGCCTCCCCGGTGAGCCGGGCGGCGGCGCCGGACAGGGTGATGGAGCCGGCGACCGGACCGAGGACGAGGTAGGCGGCGCCGGCATCGGCAGGGGCGCCGCCCCAGCCGTGGGCGCCCACGATCACGTCGTCGTTCCCGTCGCCGTTGACGTCGCCCGAATGGGCCACGGTGAAGCCGGCGTAGTCGTAGGCGGTCTCGCCGACGAGCTTGGCGTCGGCCGCGGACAGATCGACCACGCCCGAGATCGGGCCGTGGACCACGTAGGCGGCGCCGGCGTCGGTGCCTCCGGCGTCGTTGCCGTGGGCGCCGATGACGAGGTCGTCGTAGCCGTCGCTGTTCATGTCGCCGGCGGTGGACACCGCGTACCCGGCGTAGTCGCTGGCCGTCTCGCCGACGAGCTTGGCCTCGCCCGCGGCCAGGTCCCGGTCGCCCGTGATCGGACCGATGGCCAGGTAGGCGGCGCCGGCGGAGGAGCCGCCCGCGTCCTGCCCGTGGGCTCCGATCACGACGTCGTCGTATCCGTCGCCGTTGACGTCACCGGCCCTGGCCGAGGCCCACCCGGCCCAGTCGTCCACCTCCTCGCCGACGAGCTTGGCGTCGGCGTCGGACAGCTCCACGTCGCCGTAGACCGGCCCGGACACCAAGTAGGCCGCGCCCGCGTAGGAGCCGCCGCCGCCGTGGGCGAAGGCGCCGACGACCATGTCGTCGTACCCGTCGCCGTCGGTGTCCCCGACCCCGGCGACCGACGAACCCGCCTGGTCGCCCGCGTCCTCGCCGTACAGGCGGGCGTCGGCCGTGGACAGGTCGATGGAGCCGGTGGCGGGGCCGTAGATCAGGTAGGCCACGCCAGCCTCGACGCCACCGAGATCGTTGAACTCGGCCCCGACGAGGAGGTCGTCGAGACCGTCGCCGTCCACGTCCCCGGCCGCGGCGATCGCCCCGCCGGCGTGATCGCCGCCGTCCTCGCCGACGAGCTTGGCGTCGGCGTCGACCAGGTCCACGTCGCCGATGGGCCCGCAGCCGTCGGCGATGCCGTCGCAGTTGTTGTCGATGCCGTCCTCGCAGTCCTCCACGGCGCCAGGGAACACGGCGGGATCGTCGTCGTCACAGTCGCCGTCGCAGGTGGCGTGGCCGTCGCCGTCGAGGTCGTCCCACTGGAGGTCCGGATCGGCGTCGTCGCAGTCCACGCCCTCTTCCCAGCCGTCCCCGTCGGCGTCCACGGGCTCGAGGCACTCGGAGTCGTGCTCGTCGGGGTACCCGTCGCAGTCGTTGTCGATGACGTCGTCGCAGATCTCCTCGGCGTCGGGGTGGACCGCCGCGTCGTCGTCGTCGCACTCCTCGCAGGCCATGAAGCCGTCGCCGTCGTCGTCGGCCTCGGTGGCGTGGGGGATGCCGTTGCAGTTGTTGTCGAGCCAGTCGCAGATCTCGGGGGCGCCGGGGTAGACGTCCGCCTCGGTGTCGTCGCAGTCGCCGTCGCACACCGGGACACCGTCGCCGTCCTCGTCCTCCTCGCCGGCCGGGAGCGCGCCGTCGCAGTCGGTGTCGAGGCCGTCGCACATCTCGGTGGCCCACAGGTACACCGCGGCGTTGGTGTCGTCGCAGTCGCCGTCGCAGATCATCTGGCCGTCGCCGTCGCCGTCCACCTCGTCGGCGGGCACGACGGTGTCGCAGTCGTCGTCGATGCCGTTGCAGTCCTCGGGTCGGTCGGGGTGGATCAGGGGGTTGGTGTCGTCGCAGTCACCCCCGGACAGGGACGTGTGGGGAGCCTCTCCGTCGCACAGGCAGCGGCTGTCGGCCAGGACACCGTGGCCGTCGCCGTCGAGGTCCGCGTAGTGAGCCTCGCAGCCGAAGGCGTCCGCCTCGTCGAGATCGCCGTCGCAGTCGTTGTCCACGCCGTCGCAGATCTCCTCCGCGTCGGGGTGGATCAGGGGGGCGCCGTCGTCGCAGTCGCCCGCCGTGTCCACGGAGTCCGGGGGCGCGAAGCAGCGCAGGTACGAGGTCTCGTCGTCCCCGTGGCCGTCGCCGTCCGCGTCGGCGTACCAGATCCCCTGCCCGGTCACCGTGGCGTCGTCGTCGTCCACCAACCCATCGCAGTTGTTGTCCTGGTGGTCGCAGATCTCGGCGTTGCCCGGGAAGTTCGCGGGATCGCCGTCGACACAGTCGCCGTCGCAAGAACTCACGCCGTCGCCGTCCACGTCGGCCGGGTTCAGACCCGCGTCGGTGTCGTCGCAATCCCCGGTGCACAGGGAGTAGCCGTCGCCGTCGGCGTCCTCGGGCCACACCGCGGGATCGTTGTCGTCGCAGTCGTCGTCGCACGACGTGAACCCGTCGCCGTCGGCGTCGATCACGTTGAGGTCCGCGTCGGCGTCGTCACAGTCGCCGTCGCAGCTGGACGCGCCGTCGCCGTCGCCGTCCAGCGGGGTCATCGTGGGATCGTCGTCGTCGCAGTCGCCGTCGCACACCATCCAGCCGTCTGCGTCGTCGTCCACCTCGCTCGCGGCCAGGCTGCCGTCGCAGTTGTTGTCCAGCTCGTCGCAGAGCTCCTCACCGCCGGGGAAGACCGTGTCGTTCTCGTCGTCGCAGTCACCGTCGCAGATCGTGAAGCCGTCGCCGTCCGCGTCGTATCCGTTGTCCACGGTGCCGTCGCAGTCGTTGTCCACGCCGTCACACGCCTCGACCGCCCCGGGGTACATGCCGGCGTCGGTGTCGTCGCAGTCCCCGTCGCAGATCGACGCGCCGTCGCCGTCGGCGTCCGCCTCGTCGTCGGGGATTATCTGGTCGCAGTCGTTGTCCAGGCCGTCGCAGATCTCCTCGGCGCCCTCGTAAACGGTCGCGTCGGTGTCGTCGCAGTCCCCCTCGCACTCGGCCATGGCGTCGCCGTCGTCGTCGATCTCCGTGTCCGGGACCATGTAGTCGCAGTCGTTGTCGAGGCCGTCGCACAGCTCCGGCGCCCCGGGCCAGGTCAGGGGATCGTCGTCGTTGCAGTCGGTGATCTCGGTGAAGCCGTCCTGATCCGCGTCCACGGGCCCGGTGTCGTCGTCGTCACCGGCGGTGGTGTCGTCGTCGTCGTCGCCGACCGTGGTGTCGTCGTCGTCGTCGATCTCGGTGGACGGATCGCAGCCAACGGCCAGAGCCAGGGACAGGAAGCACAAGAGCAGGGTCGCGCGCACGGCAGATCCCCCTTTCCTGCTTCGAGGCTATCACGTGCGCCTATTTTGTCGGAGGAGGCTTGACCACCCCACTCCACGGTACCGCGATGGTGTTGGGGTTCACCCGGTAGCACTCGTTGCCGGCATACACGATGAGCCCTGTACGGACGTCCTGGCGAGGGTAGGTGGCGCGGAACGCGTGGAGGCCGCGCGTGTCGTGACCGGACAGGTGGCTCTTGCACTTGATCTCGATGGGGTAGAGGGCGCCGTCGCGCTCCAGGATCAAGTCGACTTCGGCGCCGCCGGCTGTCCGCCAGTGGTGGGCCAGGGGAGGCACGTCGAACTGGACGAACTGTGCGTGGATCTCGTTGACGGCCCAGGTCTCGAACAGGGGGCCCAGCAGGGGGCTGACGGCCAGAGCCTGGGGGGAAGATACGCGTTGTAGGTACGCGGCCAGGCCGGTGTCGCAGAGGTAGCCCTTGCCCTTCTTGCTCAGCCGCTTGATGGTGTTGCCGTGGTACGGCGGGAGCTCTCGCCACTGGTAGGTGTGGGCCAACAGATCGAGCCAGCGTCTGGCCGTGGACGGGCTCACTCCCACGTCACGACCGAACTGTGAGGCGTTGATCTCCTGGGCTGTGAGAGCAGCGGCGAGCCCCAGGAATCGGTCGAAATCGGCGAGCTGCCGGATGTCCTCCATCGATCGAACATCACGATCTACGTAGGTCTGGACGTAGGAGCGGAAGTAGTCGGGGACGATGGTGTCGGGGGCGTCGAGCAGACCAGGCAGCGAACCGCGCCAGATCCTTCGAGCCGGCGAATCCTGCGCAGCCTCCGGCTCCAGGTCGAGCAAGGACTCGGGGTCTTCGACATACGAAGACAGCCAGCCAGAACGACGCCCTGCGTCGGTCATCTCCGCCGCAGTCATCCCTTCCAGAGAGAGGATTCCCACCCGGCCCGCCATACTCTCGGCGACCGTCCTGAGCACCGCGAGGTTCTGAGAGCCGGTGAGCAGGTATTGCCCGGACTCCTCCGTTCGGTCGACACGCCTCTTGAGGGCGGGAAGGAGCTCGGGGGCGTACTGGATCTCGTCCAGGAGGAGTGGGGGCGGGAAGTTGTCGAGGAACAGGTCTGGATCCTCCCGCGCGCCGTACAGATCCTGGATGGGATCGAACACGACGACGTGGTGTTTCGGAAAGACGTGTTCGAGCAATGTGCTCTTGCCCACCTGACGTGCGCCGGTGACCAGTACCACCTTGAAGAAGCTGGCCAGTTGGTCGAGCTTGCGCTCTGCGTGCCGGGGGCGATACCGGGGCATGTCGGATCCTCGAGTTGGAAAGGCCGTATTATTTCCTGGCAGAATGCTAACGCTGTCGACAAATTACAAGGGAAATCTGCCCGAGGCTACCACGTGACGAGCCGCGAAACCGGACGATGAGGATGTCGGCGTCCGGGATGTTCGCCAAACCACTCCTCCTCAGCTGCCGTTGCACCCGCTCGCCGCCGGCACCAGCACCATGGCCGACTCCGCAGACAGCGTCAGGTAGGCCGTCGCTCCCCACTCCACTGCGACCTCGGTCCCGGAGAAGACGTCCACCAGGGTCGTCGGCTCGGCCAGCCGCATGGCCTCGGGGATGGGGTAGGGACGGGTCACGGGCTCGTCGTCGCGGTTGATCAGCACCAGGGCGGGGTGGCCGTCGCCGGCGTCCAGGCCGTAGGCGAGGACGTGGTCGTCGGCGAAGACGTCGTGGCGGTACCCGTGGCGTAGCGAAGGGAGACAGGCGCGCGCGCGGCCGAGTCGGGCGATCTGGTCGAGGGTCCACGACTCGTGCTCGCTCAGCTGGCCCGAGAAGCGCATGGGCCGGCGGTTGTCGGGATCGCCGGAGCCGGGCATGCCGAACTCGTCGCCGTAGTAGAGCACCGGGGCGCCGGGCAGGGTCATCGCCACGGTCTGGGCCAGCACGAGGCTGCGGTAGGGGCCGTCGTCGTCCGGGGCCGGAGGCGGATCCTCCCAGCGGTCGCCTGTGTCGCCGGCGGCCTCGGAGAGGAACCGGGTGACGTCGTGGTTGCCCACGAAGGGGGCCATGGTGGCGCCGGGGGGACCCCAGGCGGCCTCGGACTCCCGGATGGCCTCGCGCAGATCGACCATCGTGCCGTTGCCGTGGGCCAGGGTGTCGCGCAGGGTCCACATGACCGGGAAGTCGAACTGGCCGTCGAGGCCGAAGGGGCCCAGGGTGCGCTGGATGCTGGTCCAACCCCCGGAGCCGGTGAAGGTCTCGCCCACCACGTACAGGTCGGCGCCGCCGCGCTCGAAGCGGCGCTGGATCTCCCACACGAGCTCGCGGGTCGCCGAGCGCGGCATCATGGGCACCGCGTCCACCCGGACGCCGTCGAGGTCGTAGCGCTCGATCCACCACGCCACGTCCGCGGCCTGGAGCCGGACGATGTCCGTGTCACGCAGGTCCAGATCGGCGAGGTACTCGGTGAACCAGCACGTCTCGATGAACTCGCTCCAGGGGCAGCCGTCGGTGCCGCAGACGCAGTCACCGTCGCCGTTGAACCAGCCGTCGTCGAGGTGCTCGGTGACGTAGGGGTGTTCGAGGTGGACGTGGTTGGGTACCACGTCCAGCAGCACGCGGATGCCGCGGCGGTGGGCCTCGGTCACCAGGGCGTCGAGGTCCTCTGCCGTGCCGAAGTCGGGCTCCACTGCGCGCGAGTCGATGGGCCAGTAGCCGTGGTAGCCCTCGTACTCGTGGCCGTCGGCGCCGGGCCAGGTGCCGTCTGGGTTGTCCACCATCGGCGAGATCCACAGGGCGTTGGCGCCGAGGTCGTCGAAGTAGTCCAGCTCCATCACCCGCAGCAGGCCGGCCAGGTCGCCACCGTGGCGGAGCCCGCGGGCCGCCGCCCCCGGGTCGTCCACCGGGCCGTCGGCGGTGGCGAAGCGGTCCACCATCACCTGGTAGATCAGCGCCTCGTCCCAGGTGAAGGGGATGTCCTCGACCCACAGGGGCAGCACCAGGGTCTCGGGGGCCACGCCGTCGTCGTCCGCGGCGTCGACGGTCACCGTGTGCTTGCCCGGGGGGAGATCACCGGCGATCAGGGTCAGTCGACCCGAGCGAGGCTCGTAGCTGGCGTCCAGACTCGCGCCGTCGCGCAGGGTGGCCGCCAGCGCGCCGGGGTCGAGCCCGGCCCCTGACGACGCCCGCAGGAACGTCAGCTCCACCTCGATCCGCCCCTCGGGAGACGCCTGCGCGCGGACGACCTCCCACGCGGGCACGGAGCAGTCCTCGACGCGCATCAGGGAGTACTCGTCGTCGCCGTCGTACCCGGTCAAGCCCACGAGCTCGTCGAGGGTGACCGCGCCGTCCACCTCGAGCTGGTAGAGGTAGTCGCCGGGCTCCAGGTCCAGATCCACGTGCCAGATGCACGGGCAGACCTCCTCGAGCGCGGTGCCGGCCCAGCCGTCGAAGTCGCCGCGCGCGAGCACCCCGTCCACCGAGCGGTGGGGGTAGTGGTAGATGCGGGCCGTGCAGTCTCGCTGGGGCGAGCAGCCGGCCACGACCGCCAGGGCCAGCAGGGCGGGGAGCACGCGTGGTCGGACCGCACACAAGGTCATCGGATTCTACCCGTCCATCGACGGCCTCGAACGTAGCTCAAAAAGGAGTTACTCCGATACTCGATTTGGCGATCGCCACGATCGGAGGTCATGCTGTGTACAAGAGCGGTGGTGGAGGAGAGCGCCAGGAGTTCTCCGCTCGGAGTCCTGTTTGGGCGGTTCAGACTTGCCCGAGGTCGATCCCCGCGACGCCGTTCGTATCCCCATCACGCTGCGCGTGCGCCTGGCGTGGAGCGAGGACGAATGCCTCGCCTACACCACGAACCTGTCGGCGAGCGGTCTGTTCGCCGAGACCCGTGATTTCATCCCCGAGGGTACCGAGATCCGGGTGGAGTTCGATCTCGCGGAGGCCGGGGGCATCGGCCGGGTCTACGTGGACGGGGTGGTGGCCCGACGCATCGACGAGCCCGAGGCCGAGGCTCGACAGCTCGTGCCGGGGGTGGGCATCCGGTTCGACGAGTTCGTGCTGGGCAAGTTCGATCTGCTCAGGTTCCTCACGCCGAGCAAGAAGGGCCCCGCCGAGGCGGCATCCTCGGGGTCCGGAGCCCTAGAGGAGCCGGAGCGCCGCGAGGCCGCCCGTGTGGCCACGGGCTTGCCCGTCGCCTGGGGTTGCGCCGATCCCCCCGACTGCTCCGGTCACCTGGCCAACCTCAGCACCACCGGCGCGTTCTCCATACACACCGACGAGCCGTGTCCGGTGGGGCAGCGGATCTACCTGGTGTTCGAGCTGCCGCGGCCCGAGGGGCGCGGCGCCACGCGGGTCCGCGCCATCGCCGAGGTGGTGCGCTCCATCGAACCCGAGGGCGTGCAGCCGCAGGGTATGGGCGTGCACTTCGACAGCTCGTCCGTGGACGTCGAGACCATCCGCGCGTTCGTCGAGGGACGGCGCGAGTGGGAGCGGCAGCTGGCCGTGGAGGGCGGAGACGCCGACGTCGACTGGATCGCGCCGACCAGGGACCTGCCACCGGGCATCCAGCCCCGCCGCGGCGGGGAGAGCTCCGAGCCGTCCCGAGCGCGTGTCATGCGCGTGCCGGAGAAAGCCGCCGCAGCCCCGAAGCGCCAACTCTCGCCCGAGGACGCCCGGGCGCTGCCCATGGCGCAGATTAACTGGAAGTGGATCTCCGCGGTCCTCGCCCTGGCGGTGATCGCCCTCTGTGTGGTCCTCTCGATCACCTGGGTGTTCTCCGGCTGACCTCATCGGAATCGTCGCCTGTTCGACGCACGTGACGCCAAAATTGATTTCCCTCTCGAACGTAACTCAAAAGTGAGTTACTATCCCCCTGCGTCGACGGCGTCGTGCCGCGCGCCATGAGACCGGAA
>CAYRNR010000030.1:0-66220 GCA_964425605.1 uncultured Rickettsiales bacterium | reverse complement strand
GGAGAGTCTCCTGGCGAGAATTCTTGTGGGTTAACCGGATAAGCAGGGAATGTTCTCTTGAATGCAACCCACTTGACAGTGATATGCTTGCAGCGAAATCAGGGGCAAAGGCCCCGGAGCATTCGGGCGACAAAACTGGTGGGTAGGAGCCCGTCGGCAAGGAGTGAAACATGACTCTCATAACGAATGAACGACGCACACCGTTGTTCGTGATTCTCATGGTGCTCGTGGCGTTCGGCCTGGTGGGGCAGGACAACACCTGCGAGTGCGACCCCGGGGGATTCGGGAACGACGACGACGACGTGGCCGACGACGACGACGTGGCCGACGACGACGACGTGGCCGACGACGACGACGACGACGACGACGACGACGTGGTGGCGGGCACGCCGCTGGAGATCTCGGGGAAGGTCTATCTCACGGCCGTGTACTACTCCGAGGCCCTGGACGGTTCGTGGCAGCGCAACGTGCTGGAGTGGACCGAGATCAACGCGGACGGCTACCCGTACGGCGCGATCTTCGTCGCGCTGACCCCCGACGACGAGGACTCGCGGACCATCCTCCTCAGCGATGTCATCCAGGACGTCCCCGCGAATCCGGCCATCGAGGGGAGCGAGTACATCCTGGAGGCCGACGAGTGGCCCGCCGAGGAGTTGACCGTGATGGCGGTGGCCGACATCCACCATGACGGCGTGATCAGCGCCTGGGACACCCTGGGCTACCACATGGACCAGCTGGCCGAGACGGACCAGCCCCTGGCGGACATCGACGTGTTCCTGGACATCGAGTTCATCTCGACCGGCGGCGGCGGCGGCGGTGGCGGCGGCGGACAGTGGGTCCCCGGCCACCACGGCGGCGGTGGTGGTGGTGGTGATCACATCCCGGTGACCCTGAGCGGGACCGTCGGACTGCAGGACTCCACCCACGTCAGCGCGACGGGTCCCTCCCTGGTCGCCACCTTCGACAGCAACATGGGCGGCCCGTACTGGTTGACGCTGCCCGGAGAGTTCGACGGCGCGAACCAGGGTGTGTTCGAGGACTGGACCTTTACCGTCTACTCCGACTACACCCTGAACGTGCTCGGCGCCTGGGACTGGAACAACAACGGCCTGTTCGAGCCCAGCGACGACTGGGGCGCGACCGTGGACGCCTACGGTGACCAGATCAACCCGTGGACCATCGGTGAGGAGAACATCGAGGGGATGACCGTGCAGATCCCCGACGACACCGCCCCGGTTCCGGCGGCCCGCAGCTACGTCACCATCTCCGGGACCGTCACGACGGACGGTTCGTTCACCTTCGGCGACCTCGACCCGGGGCTCAGCCTCATCATCGCCGCCGAGTTCTCACCGCCGCCGTGGCCCATCGACGGTTCCCTCGCCACCGCTCTCGGCAACGGCTCCATCTGGGGCTACGCGTACTTCGAGCCGGCCAACGCGCAGGGAGAGTCCATCCCCTACTCCCTCTCCGTTCCGCCCTACACGGCCGTGTACCTCGTCGCTGTCGTCACGACCTCCCCCCACGACATCCCCCTGTCCGAGTTCGGGATCGACTCCCCGAATCACGCGCAGTACGTGCACGTCACCACGTCGGACGTCATCTCGAATCTGGTGATGACCGAGCTGTAGCCCGGGAACCCCGTCAGGCCCTGGCCTTGCGCTCCCACACCCGCACGGGGTGGGTATCGCCTTCCCTCGCGTTGGGCGACTTGCCCGACGCGGCGAAGATGGCCTTGATGCCCGGCAGGACGTTGACGTACTGCTCCGCGTTGCGGCGGGCCACCGTGTCGGCGACCGGCAGGAACAGCTCCTGGATCTGGGATGCGGCGTTGGGGAAGACCGCGGCGAGGTTCTGGAGGTTGCGCAGGACCTCCATCTGGCCGGCGCCGGACGAGTCACCGGTGGCACCGCCGCCGGTCTGGTTGGTCATGGACAGCCGCTCGAGCTTGAACTGACCCATCTCGGCCCCGTGGAACAGCTTGACCCACAGCGCCACCTGGTCGCGGCTCTGCACGCTGGCCTTCTCGATGATCCGGACCACGGCGTTGTAGACGCCCTGGTCGAGGGTGGGATCGATGCCGAGCTGCAACTGCACGTAGGCCTTGATGCCGTCGGAGGCGCCGAGGCGCTGGGACTCCGCGGCCTCGGTCTGGGTCAGCATCGAGGTCATCTGGCTGCCCTCGGTGTTCTCCATGGCCCGGGCCAGGTGCTCGGCCTCGCGGCGGGTGCTGGTGCCCTTGGGCTTCTTCTTGTTGCCCTTGGCCTCGGCCTCCTCGAGGGGATCGCTGAGCGGATCCTTGAGCCCGTCCGACTCCTGCCCGGCCGCCAGGGCGTCGCGTCGCGGCGAACCCTTGGCCGATCGGTGCTGCCCCTTCGGGGGCTTGCGTTTGGCTCCTGAAGCTGTGGTCCGTCGTGGCATGGTCCTGTCCCTCGTGGCTCATCCTGACAGACGGTTTGAGAGGATACAATGATGGATCCCGGGTGCTCGCGCGCATGTTGCGATGCAGCGTCGCGTAGGGGTTTCGGGTACCCTTGGCGGGGGAGGAATCGTTGGCGTCTCGGACCCACAGGCTGCCGTTCGTCGCGCTGGCGCTGGCCGTGGTGGTGGCCCACACCTCCGCTGCCGAGCCCGTCTCCCTCGACCTGCGGCGCCAGGTGGTCGACGGCTCCTACCTGATCCAGCACTGGGACCTCTCGGACGGGCTGCCCCAGGCCTCCATCACCGACGTCGCCCAGTGCGACGACGGGTTCCTCTGGCTGGTCACCTTCGGTGGTCTGGTGCGGTTCGATGGGCTGGAGTTTCGCTCCATGGGCGGCGCGCCCACCTCGGTGGGCTGGAATCCCCGCGTCACCGCCCTGGAGGCCGGCGTCGAGTGTTGCGTCTGGGTCGGTCTGGAGAACGGCGGCGTCGTGCGGATCACCGACGGCGTGTTCGAGGACGTCGAGCAGCCCGACGCGCTGCGCAACGCCACGGTCTGGGACCTGGCCAACGGCCCCGGTGGGTTGATCGTGGCCGCGGACCGTGGCTCGTGGTTGTTCGCGGAGGGGCGATGGGTCCGGCTGGCCGACCCGCTGCACGATGGCGTGTCCACCGGGGTCGCGGCTGCGTGGGACAGCGAAGGGCGGGCCTGGGTCGGTGGACCGCGTGGACTCTACCGATTCGAGCCGGACGGCAGCCATGGGGCGTCCCTACCCCTTCCCACCGGCGTGTCGGGTCTGCGCGCCGACGACCGGGGCGGACTGTGGATCGGAGGCCACGGCGTCGTGGCGTACGCCCTGGGCGACGAGCTGCGGTTCCACCCCGACCCGGGCGACGGCCTGACCGTCGTCAAGGACGTGGTGACCGACGGCGAGGGGGACCTGTGGATCGTCGACACCCGGACCATCCGGCTGCTCGGGTCCGAGGCCGAGGTCAGGGAGGCGCTGCTCGAAGGGGCGGCCCCGCCGCCCATCCACCAGTGGACTGCCCCCAACTCCTTGCGCTGCGCGTTCGGCGACCGCGAGCGCAACCTGTGGGTGGGTAGCGACGGGCGCGGAATGTGGAGGTTCGGACGCCAGGAGTTCAAGCACTACGGCCTGGACAGCGGCCTGCCCGCCGCGTCCCTGGGCGTGATGATGGAGGACGGCGAGGGGGGGCTGTGGGTGGCCGCCGGGTGCGAGGGGTTGGTGAGGATGCGTGACGGGCGCTTCGTCGCGGCTCCTCCCGAGCTCCCCGCCAAGGGATGTTGCCGCGCCCTGCTGCGGGCCGCCGACGGCGCCCTCTGGGTGGGCGACGGCAACCAGCTCCACCGCTACCTCGAGACCGATGGCGCCTACACCGAGACCGACGTCTTCGAGGCCTCCCACCCGGTGGTGGCCCTGGCCGAGGAAGCCGGTGGCGTGGTCTGGGCCGGGACGGCGGGCGGCGGCGTGCTGCGTATCAGGGGGGAAGAGGTCACCTCCTTCGGCGAGGACCAGGGGATGGGGGGCGAGCACGTCCACGCCGTGGTCGCGGGGAACGATGGGACCGTGTGGTTCGGTCACCGCAGCGGCAGTTCGCTGTGGCGCGGGGGCTCCTGGACCACCTACGGCGAGGCCGACGGACACCCCCCGGGGGTGGTGCGCGCGTTCCTGCTCGACGACGACGGCACCCTCTGGATCGGAACCTACGGCGGCGGGTTGGCGCGCTTGCAGGACGGCCAGTTCCACCGCTACACCACCCACGAGGGGCTGTACGACGACGTGGTGTCACGCGTCCTCGACGACGGCCAGGGCTGGCTGTGGATGAACGGCAACCGCGGCGTGTCGCGGGTGCGGCGCGACGACCTCGAGGCCCACGCCGAGGGGACCATCGAGTCGGTGCGCTGCTCCCCCTTCCCCACCGGCGAGGGCAACGGCGGGGCCCAGCCCGCGGGATGGATGGCCGACGACGGCCGCCTGTGGTTCCCGACCATCGACGGGCTCGTGGAGTTCGACTCCCGCGATGTGCAGGTGAACACCGTGCCGCCGGTGCTGTACCTGGAGTCCGCCCTCATGGACTCCACGGCCATGTCCCCCGGCAGCGTGACCCGCGTGCCACCGGGGCATGGCGACCTGGAGGCCCACTTCACCGCGGCGAGCCTCAGGCGTCCGGAGCTGGTGCGCTTCGAATACCGGCTGCTGGGGCGTGACGAGGAGTGGGCGTCGGTGGGCGGTTCCCGATCCGTGTTCTACGCCCAGATGCCCCGCGGCGAGCACGTGATCGAGTTCCGGGCGATCAACGAGGACGACGTCCCGTCGGCCGAGCCGGTTCGGCTGGCCTACCACCTGTCGTCGCACTTCTACCAGACGTGGTGGTTCACCCTCTTGCTGGCCGGGGCGCTGATCGCCGCGGGCACCGTGCTCGGTCTGAGCCGCGCGCGGCAGTTGCGAGAGCACAACCTCGCCCTGCGTCAGGAGATCCGCACGCGCGAGCGGGTCCAGGCCGAGAAGCGCGAGCTGGAGCGGCGCCTGGCCAACGCCCAGCAGCTCGAGGCGCTGGGTCGTCTGGCCGGGGGTATCGCCCACGACTTCAACAACACCCTGACCGTGGTGGAGGGCAACGCGGATCTGCTGCGGCTGGTGCTGAAGCCGGACCCCGATACCCGCATCGATCGCTGCATCCACGAGATCGTCGAGTGCTCCCACCGGGCCAACCGGATGATCCGCCAGCTGCTGGCCTTCGGCCGAAAGCAGACCCTGGAATCGGAGGTCCTGGACCCGGGCGAGGTGGTCACGCGGCTGCAGTCCATGTTCCGCCGGCTGCTGCGCGACGACGTGGAGCTGCAGATCCTCGTCGAACCCGACGCGGGGTTGATCTTCGCCGACCGATCCCAGGCCGAGCAGGCGCTGGCCAACCTGCTCATCAACGCGGGGGACGCCATGCCCGCCGGCGGCCAGGTCACGGTGACCGTGGCGCCCACGGATCCCGGGCAGGTGCGTCACGATCATCCGGCCATCGAGCTCGAGGGCGAGCACGTCAGGATCTCGGTGGAGGACACCGGCGAGGGCATCCCCGCGGACGTGCTGTCGCGGATCTTCGAGCCGTTCTTCTCCACCAAGCCCGTGGGACAGGGCACCGGCCTCGGGCTGGCCTCGGTGCACGGATTCGTCACCCAGTCCGCAGGGCAGATCGGCGTGATCAGCGAGGTGGACCGGGGCAGCCGCTTCGACATCTACATGCCGTGCGCCGAGGGCGAGACTCCCGACGAGGTGGTTGCGGAGGCGGAGGACAGCCTGCCGTGGGGCAGTGAGACCATCTTGCTGTGCGACGACGACGACATGGTGCGCGAGAGCATGGCCGGCGTGCTCGAGGCCCAGGGATACCGCGTGATCCGGGCCGAGGACGGGAGCCGGGCCCTCCTGGCGCTGCAGGAACAGGGTGATCGTATCGCTGCGCTGGTCACCGACGTGGTGATGCCGGAGATCAACGGCTCGGACCTCGCGCTGCAGGCGCGGGCGCTGCGCCCGGACATCCGCGTGCTGTTCGTGACCGGCTACGCCCTCGACGTGGAGCTCGCGACCATGGACGACGACCTGGCCGACGTGCTGCCCAAGCCGTTCTCCGCGGCTGCGTTGCTGCACCAGCTGCGCGAGCTGCTCGACCGCTGATCCCTCCACCCGCGCCCCCCCAGCCTGGTAGGATGACGGACGTCCCTTCAGGCTCTGCCCGCCGGCGGAGCCTACGGGAGCGAGGAGTGCCATGACCACCACCACCCACGGTTTGGGAATCGTCCTGTGGATCGGATTGCTGGGAGCCCTGCTCCTGGGCTGCCCCGGCGAGGGGGACGACGACACCGGCGACGACGACGTGGCCGACGACGACACCGCGGACGACGACGATTCCACCGCCGGCGACGACGACGACACCACCGGGCCGGTGGACGCGGACAACGACGGGTGGACCTCGGACGTGGACTGCGACGACTCGGACGCGTCGCTGAACCTCGACGACGCCGACGCCGACGGGTACACCACGTGCGACGGCGACTGCGACGACTCGGACGCCGCGTTGAACCTCGACGACGCCGACAGCGACGGGCACGACACCTGTGAGGGGGACTGCGACGACGCCGATCCCGCCCTGAACCTGGTGGACGCGGACAGCGACGGGTTCTCCACCTGCGACGAGGACTGCGACGACAACGACGCCGACCTCAACCTGGCCGACGCCGACGCCGACGGCCAGGACACCTGCAGCGGCGACTGCGACGACACCGACGCGGACACCTACCTCGGCGCGCCCGAGCTCTGTGACGGCGCGGACAACGACTGCGACGGCAACGCCGGCGACGAGGAGGCCGACACCGACGGCGACCACTTCACGCCCTGCGGCGGCGACTGCGACGACACCAACGCCGACGTCTACACGGGCGCCACCGAGCTCTGCGACGGCCTCGATGGCGACTGCGACGGCGTGCTCCCCGAGGACGAGAGTGATCTGGACGCGGACGGCCACATGGCCTGCGACGACGACTGCGACGACAGCGATCCCATCACCTACGGCGGCGCCACCGAGGTCTGCGACGGCGTGGACAACGACTGCGACGGGGCCCTGCCGTGGGACGAAGAGGACTACGACTTCGACGGCGCGGCACACTGCGAGGACTGCGACGACAACAACCCCGCGCTGAACCTGCTGGACAGTGACGGGGACGGCTACTCCACCTGTGACGGGGACTGCAACGACATCGATCCGGCCCTGCACCTCGACGACCTGGATCTCGACGGCTACTCCAGCTGCACCGGCGACTGTGACGACACCGACCCGGGCATGCACCCCGAGGACAACGACGGCGATGGTTACGCCCCCTGCGGCGGTGACTGCGACGACTCCGATCCGGTCATGAACCCCGAGGACAACGATCTCGACGGGTACTCGCCTTGCGACGGCGACTGTGACGACAACGACATCGCCGTTCGACCGGGCCAGACCGAGTTCTGC
Organism: uncultured Rickettsiales bacterium; assembly: GCA_964425605.1. GTDB lineage: Bacteria > Myxococcota_A > UBA796 > UBA9615 > CAYRNR01 > CAYRNR01. The sequence continues at coordinate 58,780 of CAYRNR010000030.1, read as the reverse complement.
GACGGCGCGGACAACGACTGCGACGGCATCCTGCCGTGGGAGGAGTACGACTCCGACGGCGACGGCTACAGGATCTGCGATGGCGACTGCGACGACACCCGCGCCGAGGTCAACCCCGGCGCCACGGAGCAATGCGACGGCGCCCTGGACAACGACTGCGACGGCGTGAACGACTTCCTGGAGGTGGACGACGACGGCGACGGCACCTCCGAGTGCGAGGGGGACTGCAACGACTACAACACCGAGCTCAACGGCTCCGACCTGGACGGCGACGGCTACTCCACCTGTGACGACGACTGCGACGACAACGAACCCGCCGTGAGCCCCGGCGAGGTGGAGGTGTGCAACGACTGGCTCGACAACGACTGCGATGGCACGGACAACGGCTGCGGCTACTGGGGCGTCATCGCCGCGTCATCGGCCGACGCCAAGCTGATCGGCGAGGCCGCTGGCGACCTGGCCGGCTACGCGGTCGCTTCGGCGGGGGACCACAACGGCGACGGGTACGACGACGTGCTCGTCGGCGCATACGAGGCGGACACGGGCTGGGGCGGCGAGGGCATCACCTACGTGATCCACGGTCCGATCAGCGGCGACGTGGATCTGTCGTCCGCGGACGGCATCATCGAAGGCGCTGCGTCGGGCGACCGATCCGGCATCTCGGTCGCCTCCGGCGACGTGGACGACGACGGGTACGACGACGTGATCATCGGTGCTTACGTGGAGAGCGCCGGCGGCGCCAGCGCGGGGGCGGCGTACCTGGTCTACGGCCCCATCAGCGGCACGGTGAGCCTGTCGGTCGCCGACGCCAAGTTCGTCGGCGAAGAGGCCGGCGACTACGCCGGCGTGTCCGTGTCCAGCGGCGGCGACGTCAACGGCGACGGCTTCGAGGACATCCTCGTGGGCGCGCGCCGCAACGACACCGGCGGCGAGAACTCCGGCGCCGTCTACCTGATCTACGGGCCGGTCTACGGCACCGTCGACCTGTCCGCCGCCACTGCCAAGTTCGTGGGTATGTCCGCCGGCGACAACGCTGGCCGCGATCGCTGCGTCTCCCTCGACGGCGACATCGACGGCGACGGCCTCGCCGACGTCCTCGTCGGCTCGCCGGGCGAGTGGAACTACAACGCCCCCGGCATCGTGCACACGGTGTTCGGTCCCGCGGCCGGGCAGATCCACCTGGGCGCCGATGACGTGACCCTGCAGGGGGAGGGCTCCGGTTCGGAGGCGGGCATGGTCGCCATGGGGGACGTGGACGGCGACGGGTACGACGACGTGCTCGTGGGAGGCCCGGTCCACTACGGCACGGGCGACGAGTCCGGCGTCGCCTACCTCATGTACGGCCCCCTGACCGCCGACGTCGATCTGGTCAACGCCGACTCGCGCGTCTACGGCGAGGTGGCCGGCGACCTGCTCGGTGACTCGGTCAGCATCGTCGGCGACGTCAACGGAGACGGTATCCGCGACATCGCCTTCGGCGCCCCCGGCAACGACGCGGCCGGCATGGACGCCGGCGCCGCCTACCTCTACTACGGCCCCATGGTCGGCCACCTGGCCGTGACCACCGCCGACGCCCAGCTCACCGGCGAGGCCACCGACGACAGCTTCTCGTACATCTCCGATGCCGGCGACCTCGACGACGACGGCTACGACGACGTGATCGTCGGCGCGCCGTACAACGACGAGGGCGGCACGTCCGCCGGAGCGGCGTACATCTTCCTGGGCAAGGGGATGTAGGGGGGCGGGCACGGGCACGGGCGCGGGCACGGGAATCACGACTCGACGGCTCGTTCCGACGGTCCCCGTCGGAACGTCTTTCCTCGGCGCTTTGCGCCGGTCTACTTCGACCTATGGAGCCACTTCGAGGAGGGGCGCAGAGCGCCCCGAGAGTGCGTTCCCACGGAGACCGTGGGAACGAGTGCAGGGGGATGTGGGGGCGCCCGCTAGCGTCGCCGGCGCACGGTGAACACGGCACCCAGCAGCAGCGCGAACACGGCGGCGGCGCCCACGCGGTGGCCCGAGGTGGCGTACTGGCAGTCGCAGCCACCCGAGGAGACGTCGTCGTCGTCGTCGATGGGCACGATCGGGTCGTCCGAGTCGTCGTCGTCGTCGTCACCCACGGTGTCGTCGTCGTCCCCGGCGCTGTCGTCGTCGTCGTCGTCGCCGGTGTCGCACTCGTCGTCCTCTTCGTCCACGAGGCCGTCGCAGTCGTTGTCCACGCCGTCGAAGCAGTCCTCGTCGGCGTCGGGGCTCCAGACGTCGGGATCCGCGTCGTCGCAGTCCTCGCAGGCCAGGTACCCGTCGGCGTCGGCGTCGATGGTCTCGTCCTCGGGGAGGACACCGTCGCAGTCGTTGTCGATCCCGTCGCACAGCTCGGGGGCGCCGGTGTAGGAGGTGCCGTCGGCGTCGTCGCAGTCGCCGTCGCAGGTGGTGAACCCGTCGGCGTCGTCGTCGTCGAGGTTGTACCAGGCGTCGAGGTCGTCGCAGTCGCCGTCGCAGGTCGTGAGCCCGTCCTGGTCCACGTCGTCGAGGTTGAGCGCGGCGTCGGTGTCGTCGCAGTCGCCGTTGCACTCGAACCAGCCGTCGCCGTCCACGTCGAGCTCGTCGGCGGCGGGGGCGCCGTCGCAGTCGTTGTCCATGCCGTCACACAGCTCGGCCGCGCCGGGGAACGTGGCGGCGTCGGAGTCGTCGCAGTCGCCCTCGCACTCGGTGAGGCCGTCGCCGTCGTCGTCGGTGTCCACGTCCTCGTCCACGACGCCGTCGCAGTCGTTGTCGATGCCGTCGCACTGCTCGGGCGCGCCGGTGTAGGTGGTGGCGTCGTCGTCGTCGCAGTCGCCGTCGCAGACCATCTGGCCGTCGCCGTCGGCGTCCGCCTCGTCCTCGGGGACCACGCCGTCGCAGTCGTTGTCGATGCCGTCGCAGAGCTCGGTGGCCTCGGGGAACGTGTTGGCGTCGTCGTCGTCGCAGTCGCCGTCGCACTCGGTGAAGCCGTCGGCGTCGTCGTCCACCTCCTCGTCGGTGGCGGCGTCGCAGTCGTTGTCGATGCCGTCGCAGATCTCCAGCGCGTCGGGGTTCACCTCGGCGTCGAGGTCGTCGCAGTCGCCGTCACACTCGGAGTACCCGTCGCCGTCCTCGTCCAGCGTCTCGTCCGTGTCGGCGTTGCAGTCGTTGTCGATGCCGTCGCAGATCTCGTCCTCGCCGGGGTTGAGGGTGTCGTCGCCGTCGTCGCAGTCGCCGTCGCAGGTGGAGAACCCGTCGAGGTCCAGGTCGTCGAGGTTCAGCGTCGCGTCGAGGTCGTCGCAGTCGCCGTCGCACTCGGAGTAGCCGTCGCCGTCGTCGTCCACGTCCTCGTCGTGCTGGAACCCGTCGCAGTCGTTGTCGATGCCGTCGCACGGCTCCTCGGTGGCGCCGGGGTTCACGTCGGCGTTCGCGTCGTCGCAGTCGTCGGTGTTGTCGGCGTAGCCCTCGGGCGCGACGCAGTCGCTGAGCGTCGGGCCGAGGGGATCGCCGTAGCCGTCGCCGTCCGCGTCCAGGTAGTAGTCCGCGTACACGAGATCCTCGTCCACCGTGCCGTCGCAGTCGTTGTCCAGTCCGTCGCACAGCTCGCCCATGCCCGGGTTGACCGTGGCGTCGGCGTCGTCGCAGTCGGTGTTGTCCTCGACGTACCCGTCGGGCACCTCGCAGGCACTGAGCGGGAGGCCCGCCGCGTTGCCGTACCCGTCCTCGTCGGCGTCGGCGTAGTAATCGACGAAGGTCAGATCGTTGTCCACGGCTCCGTCGCAGTCGTTGTCCACGCCGTCGCAGAGTTCGGCCGCACCGGCATAGGTGTCGGCGTCGGTGTCGTCGCAGTCGCCCTGGCAGCCGGTGAAGCCGTCGCCGTCCCCGTCCAGCTCGTCCGCGGGCAGGACGCCGTCGCAGTCGTTGTCGATGCCGTCGCAGAGCTCGACCGCGCCGGGGTAGGTGTCCGCGTCCGCGTCGTCGCAGTCGTCGTCGCAGACCATGAAGCCGTCGGCGTCGTCGTCCGCCTCTTCCGCGGGCACGACCCCGTTGCAGTTGTTGTCGATGCCGTCGCAGACCTCGGGGGCGCCGGGGTGGACGGTGGGATCGGCGTCGTCGCAGTCGTCGCCACCACACGCCAGGTCCAGGTACCCGTCGGCGTCGAGGTCCACGCAGCAGTCCGGGTTCGGGTTCGCCGGCGAGGCGTAGTCACCCGACTCCAGCTCGTAGAAGGCGTCCACCGGGGTCTCGCACCAGTTCTCGCCGGCGTCGTTGGCCACCGAGTCGTGGTACAGCGGGTCCAGGCTCATGGAGGCGCCCGTGGGATCGGGCCAGTCGTAGCCGCCGTCGTACTCGATGGCGTCCAGCTCGACCTCACCGTGGGTCAGGTAGAGCTCGTCGTCGCCGTTGGCCAGGGAGAAGTCCCCCGGGTAGACGTAGTGGACGTCGACGCCGCCGTTGAGGTTGAAGTCGCCGTTGCGGGCCAGCACCGCGTACTCGCCCGCGGCGACCCACACGTCCAGGGAGACGGTGAACGCGTCCGTACCCGCGTCGGTCACCTCGAGCCCCAGGAGGTTGATCTCCAGGTCGGTGGTGTTGAGGACCTCGAAGAACTCGCCGTCGGAGTCGTCCACGCCGTCGGGGTTCTGCATCACCTCGGTGATCAGCAGCGCGCCCGTGGGCAGCGCGCCCTCGTCCACCAGCCCGTCGCAGTCGTTGTCGACGGCGTCGTGGACCTCGGACTCGCCCGGGTTGGCCGCGGCGTTGTCGTCGTCGCAGTCGTCGTCGCAGGTGTCGTACCCGTCGCCGTCCACGTCGTCGAGGTTCAGCTCGGCGTCGGCGTCGTCACAGTCGCCGTCGCAGGTGCCCCAGCCGTCGCCGTCGGCGTCGTCGAGGTTCATCGCGGCGTCGTCGTCGTCGCAGTCCCCCTCGCACTCGTTGATCCCGTCGCCGTCGTCGTCCACGTCCTGCTCGTGCTGGTCGCCGTCGCAGTCGTTGTCGACGCCGTCGCAGGCCAGCTCGTTGGCGTCGGGGTTGATCCGTTCGTCCGCGTCGTCGCAGTCCTCGCCGTTGTCCACGTGGTCCGCCGGGGCCACGCAGTCGTTGATGGGCGCGGCGCCCATGTCGCCGTACCCGTCGCCGTCCACGTCCGGGTAGTAGTCGAAGAAGGTGATGTCCTCGTCCACCTGGCCGTCGCAGTCGTTGTCGATGGCGTCACAGACCTCCGAGGCGTCGGGGTTGATGGCGGCGTCGGCGTCGTCGCAGTCCGAGGCGTCGTCCACGTAGCCCTCGACCTCCGAGCAGGCGCTGACCGGCGTGCCGTTGGCGTCGCCGTATCCGTCGCCGTCCGCGTCCTCGTAGTAGTCGATGAAGGTCAGGCCCTCGTCGACCTGGCCGTCGCAGTTGTTGTCCTCGTCGTCGCAGATCTCGGCGGCGGCGGGATTGATCGAGGGGTTGGTGTCGTCGCAGTCGGTGTTGTCGGCCACGTACCCGCCGGGCTGGGCGCAGTCGTTGATCGCGATGCCCGCCATGTCGCCATACCCGTCGCCGTCGTCGTCCGGGTAGTAGTCCAGGAAGGTCAGGCCGTCGTCGGCGGCCCCGTCGCAGTCGTTGTCGATGGCGTCGCAGACCTCGACCGCTGCGGGGTTGATGGCGGCGTCGGCGTCGTCGCAGTCCGAGTCGTCGGCCACGTGGCCCTGGGGCTGCTCGCAGGCGTTGATGGCGGCCCCGCCGTCCTGGCCGAACCCGTCGCCGTCCGCGTCCGGGAAGTAGTCCAGGAAGATCAGGCCATCGTCGGCTGCGCCGTCGCAGTCGTCGTCCTCGCCGTTGCAGACCTCGGCGGCACCGGGGCTGACGTCGGCGTCGTAGTCGTCGCAGTCCCCCTCGCACTCGTCGTAGCCGTCTCCGTCCCCGTCCACCTCGAGCAGGTGGAAGAAGCCGTCGCAGTCGTTGTCCGCGTAGTCGCAGGCGATCTCCAGGGCGCCGGGGTGGATGGCGGCGTTGGTGTCGTCGCAGTCCGTGGCGTCCAGGACGTATCCCTGGGGCTGGGAACAGGCGCTCAGTGGGTTCCCCCCCTGCTCGCCGAAACCGTCGCCGTCGTCGTCCGCGAAGTAGTCCTCGTAGACCAGGCCGTCGTCGATCTGGCCGTTGCAGTCGTCGTCCACGCCGTTGCAGACCTCGGTCCCGTCGGGGCTGACATCGGCGTCGGTGTCGTCGCAGTCCGTGGCGTCGAGCACGTAGCCGGGGGGCTGCTCGCAGTCGTTGATGATCAGGCCGTTCTCATCGCCGAAACCGTCGCCGTCGTCGTCGGGATAGTAGTCGTCGAAGTCCAGGCCGTCGTCGGCCAGGCCGGTGCAGTCGTTGTCCACGCCGTCACAGATCTCGGATGCGTCGGGGTTGATGGACGCGTCGGTGTCGTCGCAGTCCTCGTCGTTCTGGACGTAGCCGCTACCGGCGAGGTCGTTGCAGTCGTTGACCGGCGTGGCGCCCTCGTCACCGTAGCCGTCGCCGTCGGCGTCGTCGAACCAGTCCACGTAGACCACGCCGTCGTCGTCCACGCCGTCGCAGTCGTTGTCGATCTGGTCGCACAGCTCCTCGGCGCCGGGGAACGTGTTGGGGTCCATGTCGTCGCAGTCGTCATCCGCGTTGCCGATGATGCCGTCGGGGCCGCAGGTGGTCACGCCGTCGCCGTCGTCGTCCCAGCAGCAGGGCGGATTGAAGACGCCCGGCGTGCCCAGGTCGCCGTTGCCGTACACCCAGCTCGGATCGGCCAGACACCAGTTGATCCCGTGGTCGTTGTCCGCGTCGTCGTAGTACATGGGCTCCAGCGAGATCGTGGCCCCCTCGTCGGCCGGGAAGTCGCCGTCGATGTCGTAGACCACCTCGTCGATCACCAGCCCCAGCAGTTCCACGACGATCTCGTCGTCGCTCGCCGAGGCCAGCGCCATGCCGCTGTAGTAGCTGTACTCGTAGTCGCAGGCCACGCCGCCGTTCGCGCCGAAGTCGCCGTTGGAGCACAGCACGACCGCCTCGCCGGGCGAGAACACGATGTGTTCGTCGATGGTGAAGTCGTCGCTTCCGTAGTCGTAGACGGCCCATCCCCACAGATCGATGTCCATCGACGAGTTGTTGTACAGCTCGAACCACTCGCCGTCGGAGTCGGCCACGGCCGCGGGGCTGTGCATGATCTCGGACACGATCACGTCGCCCTCGGCGACGAAGTCCTCGTCCACGTACTCGTCGCAGTCGTCGTCCACGCCGTCGAGATCCTCGGGCGCGCCGTCGTAGACACCGGCGTCCCCATCGTTGCAGTCTCCGGCGCAGGTGTTCTGCCCGTCGCCGTCGGCGTCGAGGATGTTCAGCGCCGCGTCGGTGTCGTCGCAGTCCCCCTCGCAGTCGGTGGCACCGTCGCCGTCGTTGTCCTGCTCCTCGGGGGGGATGACGCCGTTGCAGTTGTTGTCCTCGCGGTCGCAGATCTCGGGAGCGGCGGGGTAGGTGTCGGGGTTGGTGTCGTCGCAGTCCCCATCGCCGCACTCGTCGTAGCCATCGCCGTCGTCGTCGATCTCGTCGTCCGGGACGTCCCCGTCGCAGTCGTTGTCGATGCCATCGCACAGCTCGGGCGCGCCCGGGTAGGTGTCCCCGTCGCCGTCGTCGCAGTCGTCGCACTCGCACGAGCCGTCGCCGTCCGCGTCGATGGCGTCGGGGTCGTTGCAGTCGACCAGGCCGTCGCAGTCGTTGTCGATGCCGTCGCAGATCTCGGCCTCGCCCGGGTTGAGCGTGCCGTCGAAGTCGTCGCAGTCCCCGTCGCACGGCGCGTACCCGTCGCCGTCCATGTCGCCGTCGGTGCAGTCGTCGTCGTCGCAGTCGGCGTCCCCGTCGCCGTCGTTGTCGATCCCGTCCTCGCACAGGGTCTCGCCGCAGATGACCTCGAAGTCGTCGAACAGCAGCCCGTCGTAGTCGTAGGGGTAGTTGTCGCTCTCGGCAAAGTAGAAGCTGATGGCGCCGCCGGTGTAGTCGGTGGCGTCCAGGGAGATCTCGTGGCGGGTGCCGGCGCTGTAGTCGTTCTGCGTCAGGTGGGCCAGACGCTCGTAGTTGCTTCCGTCGGTGGAGACCCCGAAGCACTCGCCGTAGGGAGGATCGGTGTCCGACCAGCCGCTGGCACAGTAGTCGGCCTCGTCCCAGGCGTTGAACAGCCCGAACTCCACGGTGACGCTGGGGCAGGCGCTCGCGTCGTACGCGGACGTCTCGATGCCGGTGTTCTGGCTCCAGTAGGAGCCGGAGCACGCCTCCAGCGACATGAACAGACCGGTCCCCTCCCCTGGATCGTGGAATTCCAGGCAGGAGTTGCCCGGGTAGTACCCGCCCTGGTGGTGGGTCCAGCCGCCCGGCAGCGCGCCGGTCTCGAAGTCCTCGGTCACCAGCGACTGGGCGGTGGCGGACCCGAGGAGCGCGAAGGTGGCGATCAGAGTTGCGACATGCAGGGTTGCCCTCATGTGTCTGCTCTTTCTGGGAGTTGGGGGGATGAAGGGGAGCGCGCGATTCGCGGCGGAGGATGGGGTGGTGATCGAACCCGACACGATATCTCCGTCCTGGAGCAATGCAGGAGCCGCGCGACTCCTGGGCCCTCATGGCCGCTACGCGGGTGGTTCTCTCGTCCTCTCGCTCGGGTGCGAAGAGCTAAACCCAAAATTCCTCGCACTTCTACCAGTCTAAGGGGGAGATGCGAGCGCTGTCAAACCGGGGGATCGTGCGATGGAGCTAGGCGCCTACCAGCGGAAGCGGCCGGTCAGCAGCAGCTGGTGGATGGGGCCCGAGTCCTCCCCCTTCAGCGCCGATCCCAGGGCCAGGTGGGCCCCCTGGATCAGGAAGTGTGCGTCGGGCGAACCGTCGAGCTTGGGCTTGATGGGTCCGCCGATGCGGATGGCCCAGTCGACCTCGGTGCCCAGGTGGCGGCCACCGGTGGGCTCGCCCAGGTGGTTGGTCGGCACGCCGCCGGCGCGGAACGAGTAGTAGGGGTGGGCGTACAGGACCGAGCCCCCGGCGAGCAGGAGCCCCAGGCGCAGGTCGAGCCAGGGCCGGGGGGCGCCCTGGAGCACCGGCTGGACGAAGACCGCGCGGCGGAAGGCGCCCTCGGTGGCGAGGGCCTCCACGCCGTCCGGCGGCGGGCTGGACGTGGGATCGGTGAGCAGGTCGTAGGTGCCCCCTTCGATACCGCCCATGAGCTGGTCGAAGAGGATCATGCCCACGTCGAAGTCGCGGTCGAAGGTGAAGTCGCGGCTGACGCCGTCGTCGGTCTCCGGGTCACCCGAGGCGATGCCGGACCGCAGGTGGGCCTGGAAGCGCTTCTGCGGGCTGTGCACGGTGACCACCCCGGCCGCACCACCGGAGAACACCGAGACCCGCTCCGGGCTGGCGTAGGTGGTGGCGCGGTCGGTGCTGCCGGCGATCACGGCGCCTTCGGCCGCGGCCAGGAGGCCCCAGCCGCTGGAGGTGAGGGCCAGGGGGAACTGACCGAACAGGTCCACGGCCCCGGCGCGGGTGCCGCGGTCCTCGTCGAGCTCGTCCTGGTGGCGGTACACGGCGTAGACGCCGAGGCGGTTCGAGGCGGCGTCGGCGTACAGCAGCGAGAAGATGCCCTGGAACGCCCGCTGGCGCTGGGAGTGGCGCGCCATGTCGTCGGCCACCACCCAGTCGAAGGCGCCGGTGAGGTGCAGGGTGTCCCGCTTGGGGTGACCCTTGGCCAGGTACAGGGGCTTGGCCGTGACGCGGACGCGCACGACCCGATCGCCGAAGTCGGAGCGGCCGAACATGGGGTCGTGGGCCCCGTCGTTGGCCATCAACCCCAGGCCCCAGTGGGAGGTCACCAGGCCCGCCTCCACCATGACGGCGGGCCACGCGAGGGTGACGGCGGCGCGGCGCGGGACGAACGACTCTCGGGCGATCACCGAGTTCTCGTACCGCCGCCGCTCGTCGAGCTCGAAGCCCCAGGTGTCGCCGAACAGCTGGCCGGTGAACAGGTCCCACTCGGTGCCGACGCGGAAGCGCAGGTAGCTCAGGTGGACACCCGCGCGCAGGCGCTGGTCGAAGACCTTGGCCTGGTCCAGGGTGTTGCCGTCGGCGTCCACGGGGAACGCCGAGAGCAGGGTGCTCGTGAGGCGGTACTCCCCGTCCAGGGCGATCACGGCGGGGGTCTCCCCCTTGCCCAGGGGGAGGCTCTGGGTGGCGGCCGCCGGGAGCGCGGCGACGATGAACAGCGCCAGTGCGAAGGTGTTGAGACGGTTCATGGCTCAGTCCTCCTCCGGCACGGGGCGCAGGTGGTAGCAGTCGTTGCGCGCCAGACAGTGGTCGGACGAGATGTCCTGGCCGCCCGTGTACAGGTAGTACACCGCCTGGTTGAAGATGAACGTCGTCCAGTCGAACGGCGCGTCCGGGTTGGGATCGGGCACCCCGTGGGAGCCCTCCGGGTCCGGGTAGGTCAGCCGCAGCGCGGACACCCCCGATTCGGTGCTGAAGGCCACCCGAAGCGGCGCGTCCGACGGCGCGCCGGTCTCGTCGAGGCCGTTGTCGTAGTCGTCGGGATCGAACAGGCAGGGCTCGTCGTTGGCGTCCAGGTAGGGGCCGTACTCCTCGAGCCCCTGGACCACGCGGCGGTCGATGAGCCAGTTGTCCACGGTCATGCCGTAGCGCGGATCGATCTCGTGGCGCTCCAGGAAGCCCATGGCGCGGGCCAGGGCGATGCCGGAGTTGATCATCACCACGTCGTCGCCGATGTTGTTGATCTGCATCACGTTGAGCGGCCCGTCGTGGAGCTCCTCGAACGGCTCGTGCAGGTAGTGGGGCGCGTAGGCGATGGGATCGCCCGGCTCGGTGACCATCGACAGGCTGTTCACCAGGCGGCGCAGCCCCGGCGTCCCGCGGATGTGACCCAGCCCCGAGGAGAGCGCCACCAGGGGTGAGCCTGCGGCCACGGTGACCGCCTCGAAGACCTGCTCGTCCTCGAAGGTCTCGAGCACGGCCACCTCGTCGCCGTCGGCGTCCCACAGCGTGATGCGCACGGCGTCACCCAGGCCCTCGTTGCCAGTGATCTGGTAGACCTCGCCCTCGACCGGGCCGGTCTCGGGGATTCCCGCGGCGAGGCGCTTCTCCGCCGCGTCGAGGGCGTCGGCGGGGAAGGACACGCGGAAAGCGCCGTCCGCCGGGATCCACCCCTCCCGCACCTCGCCGTTGGTGAGGTTCTCCACCAGCACGCGGCCCTCGCCGGGGATGGAGTCGAGGGTGGCGATGGGCACGGACGTCATGTCGGTGAAGCCGGTGTTGATGTACTGGACCACCTGCAGCGAGCCGTCCTTGCCCGGGAAGCCCAGGATGTACGGCGAGGTCAAGCGGCCCATGACGGCCTCCACCGCGCCGCCGAGGTTGGAGCGGGTGCCGATGTCCATCAGCCCGCCGCCGGCGACGATGGGGATCGAGGCCGTGTAGTTCGGCTCCGCGGCCGCGGTGACCGCGGTGACGATCCCGCCCAGGGAGCCGCCGGCGAGGTAGAAGTCCACGCCGGTGCCGCCGATGTCGGGCACGCCGTTGCCGTCCCAGTCGCAGGACACCTCGTTCTCGCCGTCTCCGTCCACGTCCGCGTCCATGGTGCCGGTGCCGCACTCGCGCAGGGCGCGCAGGAACTGCATGTGGTCCACCGCGGCCTGGCGAACCTGGTCGCGAGTGTGGAACGAGTCCGACGTCCACTGGTCGCCGCCGGAGTCCACGCGGCCGTCGTTGTCCAGGTCCCGCGCGCGGTTGTCGGCCAGGTGCTCGATGAACGGCAACAGCCCCGACAGCTCGAGCAGCTCGCCGTAGTCCTCGATCTCGCTGCCCCCCATGTCGATCCCGTGGGCCGGATAGTCCATGCCGCACGTGGCGATGCCCACGCGCGCCGCGGCCCAGGTCATCATCAGGAACTCGAGCCGGGACGAGCCGTAACCGTGGCCGTAGAACACCACAGGGAAGGGCTGCGGGAATGCCTCGTCGGCCAGGGGCACGCCGCAGGTGAAGGTCACCTCCAGCGGCTCGTGCTCCATCTCGCCGGTGGCCGCGTCGAGCACCCACCACTCGTCCGAGGTGTCGCGGCCCTCGTCGTCCTTGTCCGCCAGCAGGTTGGTGGTGGTGAACGTGCCGCCCACCAGGTGGGACGTCAGCGCGAGCCCGGGCCCGATGACCTCCTCGGACGCCTCGGGCAGCAGGCCGGCCAGGGTCAGGATCTCCACGATCTCGTCCACGGGCAGGGCGTAGACGTTGTCGACGTCGTCGATCTCGTGCATGGGCGCGGCGCTGGTGATCCCGGCGGGGTACTCGGTCTGCAGGAACGCGAACGGACCCTCGCCGTCGAACCCGCGGCGCACGTCCACCAGGTCCCCGGTGACCCGGCCGGTGGTGTAGACCCACGCGAAGTCCACGTCCTCGAGGCTCAGGCCGCGCTCGGGCAGCACGTCCTGGATGGGCCACAGGGCGTCGGTCTGGCGCGTGTGGTTGACCCAGGTCCACGGCGAGACCACGCGGTTGCCGTCCTCCCCCACCAGCCGCGAGGTGATGACCACGGCGTAGGTGGTCTCCTCGCGCAGGGGCACCACCGGCCGCAGGATCAGCGTGTCGGTCTCCCGCTCGTACCAGGTCAGCAGGTCCTCGCGGGGATCGCCGCCCACCGGGTAGACGTTGGGCACGTCGAGCACGCCGTCGTTGTCCGTGTCCTCGCCCCAGTCCAGCTCGCCGTCGCCGTCGAGGTCCTCGTCGTAGGTCTCGAACAGCGCCGAGGGGGACTCGGAGCGGGCGTCGTTGGGGAAGTACCGATCGGTCTGCACCACGTCCGCGGGGAAGCGGCCGTGGCCCACGTCGAGCTCCACGAGCTGGCGGAACGTGGGCGACGTGGGGGTGACGTCGATGACGAACACCGCGTCGTCGGACGGGTCGAGGTCGTTGGCGTGACGCTCGGTGATGTTGTCCAGGTCCAGCGGCTCGGAGAACCGGATGGAGATCGGCGAGTAGATGCCGAACCCGGTCAGCCGGTTGACCTTGGCCCGGGTCTCGCGCTCCATCAGCGTGGGCGCGTCCTCGGAGAAGTTCAGCCGCAGCCCCGTGGGCGAGCTGGGGTCCGGGCGGGCCGCCAGGTCGTTGGGGAACGGCAGCTCGGGCAGCGGCTCGGCGTCCCAGTCCACCACCACCACCGGGCCGTCGCCGGCATCGGTCAGGCGCAGCCCTTGCGGCCCGACGCCGCAGGAGACCAGGAACAGTAGCAGCGCCGGGAGAAGCAGGGGCCATCGCGGACGCAGCGGGTGCGAGGATTTCGGGTGTCGGTTCGGCACATCCCCTCCAGAGATAGTCGGGTGCAGGCCGCATCCTATCGTTCTGAGCGCCCCCAACGCGCACGTTTCCATCAAATCCCGCGCACACGGGGGCGTAACCATGTAGGTTCTTGCACCGCGCCGACCCCGAGACACGCTCCCATCGGCGCTGCGACAGGAGAGGAAGACGTTGGCGCGAACCGGCCCAGTCGCACCCACGACGATCCCCGGGCGCGATCTGGTGTCAGCGCTGCTGGCCGGTCTCGTCCTGGCCTGGGCCCCTGCGGCGTCGGCCGAGGAGGTCCCCGACGAGTTCCCGGTGGAGGCCGAGGCCGTCGAGACGGCCGAGCCCGCGGTCCAGCCGCCACGCCGCATCCGCGCCGTGCTGCTGCCGTCCACCGCGTACAACCCCGACGACGGCTTCGGTGCCGGCGGCTTCGGCAGCATCCAGCGCGTCCCGCTGCTGGGTGATCCCGCGGACGGCCGCATCTACGTGTGGAACCTGGACCTGGTGGCCCGGCTGTGGCTCAAGCCCCGGCCCACCGGGTGGGAGCTGTACACGAACCTGTCGTGGTTCCCCTCCCCCGACGGCAACACCGAGGGCTCGTTCGTGCTGTCGTCCAACGGGTTCCACTCGGACTGGTGGTTCGGGACCGGCACGGCCAATCACCGCGACGCGACGCGCGAGGCCGAGGCCGAGGTGCGCGATCCGTGGCACCGCTTCTCCCTGTACCAGGTCCGCTTCTACGCCCGGATGTTCCGCGACGAGGGGGGCCCGTTCCGCGTGCTCACCGGCGTCGGCGTCCAGGGCAACGCCGTGCGCGTACTCGAAGACACCCTGCTGAAGCAGCAGATCGACCAGGGCGCCGAGATGGTCGGCCTGGACGGCAGCGTCTACGCCACGGTGGAGATCGGCGGGCAGATCGACACGCGCGACGCTCGCCTCGATCCCACCCACGGCGGGCTGCTGACCGGGGTCGCCCAGGGCAACATCGGCCAGATCGACGGGTTCGGCGCCTTCTCCCGGCTCATCGTCGATCTGCGCGGGTACCTCGGATCACCCAAGGGTGAGGTGGTGCTCGGCGGAGAGATCGCCGCCCAGGCGGCCTTCGGCGAGGTGCCCTTCTACGAGCTCGGCGTGCTCGCGGGTTTCGAGGCCCAGCCCCGCATCCTCACCGGCATCACCGGCCTGCGCGGTCACGACCGCGGCCGCATCCGCGGCACGCTGAACCTGCTGTCCCACGTGGAGCTGCGGTTCCGGCCCCCCGGCCTCAACCTGTGGCCCCGGTTCCACGCCCGCGTCATCCCTGCGATCTGGGCCGACGCCGCCCGCGCGGACACGCCCGGCGAGCCCTTCGACATGCCCGTGGTCCTTCCGGGCTTCGGCGGCGGCATCCGCGCCGTGTTCAACCACATCAGCGTCGTGCGGGTGGACGCGGGCACTGGCCCCGAGTTCGTCCACACGATCGACGGCGACGTGGTCGAGTGGCCCTTCCGGCTCTACGCCACGGTGGGGCACGCGTTCTGATGGCCGACGCCGGCACCCCCTACAAGGTCGACGCGAAGCTGGTGGGCAAGGCGCTGTTCGGCCTGGTCGTCCTGCTGGGCGTGTCCTACCTGTGCGGTGTGGTGCTGCGCGAGCCCATCGAGGTCGGCGGCACGGCCGCGCTGGACCGGCTGGGCTACTGGGGCCTCGCCGGCGGCGTGATCATCACCGACGCCAGCCCCCTGCCCATGACCAACGAGCCGCTGGTCATCCTCGCCATCGGCGCGGGCCGCCCCGCGTACACGGTCTTCGCTGTCATCTCCGCGGCGTCGGTCTGTGCCGGCTTCGTCGGGTGGACCGCGGGGCGGTACCTGGGTGACGCCACCGGCGTCGGCCCCTGGATGCGGCGCCGCTACCCCGGCTTCGAGCGCTTCATGCTTCGCTATGGCGCCCACGGCGTGGCCGTGTGCGCGCTGCTGCCCATCCCGTTCGCCCTGTCCACCTGGTCCGCCGGCATGATGCGGGTCAGGCTGTGGAAGGTGGCGCTGGCGTCCCTGGTGCGGATACCCAAGACGGCGTTCTACGTGTGGCTGATCGTGGTCGGCTGGAGCGCGGGGTCAGGGTAGGTCGGCGCCGAGGACCTGGTAGATCGCGCCGGTGTTCGAGTACTCGGACGCGCCACTGAAGACGTAGTCCGGGAGTCCGTCGCCGTCGACGTCCCCCAGGTGACGTGCGACGTATCCGAGCCGAGTCCCCAGGTCCGGTCCCTCGATCGCGTGGGTCACGACGGTCGAGAGGTAGAAAGCGCCGCCCGATTCGACGTCCGTCCACGAGACCAGGTAGACCGCGCCCGACCCGTCGTGCTGCCCCGGGAGACCCACGAGGAGGTCGATGGCGCCGTCGCCGTCCATGTCTCCGGCGCCGCTGACCGAGTATCCGGCCCACTCCACGGCGCCCACGTCACCGTACAGCTTCACATGGGCCCCGGAGAGGATCCCCCCGGTTGGGTTCGGTGAACCGAGGACCAGGTAGGCCGCTCCGTCACCGCCGACGTGCGCGGGGCTGCCCACGAGGAGATCATCGAACCCGTCGCCGTCGATGTCCCCGGGGGCGCCCACCGAGGAGCCGGCCTCGTCCCAGTCCGCCTCGCCCCAGTAGTCGATGCCGAATCCCTCGGACGACACATCGTGGAGCAGGTGCGAGCCCGAGGTCGGTCCGTAGACCACGTACACCGCGCCGGCGTTCAGACCGGCGACGCTGTCGGACTTCGCGGCGATGATCACGTCGCCGAGACCGTCACCGTTGAAGTCGAGGGGCCCCGCGACGGCGGAGCCCGCCCGCTCTCCCCAGCTCTCCCCCCAGAAGACCGCGTCGTCCGGCCCCAGCGTCGAGCTGCCGTCACCGGCGCAGAGGTGGATGTCGCCGACCACCGGGCCCCGGATCACGTAGGCGGCGCCGACCTCGTTGCCCAGGTGGTCGTACGTGTGGTGGGCGCCCACAGCGATGTCTGGGTTCGAGTCGCCGTCGACGTCTCCGGCCGAGGAGACCGACTCCGCCACGTGGCTGAAGTCGGTCTGGCCGACGATCCGAGCGTCCGCGTTGGACAGCGACAGGGCCCCCGTGCTGGGCCCGTGCACCAGGTACAGCTTGCCCGAGTTGGTGTACCCGAGATCGTCGTTGTCCCTCGCTCCGATCAGCAGGTCCGGGACGCCGTCGCCGTTGACGTCCTCGGAGGCGACCGAGTAACCGGCCCTGTCCCCGGAGAGCTCGCCGCTGAAGCTCGCCAGCGAGGCCGACACGTCGAGGGTGCCCGTGAGGGGCTGCTCGAACAGGTACGCGGTCCCCGCGCCGGACAGCGCGGATTCCGGTGCCCCGATGATCATCTCGTCGAAGCCGTCGCCGTCCGCGTCGTGGACCGGGGCGATGGCGGAGCCGAAGAACTGGTCCGCGATCCCGCCGAGGATCCGGCCGCTGGCCATCGCGAGGACGCAGCCGTCGTCGGTCCGCGAGGGATCCGCGTCGTCGCAGTCGTGACAGGCGGGGACACCGTCCGTGTCGTCGTCGACCTCGTCCGCGGGCAGGACCCCGTCACAGTCCGTGTCCAGGCCGTCGCACGCCTCGTCGGCACCGGGGGAGACCGCGTCGTCTTCGTCGTCGCAGTCCCCGTCGCACTCCGTCCAGCCGTCCCCGTCGTCGTCCGTCTCCTCGCTGCCGATGGAGCCGTCGCAGTCGTTGTCCTGCCCGTCACAGAGCTCTTCGTGCCCCGGGTGGACCGTCGGGTCGTCGTCGTCGCAGTCGCCGTCGCAGATCAGGACACCGTCCCCATCCTCGTCCGCCTCTTCGGTCGGCAGCGAGCCATCGCAGTCGGTGTCGACGCCGTCGCACGCCTCGTCGGCCTGCGGGTACACCGAGTCGTCATCGTCGTCGCAGTCCTGACCGTTGGTGACGTGGTCCTGCACCGGCGCGCAGGCGCTGATCGAGGCCACCTCCCCATCGCCGAAGCCGTCCCCGTCCGCGTCGGGCCAGTAGTCTTCGTAGGCCAGGTCCTCGGCCTCGTCGATGGCGTCGTCGCAGTCGTTGTCGACGCCGTCACAGAGCTCGACGGCGCTGGGGTGGGTGGAAGCGTCGCTGTCGTCGCAGTCCCCCTCGCAGGGGGTGAGGCCGTCCCCGTCGAGGTCCTCCTCGGTCGGATCGGGTTCACCGTCGCAGTCGTTGTCGGGGACGGCGTCGCAGATCGGCTCGGCGCCCGGATGGGTGTCGGGATCGTGGTCGTCGCAGTCCCCTTCGCCGGGGTGTGCGCAGCCGCCGCGATAGTTGGCGGGATCGCCGTACCCGTCGCCGTCGCGGTCGACGCACGGCGGGACGTCCGGATAGGAGCAGCCGAGGAGGCAGACCAGCAGCGCCAGGGCGCCCGGGAGCGGCACGTGGCGTGGAGCGAGGGGGTGACCGTGGGCCTTCGTCATGCCGCGTGCCCTCATCGGAAGGTGACCTGGACGCCGAATCCGCCCGGTGAGGTGGCCGGCGGGCCTTCGCCGGGTGGCCAGACCACCGCGCTGACCGTGACGTCGGTGACGCGGGGAGCGCGATCGAGTCTCACCTTCCACGGGATGGTGACGGCGAGGGAGGCTCCCCCGAGCGCGATCAGCCCCACGCCGATCCCCGCGGCGGTCCGGGCGTTCTCGAAGGCGTCGGTGTTGGCCTGCTGCTGGGCGGTCGGGGCCGGGTCGTCCGGATGGACGAAGGGCAGGTCCTCCTCGGCGTCCGCCGCCATGGACGAGGCTCGCCCGCCGCCCACGCCGGCCAGGACGGTGCCGGCGACGGTCATCGCCACCCCCGCCCCGATGAGCGCGGGTAGGGCCCTGGCCAGGCGCTGCTGTCTCCGGGCGACCGCCTCGCCGTCCTCGGTGATCGCGGCCTGGATCGCCGCGGTGATCTCCACGGGCTGTAGGACCGCGGCTCGTTCGTCCCACGACCAGACCGCCAGCGTCGGCCACAGCTGCAGGTACCAGTCGATGGTCGGCGAACGGGTCTCGCCCAGCGCAGCGTTGATCGCGGCGATCCCCTCCTGCGGCGCCTCCTTGTCCAGCGCCGCCCGCACCAGGACCGCGGCGGTCTCCCGTGGCTGGACCACCACGGCGACCGAGAGCAGAGGTTGCTCGGGCGCCGTGCGGAGCTGGACCAGGTGTCGCCCGGGCGGCACCGGGGCGGGCTCCTCGAGGCGAGCCGTGCGGCCGTCGACCCACAGCTCGGCGCCGGCAGGAGCCACGAGCCGGATGTGGGCGAGGCCCCTGCGCAGCACGCGCGTGCCGGCGTTGGCGAAGAGCAGCTGGGCGTCGGGCGGGTACTCCGGATCCCAGGTGTGGTCGGGATTGACGACGAAGACGTCGGCGAATGCAGCCCTCGCACCCTCGACATCGCCGGTGCCGAAGGCCGTCACGGCTTCGAGGAAGGGGACGCGCGACAGATCGACCGGGACGGCGGGGCCCGTCAGGCAGGTCTGGGCGGCCTCGAGCGCGTGGATCCGAGACGAGGTGTCCTCCAGCCGCGTCGTGGCTCCGTAGAGGTCCTCGACCTGCGCGGCGTAGGCCTCCGGCGAGATCGGCGGACCCAGGCAGACCTCCCAGTCCTCGGCACCGTGGATACCCAGCTCGCCAGCCGCGAACAGGTCGTCGATCTGCAGAGGGGTCTCGGGCTCGACGCGGCCCTCGGTCAACAGCTCCACCAGGGTCGCCGCCCGACCCGCCGCGAGGGTGCTCGCTTCGACGCCGGCGTACACCACCGTGGCCGTCGGCCGTGGAGACGGCGTGTCGTCTGCGTGAGCCTGCGTGGCGGCCACACAGGCGATCAGCAGCGCAATCCTGCGGAACATCGAGCCTCCAACGCCGCGCCCCATGATCACGGCGTCCGATTGAGGATTGTATGTGGTTCGCCTCGCTGGAGGCTACTGCGGGCAGGGAGCCATGGTGTCGAAGTCCCAGCACCCCAGCTCCCAGTCGTTGCCGTCCACGTCCACCACGAAGGTGTGCTCGCGGTCGTCGCGGGTGGGGCAGGTGATCCGGATGGTGTGGGTCCCCCCCGCGACCTCGTGGCCGTTGAGCTGGTTACTGGTGGCCACGTGCGTACCATCGATCCAGATCTCGGCCCAGGGCCGCGTGTAGAGGGAGATCGCACCGGGTTCGGCCCCGGAGACGACCTCCCCGGCGGGAGGGGGTACGGGCGCGGTCCGAGCGGGTTGCTCCGGCGCGGGGGTCGCGGGTTCGGGGGTCGCGGGTTCGGTCGCTGCCCATGGGGGCGGCCCGTCGGAGCCCGCCTCCACGGGCGCGGCCTCCTCGACTCCGGCCCCCACCGCGGTGGGGGCGACGCCGGCGTGCACGGGTCCTGATGGAGCGGGTTCGTTGCCGCCCAGGTGGTTCATCAGGACGGCACCCAGCGCCACCGCGGCCAGCAGCGCCAGGCCGACCAGCGCTACGATCGCGAGCCGGACCACCCCCGGCGACCTGCCCGTATCGGGCGCGTCGGGGGAGCCCCCGGCAGGCTGGACCAGGGACATCGGAGCCGTCGCCGCACCCGTGTCCACGAACGGGCCGCTCGGGCCGGTCTCCCCGGGCCCGTCGGCAGCGTCCGGTGGGGGGACGTAGACGTTGGTCATCGCCTGGGTCGGATCGGGGTCGGAGTGGACCGCGGTCTCCACCATCCCGGCGCTGTCGAAGGCGGCCGTGAAGCTCTGCCAGCCCGCGCTCGAAGGGCTCGCCGGGAGCGGCGTGTGCCCGGAGTGTGGCGCGTGCGAGGATGGGGCGGCCGGCGTGGCCCGCCTGGCCGCCCGGTCGGACTCGAGGTCCAGCGCACGGCTGTCGGCGATGTCCCGGACGTGGCTCCGGTCCACCGCGGGCAGCAGCTTGCCCACCACATCGGCCATGTCGGCCTCGGGAGGGTAGGCCCGGCCGAGCTCGCGCAGGTCGTCGGCCAGGGCTCGGGCGTCGGGGTAGCGGTCCGCGGGATCGGCCTGCAGCGCCCGCTCCAGCAGGGGCCTGGACGCGGGGAAGGCCTTGTCGACGTAGTCGAGTTCGGCCTCGATCCGCACCGAGGCGATCTTGGCGGCGAGGGTGGGCAGGTCCCTGGCGTGGAACAGCGCCGTGCCGGTGACCACCTCGTACAGCACCGCACCCAGCGAGAAGATGTCCGACGCGGCGGTCATCGACCCTTCGCCCTTGATCTGCTCGGGCGACATGTAGCGCGGCGTGCCCTTGACCGTGCCGGTGACGACGGTGTGGTAGAGGTTGGAGGCGGCCTTGGCGATGCCGAAGTCGCAGATCTTGGCCATGCCGTCGCGGTCCACGATGATGTTGCTGGGCTTGAGGTCGCGGTGGATCAGGTCCACCCGCTGGCCCGCGTGGTCCCGCAGGCCGTGGGCATGGTGCAGGCCGCGGCACACCTGGATCGCGAGATCGATCATGGCGAACCGCGGCAGCAGCACGCCGCGCTTGCGGCACAGGCCGATCACCTCGGCCAGCGTCGCGCCGTCCACGTACTCCATGGCCATGTAGTAGTCGCCGTCCACCTCCCCGAACTCGAGGGTGTCCACGACGTTGGCGTGGTGCAGCAGCCCGCCGACGCGCGCCTCGTTGACCATGGACTGGACGAACCTGGGATCGGAGTCCACCAGCGACGCGTGGATCTTCTTGATGGCGACCTTCTTGGCGAACCCCATCGGACCGGGGACCACCGCCTCGTACACGGCACCGAACGCCCCCTCGCCGAGCCTGCGCGTGATGCGGTACTTGCCGAACCGGGCGCCGGTGGTCTCGGTCGGTGGCAGCTCGTTCCCTTCATCCATGACGGGCGATTCTACCGCGATCAGGGCAGGTCGACGCCGCTGATCTGGTAGACGGCGCCTGCGTCCAGGTTCTCCTGGTAGCCGCTCATGGCGAAGTCGACGAGGGTGTCCCCGTCCACGTCGCCGAGGGCCGCCAGATACTGGCCCAGTCCGGTCCCCGGGTTCGCGTCGGTGTCGCCCACGAGGGTGTGGGACGCGGCGACGGAGGCGGTGTAGGTACCCAGCGCCTGGATGTCGGCCCAGGTGACGAAGTAGACCGCGCCGGCGTAGTCGTTGAGGTGGTAGGCGCCGAGCATCAGATCGTCGTTCTGGTCTCCGTCGATGTCCCCTGCGCCCGAGACGGCGATGCCGAGCCATTCGCCCACACCGTTGTCCCCGTACAGTCTCACGTCAGCTGCCGCCAGGGAGTGACTGGTCGGGGTGGCGCTCCCCAGGACCAGGTACGCGGCTCCGTCGTTGCCGTTTCGCTGGTGGGCGCCCACGATCAGATCGTCGTAGTTGTCGCCGTTGACGTCGCCCGCTGACGCCACGCGCGCACACGCGTGGTCGTTCGCGGACTCGCCCCAGAACGACACTCCGAGCCCGGCGCCGGGCACGTCGTGTAGGAGATGTTCTCCGGCGGTCGGTCCATAGACCACGTAGACCGCACCGGCGTCGTTGCCGCCGAGGTTGTCGTCCTCTGCCCCGATGATCACGTCGTCCAGGCCGTCCCCGTTGAAATCCAGCGCTCCTGCCACCACGGCTCCGGCTCGGTCCTCGAAGTCCGAGCCCCAGAACACGGCGTCGTCCGGGCCGAGGTCGTCGGCGCCCGCGGCGTTGGTCAGCAGGACATCCCCGAGGATGGGGCCCCTGATGACGTAGGCGGCCCCGACGTCGCTGCCGTTGCCGTACTGCGGGGTGTGGTGGGCGCCGATGACGATGTCGTCGTTGCCGTCGCCGTCGACGTCTCCGGCGCTGGCAACCGATTCTCCGAGGCGGGCCGAGGAGATTCGTCCGATGAGCCGTCCGTCCGCTGTTCCGAGGGAGACGTGTCCGGTGGGTGGGCCGTGGATCACGTAGACCGCGCCGTAGCCGTTGTAGCCCGGCTCCTCGTGGTCCTTGGCGGCGATCAGGAAGTCGGTCGTCCCATCGTTGTTCACGTCTCCGGCCGCGGCGACGGAGGCCCCCGCCCCGTCCCCGGGATCCTCACCGATGAAGCTCGCCGTGGCATCGTCCGGGCTCAAGAGCCCCGTGAGGGGTTGGTCGAACAGGTAGGCCACGCCCTGGTCATAGTCGCCCGCATTGTTGGCCCCGACCAGCAGCTCGTCGTAGCCGTCGCCGTCGGAATCGTCGATCGCGGCGAAGCTGATGCCCACATAGTCCCCGGGCTCCAGCCCGATGATCCTTGCCGCGGCCATGGAGGTGACGCAGCCCTCTTCGGTCCAGCCCGCGTTGGCGTCGTCGCAGTCCGCGCACGCGACCACGCCATCCCCGTCGCCGTCGGTGAACTCGTCCTGGGGCACGACGCCGTCGCAGTCGTTGTCTGCGCCGTCGCAGGCCTCCAGCGCCCCCGGGTGGGTCCGGGGATCGCCGTCGTCGCAGTCGCCGTCACACTCGGAGTAGCCGTCGCCGTCCACGTCCGCCAGGTCGCAGGTGCAGTCCACGGGGAGCACCGAGCCGTCCCCGTCGTCGCAGTCCAGGTCAAGGGCGGGGTACGCCTGTGGGTCGTAGGCGCCTGGCTGCCACCACGCGGAAAACCCGTCGCCGTCGAGGTCCCAGTCCCCGGCGCCCGGACCGCCGTAGGCGCCGATGTCGCTGGGGCCGCCGTCGGGATCCTGGATGGCGTTGTTCCCCGCGTCGATCAGGGGGGAGGTCCCGGCCAGGTGGAGGTCCCAGTCCAGCGGATCCGCCGCAGCGGTGTCCATGAACAGGGGGTCCTCCGCGATGTTGCCGAGGATGCCGGTCGGGTCTGAGATTCCGTCGTAGTCGTCGGGCGAGTTGTTCCACGCGTTGACGTTGGTGATCGTCGGGTTGGCCGAATCGATCCGCAGCCCGCCGCCAGCGCCTCCTGCCGAGTTGCCCGTGACCGTGAGGTTCGTGATCTCGATGTCCTGGTAGTAGATGGACGCGCCGCCACCGCCGTTGACGGCGGTGTTGTCCACGAACGCCGAGTTGCGGATGAACCCCGTCGCGTTGTCCCAGTAGACGCCACCACTCTCGTTGCCGGCGTCGTTGCCGGCGAAGACCACGTTGGTCAGCTCGGCGTGTGAGTAGCCCGTGAGGAACGCACCTCCACCGGCCTCGACGGCGGTGTTGCCCGAGATCCACACGTTGCGCAGGAAGACGGCTGCGTCGTCGGTCGCGTACAGACCCCCGCACCGCCCGCCCTCGTTGTCGGCGATGGTCACGGACTGGAAGTCCACGATCGAGGTGCCGCCGACGGAGATGCCGCCGCCGAAGGTGGTCGCCGAGCCGTTGTCGGTGACGCGGATGCGCGACAGCTGGGGCCCTCCATCGTCGATGTGGATCCCCGCGCCCCGGCCGCTGGTCGAGACGGTGTTGGCCGTGATCGCGAGTCGCGTCAGGAATGGGGAGGCGCCTTCGATGCGGATCCCTCCGCCGTTCGAGGCGTTCCCACCGGTGAGTGTGAAGCCCTCGAGGATCGAGTCCGCGCCTTCACCGCTGACGAAGCTCACCACCGAACCGGCCCCCAGGGGGTCGATGACCGTGAGCTCCGGCCCCTCCACGCCGAGCAGGTGCACGCCCTTGCCGACAAAGTCGATGGCCTCGTTGTACGTGCCGGGAGCCACGCAGATCATGTCGCCGTCGGCGGCCGCGCCGATGGCGTCCTGGATGAAGGAGTGGTCCCCGGGCACCTCGATGTCGCAGTCCGAGCACACCTCGTCCAGCCCGTCGCAGTCCTGGTCGATCCCGTCGCCGCAGATCTCCGCTGCACCCGGGTAGGCAGAGCCGTCCGCGTCGTCGCAGTCGCCGTCACACTCGGTGTAGCTGTCGGCGTCGTCGTCGATCTCGGCGGGTCCAAGACTCCCGTCGCAGTCGTTGTCCTGCCCATCGCAGAGCTCGCTCGCTCCTGGATAGACCGTGCCATCGCCGTCGTCGCAATCCAGATCGCCGCACTCGTCGCGGCCGTCGCCGTCGTCGTCGGTCTCGTCCGCGGGCACCACCCCGTCGCAGTCGTTGTCGATCCCGTCACACTGCTCGATGGCGCCGTCGTAGGTCAGCGGGTCCCCGTCGTCACAGTCGTCCTCACACAGCATGAAACCGTCGCCGTCGCCGTCGACCTCGCCGATGCCCGCGTACCCGTCGCAGTCGTTGTCCGCGCCGTCGCAGTCCTCGGTGTTGCCCGGGTAGTTGTCCGCGTCGGCGTCGTCGCAGTCCTGGTCCCCGGTGACGGCGGCGTCGCCGTCCCAGCCGCCGGCATCCCAGAGGCACTCCACCCGGGCGTCTCCGTCGTTGTCCACCTCGTCGGCGGGGAGGACCGTGTCGCAGTCGTTGTCGAGGCCGTCGCACAGCTCGTCGGCGCCGGTGTAGACCGTCGCGTCGGCGTCGTCGCAGTCGTGGGCGCAGACCATCTGCCCGTCTCCGTCGCCGTCCACCTCGTCGGCCCCGGCGCTGCCGTCGCAGTCGTTGTCGATCTCGTCGCAGAGCTCGATGGCGCCCGGGTAGACCGTGCCCACGGAGTCGTCGCAGTCGCCGTCGCAGACCCGGTAGGTGTCCGAGTCCGCGTCGACCTCGTCCGCGGGTACCGAGCCGTCGCAGTCGTTGTCGTGGCCGTCGCAAAGCTCGGTCGCGCCGGGGTGGCGGGTGTCGTCGGTGTCGTCGCAGTCGTCGTCGCAGACCCGGTAGCCGTCGCCGTCCGCGTCGTCCTCGTCCGCGGGCACCGTCTCGTCGCAGTCGTTGTCGATGCCGTCGCACAGCTCGCCGGCGCCGGGGTACGTGGCGTCGTCGGTGTCGTCGCAGTCCGTGTCGTCGGTCACGTGGTCGGCCACGGGCGCGCAGTCGTTCACCGCGGCGGCCTCGGCGTCGCCGAACGAGTCGCCGTCGGCGTCGGGCCAGTAGTCGAGGTACTCGATGTCCTCGGCCTCGTCGGCCTGCCCGTCGCAGTCGTTGTCGACGCCGTCGCAGTACTCGGGCGCACCGGGGGCCACGGTGTCGTCGCTGTCGTCGCAGTCCCCGCTGGCGGATCCGTCCCCGCACTCGGAGAACCCATCGCCGTCGTCGTCGACCTCGTTGTCGTCGGCGATCCCGTCGCAGTCGTTGTCCTCCACGCCGTCGCAGGTGGGCGCCGCGCCGGGGTGGACGTCCGGGTTCGAGTCGTCACAGTCGGGCAGTTCGGGGTGCGCGCAGCCTTCGTAGTAGTTGGCCGCGTCGCCGTACCCGTCGCCGTCCTCGTCCCAGCAGTCCGGGACGTCGGGATAGGGGCAGCCGAGAAGCAGCGACGCGGCGGCGGCGAGCGCGAGGGCCGCCGCCGGCCGGGTGATGGTGATGATGCTAGCCATGGTCACGACTCCCCTCCTCATCGGAACGACACCCGGAACCCGAATCCACCCGGGACGTCGCTGCCCGGCGCCGGGGGTTCGAGGACCGCGGCGACCGTGACGTCGGTCTGCCGGTTGGCGCGGTCGAGCTTGAGCTTCATCGGGATGGAGATGGCCAGGGCCACGCCTCCGGCGACCATGAGCCCAAAGCCCACGCCTGCGGTGCCCCGGGCGCTGTTGAACGCGTCGGTGTTGGCCCGCTGCTCGTCGGTGGGATCGTCGTCGTCCGGGTGGGCGAAGGGCATCCCGTTCTCGGCGTCGGCGGCCATGCCCGCGGCCTTGCGCCCGCTGGCGCCGGCGATGACCGCACCGGCGACGATGGTGCCCACGCCCACGCCGATCACCGCGGGCAGAACGCGTGACTTGCGCTGCCGCTGATCCGCGAGGGTCTCGCCCTTGCCGAACACGGCGGCGGCCGCGGTGGGCGGGACCTCGCGCGCCTGCACGGCGCCTGCCTCGGCGTCCCACGACCAGGCGGCGACGGTGGGCCAGAGCTGCACGAACCAGTCGATGGCCGGCTCGTCCGCGGCCACCAGGGCCGCGTTGATCCCCGTGAGGCCCTCGGCCGGGCCCTCGTCGCCGGCCAGCCCCGAGCCGGAGAGCACGACCGTGGTCGCGTCGGCGGGGGCGACCACCACCGCGGACACCAGGGTCTGGTCCGGCGCGGCGCGCAGCTGGACCAGGTGGCGCCCCGGGATCACGTGGGCGGGCTCGTCGAGGCCGCTTGGGTGGCCGTCGATCCACACCTCGGCGCCGGCCGGGGCCACGACCTGGATGCCGGTGAGCCCGAGGCGGAGCACGCCGGTACCGGCGTTGGCGAAGGCGAGCTGCGCGTCGGGCGGGTACTCGGGATCCCAGGAGTACTTGGGGTCGATGACGAACACGTCGGCGAATGCGGCCTGTGCGGCCTCCACGTCGCCGTCACCGTATGCGGTCACGCCCTCGAGGAACGGCACGCGGGCCAGATCGCTCGTCGCGGCGGGCTCGGTCAGGCAGGCCTGGGCCGCCCGGAGGGCGTCGGCCTGGCCGGCGGTGTCCTCCAGGTGGGTCGTGGCCTTGTACAGCGCCTCCACCCTCGCGCCGAAGTCCTCGGCCGAGACGGCAGGGCCGTGACAGGATTCCCAGGCCTCGGCGCCGACCACGCCCAGCTGGCCGTCGGGGAACAGCGTGTCGATGTGGACCGGCGCGTCCGGGACCGTGGCCCCGTCGGTCAGCAACTCCACCAGGGTCGTGGCCTGCTTCGCGGCGATGGGGCTCGCATCCACGCCGGTGTACACGACCACCGGCGCCGGAGTGGGCGGGGCGTCCTCCTGGGCGCGCGCGTGGCTGGCGATCGCGTACGCGAGAAGCAACAGCAAGAGCGTCCGTGGCATGGATCCTCCCACGTCGCCGGGCCGGGTGCGGCAACGTCCGGGTACGGATTCTACGCCGTGGGGGCCAGCGGGGCTACTCGACGCAGGCTGCCATGGTCTCGAAGTCCCAGCAGCCGAGGTCCACGTGGTTGCCGTCGATGGTCACGGTGAACACGTGCTCGCGGTTGTCGAGGTTGGGGCAGCTGATGCTTATGGAGTGTGTCCCCGCCGAGAGCTCGTGGGCCTTGAGCCGGTTGCTGCGCGCGACGTGGGCGCCGTCGATCCAGATCACCGACCAGGGCTTCGTGTACAACGAGACCGTGCCCGGGGCCGCCGGCTCTGGCTCCTCCTCCGGGGGTGGGGGTGGGGGAGCCGCCGTCACGGGCTCGGGCGGGGCCGGGGTGGCCGGCTCCACGGTCACGGGCGGTTCGGTCACGGGCTCGGCCGTGATCGCCTCTTCGGGGGCCTCGCTGGCGGCCTCGGTGGGCGCCTCTTCGGTGGGATCGGAGACAGGCACGGCGACCTCGGCCAGGATCGAGGGGGTATCCTCCGCCGCGGGTTCGGCGGGATCTCCGCCGCGGGAGCCGAACGTGATCACCAGGGCGATTCCCAGCGCGGCCACCCCGAACAACGCCACGATCCCCAGCACGGCGATGAGCCGCCCCAGGCCCCTCGCCGACCTCGGCGGCGGGCTCTCCTCCACGAAAGCCGGCCGGGGCGGGTCGAGGTCCTGCACCGGCTGGATCGGCGCCATGGGCATGGTGGGCGCCCCCGGGGGCGTGACCGGCGCGATCTGCACCGTGGCGGCGTCTCCGTCGGGCTCGGTGATCGCGGAGGATTCCGACGGCGTCGAGACCCTGGGCATGCCGGTGATCGCCTGGGTGGGCTGATCGGGATCGTAGTCGGCCAGGGCCTCCTTCAGCCCCTGGGTATCGAACGCCGCGGTGAAGCGCTGCCAGCCCGCGCTGGTGGCCGCGGCCGGCACGGGAGTCTGCCCCGACGGGGCGTCGTACGCGGACGGATCCACCTCCCCCTCGCGCTCGGTCACGGCCGACGCCTCGAGGTCCAGCGCGGCGCTGTCCTGGATCTCGACGATGTTGCTCCGGTCCACCGCGGGCAGCAGCTTGCCCACCACGTCGGCCATGTCGGCCTCGGCCGGATAGGCCCGCCCCAGCGCGCGCAGCTCGTCGGCCAACGCGCGCGCGTCGGGGTAGCGGTCCATGGGGTCGGCCTGCAGGGCCCGCTGCAGCAGGGGCCTGCACTCGGGGAACGCCCTCTCCGCCGCGTCCAGGTCCTTGTCGATCTGCACGGTGACGATCTTGTAGATGAGCCCCGAGAAGTCCTTGGCGTGGAACAGCACCCGCCCCGTGATCAGCTCGTACAGCACCGCCCCGAGCGAGAAGATGTCCGAGGCCGCGCTGAGCGTCCCCTCGCCGGTGATCTGCTCGGGCGACATGTACCGCGGCGTGCCCTTGACCATGCCCGTGGAGGTGGTGTGGTAGAGGTTCGACGCCGCCTTGGCGATGCCGAAGTCGCAGATCATGGCCGCGCCCTCGCGGTCCACCATGACGTTCGACGGCTTGAGGTCCCGGTGGATCAGGTGAACCGGGTTGCCCGCGTGGTCCCGCAGGTTGTGGGCGTAGTGCAGGCCGCGGCACACCTGGATGGCCAGGTCCACGATGGCGAACCGCGGCAGCAGCACGCCGCGGCGACGGCACAAATCGATGACCTCGGCCAGGGTCGCGCCGTCCACGTACTCCATGGCCATGTAGTAGTGGCCGCCCACCTCGCCGAACTCGATGGTGTCGACGATGTTCGCGTGGTGCAGCAGGCCGCCGATGCGGGCCTCGTTCACCATCGACTGGACGAACTTGGGGTCCTCGTCCACCAGCGAGCTGTGGATCTTCTTGATGGCGATCTTCTTGGCGAACCCCATCGGTCCGGGGACCAGCGCCTCGTAGACGGACCCGAACGCCCCCGATCCCAGCTTGCGCGTGATGCGGTACTTGCCGAACGTGGCCCCGGTCAGGATCTCCGGATTATTGCCGCTTCCCTCATCCATGGACGTGGATTCTACCGTGGATGATGCGCCGTGGGGATCTCGACCGGCTGGTATGCTCGCGAACCAGAAGGAGGCCCCTTGCGTGCAGGCTGGCTGATCGGGCCGTGGTTCCTGGTCGCGCTCGCTGTGGGCTGCGCGGCGGACGAGGATCTCGCGGACGACGACGACGCCACCGGGGACGACACCAGCGCGGCGGGCACCGACGACGACTCCGCCGACCTCCCCCTCGACGCGTCCTACGTGGCCGGCGACACCGGCCGCAACCACACCTGCGGCCTGACCAGCCTCGGCGAGATCCTGTGCTGGGGCCACAGCGACTTCGGCCAGACTGTAAATCCGCCGGGGGACGACTTCGCGCAGCTCAGCTGCGGCAAGTACCACAACTGCGCGGTGCGGGCGGATGGGACCCTGCACTGCTGGGGCACCCAGAGCCACCACCAGGACGAGCCGCCAGCGGGCGCGTTCGTGTCGGTGGCGGCGGGGTGGAAGCACAGCTGCGCCCTGGACGCGGACGGCGCCGCGACCTGCTGGGGCGAGCCCACGCACGGCAAGACCGTTCCGCCCGAGGGGGAGCCCCTCGTCGCCATCGAGCCGGGGTACGAGCACACGTGCGGGCTGACGCCGGACGGCCGCCTGCTGTGCTGGGGCGACGACACCTTCGGTCAATGCGCCGTGCCCGCGGGGAGCTTCGTCGCCGTGTCGGCCAACGGCTACCACAGCTGCGGCCTGGACACCGACGGCATGGTCCGGTGCTGGGGCTTCGTCACCGCGGGGGAGGAGCACCTCCCCGTGGACGTCTACACGAGCCTGAGCGCTGGCGCGGACTTCGTGTGCGCCGTCAACGACGACGAAGAGACGTTGTGCAGCGGGTACTGCGGCATGGGGATCTGCCAGCCCCCCGGCGAGGCGTTCGTGGGCCTGGGGACCGGCCACGATCAGGCGGTGGGGTGGACGGCCGACGGCCGGTTGGTGTGCTGGGGCGACAACACCTACGGGCAGTGCAACGTCCCCACCCCGTGACCGCAGTCGAGGCTCGGAAGGGCTGGGCGGTCTGGTAACCTGTCGGCGAGAGAGGGGGTTGCCGTGGGGACCCGCGTTCCATTCGGATGGCTTCTCGCATTGCTCCTGTGCGTGGGTTGCCCCGGTGACGACACGCCGGACGACGACGTGGTCGCGGACGACGACTCGGCCGGTGACGACGACGCCGTGGACGACGACGACTCGGCCACGCCGGCCGACGACGACGACTCTGCGCCGCCGGTGGACGTGGACGGTGACGGGCATTCGCCGCCCGAGGACTGCAACGACGCCAACCCCGCGGTGCATCCGGGCGCCGAGCAGGCGTGCGACGGCGTGCTGGACAACGACTGTGACTCGGTGCTCGACCTCAACGAGGTAGACAACGACGGCGACGGCTTCGACGAGTGCCACGGCGACTGTGACGACGCGGACGCCACCACCGGCCCCACGGCGTTCGATCGATGTGACGATGGCCTGGACAACGACTGCGACGGCCTGATCGACGAGGGTGGGTGGTCCATGGGCGACACGGGGCGCGACCACAGCTGTGGCTTGACCTGCGACGGCGCGATCCTGTGCTGGGGAATGAACACCAACGGGCAGGCCAACTCCCAGATCAACGGCGTGTTCGTCGATGTGAGCTGCGGCAAGTACCACAACTGCGCCCTTCGCGACGACGGCACGGTGCTGTGCTGGGGTGAGAACAGCTACCAGCAGTGCAACGCCCCCGCCGGGACCTTCAGCCAGGTGTCCTCGGGGTGGAAGCACAACTGCGCCCTGGCCGCCGACGGGACGCCCACCTGCTGGGGGGACCCCAGCTCCGGCCAGACCAACCCGCCCGCGGGCGAGACCTTCGTGGAGATCGAGATCGGGTACGACCACACCTGCGGCCTGACGCCGGACCAGCGCATGCTGTGCTGGGGCGACAACAGCTACAACCAGCTCCAGGTCCCGCTGGGCGACTACCAGACCATCTCCGCCAACGGCTATCAGAGCTGCGGCATCAACGCCGCGGGCATGGTCTGGTGCTGGGGGTACGTCATGTACGGCGACGAGCACCTCCCCGTGGGCGTCTACACCCAGGTCAACGCCGGCGTGGACTTCGTCTGCGCCATCGACGACGCCGGCGAGACCGTGTGCAACGGCCACTGCGACGTGGGGATCTGTTCGCCTCCCTCGACGCCCTTCATCGCCCTGGGTTGTGGTCACGACCAGGCCATCGGGTGGACCGAAGGCGGCGAGCTGCTGTGCTGGGGCGACAACAGCTACGGCCAGTGCAGCATCCCACCCCTGTGATACCGTGCAACTCGCCCGTCGTCGGGTTGTGAGGACGATACGACCATGAAGACCGCCTCAGCGATGCTCCTGTGCACCCTCCTCTGGGCCCTCCCCGCCGCCGCCCAGGTGACCAAACCCGCCTGCCCGGCCCTGAGCGAGGACCAGCTGGCCAGGATCGTGGCCGGCGAGGTGGTGGTGTGGGCGACCAAGGACGCGGACAGGCCCGACGTGGCCACGGCCACCGGCGTCGTGGAGATCGAGGCGCCCCAGCAGGAGATCTTCGACATCCTGGCGTCCGAGGCGCACAGCGAGGCCGCGTCCAGGGCGATGAGGAACTGCACGGTCCACAAGGACGAGCGGCTCGCGGCGGACCACCGCCAGATGACCGTGACGTACCAGATGAAGGTCGGACCCACCGAGATCGAGTGGACGGTGGGGCGCGACCTGTACGAGAAGCTCGGCTTGCTGGTGTTCGAGATCGACGACAGCTACGACAACGGCATCGAGTGGACCCAGGGCTACTACGGGTTCTATCCGGGCTCGGACGCCGACCACGTGATGATCGTGTACGTGTCCAACCTGAACACCGGGCGCCGCATCCCCACGTGGCTCGAAGAGGACCTCACCCAGGGCAGCCTCAAGAAGTATCTGAAGTACCTGCAGACGGCCGCCGAGGCCGGCTGACCCCCGCGATCACCCCAGCTCGATGCCCACCGGGCAGTGATCCGAGCCGAACACGTCGGCGTGGATCGTCGCCGACGTCAGCTGCGGGCGCAGCTCGGGGCTGATCATCACGTAGTCGAGGCGCCACCCCACGTTACGGGCGCGGGCGTTGCCCCAGTTGCTCCACCACGAGTAGTGGCCGCCCTCGGGCGTGAACTCGCGGAAGGTGTCGATGAAGCCGGCGTCCACGAAGCGCTGGAAGCCGTCGCGCTCCTCGATGGTGAAGCCGTGGGTGCGCTTGTTGGCCTTGGGGTTCTTCAGGTCGAGCTCGGTGTGGGCGACGTTGAGGTCCCCGCAGAACAGCACCGGCTTGTGTTGCTGTAGCTGCTGCATGTAGGCGAGGAAGTCGGCGTCCCACTGCTGGCGGTACTCCAGGCGGGACAGATCGCGCTTGGAGTTGGGGGTGTACACGCTGACCACGAACAGGTCGTCGTACTCCGCGGCGATGACGCGCCCCTCGGGGTCGGGGCGGATGCCGCCGAGGCCGCGGTGCACCTCGATGGGGTCCAGGCGGCTGAGGATGAGGGTGCCG
This sequence comes from uncultured Rickettsiales bacterium, assembly GCA_964425605.1. Taxonomy (GTDB): domain Bacteria; phylum Myxococcota_A; class UBA796; order UBA9615; family CAYRNR01; genus CAYRNR01. The sequence continues at coordinate 26,133 of CAYRNR010000030.1, read as the reverse complement.
GAGTAGCCCTTCTTCTCGGCGGGGTGCCAGTGGGCTGAATAGCCGGGCAGGTCCAGCTCCACCTGCTCGGGCAGCGCGCGGCTCTCCTGGATGCACAGGACGTCGGGCTTCGCGGCGTCGAGGTAGTCGACGAACCCCTTCTTGAGCGCGGCGCGGATGCCGTTGACGTTCCACGAGTGCAGCTTCAGCTCGGCCATGATGGGTCTCCTGGGCGGTGGGGTTCGTACTATATCCTTGGTGGAGAGACGGCAAGACGGAGGACCGACGATGACGGGTCGAGTGGTGGTGGTGGTGGCGAGCTTTCTGATCTGCGTGGCCGCGGCCACGCCGGCCTGGGCCGGACCGTGGGGGACCGCGTTGCCCGACGAGGTGGGCAGGCCCGTCGCCTTGCCCGAGCCCGACACCGCGGGTGGGCCAGCCATGCATCAGGTGATGGCCACCCGCCATTCGGAGCGCCACTACACCGAGGAGTCGATCACGCTGCAGGAGCTGTCCCAGCTGCTGTGGGCCGCCCAGGGTGTGACCCACGGCAAGGGCTACCGCACGGTCCCGTCGGCGGGCGCGAAGTTCCCCATCGAGATCTACGTGATCGCGGATCGTGTCGAGGGCCTCGACCCGGGCCTGTACCACTACCGCGTCGGCGAGCACCGCCTGGGCCTGGTCCGCAGCCTCGCCAACTCGGTGGAGCTCCAGCAGACCATGCCGTACCAGGGGTCCATCGGCCGGGCCGCGGCGAACTTCATCCTCCTGGGCGTCGTGTGGCGCGTGGAGGAGAAGTACGGACCCGAGCGATCGGAGCGGTACGTGGTCATCGAGGGCGGCGCGGTGATGGAGCACATCTCCCTGGAGGCCGAGGCCCTCGGCCTGGGCAGCGTCTGCATCGGCGGCTACGACGACGCGGCGGTCCAGGCCTACGTCGGGACCGACACCCTGCCCATCGCCATCGTCTCCGTGGGGCGTCCGGAACCGAAGCCTTGACCGCGGCGGCGCTCGACGTGCGGCGTCACCGCGGCGACGGTCCGACCGTCCTGGTGCTGCACGGCGGCCCGGGCGCGCCGGGCTCGGCCGTCGGGCTGGCCCGGGGCCTCGCCGGGCCGCTGGACGTGGTCGAGCCGTTCCAGCGCCGTGCCGACGACCGCCCGTTGACCGTGGCCCGCCACGTGGTCGATCTGCACGCGCTGGTCCAGGACTGCGAAGGCGACGCCGCGCCGGCGCTGGTCGGCTCCTCGTGGGGCGCGATGCTCGCCCTGGCCTACGCGGCCGAGCACCCCCGGACTGTCTCTCGCATCGCCCTGGTGGGGAGCGGCACCTTCGACCTGCGCGCCCGCGCCCGGCTCAACACCCTGCTCGACGAGCGCCTCACCCCGGAGATCCACCGCGCCCTGGCCGCCCTCGAGGACACGGCCTCCGATCCGGACGAGCGCCTGGCCGCCATGGGCCGCCTGATCGAGCCGGTGTACTCCGTGGACCACCTGCCGTCGGACGACGAGTCCAGACCCTGCGACGCCCGCGGCCACTCGGAGACCTGGGAGGACATGATCCGGCTGCAGGCCAACGGCACCTACCCCGCGGCCTTCGCCGCCTACGACGGCCCCGTGCTCATGCTGCACGGAGACCACGATCCGCACCCCGGCCCCCTGATCCGCGACAGCCTGCTGCCGGCGCTGCCCCAGCTGAGGTACGTGGAGTTCCCCCGCTGCGGGCACTACCCGTGGCGCGAGCGGCGCGCGCGAGAAGCGTTCTTCGGCACGCTGATCCCCTGGCTCCTGCAGCGGTGAACCCGGTCCGGGCGCGCCGTGGTAGTCTCCCCGGCCGAACCCCCTCTCCGAAGGACGATACCGATGAGAAGCTGGTTCCTGCTGTTCGCCCTGACCTCCGGCCTGCTGCTGCTGGGCTGCCCCGCCGATACCGGCGACGACGACGACGACTCGGCGGTCGGCGACGACGACGACGACGCGACGGCGGGGGACGACGACGACGCCGTGGGCGACGACGACGACGTCACCGGCGATCCCACCACCGTGGCGGACATCTGCGCGACCGTGTTCGACTGCTTCGCCAACGACTGGGGCTGGACCGACCTGGCCCAGTGCGAGGAGCTGTGGCTGACCGGCTGCACGAGCGAGAACGCCTACCTGGTGTGCACCAACGCCTGCATCACCGGGGACTGCGCCGACTTCGCCCTCGAGGACGGCAGCGCCGGCTGTGAGCCCGACTGCTGGGCTGCCCACTGCATGTGATCGAGTCCTGCGCGCTCAGCAACCGTAGTTGGGCCTGAGCAGCGCGTCGTGGTCGTCGCAGTCCCAGCCCGCCCCGGGGTAGGTCACCGGATCGTAGGCGCCGGGTTGCCACCACTGCGGATACGTATCCCGGTCCAGATCCCACGCGCCCGCCCCCGCACCGCCGTACATCCCCATGTCGCTGTCCGTCGAATCCGGATCGAACAGGGTGGGATCGCCGGTGTCCACACATGGCGACGACGGGTCCAGGTGGAGGTCCCAGTCCCACGACGCCGGGTCCGAGGTGCTCTCGAACTGCGGGGACGACGAGATGTTGCCGCCGATGCCGATGGGAATCGGCTGGTACCAGGTGAAGTCGTCGGGGGAGTTGTCCACCACGTTGCAGTACGTCAGGACCGCCCCGGAATCCATCGCGTAGAACCCGCCCCCGGCCCCGGCCGCCACGTTGTTGGCGACGATGACGTTGGTCATGGTGGGGTAGTCCCACCCGTGCATCATCAGCCCCGCGCCGTAGGGCGCGGTGTTGCCCACGATGACGCCGTTGGTCATGACCGGGGACGTGAACAGGGTGTACATGCCGCCACCGTAGTCATCGGCCGTGTCGTTGCCGGTGATCGCGAAGTTCGTCATCACCGGGTTCGACGACACCATGTCGAGGCCGCCGCCGCGCTCGTCGGCCTGGTTGTCGGCGATCCAGACGCGGTTCATCGTCGCATGGGAGCCCACCGAGAGGCTCATCCCGCCGCCGCGCCAGGCGTCGTTGGCCACCACGGACACCCCCTGGAGCGTGGGCGACGCGCCGTTGAGATAGAAGCCGCCGCCGTTGCTCGACGCCGAGTTGCCCGTGACGTCGCAGTCCCAGATGGTGGGTGAACCAGCCAGGACGGCCACTCCTCCGCCGTCGGTGGCGCTGTTGCCGACGATGGTCAGGTCGATCAACGTCGGTGACGACGAGTTGATGTACAGGCCCCCGCCCACGATGGCCGAGCCGCCGGTGATCGTGAACCCCTGCAGCATCGATCCGGGGCCCTCGCCGGACACGAACCAGACCACCGATCCCGTGCCTGCGCCGCTGAGCACGGTGACCGCCGGGCCGCCCACGCCCAGCACGTGGGTCGCGGCGCCCCAGAAGTCGATGTCGTCGGCGTAGGTGCCCGGCGCCACGCAGATCACGTTGCCGGCTCCGATCACACCGATGGCGTCCTGGATGGTGGCGTGGTCATCGGGGACCCAGCTCGCGCAGGAGACACAGCCGTCGTCCACCACCCCGTCGCAGTCGTCGTCATCGCTGTTGCAGATCTCGGCGGCGGCCGGGCTGACCGCTGCGTCGTTGTCGTCGCAATCGCCCGCGCAGAGGGTGTACTGGTCGCCGTCGAGGTCTGCGTCCTCCACCGTGGCGGGATCGCAGTCGTTGTCGAGGCCATCGCAGAGCTCGGGGGCGCCGGGGTAGACCGTCGCGTTGGCGTCGTCGCAGTCGTCGCCCCCGTACGCGTCGTCGTAGTACCCGTCTCCGTCGGCGTCCTGGCCGTCGTGCCCGTCGCAGTCCTGGTCGGTGCCATCGCCGAGGATCTCCGTGGCTTCGGGGTAAACAGAGGCGTCGGCGTCGTCGCAGTCGATGGGCTCGTCGCAGGTGTCGAAGCCGTCTCCGTCGGCATCCTCGGGGCTGGCGCCAGCGTCGGCGTCGTCGCAGTCCCCCTCGCAGGGGGTCCACTGGTCGCCGTCGCTGTCGAGCTCGTCCGCGGGCAGGGTGCCGTCGCAGTCGTTGTCGACGCGGTCGCAGGCCTCGATCGCGCCGGGGAACGAACCGGCGTCAGCGTCGTCGCAGTCGCCGTCACAGACGCGCGCGCCGTCTCCGTCGGCGTCCAATTCGTCGCTGGGCACCAGGCCGTTGCAGTCGTTGTCGAGGCCGTCGCACAGCTCGTTGGCCCCGGGGTAGACCGTGCCGTCGGCGTCGTCGCAGTCGTCGTCACAGGCCCAGAAGCCGTCCAGGTCCGGGTCTGCCTCGTCCTCGGGCAGGGAGCCGTCGCAGTCGTCGTCGATGCCGTTGCAGGCCTCGGTCGCGCCAGGCAGGACCGCGGGATCGGCGTCGTCGCAGTCCCCGTCGCACCCGCTCACGCCGTCACCGTCGAGATCCTGCTCGTCCTCGGGTACGGCCGCGTCGCAGTCGTTGTCGATCCCGTCGCACAGCTCGGGCGCGCCGCCGTAGGTGGTCGCGTCGCTGTCGTCACAGTCCCCGCCGGCGGGCCCGTCGCCGCAGGCCAGGAAGCCGTCCGAGTCCAGGTCCTGCTCGTCCACGGGTACGAGGCCGTCGCAGTCGTCGTCGACGCCGTTGCAGCGCTCGGTGGCGCCCGGATACACGGCAGCGTCGGTGTCGTCGCAGTCCCCCTGGCACACGGCCAGCCCGTCGCCGTCGCCGTCGTCTTCGTCCGCGCGCACCTCCCCGTCACAGTCGTTGTCCACGCCGTCGCACAGTTCGGCGGCGCCCAGGTAGCTCGTGGGGTCGGTGTCGTCGCAGTCCCCGGCGCAGGTGTCCACGCCGTCGCCGTCCAGGTCCAGGGCGTTGAGGAGCGCGTCGTCGTCGTCGCAGTCGCCGTCGCAGGTGGACGAGCCGTCGCCGTCGAGGTCGTCCAGCCCCAGGGTCTCGTCGTCGTCGTCGCAGTCGCCGGCGCACTCGCTCCAGCCGTCGCCGTCGTCGTCGTACTCCATGGGATCGGTGACCGTGTCGCAGTCGTTGTCGAGGACGCCGTCGCACACATCCGGGGCGCCGGGGTGTACGGTGTCGTCATCATCGTCGCAGTCGGTGTCGTCGCCGGTGAACCCCTGGGGCGGATCGCACGCCTCCCGGGTGCTCCCTGCGTCGCCGTACCCGTCCTCGTCGGCGTCCTCGTACCAGGTGGGCACGCCCATGGGATCGGCCTCGTCCACCTCGCCGTTGCAGTCGTTGTCCTGGCCGTCGCACACCTCCACGGCGCCGGGGTGGACGGCCGCGTCGTCGTCGTCGCAGTCGTCCCCGCCGTCGACCCCCTCCCAATCGTGGCCGTCGCCGTCCACGTCGGTCAGGTCGTCGCCGTCGCAGTCCTGGTCGATCCCGTCGTAGGGGATCTCGTCCGCGCCGGGGTGGATGGCGGGGTCGTCGTCGTCGCAGTCCACCCGGTCGTCGTAGCCGTCGTCGTCGTTGTCCTCGCAGTCGCTGTCCGCGGCGTCGATGTCCCCGTCGCAGTCGTTGTCGATGCCGTCGGAGCAGTCCTCGTCGGCCATGTGGTTCACGTCGGGATCGTCGATGTCGCAGTCGGTGTCGTCGGGATCCCCGTCGTTGTCGTAGTCGTAGGTGATGTCCTGGTCGACGCAGCCCAGCGCGAGCAGCAGGGCCGCCGGGACCAGGAACGGGGCGAGGCGGCTCAGCATCCGCGCCCGGGCCCCAGCAGCGCGTCGTGGTCGTCGCAGTCCCAGCCGTCGCCGGGATAGGTCGCGGGATCGTAGAGGCCGGGTTGCCACCAGGAGGGCGCGCCGTCGCCGTCGAGGTCCCAGTCGTCCGACTCCGGGCCGCCGTACATGCCGATGTCGGAGGGGCCGCCGTCGGGGTTGGTCGTGAAGTCCTCTCCGGCGCCCACGCACGGTGACGCGGGCTCGAGGTGCAGATCCCAGTTCCACGATGCGGGGTCGGCGATGTCGATGAACAGCGGATCCTGCGCGATGTTGCCGCGGACGCCGATGGGGTCGCCCTTGAACCACGAGAAGTTCTCGGGGAGGTTGCCGTGGAAGTTGCAGTGGTCGAGGAGGGTCGAGGCGTAGAGCCCCATGATCCCACCCCCGCCGGCCAGGCCTTCGTTGTCGGCGACGATCACGTTGAGGAGGGACAGCATGTCGCTGCCCACCAGCACGAACCCGCCACCTGTGCCCCCGACGTTGCCCATCACCACACCCTGGCCCATGTCCGGTTGGGCGTTGCTGAGCACCGCCGCGCCGCCGTAGCCCAGCAGCGCCTCGTTGCCGGTGATGGCGAAGTCGATCATCACCGGCGAGGACCACCACAGGTACAGGCCACCGCCGTCGGCCGAGGCCGCGTTGTCCGCGATCCAGACGTGGGTCATCGTCGGGTTCGAGTTGGCCAGGTACAGCCCGCCGCCGAAGTCGGACTCGTTGCCGACCACGGCGACGTCCTCCAAGGTGGCATCCGATGACCCCAGATCGAGCCCACCTCCGTTGTACTGCGCGGTGTTCCCACTGACGGACACGTTCGTCAGCGTGGGTGAGCCGCCGTTGAGCGACAGCCCGCCGCCGGACGTGTCGGCGTCGTTGCCGGTGATCCACAGGTCGCGCAGGGTCGGCGCGGTGAAGTTCGTCAGCACGCCGGCGCCGTACGAGGCGAAGCCTCCGGTCAGGGTGAACCCCTGGAGCACGGCCGCAGAGGACTCGCCGGTGACGAACGAGGCCACCGAGCCCGCGCCTGCGGCGTGGATCGTGGTCACGCCGGGGCCACCCGTGCCCAGCACCTGGATGTCCTTGCCGACGAAGTCCACCGTCCCGGAGTACAGGCCCGGTGAGACGCACACCACGGCCCCTCCCGGGACGGCGTCGATCGCGCCCTGGATGGTGGCGTAGTCCATGGGCACCCAATCCGAGCAGGAGGCGCAGCCGTCGTTCACCGTTCCGTTGCAGTCGTTGTCGCGGCCGTCGCAGACCTCCACGGCGAGGGGATTGGTCTCGATCATGGCGTCGTCGCAGTCCCCGTCGCAGGGGGAGAAGCCGTCGCCGTCCACGTCCACGTCCTCGAGGGTGGCCGGATCGCAGTCGTCGTCCACTCCGTTGCAGATCTCGACAGCGCCGGGGTGGACGTCGGGATCGTTGTCGTCGCAGTCGTCCCCGCCCTGGTCGGCGTCGGCGTACCCGTCCCCGTCCAGGTCGATCCCGTCGTGGCCGTCGCAGTCCTGATCCGTGCCGTCCCCGGGGATCTCGATGGCGGCGGGGTTGATGCCAGGCTCTCCGTCGTCGCAGTCTGCGGGGTCGTCGCAGGTGTCGAAGCCGTCCCCGTCGAGGTCCAGGAGGTTGGCGCCGGGATCGTTGTCATCGCAGTCCCCGTCGCACACCGCAGCGCCGTCGCCGTCGCCGTCGGTCTCGTCGGCGGGCACGACCCCGTCGCAGTCGTTGTCGAGCCCGTCGCAGAGTTCCTCCGCTCCGGGCCAGATCGTGTCGTCGGTGTCGTCGCAGTCGCCGTCGCACACGCGCGCGCCGTCGGTGTCGGCGTCGGCCTCTTCGGCGGGCACCGCGCCGTCGCAGTCGTCGTCCTCGCCGTTACACAGCTCGGTCGCACCCGGGTGGACCGCGTCGTCGTCGTCGTCGCAGTCGTCGTCACATGGCGCCACCCCGTCCCCATCCCCGTCGATCTCGTCGTCCGGGACGGCCTCGTCGCAGTCGTTGTCGAGGCCGTCGCACAGCTCCTCGGCGCCCGGGTAGACCGTGTCGAGGGTGTCGTCGCAGTCGGTGTCGTCCTCCACGTGGTCCTGCGGCGGCGCGCACGCCTCGATCCAGACCTCCGCGTTGCCGTACCCGTCGCCGTCGATGTCCTCGTACCAGGTGTGCAGCCCGGCCGGATCGTCCTCGTCCACCAGGCCGTTGCAGTCGTTGTCCGCGCCGTCGCACAGCTCGGTGGCGCCGGGGTAGACGGTGGCGTCCTCGTCGTCACAGTCGTCGCCGCCCGCGCCGTCCCAGTCGTGGCCGTCGCCGTCCACGTCGGTCAGGTCCTCGTCGTCGCAGTCCTGATCGATGCCGTCGTAGGGGATCTCCTCGGCGCCGGGGTGGACCGTGGGATCGTTGGAGTCGCAGTCCACGTCGTCGGGGTACCCGTCGTTGTCGTAGTCGTAGATGACGTCCTGGTCGGCGCAGCTCGCTGCGACCATTATGGCGAGGACGAACAGGGCGAGCGGCGCGCGGCGGATCATCGGGGCTCCCGTGGAGGCACGCCCGATTCTAACTCGACGAAGATGCAAAGACCCGGTTAGGTCTTGGACGAGGGTGTCGTGACATTAGGTTTCCCGCGCACGCGATGGTAGGTTGGGGGCCATGCCGACGCGTTCAGCACACCTGGGAACCGTGGCGGGGTTTGCCCTGATCTTCGCGATCGGCGCCTGCACCGGGTCGGTGACCACCGACGAGTCCGGCGAGCTGTACGCGGTGATCAGCGAGGACATCCCCACCGTCGTCACGGCCACCTGGCCCGTGCCCGAGGGGGACTACGAGGCCGCCTGGGTCGAGTACGGCCGTGGCGTCGATACCGACGGGATGGCGCCCGCGACCGAGGACGGCAGCGGCCGCTTCGAGGCGGTGATCCTGGGGCTCAAACCTTCTACCGACTACTGGCTCCAGGGCGTCGCGGACACCCCCGACGGCCCGATGCGCAGCCTGACCACCCAGGTCACCACGGGAGCTGTGCCCACCTGGCTGCCCGGCCTGGAGAAGGAGGCGGGCGACGAGACGGACCTGAGCAACCGCTTCTTGCTCACCTCCCTGGTCTCGGTGCCCTCGGCCGTGGTCATCATCGACTCCGACGGCGACTTCGTGTGGTGGCTCGCCGGCTCCGAAGAGGATCCGCCCATCACCCGCGCCCGGCTCTCCCACGACGGCGAGTCCATCCTGTACCTGTCCAGCTTCCCTTACACCCTCGAGGACGAGGTCGGCCTCGCCCGCAAGCTCGTCCGCGTCAGCCTCGACGGCGCCGACTCCGAGACCATCTTGCTCGAGGACATCCACCACGACTTCACCGAACTCCCCGACGGCACCCTGGCCGTGATGCGCCGCGACACCCGCCAGGTGGGCGACGTGCAGATCGTGGGCGACGAGGTCTTCGAGATCCACCCCGACCAGACCACGTCCATCGCCTGGTCCATGTGGGACGAGCCCGAGATGGACGCCTTGGTCCTGCCCGATCTCGAGGGCCGCTCCACCCACGGCAACGCCCTGGACTACGACGCCGATCGCGGCGTGTACTTCGTGGGCTCTCGCAACCTCCACACCGTGTTCGAGGTGGACCGCGAGTCCGCCGAGGTCGTCGCCCGCTACGGCGGCATGTACAGCGACTTCGCCCTGCCCAACGCCGAGGACTCGATGACCACCCACCAGCACCAGTTCCACGTGCTGGACGACGCCATCGTGCTCTTCGACAACGGCGAGAACGGCGCCGAGCAGTCCCGCGTCGTCGAGTACGCCCTCAACGAGGAATCCGGCCACGCCATCCCCTCGTGGGAGTACATCAGCGACCCGCCCATCTACTGCTACGCCATGGGCGACGTCACCCGCACCGACGACTTCACCACCCTGGCCACCTGGTCCACCGCCGGCCGCATCGAGGAGGTCGACATCGACGGCGAGGCCCTGCGCGTCTACCAGCTCGACATCGGCGCAGCCTTTGGCTACACCACCGCCCTCGACACGCTGACCGCCTCCACGGACTGATCCCCCTTCTGCCCCCTCCCGTGGCAGAATCTCCGGAACCAAATACCCCCCTCGGTGTCGACACTCCATGTTGGGTGAGCTGTGCCCGCCCGGCCCCACGACCCCGAACGAGGAATGCCCATGCGCAGGATCATCCTTATTCTCGCCGTGCTCGCCTTCGCGGGCTCCTGCAAGAAGCACAACCCGGAGGTGGTGAACATGCCACAGGACTCCAGCTCGGCACCCCGCGCCGTGAGCTACGTGGTGGACGAGGACGTCTCCGGGCTGCGCATGCGCCTGCGCGAGGTGGGCCCACCATCCTCGGAGAGCCCTGCGCTCGCGGTGGCCACGGGCGAGGAGCTGACCGCGGCGAGGACGAACAAGATCCTGGCCCGGGTCCCCGCACTCGAGATGGAGACCGGCGACCGGGTGGCGTTCGCCCTGCGCAAGGGTTCCCTGCCGCCACCCCTGACTGGCGAGACCATCGACGTGGCGTTCCCGCCGGCCGAGGGGCCCCCCGTCGTGGACGCGGGCGAGCCCGGCGTCCTGGCCGTCCTGCGCTACGCCCCCGAGGGTGAGGTCCACCTGGCCCCGCACCTGAGCCTGACCTTCGACAAGCCCATGGTGTCGGTGACGTCCCAGACCGAGGCGTCGCAGACCGTGCCGGTGAAGCTGTCGCCGCAGCCCGCGGGCGACTGGCGCTGGCTGGGCACCCGCACCCTGATGTTCCAGCCCGACCCGCGGTTCCCCATGGCCACCGAGTACACCGTACAGGTGCCGGCCGGCACCGAGTCGGCCAACGGTGACACCCTGGCCGATGCGGCGAGCTTCACCTTCGCCACCCCGCCGCTGGGCCTGGGCGCGGTCTACCCCGAGTACGGCCCCCACGCCCTCGAGCCGGTGATCTTCCAGAGCTTCGACCAGCGCATCGATCCCAAGACGTTGCTCAAGCACCTCGAAATGACCACCAGCCGCGGCGGCCAGCCCATCGGCCTGCGCATGGCCACCGAGGACGAGATCGCCGCCGATCCCGTGGTCGCGGCCCTGGTCGAGCGGACCGAGGAGGGACGCTGGATCGCGCTCAAGGCGAAGTCCGTGCTGCCCAAGGCCTCGTCGATCACCATCACGGTCAAGCGCGGCGCGCCGTCGGCCGAGGGCCCGCGTCTCACCACCTCGGATCAGTTCCAGTCGTTCCAGACCTACGATCCGCTCGAGGTCACCGACCACCACTGCTCGTGGTACGACGACTGCCCGCCCACGGCGCCGTGGTACATCGAGTTCAACAACCCGCTGGACGAGGCCGCCTTCGACTCCACGAAGATCCGAGTCGAGCCAGCCGTTCCCGGCCTGCTGATCCAGCAGTCCGGCGCCTCGTTGACCCTCACCGGCGTCAAGACCGGGCGCACCACCTACACCGTGACCCTGCCCGCGTCCCTGACCGACCAGTTCGGCCAGACCCTGGGCCAGGCCAAGGCGCTGAAGTTCCAGGTGGGGCCGGCGGAGAAGACCCTGTTCGGGCCCGGCCAGGAGATGGTCACGCTGGACCCGTCCGGCCCGCCGAGCTTCCCGGTGTTCTCCACCAACCACGACAAGATCAAGGTGCGCGTCCACCGCGTCGATCCGTCCCTGTGGGGCGCGTGGTGCGACTGGCGCCGCACGTACAACTACGACACGGACCAGCCCGGCGACATGCCCGGCGTGGAGGTCCTGGACACCAAGATCAAGGTCGAGGGTGAGCAAGACTCCCTCAACGAGACCGCCATCGACCTGGGCCCGTACCTGAAGGGCGGGTCCGGCCAGTTCCTGGTGTGGGTCGAGCCGGCCAAGCAGCCCAAGGACCGATGGCGCCGCCAGGAGATCCTGGCGTGGGTCCAGGTCACCGAGATGGGCCTGACCGCGTTCGCCGACCACGAGGAGATCGTGGCCTGGGTCACCAGGCTCGCCGACGGCGCGGCCGTCGAGGGTGCGCAGCTGCAGATCGTCCCCGACGAGACCCCGGTGGGCACCTCGGACGGCCACGGCCTGGCCCGCACCGAGCTCCCGGAGGACCCCACCGGCCCGCAGGTGCTCGTGGCGACGATGGGCGACGACCTGGCCATGCTGCCCCAGTCCACCAGCTGGTGGAACGACCACGCGGGCTGGCGCAAGGTCGAGCAGTACGACCAGATGCGCTGGTACACCTTCGACGACCGCGGCCTGTACAAGCCGGGCGAGGAGGTGCGGATCAAGGGCTGGATGCGGCGCCTGGAGCCCGGCAAGGGCGGCGACGTCCAGGGACTCGAGACCCTGCCGACGAGCATCGAGTGGAGCCTGCGCGGCCCCCGCGGCAACGACCTGGCCAGCGGCGACGTGAAGGTCTCGACCCTCGGCGGATTCGACGTGGCCCTGGAGCTGCCCGGGGACGTCAACCTCGGCACCGCTTGGCTCGCCCTCGAGGCCAAGAATGCCGGCGGCGTGGTCAACACCAGCCACAACCACCCGATCCAGATCCAGGAGTTCCGCCGGCCCGAGTTCGAGGTCAGCGCGAGCGCCGAGCCCGGCCCCTTCGTGCTGGGCCACGAGGCCGCGATCAGCGTGGACGCCGCCTACTACGCCGGCGGCGGCCTGCCCAACGCCCCGGTCCAGTGGACCGTCCACGCCACCCCCACCCGCTACCAGCCCCCCAACTGCACCGACTACCAGTTCGGGCCGTGGAGCCCCTGGTGGTGGTACGGCGGCGGCAGCGGCGGCAACGACACCTGGGAGTACCTGGAGGGAAAGACCGACTCGCTGGGCCAGCACCACCTGGGCATCCACTTCGAGTCCATGAACCCCCCGCGGCCGATGAACGTGCGGGCCGAGGCCACCGTCACCGACGTCAACCGCCAGGCGTGGACCGCCTCGTCGTCCGTCATGGTCCACCCCGCAGACCTGTACGTGGGCCTGCGCACCGAGCGCGGCTACGTGGACAAGGACGATCCCATCGAGGTCGAGGCGCTGGTGGTGGACCTCGACGGCAACGTCGTGACCGGCACCGACGTGACCCTGCGCCTGTCCCGCATCTCCTGGGAGTGGCGCAACGGCAGCTACCAGGAGCTCGAGGTGGATCCGGAGGAGTGCAAGGTCACCTCGGCCGACGAGGCGAAGTCGTGCACCTTCGAGCCCGAGATGGGCGGCAGCTACCGCATCCGCGCCACCATCACCGACGCCGAGGGCCGCACCAACCGCACCGACATCCGCGTGTGGAAGTCCGGCGGCGAGCGCCCGCCCGCGCGCAGCGTCGAGCAAGAGGACGTCACCCTCATCCCCGAGAAGCAGGAGTACCAGCCCGGCGAGACCGCCAGCTTTCTGATCCAGGCGCCCTTCTTCCCGGCCGACGGCGTGCTGACCCTGCGCCGCTCCGGCATCGTGAGCACCGAGACCTTCCACATGGACGAGGCCACCCACGCCATCGAGGTGCCCATCCTCGACGAGCACATCCCCGACCTGACCGTCCAGGTGGATCTCGTGGGATCGGCGGCTCGATCCGACGACAGCGGCAAGGTGCGCGACGACCTGCCTCGCCGCGTCGCCTTCGCCACCGGCCAGCTGACCTTCAAGGTGCCGCCGCTGAAGCGGACCCTGACGGTCGAGGCGATCCCGCGCGAGGCCGCGCTGGAGCCCGGCGGCGAGACCACCATCGACCTGACCGTCACCGACGCCGACGGCAAGCCCGTGTCCGGCGCCGAGGTGGCCGTGGTCGTGGCCGACGAGTCGGTCCTGGCCCTGACCGGCTACCAGCTCCCGGACCCCGTGGCCGTCTTCTACGCGACCCGCAGCCCCGGCGTGAGCAACTACCACCAGCGCCACCAGGTGGTGCTGGCCGATCCCAGCGCCCTGAACAAGCTCGCCGCGGCCAACATGCCGGCCGGCGGCGAGGGCATGATGGTCGCCCAGTCCGCCATGCCCGTGACCACGCGGTCGCGCAGCGGTGGAGCCATGCCCCCGGCGCCTCCGGGCGAGCCGATGATGGACGCCGAGATGGGCATGGCGTTCGACGACGACGGCGTGGCGTTCGCCGAGGACAAGGCCGCGCCCAAGAAGAAGGGCGGCCGCGACGAGCCCAACGAGCCCGCCATCGCCATGCGCACCGACTTCCGCGCCCTGGCGCTGTTCGCTCCCGAGGTGACCACCGACGCCAAGGGCAAGGCCGAGGTGCCGCTGCCCCTGCCCGACTCCCTGACCCGCTACCGCGTCATGGTCGTGGCCGTGGCCGGCGGCCAGCAGTTCGGCACCGGCGAGTCCAACGTCACCGCGCGGCTGCCGCTGATGGTCCGGCCGTCCCCGCCGCGGTTCCTCAACTTCGGCGACACCTTCGAGCTGTCCGTGGTGCTGCAGAACCAGACCGACGAGCCCATGGACGTCGAGCTGGCCGTCCGCGCGACCAACGTCACGGTCTCGTCGATGATCCAGAACCGCCGCGCGGCCGCCGAGTCCACCGAGCCGTCGGTGGCGGGCCGCAAGGTCACCGTCCCGGCCGCCAACCGCGTGGAGGTCCGCTTCCCCGCCGCCGCCCAGATGGCCGGCACCGCGCGCTTCCAGGCCGTGGCCGTGACCGGCTCGTTCGCCGACGCCGCCGACTTCGACCTGCCCGTGTGGACCCCGGCCACTGCCGAGGCCTTCGCCACCTACGGCGAGCTCGACACCGGCGCCATGGTCCAGCCCGTGCGCGCCCCTGGCGACGTCTGGCCCCAGTTCGGTGGCCTGGAGATCACCACCTCGTCCACCCAGCTCCAGGCGCTCACCGACGCGGTGCTGTACCTGACGAGCTACCCCTTCGAGTGCAACGAGCAGATCTCGTCGCGGGTCATCGCCATCGCGGCGCTGCGCGACGTCCTCAGCGCCTTCGAGGCCGAGGGGCTGCCGTCCCCCGAGGCCCTCGAGGCCTCGGTCGCCGCCGACCTGGAGCGCCTGGCCGTCCGCCAGAATTACGACGGCGGCTTCGCCTTCTGGCGCAAGGGCGACGAGTCCTGGCCGTACCTCGGCATCCACGTGGCCCACGCCATGGCCCGCGCCCACGAGAAGGGCTACGAGGTCGACTCCGACATGTGGTCGCGTTCGCTGAAGTACCTGCGGCGCATCGAGTCCCACATCCCCCACTGGTACTCCCAGGAGTCCAAGTGGACCCTGCGCGCCTACGCGCTCAACGTGCGCATGCGCATGGACGACGTGGACACCAAGGAGGCCAAGCGCCTGCTCAAGGAGGCCGGGACCGACAAGCTCCCCCTGGAGGCTCAGGGCTGGATCCTCCCCGTCCTGCACGCGGGTGGTGCCACCGATCAGGCCGGCCAGATCCAGCGCCACCTCGGCAACCGCATCGCCGAGTCCGCGTCGGGCGCCCACTTCGTCACCAGCTACTCCGACGGCGCCCACGTGCTGCTGCATTCGGACCGCCGCGCCGACGGCATCATCCTCGAGTCCCTGATCGCGGTGAATCCCGACTCCGACCTCATCCCCAAGCTCGTCCGCGGCCTGCTGGATCACCGCAAGCGCGGCCGCTGGTCCAACACGCAGGAGAACGCCTTCGTCCTGCTCGCCCTGGACCGCTACTTCAACGTCTACGAGAAAGAGACCCCCGACTTCGTCGCTCGCGCCTGGCTCGGCGACGGTTTCGCCGGCGAGCACACCTTCAAGGGCCGCACCACCGAGCGCGCCCACATCGACATCCCCATGGCCTACCTCACCGAGGTCGAGGGCGACCAGCCCCTGACCCTGGCCAAGGACGGCGACGACGGCCGCCTCTACTACCGCATCGGCATGCGCTACGCCCCGCGCGACCTCGACCTCGACCCCGCCGACTACGGCTTCGCCGTCGAGCGCTCCTACGAGGCCGTGGACGACCCCGAAGACGTCAAGCAAGCCCCCGACGGCACCTGGCACGTCCGCGCCGGCGCCCGCGTCCGGGTGAACCTCACCATGGTCGCGCCCATGCGCCGCTACCACGTCGCCCTCGTCGACCCGCTGCCTGCCGGCCTCGAGCCCATCAACCCCGAGCTCGCCGTCAGCGGCACCCTGCCGCCCGACACCTCCGAGGACACCATCGGCCCGTACTGGTGGTGGTATCGCGCCTGGTACGAGCACGAGAACATGCGCGACGAGCGCGTCGAGGCGTTCACCTCGCTGCTGTGGGACGGCGTCCACACCTACACCTACGTGGCCCGGGCGACCACGCCGGGCAACTTCGTCGTGCCGCCGACGCGCGCCGAGGAGATGTACCACCCGGAGACCTTCGGCCGGGCGGGGACGGACAAGATGGTGATCGAGTAGGGGTCGTCGGCCAGTAGTTCTCTTCCTCGTTCCCACGGTCCCCGTGGGAACGGATCAACCAGGACGCTCTGCGTCCTTCAACTCGATCCCATTCTCCATCTCGATTGCCCCGAACCCCCTCGCCGTTGCAGCATTCCCCCAACCGGGGAGGCCCCATGCGTCCATCGCTGCTCACGCTGCTGCTTCTGTTGTGCCTCCTCCCATTGCCCCTCGACGCCGCTGACGCCGACCTCTCCATCTCCTTCGTCCCGCCAGCCGGCGCCTGCGCGGACGGCGAACCCCGCACCCTGAACATCCTCTTGCTGGACGCCACCGGCGCCCCGGCCACTGGAGCCAAGATCACCTGGACCCAGGCCCAGCCCGGCGAGATCTCCCGCTGGTCCAACCTCGGCAATGGCATGTGGTCCACCCGCTACACCTCCCCGGTCGAGGACTGGGTGACGCGCGTGGACGTGGTCGTGGACGTGGAGTCGAAGGGCGAGGTCGTCACCCGCCACTTCTCGTTCGACCTCGAACCGGGCCCCGAGCCAGCCACCCCCGAACCCCCTCCACCCGCGGCCGTGGTCACCGCTCCGGTCGCGCCCGTCGAGGCTCCGCCTGCCCCCGTGGAGCCGGCCCCTGTCGAGCCCGCTGTCGTCGAGCCCGCTGTCGTCGAGCCCCCGGTCGCCGAAGCTCCTGCGGAGGCCCCCACCGAAGAGCCCGCCGGTGACGGCGCCGCCGCCCTCGCCGAGGTCCTCGGCCTGCCGGAGATCCGCACCTGCGGCTTCAACCCCGTCGACGACCTCGCCCTGTCGGTCAAGACCTTCCTCGACGAGATCGTCTCCATCTCCGACCGCATCGACGCCATCCCCACCACCCTCGGCGACGTGGTCGCCCAGTCCGAGTCCTGCGTCCAGAATCCCGGCGACGAGCCGCCGCCGCTGCCGATCCGCCTCGATCCCCTCACCTTCCGCATCACCTACGACCCCGACAACGTCCCCGAGTGCATCGAGGGCCTCCCGGAGGCCGTCGAGCACCTGTCGAACGAGACCCAGACCCTGCCCCGCGACATGGCCAACGTCCCCCAGCAGGCCATGCTCATGGGCCAGAACGTCGTGGCAGCCGGCCAGTCCATCCCCATGGAGCTGATGAGCATCGGCCAGCAGATCGCCATGGAGTCGGCCGCAGGGCGCCCGGTGGACGCCCTGATCGAGCAGCAGCAGTCCCTCAAGGATGCCAAGCAGACGCTCGCGGACCTGGGCTTGTACCTCAAGGAGGTCCCCCGCTACCTCAAGGAGCGCAAGGAGTACACCGTCGCGTACATGGATCGCCTGGCGGGTCGGGAGCCGCGGGAGCGCAAGAAGCCCGGCCGGACACAGCGCTCCACCGAGAGCGCCGCCACTGCCGAGCCCGACCGCGCCGCGGGCCGTACCACCGTGGAATCCCTGGTCGTGGGCCCCCTCCACGAGGACCTCTCCTTCGACAATCCCCAGAGCAGCCGCGCCGTGGCCCTGTACATGGACGCGTGCCGAAACACCGATGCCGAGGCCTCCATCACCGAATACAAGCAGCTCGTGGACCGCGGTTACTCCCCCGATCTGCTCGCCACCCTCTCGTGCCACCTCCCCAAGCGCTGCTCGTACAAGACCTTCCGCGCCGCCATCCTCGCCACCGAGCGCGATTACTCCGGCGGTGACGTCCCGGGTTGCTACGACCAGCCCTCGGACAAGTCCAAGCGCGTCATCCAGAGCGTGATCGACGCCCGCTCCGCCGAGATCGCCGCCGCAGAGGCCGCGTCCAATCCCCCGCAGGAGCCCGAACCCGTCGAAGAACCCGCAGCAGTCGAATCCGATGAGCCTCGGCCCGATATCTACGGCCTGTCCAATCGCGACGCCGCCATCCACCTGTTCTTCACCCAGTGCTCCATCACCCCCACCGCCACCACCGAGTCCGCCGCCCACTCCCACTGGGACATGCTGCTCAAGCTGAACTACACCGAAGAGCGGATCCTGAAGGCGGCCCAGCGGCTCTCGAGCGACTGCGACTACGTCTCTTTCAAGAGCGCGATCATGGCGATGTCCAGGTGATAGCTGCTGTTTTTCAAAGCAATTGATACGAACTGATTAACCTCGCAGTCCGGCCCGGCTTGCTCCCCCCGCCACGCTGATTACCTTTGACTTGCCCCCTGAGAAGGAAGCTCCACATGACCTCTCTCGACCCGGGCACAACTCCGCTCATGACCCGTCTGCGCAGCGCCATCCGCGCTCGCCACTACTCTCCGCGCACCGAGGACGCCTACGCCTCCTGGGTCCGCCGCTACATCTTCTTCCACGGCGTCCGCCACCCCGCCCTCCTCGGCGCCGGCGACATCAGCGCCTTCCTCACCCACCTCGCCGTGGAACAGAACGTCGCCGCCTCCACGCAGAACCAGGCCCGAGCGGCCCTCCTCTTCCTCTACCGCCACGTCCTCGGCCAGGACCTCACCCACGCCGACGTGGGTATCCCCACCCGCAAGCCCCGCCGCCTCCCCGTCGTGATGACCCGCGGCGAAGTCCGCGCCGTCCTCGCCGAGCTCCCCAACCCCCACAAGCTCGCCGCCTCCCTCATGTACGGCTCCGGCCTACGCCTCATGGAGTGCCTCACCCTCCGCACCAAGGACCTGGACCTCGACACCCACCAGATCCTCATCCGCGCCGGCAAGGGCAACAAGGACCGCCGCACCATCCTCCCCAGGGCGCAGGTCCCACCCCTGCAGCACCACCTCTCCCTGATCCGCCAGGCCCACGAGCGCGACCTCGCCCTCGGAGCGGGCCACGTCGCCCTCCCCACCGCCATCGCCCGCAAGAGCCCCACCTCCACCAACGACTGGCGCTGGCAGTGGCTCTTCCCCGCCACCCGCTTCTACCTCGACACCGCCACCGGCCTCCGCTTCCGCCACCACCTCCACGAGACCGCCCTCCAGCGCTCCGTCCACCAGGCCGTCCTCCGCTCCGGCATCCCCAAGCAGGCCTCCTGCCACACCTTCCGCCACTCCTTCGCCACCCACCTCCTCGAGGCCGGCTACGATCTCCGCACCATCCAGCAGCTCCTCGGCCACTCCGACATCCGCACCACCCAGGCCTACACCCACGTCCTCAACCAATCCGAGATCCCCGTCCGCAGCCCCCTCGACGCCCTCTGATTCCTCCCCTTCTCCCTCCTTACACAGAACAGGATATCCACCACAAGACGCCACCCCCCAAACAGCCGCCTTCGGGCCACACAAAACCATTCCCACCCCAGTCCCACCCGTTTACAGATGCGCTTACACAGCTTACGAGCATCGTTGCCGCCCGTTATACTGAACGGGCTAATTGGTGTTAGGACTACTTGGTGGCGCAGGCAGACTTGGGGGGCGGTTCGAGCAACAACAACCAGGTTGTCGCAACACGTTGAATGCGCTTGCATGCAACGATTCCACTCGTTGCAGTGGTGGACCTGGGGTTGGGAAGCAAGCCCGGGTCGCCGTCGAGCGACTCGGCCCGCCGATACCTCGCCAAGATCCTGGAATGCCGGGTGGCGGCGCGTAGCGCCGGGGCGTTGATAAGCGCGCCACCTTCAGTGATTCGCTGGTCGTCGGGCTTCAGAAAGGCGGCCTTTTGAACCTCGGCCGCACAACGGGCTCGGAGGTCCGGAATCAATGCAGCTTCAGCTACCCAGGTGCAGCGAGGACGTTCTTCCAGATGGGCGCGCGCCGAGGACCTCAATTCCTACTTCCTAGCCTCCTGCCGGCGCGCTTTGCAGGCTCAAGCGGTGGCGAAGTGTTCCGGCCGGTCTTTCACACTGGTCCGCACGCTTGCAGCTCGTAGTGGGGCCCTTATGAAGCGGCCTCGGAACAACGGCCGCGTGTGGGTTCGGTGCGTCCCGCCTGGGGCAAGCGGGTGGCGCTGTGGCTGTTCGACAGGCGGAGTCCTAACAAGGATTGCTGCTGACAGCGGCGGACGCGTGGTAGGTTGGAACGCGGTTGGGCTCAGCGGCGGGGGTGGCAATTCAAACGTCCTCCCTCGGTGCCGCTGCAGCAGAATCACAGGTGTTCGACTCTACGAGGCAGGCTTTGGGGTGGGCTTGTAGCATCAGGGTAGATCCAACGTTGTCGCACTTCTGGATCCGCGTGGAGTGACCCCTTTCCCAATCCCATCACTCTCGAATCCCGACTTGACGGCAGTATCAATAGTGCTACTATAGGAGCGTATGCCGAGCATCGAGACCATCGTGGCTCGAATGAAACGGAATCCGAAGGGGATCCGGTTTGCCGACCTTTGCAGGGTCTGCGACCACTACTTCGGAGAGGCAAGACAGAAGGGGAGCAGCCACCGGGTGTACAAGACTCCGTGGGTCGGGGACCCTCGAGTCAACATCCAGGATTCGCGGGGGAAGGCCAAGGCCTACCAGGTCCGACAGGTCCTGAAGGCGCTTGAGCGGCTGGAGGTTAGCGATGCCGATTGAGAACGACAGGTACACCTACCGCGTGACCTGGTCCGATGAGGACGAGGAGTACGTCGGCCAGTGCGCCGAGTTTCCCAGCCTGAGCTGGCTTGCCGCCTCACCAGAAGAAGCCCTACAAGGTATCCGAGACGTCGTGCAGGAAGTCGTCGACGACATGCTGAGCAATGGCGAAGCCATTCCTGCTGCGTTGGCTGGACGCAACTACAGCGGCAAGTTCATGGTTCGAGTTCCCCCGGGTGTCCATCGCTCGTTGGTCATCCAGGCCGCTGAGGCGGGGGTCAGCCTCAATCGCCTCATTAGCTCCAAGCTCAGTCGATAGCTCCTCTGGTCAGCGAAATGAGCGCCCGCGTAGGGCTTGGTGCGCCTGCAGCCGGAGGGGGGCGCTGGCGAGCTTCGGATCCAAGTCGAACAACGCTTGCTGCTGACAGCGGCAGGCACGTGGTAGCTTGGAAGGTGGTTGGGCTCAGCGACCTGCAGAGGGGTTCAAGCCCTCTTCCTTGGTGCCGCTGCAGCAGAAGCAGTGGTGTTAGGACCATGGGGGAAGACACCGAGATTCCGCTCACCACCTACGAACAACAACCAGGTTGTTACACCAACGAAAATCTAGCGACGTGCAGCGATAGAGCGGGCCGTGGCAGAGGATTTTTTTTTGGGTGGGTAGGCAACGCGCACTTCCAGCGGATGACGCCGCCTTCCGCGGCCTCGGTAGGGGTCCGTTTTGTCGGGTGTCCGCGGCGCTGATCCAGGGGAGCGGGGCGCCACCCTTCCTGGGATTCGAACCTCGGGGAGGTTGAGCAAGGCGTCCTTATAAACCTCGGCCGCACAACGGGCGAAGTTTTCTGGAGCTTCAGGCTCTCCCCAACGCGGCTGGCTACGCGTCGTTCTGTTCCAAGGGCGCGCGCATCCGATGCAGAGACCTTCTCGGCAGTATCCCAACTGCGCGCTTCTTGGTCTGGCAAGATCCCCGTGGTTCTTGTGAGGTTGTCCTTGGCTATTCGCAGCCCTGAATCCTCGGCATGGGCCCTTTTGTACGGCCTCGGAATAACGGACGCAAAGGTTCTCGTGAGGCCCGGCCTGGTCTGGGCAGGGTGGCGCTGTGCTGATTCGGCAGGTCCTAACAATGCATGCTGCAGACAGCGGCAGCTCAGTGGTAGTCTGGGAGGTGGTCGGGCTCAGCGGGGTTGGGTGGGGGTTCAAGCTTACATCCACAAGGCCGCTGCAGCAGATGCGCAGGTGTTAGGGGCACGGAAAGAGGGCTCAGTTCAACCTGGAATGTCGATTGAGTTCATCAGTCGTGAAAGACTCAAAGCATCCACCACTGCTTGCTCAGCAGTGGCCTTACCCGTCAGTATCAATTCCATCTGGTGCAACATCTTGATCTCGATAGCAGTCGCAATTGAGTTGGTGTATCCAAGGTCTCCAGGTTCGTCGATTTTCACTTCGATGGCGCCAATTTCCTCCTCAGTCAACACCCTTCGAATGATTTTGGGCGCCCAGCCATCCTTGCTCCAATGCTCGACTTCACCATTAGCTGCACTGTTGTTCAGAACTGAACCGACGCGCCCGATAAACGCTCGGTACATTTCCCATTGCATGTAGAGAGTCTCCCCCAGAAACGGACGAAGACGTCTGATCTCATCGTCAGCCTCCTTGAGTTCAAGATGCGCCGCACCGAAATTGAAACTCTCGGCGAACGCGAGAGACTGTGGGTCACCGTATTCCTTTATCGCCGTAAGATCGTAGAACATGAACGCGATACCGAAAGAACGCCGAATGGAGGTCATGCCTCGCCACAGCGTATGTATCGCCTCGATACGTTTCTCCACCATCTTCTCTGAACTGAATCCCAGTGCTTTCAAGGAACTGTTCAGAAGGTCCCTGTTTTTCGATAAATCGGCTTTCACCTGCTCCAGTTGGCTATCTAGGGAGTGTTGCCATCTCTGCTCGATTCGAGACGAAAGACGATTCGCAAGCCATGCAGCGATGGCCAGCGTTATCGCAACCCAACCACCTATCACACCGATCGATGCGCCAATTTCTTCGAACATTCCACCCATACATCCTCCCGTGAGATGCGCTTGCCGCCCGCAATAGGTGATCCTAGACGAAAAGAGCCCGTCACGCAGCGGTGGAACAGATTGACCGTTGAAGCGTCTATACACCGGGATCGGCCCCTAACAAAGTTTGCTGCTGTCAGCGGCAAGTGCGTGGTAGGTTGGAACGCGGGTGATCTCAGCGACGCGAGGAGGGGGTTCAGGCACCAGTCCTTGAGGCCGCTGCAGCAGAAACACAGGTGTTAGATGGAGGACAGAGAGAGAGCACCTTCCAGCCCCTGAGTCCCCCGCCGAACGTGTTGGCCCCGACCTTGCACATGACCTTGCCCCATGTGCAAGAATACCCCGGATTCTGATCTCCCCCTGAGCCTCCAGCGCATCCTCGACGACGTCATCGACGAGCTCGAGCTGCCGTTCCACGCCCGCAAGGTCTTGCTGCAGCTGGTCGCCTGTGGCACCGGCGAGCTGGGCCACCACTACCTGCGCTGCTCCCACTGCGGCCGCGTGGAGGTCGTGGGCCGCGCTTGCAAGAACCGCCACTGCCCCAACTGCAACCACTCGCGGACCGCGAAGTGGTGCGAGGCACGCGAGGCCGAGCTGCTGCCGGTGCCGTACCAGCGCTACGAGTTCGGGTTGCCGTCAGGCTTGCGCCGCTACGCACAGCGCTACCCACGCGTGATGTACAAGCTGCTGATCAGTGCCGCCCAGGACACGGTGCTGGAGCTGGCCACGTCTCCCGAGTCCCTCGGGGTCCCGCCGGCAGTGATGACCACGCTGCACACCGCCACCAGCGAGCTACACTACTTCCCCCACGCCCACGTGGAGGCCAGCGCCGGCGGGTACGACGCCTCGCAGGATCGGTGGGTTCCCGCTGTAGACGGCGGCCTGATCGCCCCCATCGACCAGGCCGCGGAACTCTTCCGCGACAAGGTGCTGGCCGGGATGGAGCTGCGGCGGCGCCACGGCCGATTTTCGGACGGTAGGCGACCGGAAATCGAACTCGTCGACGACAAGGCGTGGCAGGCGTGGGTGGGCCGCCTTGGACAACACCGCTGGCCGGTGTCGGGCGGGGAGCCGTATGGCGGCGGGCTGCAGTACCTGCGCTACCTGTCGAAGTCGGTGTACCGCGTGCCCATCGCCAACCGCCAGCTGATGTCGTACCGCGACGGCGAGGTGGTCTTCCAGTACCGCGACCGCAAGACCCAGCGCACCAAGACGCGGCGCATGGACGCCGAGTCGTTCGTCCGGCTGCTGGCCATGCACATCCTCCCGCCCGGATTTCACCAGGTCCGCTTCTCTGGCCTGTGGACTCGGTCGTGCCGCTCCAAGCTCGAGGCCGCTCGGGCTGCGGCCCATCGAGTCGTGGGCATCAGCCACGAGGACCCGCACGGGTCCCAGAGCTGGGTCCCCCCTCAGCACCTGTGCGAACACTGTCAGCAGGGCGAGCTACAGCTGCTGCTCACAGCCATGCCCTGGGGCGCCGTCCCCGGCCCCGCCGCCGAGGAACTGGCCACACGCGGGCCGCCGAACCAGCAATTCCTGCCCCTGATGAGCCCCGCGTGACCCGCAGCGCCGTGCCCACGAGCCTGTCGATGCACCCGTGCGTCTTCACAGGCCCGTTTCCGCCGCCCGTCCCCACCTCGCGTACCACCCAGCCCAGGCCCCGGGTCTCCGCACTGCCACGTGGTGCGAACTTGCCCGTCCCCTCGAAAACCGCGGCCAATCTGTGCCGTGCTGCCGGGGCCCACAGAGTGTCCAAACCCCGACGATCTGAACCGAACTGGCTTTCACCCGATCAGGGGCGTCGAGAGCCCCATCTAACAATACTTGCTGCAGACAGCGGCCAGGTGCGTGGTAGCTTGGAGCGTGGGAGCGCTCAGCGGCGGGCGAGGTAAGGCAAACCTCAGTCCTCGGGGCCGCTGCAGCAGAAGCTCAGGTGTTAGCGAGACGTAAGAGAATCGGTGGCTGGAAGGTGATTTGGATTCGGTTCAGGCAACTTCTTGCTGGGCCAAGGCTCTCTGAACAGCGTCCGGTTCTTGCTCGATGATCATGAGAAGAACACGAGCCGGCCCTCTCGGATACCTCCGGCCCTGCTCCCAATTCCGCAACGTGGCAACACTCACCCCGAAGGCCTTCGCGAATTCGCTCTGGGATAGCCCCAGTCTCTCCCTTACTGCGCGCACGTCCACCATGGGAACTTCAACCCTGTGAGCAGTTCCCCCCGTCTCCGAAGTGGCGTACTCCAAGGCGTCTTCGAGGCCATCTTTGATGCTGTCGAACGCGTCTGAGCTCATCTTTTCACTCCGTAGGCTTTGCTCAGCCTCTGCACGAAACCCTTCAGGGTCGCGCGCTCTTCTGCGCTGAGGTTGGCCTTCTCGTTCTTGGCGAAGACCGTGAGCAGGAACACAGGCATCTCGAGGTTGTGGAAGTAGTAGACCAACCTCACTCCTCCACTCTTGCCTCGTCCGCCCAGACGGAATCTCACCTTCCGTATCCCGCCCGTTCCTCTCATCACCACACCGCACTCAGGGTCGCCGGCGATCATGGTGATCGCATCGAACTGCTCCTGCCCGGACATCAGCTTGGAGGCTCGCTTCTGGTATGAGCGTGTCTCCACCACGGTGATCAGCTTCCGCTTCCACGTCATGGGCACATCGTGCGCCAATGGCGTACACTTGTCAAGATCAATGACGTCGGCTGCAGAGGCCGATTGGAGTTTCGTCATGCATTGGGCCGCAGCAACGGCTCGCTAACAGTGATTGCTGCTGACAGCGGCAGGTGCGTGGTAGGCTGGTACGTGGTTGGGCTCAGCGACGGAGGTGGGGGTTCAAGCATCCTTCCTCAGTGCCGCTGCAGCAGAATCGCAGGTGTTAGGTTGATCGCAGGAGAGAACATGTCCGACAACCCAAATGCAACGGAAGACCTCGGGTACTCATTCGTTCAGAGAATCTGTGCTCAGGCAAATGCTATCTGGAGACGACAAGCCGAAAAGGACGTTGGCATCGACGGCATCATTGAGTTCAAGCGAGTAGATGGTGTGTCCGCTTATGTGGGCGTTCAGGTCAAGTCGGGGGCTAGTTATCTGAAAAGGCGATCTGACCATGCTTTTCGGATTCGTCTTGGCAAGACCCTTGGTAGCCTGTACAGGTACGCAATCCCTGTGATTCTTGTGGTGTATGATCCCGACAACGACGTTGGATACTGGTCGGATGTCAAGGCATGGGTCGACCACTACGAACGTAGTCCAGACAACACGATGATAAGTGTCGAGGAAACCGCCCTTTTTACCAAGGAAACACTTGATGAACTTCGGCGCGATACGCATACAGTGAAGACACCGGAAATCGCTAGAGAGACGATAAGAGAATTCCTGAACATCAATAGTGGCATGTCCTACATCGGTTTTGTTGAACTGGCAAAACATGCCCTCAACGGCACTTCGTTTAGATGCAAAAAAGGTGTCGAGGAGATTGAATATCTGCGGGACCGAGATCTGCTCCGTCGTGTAGAGGCGCCCGATGGCGGACTGGGCCTCTGGTCTGCTACTCCAAAAGGCAAACAGTACATTCAGTTCATGCTTGGAGATCGCTACTTCATCCCGTTCCTGCTAACAGCCCGTTGATCTATCCACCCGCAGCGGTTGGTACGAGCGATCGGCTCTG
>CAYRNR010000029.1:0-66586 GCA_964425605.1 uncultured Rickettsiales bacterium | reverse complement strand
AGAGCCGATCGCTCGTACCAACCGCTGCGGGTGGATAGATCAACGGGCTGCTAGGAGTCGGGTCGGTCCCGTTCCGGGTCGTCCAGGTCCGGCAGCCCCGCCTAAGCGTGACTGTCGGGCCCCATCGGAGTCCTCCGGGTCGCCCTTGCCGACTCACCGAGGTGCGTCGGCCTTGACTCTCCGGGGCATGACGTCCGAGCCCTCCGCGGTGTTGCACTGACCTTCAGCGTATGACCGGCCGCTGTAGCCGTTGGTTTGGCTTCCCGGCTCCGCCTGCGTCCTTGCGCCTTGCGACGTGGACCTTGGCGTGTTCCAGCGACCGGACTCCCGGTCGGTTGCCCTTCCGGTTGTGTCACCACTCGTGATCTTGCGCTCACCCTCGAGGACCTCGCTCGCCATCCTGATCGTGTGTCCGGGCCCGTCTGCGACGAACTGACCCTTCTTTGCGATCTGCCTTCCCTGGGGTTTGCCTCCCCTTCGACGCTCCCAGCGTGCGGAATCCACTTCCCGGAACCCGGTGCAACACCAGCCGAAGCTGCTGCGCTGCCGGACTCCTCGTCGCGGGTTTCCATGCCCGCTTCGGGCCGCCTTCGTCGTTTTGAACGACCTTGACGGTTTACGCCTCCGCTCGCCCTGTGACCTGTTTCAGCCACTCACGCCCATGGGGTTGGGCTCCCGTCTCCCTGCTCCGTGTCCTTTCACATCCGTCCGAGGACGAACCCTTCCGGACGCAGGGGGTAGGTGGTGTCCACTCGAGAGGCTCCCGGTCGGTGCGCTCGCCCCGCGGCTCTCACCACGTCGCGTTCGCGCCGCCGCTGCGGTCGCAAGCGACCGTTCCGGCTCCGGCTCCCCGATACGTTCGCCTCGGCCTGCGTCCGCTGCCGGCTTCGTGTCCGTCCGAAGACGTGCACTCGACCATCGTTTGGCTGCGTCGCCGCGCGGGTTGCCCCGCCCGGCCACCCCGGCTCTCACCGTGGCGCGCTGGCTCCGACCCCGTTGCGGGGTTTCCTCTCCCGTGTGTCTCGACCCTCGACCGCGTGTTACCGCTGCCCAGGGCCGGCCTACCGGGAACGGACCGTGTCGTCGCCGACCCGGCCCGCCTTGCGCTCCCGGCCCGGCCCGCTCTCGCGTGCCCGACCGTTCGCGTCTGCCGGCTTCTCGCGACCACCTTGCCCGATTCTGCTCACCGCTTGCGCGGGCGCTTCGTCGGTCCGTTGGCCGTGCTGCCGGCTACGAGGACTCGTTATTAACCTGTGAAAGAGCGTCAACCTTCGAGAAGCAATCTAGGACGTGGGATGGGGACCGTCAACGGCGGATCCCAAGGGGTTTGGAGGAGTGGAAAAAGGGTCGTATCCAGGGACGGTTGGAGATGTTCTTTTTTTCAAAAACAACGACAGGCGAACAGACGCGATGAAGCAGAAGCGAGGAGCGGGAGAGACGCAGCACGATCTGTCGGGAGAGCTGGGGGCAAATCGGTGTTTTTGATATCTGCGACGAGGCGGACTGCGCGGGAAAAGGAGGCGACTCAGGAGAGACGGGGCCGGGGGGCAGAACGAACGTTCGAGGGAGGTGCTCGATCCGTTCTTGTCCCTGTTGGGTTCAGGGATGCGTCTCACCTCTGCAAAGGTGGCGTGCTTGTGCAGATCAGGATCTCGGTCCCGCGCTTGAAAGATCGGATGGCCGCGCTGGTCGGATGGCGGATGAGGTTCGCTTGCCTGACACTGGTGGTGTGCGCCGCGGTGCAGGTGAGCTGGCGGTCATCCCGGGTTCCCGACGAGGTGGCCCGCCGCTGGGTCACGAATCCACACGTCGCGGCCCTGGAGGGCGAGATCGCGCGTCCTCCCGACGGTTCGTCCGAATCCCGCCGCTACCGGCCACCTGCGCTGTTCCACGGGGGGACGCCGGACTGGGTCGAGGCCCTCCCCACGGGAACCGGGCACGCGCGAGCTCGCGACATCGACCAGATGATCGGTGAAGGCCGACACGAGGAAGCGCTGGCCCAGTGCCGGGAGGAGGTGGCTCACCATCCCGGAGATCTGGAGCTACGGTTCCTCTTGGCGTCCCTCATCGAGAACGTGGCCGTGGACCACGGGGAGGTGGAGCTGGACGAGTCGCTACGCCACCTGGACGAGATCGTCGGGCGAGTCCCCGGGTTCGAGCCGGCGTGGCGCATGAGGGCGGTCCACCTGTTCTGTCTGGATCGGTCCGACGAGGGGATGGCGTCCATCGACAAGGCGCTGGCGATCCGCTCGACCTGGGAAGGGCACCTCGAGCGCGGCATCGCGTTGTGCTACCAGGGGCGCTTCGACGAGGCGGAGTGGGACCTGTGGCGGACCGTGGAGCTCGCACCGAGGGATGGGAACGCGTACTACGATCTGGCCTGGATCTACGCGCAGCAGGGGGATGCGGAGAAGACCGTCGAGATGCTCCGATTCACGAGCCGCGACGCCACGTTGTTCTGCGAACGGATGAGCACCCTGGATCTCTTCCTGGACAGGAGCTTCGGCAGCGTCCGCATGGACCCGGTGTACATCCGATACGCCCTGCGCTTGCCGCGCCTGGCGCTGGCCCACGAACACCGGCGGTGGCAGTCGGAGTCACCGAGCTCTTGAGCCGCCCAGTGCGCCCTGCGGAGCGAGGCGCACCTCCTCGACGAACCACCGGCTGAACTCCGCGGCGAGGAACTCCTGGCCCGCGTCGTTCAGATGCCAGCCGTCCGAGCTGACGATGTCCTGGAGACGGACGCCGCGCTGCGCGTGGATGCGCTCGAAGTCGAAAAAAGGGACACCGAGCTGGATCGCGAGGCTACGGATCGCCTCGACGTCGACCTGGCTGTGGTAGGAGCCGGCGATCGGTTCCGCGCCCGCCGCGCGCGCGCTCTCGACGAACCGTGTGAACTGCTCGCAGGTGTATCCGGTCGCCCAGTCCAGGTAGCCGTCGTGCCCAGACCAGTAGCGGCGCAGCGGTCCGAACGTGACGGTGCGCTCGTCGTCGCGGAAGGGACCGTGGTCGGTCAGGAGCGTGGTCCACTGAACCGCGTGGAACAGGCTGCGCGGGGCGCGGTACAGGGCGAGGACGGGTGCCGAGACGGGCGCGTCCCGGACCGTGGTGCAGTAGCGATGCTGGAACTCGTAGGCGTGCAAGTTGTTGGCGCCGGTGATGATCACGGCGTAGTCGGGGACCTGGCTCGACTCCTCCAGGAACGCCTCGAGCTGGCTGGCGTGGAAGGTGGTGGGGGACCCCGACACGGCGAGGCTGATGGTCTCGACGTGGGAGAGCCCGGCGAGCCGGCGCAGTTCCGCGGGCACGTGATACCAGTACCCGACGCCCGACTCGGCGAGTTCACCGGCCGTGTAGGAGTCGCCCACGAAGAGGAACTTCAGGGACGCGCCGTCGGAGTAGCGGGCCTCGCGCAGGGCCGCGGCCTCCCGCTCCAGGAACTCCATCGAGAAGTGATGGATGAGCTGCTGCGCGATCGCAACGCTGAGAAACGCCGCGACGATCAGCGCAGACCAGCGGCGACGGGAGAGGCTTCGACGCCGCTGTCCTCGCGCCGGGCTGGCGGATGGCCCCCTCAGTCCGCGATCTCCATGTCCAGCGTCTCGACCAGGAACGCCCACATGTCGGCGTACTCCTCGATGACCTTCTCGGTGGGCATGCCGCCGCCGTGGCCGGCGCGGGTCTCGATGCGGATGAGGATGGGGGCGTCGCCGGCCTGGGCGTGCTGCATGGCGGCGGTGAACTTGAAGGAGTGGCCGGGGACGACGCGGTCGTCGGTGTCGGCGGTGGTCACGAGGGTGGGCGGGTACGCCGCGCCCTCGTGGATGTTGTGGTACGGGGAGTAGGCGAGCTGGGCCTCGAACTCCGCGGGATCGTCGGAGCTGCCGTAGTCGTCGACCCAGTAGCGGCCGGCGGTGAACTTGTGGAACCGCAGCATGTCCATGACGCCGACCGCGGGGATGGCGGCGCCGAACAGCTCGGGGCGCTGGGTGATACACGCGCCGACGAGGAGGCCGCCGTTGCTGCCGCCGAGGATGCCGAGCTTGTCGGACCGGGTGTAGCCGTTGTCCACGAGCCACTCGGCCGCGGCGATGAAGTCGTCGAAGACGTTCTGCTTCTGTAGCTTGGTGCCGGCCTTGTGCCAGTCCTCGCCGTACTCGCCGCCGCCGCGCAGGTTGGCCACGGCGTAGACACCGCCGAGCTCGAGCCAGCCGAGGCGGGTGACGCGGTAGCGGGGGGTCAGCGAGATGTTGAAGCCGCCGTAGCCGTAGAGCAGCGTGGGGTTGGTCCCATCGAGCTCGATGCCCTCCTTGTGGACGACGAACATGGGCACGCGGGTGCCGTCCTTGCTCTCGTAGAAGACCTGCTCGACCACGTAGTCGTCCGGGTCGATGTCCACGTCGGCGCGGCGCCACAGCTCGGTCTCGCCGGTGATCAGGTCGTAGCGATAGATGCTCGGCGGCGTGGCGTAGCTGGAGAAGGAGTAGAAGGTCTCGGTCTGGCTGCGCTTGCCGCCGAAGCCGCTGGCGGAGCCGATGCCCGGGAGCTCCACGTCGCGGACCCAGTTGCCGGCCACGTCGAACATCCGCACGTAGGTGACGACGTCCTTGAGGTAGGAGCAGACGAACAGGTTGCCGACCATGCCGACGCCCTGGAGCGACCACTCGGCCTCGGGGATGACCTCGGTCCAGTTCTCGGCCTCGGGGTCGCGGGTGTCGATGGCGATGACGCGGCCCATGGGGGCGTCGAGGTCGGTCTTGAAGTAGAACACGGGCCCGTCGTTGCCGACGAAGCTGTACTCCTGATCGAAGTTCTCGATCAGCGGCGCGGGCATGCCGTAGGGATCGGTGAGGTCCTTGTAGAAGATGCGGAAGCGCTGGTCGGTGCCCTTGCTCACGGTGATGATCAGGTAGCGGCCATCCTCGCTGACGCTGCCCCACATGCCCCACTCGGGCTCGTCCGGGCGGTGGAAGACCAGGGTGTCCTGGGATTGATCGGTGCCGACGCGGTGGTAGTACAGCGAGTGGTTCAGGTTGAGGGCCTGGAACTCCGCCCCCTCGACGGGCTCGGGGAAGCGCGAGTAGAAGAACCCACGGCCGTCCTTGGTCCAGGACGCGCCGCCCCACTTGATCCAGTTCAGGCGATCGGGGAGGAGCTCGCCGCTGTCGAGGTCCATCACGAACCACTCGCGCCAGTCCGAACCCGCAGACGACCGGGCGTAGGCCAGGTACTTGCCGTCGTCGCTGGTGGAGAAGCCGGTGAGGGCGACGGTGCCGTCCTCGGACCAGGTGTTGGGATCCAGGACGACGCGCGCCTCACTGTCGAGGGAGTCCATGGTGTACAGGACGTTCTGGTTCTGGAGCCCGGAGTTGTAGCTGTAGAAGTAACGCCCGCCCGCGCGGAAGGGGGCGGAGTACTTCTCGTAGTTCCACAGCTCCTCGAGGCGCTCGTAGATGGCGTCGCGCTCGCGGATGGACTCGAGGTACTTGAAGGTGATCTTGTTCTGGGCTCGAACCCACGCGGCCACGTCGTCGGACTCCCGCACGTCGTCCTCGAGCCATCGGTACGGATCGGCGACCTCGGTCCCGTGGTAGTCGTCCACGTGGTCCACGCGGGTGGTCTCGGGGTAGGCCTTGGGCAGCTTTGCGCCGAGGGCCGCCGTCGCCGGGACGACGAGGATGAGGGCGAGTCCGATTCGCGCGACGTGGGACACCATGGGGACCTCCTGCAACGCCTGGGAGCGGCGCATCGCCACCTCTTATCACATCCGCCCTGTCGAGCCACCTCGCGTGCGCCCGCCCGGGCGAAGCTTCGCCCTGGACCTTCCCCCTGGCCGCGGTAGACTTGTCGAGAGGTCGTCACCTTGCGCCAGCTCACTCTGCCCTGCTCGCTGCTCGTACTCGCCTGCTGCGCCGGCGCCCACGCGGCCCCTCCCCTGCAGCTGACACCGCGCGCGACCCTGGTCGGTGAGGACGACGAGGACCACGCCGGGACCGCGGTCGCCGGCGCGGGGGACGTCAACGGCGACGGCCTGGACGATCTGCTCGTAGGCGCGCCGTGGAAGAGCGATCTCGGCTCCTACGCTGGCGAGGCCTACCTGGTGTTCGGCCGCGGGGGAGGATGGAACGCGCTGGGTTGCCTGTGCCAGGCCGACGCCTCGTTCCGCGGCGTGTACGCCGGCGACGAGGCGGGGGGCGCCGTGGCCGGGGCGGGCGACGTCAACGGAGACGGCTTCGACGACTTCCTCGTGGGCGCGGTCAACGGTGTCCTCGGCATGGACGCCGTCGGCGAGGTCTTCCTCGTCCTCGGCCACGCGAGCGGCTGGGCGCCGGACGAGTCACTGGCCACGGTGACGGACTCGTTCCTCGGCGAGGTGGACGAGGACAAGGCCGGCTGGGCCGTCGCCGGCGTCGGAGACGTGGATGGCGACGGCCTCGCGGACTTCCTCGCCAGCGCCCCGTTCAACGACGAGGCGGCCACCAACGCCGGCCAGACCTACCTGATCCTCGGCACCGCGGCCGCCTACACCCAGGACACGGATCTGAGCACCGTCGACGCCTCGTTCCTCGGCGAGGCCAGCGAGGACCGCGCGGGCACGGCCGTCGCGGGCGCCGGAGACGTGAACGGCGACGGCCTCGACGACCTGCTCGTGGGATCGGCCGTGAACGACGAGGCGGCCTCCAACGCGGGGCAGGCGTACCTCGTCTTCGGGCGGGAGGCGGGCTGGGCGATGGACACGAGCCTGGCCGACTCCGACGCGAGCTTCACCGGCGTGGAGTTCAACGACGAGGTCGGCTACTCGGTCGCCGGGGTCGGGGACGTGGACGGCGACGGCTTCGACGACATCCTCGTCGGCGCCAAGTACGAGGACGTCTTCGACGTCAACGACGGGGCGGCCTATCTCTTCCTCGGCTCGGACAGCGGCTGGACGATGGACCGCACCATCGACTACGCGGACGCCAGCTTCGCCGGCATGGCGGCCGACGACCGGGCCGGTCACCGCGTGGCCGCGGCCGGGGACATCGACGGGGACGGATTCGACGACATGCTCGTCACCGCGCCCACCAACGACGAGGCCGACATCGACGCGGGTCAGATCTACGTGATCATGGGACACGACCAGGGCTGGGCCATGGCCACGCCCCTGGACGAGGCCGCGTCCGCGTCCATGCTCGGCGAGGGACGCGACGACTACCTCGGCACCGCCGCCGGCCTCGGCGACGTGGACGGCGACGGCCTGGGTGACCTCCTGTTCGGGGCCCTGTACAACGACGGCGGCGGGACCATGGCGGGCGCCGCCTACATGATCCGCGGCTTCGTGTGCGAGGACATCGACGGGGACGGGTACTCGACGTGCGACGGCGACTGCGACGACACAGACCCCACCACCTACCCCGGCGCCGAGGATCCCTGCGACGGCGTGGACTCGGACTGCGGCGACGACCTGGACGACGAGCTGGACGACGACGGCGACGGCTTCGCCGAGTGCGACGGCGACTGCGACGACGGCGAGGCCGCGGCGTTTCCCGGAGCTGCAGAAACCTGCGACGGTTTCGACAACGACTGTGACGGCGTCCTCTTCCCCGGTGAGGAGGACGAGGACACCGACGGCTTCGGCGTGTGCGCGGGCGACTGCAACGACCTCAACCCGACCATCTTCCCCGGCGCGAGCGAGGGTTGTGACGGCGTCGATACCGACTGTGACGGCGCGGTGGACCCCAGCGAGCTCGACGACGACGGCGACGGCTTCGCCGAGTGCGAGGACGACTGCGACGACACGGCCCCCGACGTCTACCCCGGCGCGACCGACATCTGCGGCGACGGCATCGACAGCGACTGCATGGGCGATCTCGACTACGAGGAGGACTTCGACGGCGACGGCTACGCCCCCTGCGACGGCGACTGCCACGACAACGACGTCGATCTGAACCCCGCGGACATGGACGCCGACGGCGTGAGCAGCTGCGACGGCGACTGCGACGACCTCGACGACGAGATCTACCCGGGCGCGCCCGAGCGCTGCAACGGCCTGGACGACGACTGCAACGGCTCCCCCGGCAACGACGAGACCGACTACGACGCCGACGGGTTCATGCCCTGCGAGGGCGACTGCGACGACTACACCGGCTGGATCAACCCGGACCAGGAGGAGAACACCTGCAACGGCGTGGACGACGACTGCGATCCCGACACCGAGGACATGCCCGACGACGACGGCGACGAACACTCCATCTGCTACGGGGACTGCGACGACGACGATCCAGGCACCTACCCCGGCGCCATCGAGGCGTGCGACGGCCAGGACAACGACTGCGACGGCACCATCGACGAGGGCTTCGACCTCGACGGCGACGGCTTCTCGTCGTGCATCCACGGCGACTGCGACGACGACGATCCCCTGATCTACCCCGAGGCTCCCGAGATCCCCTACGACGGCATCGACCAGAACTGCGTGGGCGGCGATCTCACCGACATCGACGGCGACGGCCACGACGGCGGCCAGTTCGGCGACGACTGCGACGACACCCGCGCCTGGATCCATCCGGGCGCCGTCGAGAGCTGCCTCGACGGAGTCGACGCCGACTGCGACGGCGTGGCGGACGCCCAGGAGGACGACTGCGTCGAGGGGGGATGCCGCTGCAGCGGGACCGGGTCCGACCGTCGCGGCGCGCTGCTGCTGGTGGTGCTGCTCTGTGGCCTGATACGGCGGTCCTACCAGAGGATCTAGTGTCGTGGCTCCGAAGCCCCTGAGCAGCCCTTGACCTCCCGGGATGACCTGGCCGTACCTGCGGCCCGGTCGAGGCCAGGATCAGCTGACGTGGCCCTGGTCGGGAGAAGCACGCCACGAGCAACGGCGCGACGACGCAAAGGGGGAACCGGAAGAGCACTGTCCCATCGCACCGTTCCCAACCAGCCGACGGAACCACACGCGGCATTGGACCAGCCTCCGGAATTGCTCGGGGTCGCCCCCTCCCCTGGGTTCTCCGTTGCGACTTTGCGTCGTTGCGTCTTTGCGTGCGTCTTCTATTTCAGGTCGCTGTGATCGAAATGTACGCGTCGCCGTTCGGTAGAAGGAGCCGTCCTGGAGCTTCGGCTCCGGGACACTACCCCCCCGTCCCCGAATAGAGCAGCGGGAGCAGCGCCGAGGACTCCATCACGAGCACGGCGACGGCGGCGGCGACCAGCAGGATCACCACCGGGGCGATCCACCAGATGGCGTCGCTGGACAGCAGCTTCTTCAACCAGGCCATCCCGTCCTCCGGTCGCGGCTGTAGCACAAAATGTTCGGGGGTCTGGCGCGCCGCGGCCAGGTACAGGATGGCCAACGGTCCAGGGGGTGTCAATCCTGTCGGTCGTTGAGCTGCTTGGTGGCCTCGAGGCGGCCGCGCTGGAACCACTCGCCGTCGGCGGCGTCGTCCGGCATGTCGACGGCGGCCTCCTCGGGCTCGGGCAGGGCCTCGACCGCGGGCGCGGCGGAGGGTTCTCCCTCGGCCGCCCGCCAGGGATACCATCCGCCGGCTCCGTCCCGACGGTGCTGACGCGGGGCGACGGCCTCGGCCACCGTCTCACTCCGCTCCTCGATCCTGGACGCCAGGTACCAGTCCTGCTGCTCCATGGCGACGAGGATGGCCAGCGGCACGGTGACCTCGCCAGGACCCATGGGGAGCGCGAGGGTCAGCTCGTCGTCGGCGAGCTTGCCCACCAGCACGGTGCCGGTCTCCAGCTCCACGCGCCATTCGCCGTCCGCGTCGCCCAGGGGACGCGCCGATCGGCACTCCGACAGGTAGGGCGAGAACGTCCCCAGGTCGTTGGTGAGCACCAGCTGGGAGGCGTCGGCGTCCACCAGGAAGTCGTCGCCGTGGGAGGTGCTGACGCGGTACACGGCCGAGTCGGGCCAGACCTCGCCGCCCTGGGTCTGCATCCGCGCCAGGTCCCCCGCCGGGAGATCCACCTTGACCTCCTCGCCGCCGACGAGGATGGCCACGGCCAGCTCGGGATCGTGCCACTGGCCCGCGAGCTCGGAGCCGTTGCGCAGCCAGATGTTGACGTACCCATCGGACTCGCCCAGCTCACCCCCCTCGACGGGGATCACCTCGCCCACGTCGGCCAGGGGGATCTCCAGGGTGCCCATGCCCCCCTCCAGCGAGAGGGTCGCCGTGCGCAGCGATCCATAGAGGACCTGGCCGTCGGACAGCGTCGCCCGGACGGATGCATCCGGACCGCCTCCGCAGCCGCTGGCGGCGATCAAGCCTGTCGTCATGAATCCGATCAGGAATGCGTAAAAGCCCTTGCGTGCCATGTCCAGGTCCTCCTCGTGCTGGGCCGCCCCGTGGCCCGTCGATGGAAGTAGGACACCATGTGGGGGAAAAGGTTCCGCACGGTTTCGTAAGTTCTTTGTAAGCCACACAGGTCCCGCGCGTACGCACGCAACACGCGTTTCTTGACAGCCCCACGGCCACCCACTATTCAACTGCCATGACGACAACACGACGCACCCCATCCGGGGGGACGAAGCGGGCCGTGAGCTGGCCCGTCGATTTTCGCCAGGTCACCGTCCCGGTGGACACGGCGATCTACCCCCTCGACGTCATCTACGGCGCCGCCTACGTGCTCATGGACCGCGCCTACGTGCTGCTCACCCCCGCCGACGGCGGCGGCGTGGAGGTCCGGCTGAGCGGCCGGGATCCCCTCGACGACGAGGGCTTGCGCCAGCTGGGGGGCGAGTTCGCCAACGAGCTGACCAACCAGGCCCTGCGCGCCACCCTCGACGAGAGCGGCCGCAAGATCCGCGAGTACATCGTCGCCAAGGCCCACTTCTTCCACGACCAGGGCGGCTACGACGTCAAGAGCCTGCTCGACGCGACCATGCTCGAGGCATTCGACGACGACCCCCTGGACATCGCCGTGCCCTGGGAAGAGAAGTACGGCGAATCGGGCGGGAAGTGACCATGGCACCTTCCGACGAAGACCTGGTGGTCCATCCGCCCGTCCTCGGTCCGGCGGACCATGCCGGCGCGCGCAACGCCGCGTTCCGGTTCCGGCGGCTCGGCGATCGGGTGGTCCTCACCACGGACCTGGGCGACTGGCTGGTGGTCTCGGCGGACCAGTTCGACGCCATCGTCGCCGACCGCGCCGATCCCGGGCTGCGCGCGGCCCTCGCGGAGCGGGGCATGCTGCTGGACAGCATGGACGTGGAGCGCGCGGTGGATCGCTACCAGCAACGCCACACCCACGTGGGCCGCGCCCCCTACCTCCACATCGTCGTGACCACGCTGCGCTGCAACGAGGTCTGCACCTACTGCCACGCCAGCCGCGAGCCCATGAAGGAGCGCTCCGCGGACATGTCCCTCGAGACGGCCAAGCAGGTGGTGGACGCGATCTTCACCAGCCCGTCTCCGCAGCTCTCCATCGAGTTCCAGGGCGGCGAACCCCTCGCCAACTTCGAGACGGTCCGGTTCATCGTGGAGTACGCCGAGGAGAAGAACGAGGACGAGCGCCGAGATCTCCAGTTCCTGCTCGTGTCCAACCTCTCGCTCATGGACGAGCAGAAGCTGGCGTTCCTCCTCGAGCACGACGTGCTCATCTGCACCAGCATCGACGGCCCCGCGGATCTCCACGACGCCCAGCGCAAGCTGCGCGGCGGTAGCTCCCACGCCGAGACGGTGAAGTGGATCCGCCGCATCGACGAGGCCTACGCGGAGATGGGACGCGATCCCGACCTGTGGCACGTGGACGCCCTGCTCACCACGACCCGCCAGGGCCTGGGCCGCGCTGACGAGATCGTGGACGAGTACGTCGGTCTCGGCATCAAGACCCTGCACGTGCGAGCCCTCAACCCCATGGGATTCGCCGCCAACACGTGGAAGCAGGTCGGGTACACGTCCGACGAGTTCATCGCGTTCTGGAAGCAGTGCCTGGATCTGATCCTCGAGCACAACCTCGCCGGGACCGAGATCATCGAGCGCGGCGCGGCCCTGTACCTGGGGTCCATCCTCACGGACGACCACCACGGCTACGTGGATCTGCGGTCCCCGTGCGGTGCTGGCGTCGGCCAGATCGCGTATGGCCAGGACGGTCGGGTCTACCCCTGTGACGAGGCGCGCATGGTGGCGCGCATGGGGGACGATCTGTTCGAGATCGGCCACGTGAAGGACTGGACGTTCGGCGAGGTCGTGGGGCACGAGACCGTCCGCGCCATCGGCATCGCGTCCTGTCTGGAGTGCCTGCCCCTGTGCCGCGACTGTGCCTACCAGCCCTACTGCGGTGTGTGCCCCGTGTTGAACTACGTGGCCCAGGGGGACCTGTTCGGTCACCGGCCGACCAGCGACCGTTGTCGACTGAACATGTTGGCTATGGACCACCTGTTCGATATATTGGCGGAAGAGCGAGCAGACGTGCGATCGGTCCTGCACCGTTGGACCATCCACAAGTCACGAATGACGGCAGCGGAGTCGCCGAAATGAGCAAGAAGAGAGAATCGGCTGGGGGGGCCATTCCCACGTTGAAGCGCAAGGCGAAGCTGTTCCTGACCAGCGAGGAGGGCAAGCTGGCCAAGGGCAACGCCGCCGTGGCCGCTTCGTCCCTGCTGCTGCTCGGTGCGGCGCTCCCGGCCGAGGCCGACGCCGCAATGACGGAGCCCGGCGCGGGTGAACCCCTGCCCCCCGACGCGGACGACGGCCTGGTCATGACGCCGCCCGAGGTGGATCCCCAGCACTGCTCGCACGCCAGCCACGGCTCCCACGGCTCCCACGGCTCCCACGGCTCCCACGGTTCTCACGGCTCCCACGGCTCCCACGGCTCCCACGGCTCCCACGGTTCTCACGGCTCCCACGGCTCCCACGGCTCCCACGGCTCCCACGGACAGTGGTAAACGACCGGTCCGACCCCCTCACCCTGATCGTCACTCGCCGCTGCAACCTCGAGTGCGTCTACTGCCCGGTGGGCAAGCGCGCGGAGGACCTCGATCCGGTGCTGGCCCGTGACGCCGTGCGTAGGCACCTGGACTCCGGTGGCGCGGCGGTCCGCGTCACCGGGGGCGAACCCACGCTCGCCTGGCCCACGGTCGAGGCGGTCCTCGACGAGGTCGACTCCGAGGTCCGCGCCGGGGGCCGCGCCACGGTTGAGCTCTGCACCAACGCCGTCGTACTCGACGAGGTCCGAATCGGCGACCTGGACCGCCCATGGATACGCGTCGTCGTCAGCGTGGACGGGCGTCCGGACGCCCAGCGCGCCTCCGGACGCGTCTGGCCCGACGCGCTCCCCTCACTGCTGGAGATCCGATCCACGGCGCTGACCCTCACCGTGGCGCCCGCCCGCGCCCGCGATCTCCTCGACGACGTGCTGTACCTCTGGGGCCTCGGCGCGCGCCGGTTCAACATCCTGCCCGCGTACTGGACCCCGTGGAGGGCTGCCCAGGTTCGCGCGCTGGAGGAGAACCTGTCCGGAGTGGCCCAGTGGTTCCGGCCTCACCTCCAGGACGGCCGGGCGGAGCTGCTCAACCTGACGCGCCACGGGAGCGTGCCCCTGTTCAACGACCACGTGACCCTGGACACCGACGGCCGTTACCACCGCGGAAACCTCGTGCTCGCGGATGGGTTGTTCGGGGATCTGGTCCCCGATCTGCGACAGCGTGACGGCATCCTCCCGCCGCGCCCGGCCGACCTGCGCGACCGGGCCGAGGCAGCCGTGCCCGCGGCGGTGGTGCGATCGAATCGTCGCGTCGATGGCGTCCTGGACCGATTCGTGCGAGCAGTGCGTCGCCCCCTCGGCGCACCCACGGCCCGCGCGGCAACAGGCTCCCGCCCGCAGCGCCTGGAGCTCCACATCGCCTACGACTGCGACAACCACTGCGGGTTCTGTTCCGAAGCCCATCGTCTCGCCCGCTGGGAGGACCACCCGGTCTCCGCGATCGAGGTCCAGCGCACCCTCCTCTCGCACGCGAGGGCCGGCGGTACGCACGTCAACCTCACCGGCGGCGAGCCCACCGGGCACCCTGCATTCCTGTACGCCCTGCGGCTCGCCCGCGAGCTGGGTCTGCGGACCTACGTGGGCACGAACGGTTCGTCTCTGTCCGATGGGGCGTTCGCCCGGGAGGCCCTCCCCCTGCTCGACGAGCTGAGCCTGTCCGTCCACGGCAGCTCCGCCGCGATCCACGACCGGGCCACGGCGCGGCCGGGCAGCTTCGACCAGCTCCTGGCTGCGAGGGCGCACGCGCGCGCCCATGGCCACGTGTCGCTGTTCATGAACACGGTCGTGACCCGGGCCAACTTCGAGGACCTCGACGCCATCGTCCAGCTGTGCGGGGACCACGGGATACGCAGCCTGCTCCTCTCGAACGTCGCTCCGGAGGGACGCGCGCTGGACCGCTACGCCGACCTCGCCGTCCCCCTCGCCTCCTGGGCCGGCCGCGCGGCGCCCCTCGCGGCCGCCGCCCGCCACGCCGGGATACGGCTCCGGTTCTTCGGCCTGCCCCTGTGCGCCCTGGGCACGGCGCGGATGAAGTCCAACGACCTGCACTACGATCCCCGCGTCACCGTCGAACGCGCACGCGGAGCCCACGGCTCGGTCCGCCTGAGCCACGTGGTCACGCGCAAGCCGCGCCGGGGACGGCGGCTCACGCGCCGCTGTCGGGGCTGCGCCTACCGCGCGCTGTGCGGGGGTGTGTTCGCCGAGTACGTGCGTTGCTTCGGCGACGAGGAGCTGGAGGCGATCCGTGGCTGATCGCGTGCTGCTGGTCCACGACGGCCTGCCGATCATGGCGGCTGGCCTGCCCGCCATGGCCGCGCGGCTGCGGGACGGTGGCGTCGACGCCGAGGTCTGGAACCTGTTCGCCGAGGGCCGCGCCGGAATTCAGCGCGACCTGGCCGACGAACTCCGCGACGTCGCGGTGCTGGGTATCTCGGTGCACTGGTTCTACCAGCTCCCGGGTGCTCTGAAGCTCGCTCGCCGCGCGACGGAACTCGATTTCGGTGGTTTTGTGGTTCTGGGAGGATTCACCGCGAGCCTCTTCGCCGGGGAGCTCGTCGGCCGGCACGCGGCCATCGATGGCGTCGTCCGCGGTGACGGCGAGCTGCCCCTGGAGGTCCTCGCCCGGGAACTCCTCGACGGCACGAGGCGGTTCGATCGTGTCCCCAACCTCACGTGGCGAGACGGTGGAGTCCGTGAAAACCCGCTCTCCTACGTGGGCGGCCACGCCGAGGTCGACCAGCTCTCCTTCGGCCGCCTCGACACCGTCGCCCACCTCGAGGCCCACCTCGAGGCCTCGTCCTGGCGTGCGATCACCGGCGGGAGCCCCGGCGTCGATCTGGATCTCGACCGCACGCTGTACCTCTGCGGAGGGCGCGGGTGCAGCGTGGACTGTGTCACCTGCGGGGGTGGACGGCGAGCCCATCGGCTGCACTCCGGGCGCGAGCAGTTCTGCTTCCGCTCCCCGTCGCGGATCGCCGATGACGTGGACCTCGCAGCCGCCCTCGGCTGCACCAGCATCCACGCCTGCTTCGATCCGGCGCCCAACGGCCCCCACTGGTTCGCCTTCATGGACGAGCTGGAACGAAGGGCGCTGCGCACGACCATGATCTTCGAGAGCTTCGGCCTCCCGGACGCGGAATTCCTCGCCCGCTTCTCCACCTGCTTCGAGCGCGGCCTCCTCGTCCTGTCACCGGAGACCGCCCACGCCGAGATCCGCAGACGCGTCAAGGGGTTCTCGTATGACAACGACGCCCTCGATGCCGTCCTCGAGAGGTCGGTCGAGCTCGAGCTCCAGGTCCAGGTCTTCCTGGGGTATTTCGTGCCTCACGAGGGCGTCCGCGACGTCCTGCGCAGCCGTGAGTGGTCCGCTCGGCTGGAGGAACGCTACGGGCCCGGCGTGAGGGTTCTCCACTATCCCTACTCCACCGATCCGGGTTCGCCGCTGGCCGGGGATCCCGGGGCGCACGGATGCGAGTGCACCCTCTCCACGGCCGCCGACTACGAGCGTGAGCTGGCCCAACAGGAGCCGTGGCTGGGTAATTTACTGCGACACTTTCCAGAGGAGTTCCAGGCCGCGCAATGGCGCGCGGTGAGCCTAGCGCTCGAGATGGACGCGGTTTGTCGCAAAGAATCTCCGCATACGCTGAAAGACCTGGATCACCGCACCCGGGGCAGGACGGGCGAGGTCCTGGTCGAGCTGGCGCGGCGGCTGCTGGACACCGTCCCGGAGCGCGCCTTGACGCGTGACCGCCTCGCCGCCATCGTCCGGGGAGCGTCGGGGGAGATGCCGTGAGACGCAACCTCGAGCTGAACCTGGGCAAGGTGTGCAACAACCGCTGCATCCTGTGCCTCGACGCGCGCGCGCCGCGGGAGTCCCGCCGCTGGGTCCCCGTCGAACGCGCCGCCGAGG
This sequence comes from uncultured Rickettsiales bacterium, assembly GCA_964425605.1. GTDB lineage: Bacteria > Myxococcota_A > UBA796 > UBA9615 > CAYRNR01 > CAYRNR01. The sequence continues at coordinate 50,208 of CAYRNR010000029.1, read as the reverse complement.
AGCTCGAGCGCGGGCGCGCCGACGGAGCGGACTCGCTGGGTCTGCTCGGCGGCGAACCCACGGCACATCCGGGCATCCTCGAGATCGTCGGCCTCGCCAGGGGGCTGGGCTACGCGCGGATCGCCGTCAGCACCAACGCCATCAAGCTCGCCGATCGCCCGTTCGCCGAGGAGCTGGTCCAGGCCGGCGTCACCCGGTTCAGCGTCTCCATCCACGGCCACAATCCGGAGCTGGAGGACCGTATCTCCGGCCGGGAAGGCAACTTCCGGCGCAAGCTCGCGGCCATCCGCAACCTGGTGCGGCTGCGCGAGGACGGCCTGCTGCCCGACAACGTGTCCCTCAACCCCGTCCTCACGGCGCCCCTCGTGGGGGCCGTCCCCGAGCTCGCGGCGGCATTCTCCAGGCTCGGGATCCGCGACGTGCGCTACAACTTCGTCCGCACGGATCCCTGCCCCGATCTCGCGCTCGAGCTCACCCCGAAGCTCCCCGACGTCACGGCCGAGATCGCGCGCACCGTCGTGGTCAACACGCACCACCTCCACATGGATCTGAGCTTCGGGGATCTGCCGCTGTGCGCCTACCCCTGGGAGATCCTCTCCCGCCGTGAGCTCGCCAGCCGCGTCATCGGCGAGGCTCGGGACCTCGACACCCACGTGGCCGTGTTCGTCGCCCCCGAGGACGACGAATGCGAGGCATCCCGTTTCCGCTGGTCCGACCGCAAACGCGACGCGCTGAAGATCCAGCCCTCCGATCCTTGTGATCGCTGCCGGTTGCGCGGCTCCTGCGAGGGGATCTGGCGGTCCTACGTCGACACCCACGGGGCGTTCGACCTCTCGCCGGTCAACCACGCTCCGGGCTGGCTGTCATCATCCTGAACTCCACGTCCGGGATGTGCGTCGCTGCCTCCAGCGCCTTGCGTTCGATGGCGTCGATCCCGCGACCCGAGAACTCGTTGCTCTGCATGGACGCCAGCAGCAGGCATTCGAACGCCGTGGAGCGCAGCCAGGGGACGTCGTTGCGGTAGCCGCAGATGGCCAGCGCGCCGGTCCGCTCGAGGAAGTCCTCCAGGGGATCCTGCTCACCACCCAGCGTCTTGCACGAGGCGAAGACGATGATGCGGTTCTTGCACTCCCCTGCCAGCCGCTCGGCCAGCTCCTGCAGCCACAGATCGTGATCACCGAACCGGAGCCCCCGCTCCCAGCCGTGGGTCGCGATGTACAGGATCGGGTAGGTGTCGTACCGGGCCCTCTTCCAGCGGTCGAGCAGGTAGAACAGCTCCTCGCGGGTGGCGCAGTCCTTGTAGATGTACTTGATGTCGTAGTTGATCGAGAGCAGCTCCAGGATCGGCTCGATGGTGGAACGTCGTCGCAGGTCGTTGTCCCACAGGCCTTCGATACAGAAGATGTTCTTTTTCTGCCGGTTCTTGCGCATCGGTGTGAAGCGAGCTCCTCTCCTTGGTCGCGCAGGCTATCACGATCCGCGACGCACGCGTTCGGCCACGCCGCGGGCAGACACGAACACGGGCGCGAGTTCGGCCAGATCGAATCCCTGACCCACGCCATCGAGCCCCGCGCAGAGCGGATCGAGCTGGCACACGGAGCAGCACTCGGCCTTGTCGTGGCTGAACTCCGTCTGCCGCACCTTGCCCTTGTCGTCGAGGAAGTGGGTCGTCCGCTCCTCGGCCTTGACGATCTTCCGGGTCTCCGTCGAGCAGTGGGCGAACGCCGTCATGTAGCACAGGGGCACGCGCTCGACACGGAAGGTCCGGCCGCGCTCGTGCAGCAGCGTCATGGCCCGGTGCAGGGAGAGCTCGAATTGCCACAGCGCCGGCACGGACTCCGGATTCTCTGCGACACGGTTCATGAAGGGGTCGAGGTTGTTGAACACGAAGTGGTGGACGAACGGGAAGTTGCGCGTCACGTGGTCGACGATGCGATCCAGGTGGTCCGCGTTTGCGGCGCTGATGACGGTGTTGACGTCCACGGCGACGCGGCCCTCGAACCGGGCGAGCCGCTGCAGCGCCTTCATCGCGTGGGTGAGGGAGTCCTCCACGCCGGTGAGCCGGGCGACCACCTCGGGCCGGTGCGAGTAGAGGCTGAGGTGCACGTGCCGCAGGCCCGCCAGGACGAGGCCGTCGAGGAGGTCCGGATCCTGACCGATCCGCTGGCCGTTGGTGACGATGCGCGGCGGCAGCCCCTCGCCCGTCGCGAAGCGCACCAGATCACCCAGGCCGGGCCACAGGGTGGGCTCGCCGCCGGTGAGGATCACGCCTTCGTACCCCTCGGACACGAGCTGTAGCACCAGCGCCCGCGCCTCGGCCGGTTCGAGGTCCACCTCGATGGGTGGGTTCGAGCAGAACAGGCACGCCTGGTTGCAGCGCCGGGTGACCTGGATGTAGCCGAGGTTGGCCATCAGCCCGCCCCCTCGGCCACCGGCGCGAACTCACCGAAGCCGTAGGTCTCCGGGTACTCCCGCCACGGCCCCTCGCACGCGTCGAACCAGCGACACTCCGGGCACCGGTCCCCCTTGAGCTTGCCCTCGTCCAGCCGGTACGCGCGGTAGTCCTCCACGGTGACCCCCGCGTCCACCACGCGCGTGCGTGGGATGTGTGTCTCGACCACACATTCCTCGTACCCCGGGACCACACAGTACGGCACGGCCTCGCTGTACACGCGCCGGCCCGCGTCGATGCCCACCTGGAAGGCTCGCATCAGGTACGGCGCGACCAGCTCCATGCGTGGCACCACGGCGGTGAAGTCCTCCCCGGCGGTACCGACCGGGTGTACGAAGGCGAACTGGAACTGCTCCACCCTTAGCCCCACGAGCAGGCGCGCCAGGGCGGGGAGGTTGCGGAAGTTGGCGCGCACGACCACGGAGTTGGTCAGCACCTTCACGCCCATCTCGCGGAGGTTGCGTATCCCCCGGGTCGTCTGGAAGAACGAACCGGGCGCGCGCGTGAGGTAGTCGTGCAGCGCCGGGTGGTGCCCGTGCAGGGCGGGCGAGACCTCCGTGGCCCCGGCATCGACCATGTCCCGGCAGTATCGCGCAGAGGCGAACGTGCGGCCGTTGCTCTGGATCTGGATCGGGTCGTATCCGAGATCCCGGGCCAGGGCGACCAGCTCGAGGAGATCCCGCCGCAGGGTCGGCTCACCCCCGGTGAACACCACGCCATCGGCGTGCTCGCGGCCCGTCCGCAGCTCGTCCTCGAGGGTCTCCCGGCCGGGCTCCTCCACGCGGTGGCGCTTGTCCCCCTGCACGCAGAAGCGGCACAGGTTGTTGCACGAAAAACCGATCTTGAGGTCCAGTCGTCGGCCGGTCACGGCTGCGTCCCCCCGGGCCGCGGGCAACGGGTCGGCCGCGGTGTCTCCAGCTCGGGAAATCGCTGACGCATGTGGCGGACGAAGCTCCAGTAGATACGCCCCACCTCGATGCTGTTGCGGGCCACCTCCCGCGGGTAGGTGTGGCGGACCAGGTAGGCGTTGTCCGGCCGGTCGTACACGTAGGTGTCGAGCGCCTCCAGATCGTCGAGGTGCCCCGCCCTGAAGCGTGCCGGATCGGCGGTGCGTATCAGGAAACCGTTGCCGTGGTAGACGGTGCCGTCGTGATCCACGGTCACCTCGCCGTTGAGCAGCATCGGATCGCGGAAGCTGCGCAGGTCGATCCACTCCAGCCCTGCCTCGTCGAGATCGCTGGCGAAGAAGCGGTCCTCGATGGCCTTGAGCTGAGCGGCGAACGTCCGCTTGGCCGCCAGCGACCACGTCACGGCCAGGCCGTGGTTCACCTGGATGCGCCGCAGACCGAGGGAGGCCACGTGGAAGAAGCTGTCACAGAGATCTCCGACGGTCTCCGGGGTCACGACCAGGATCACTTCGTGATCGATCCCGGAATCGATCAGCGCCGGGAGGTGGCGCGTCACGGCGGCGTAAGAATCCACGCCGGGTTCCAGGGGGCGCCGATGACGGTTGTGGACGGCCGCGGCGCCATCGAGGCTGATCTCGATCTTGACGGGCCGGCTCGCGAGATCCGACAGCAGCTCCTCGTCCAGGGACAGGCCGTTGGTGCTGACGATGAACCCGACCTGCTTCCCCACGGCGGCGGCCATCTCGGCGCCGCGGTCCATCGCCCAGAGCACGTCGTCCCGCCTCAGCAGGGCCTCGCCGCCGAAGAACTGGAGTATCCCCCTGGGCGACTGCGTGGAGAGCAGCAACTCGAGGCTCTGTAGCATCGTGTCGCGGGTCATCTCCGCGCCGGACGCCTTGTCCGCGGGGCAATAGGCGCAGCGCAGCGAGCAGTCCCGGGTGGGGATCACCACCAGGCGAGGATCCCCCACCTCCAGCGCGTTGCGGACCTTCGGGATCACCTCGTCGGGGAGCCCCAGCTCCGAGGCCTCGGCCCAGTATCGTGCGGCCACGGCCTCGCTCAGCTCGTTGTTGCGGGCGCGCGCCACTCCGCGCAGCACGATGCGCTGCCGCGCCGAAGAGAGCCGCCGGATCGCGCGGCGCAGCCGGCCGGCCCGGTCCGGATCGCCAGCTGCGCGCAACCGCTCCATCCACAGGTCGCGCAGGTTGCTCAGTGGGCGCTCGTAGCGCGCGTCCAGCTCCAGGATGGACTCCCAGCGCTCGCAGGCGGCGGCCACGTCGGGATCCGAGGGCACCTCCCGCACCACGAGGGGGTAGTCGAACTCGGGAAACCCCGCGACGGTGAGGGTTCGATCCACCTCCAGCTGTCCCCGCGCTTCCCCGCGGCTCGCCCGCCTGGACCACGCGGCGTACGACGCGGACGGAAAGGTGGGGACCACGAACGGCACCGCCGGGGTGCGCACGAAGAACGTGTCCGGGTGCTCGATCTTGAGCTGGCACACGGTCCACAGCGAGTCCGCCAGATCCTCCAGCGTGGTGCCCCGGTTACCCAGGATCAGGTACGCGTCGTGTACGATGCCCCGGCGGTCCAGGCCGTCCACGACCTGCCGGGCCATCTCGGCCGTGTACCCCTTCCCCAACCGCCGCAGATCCCCGTCGGCGAACGACTCGACCCCCAGGTGGAGGAAGGCGCCCGTGTGCGCCGGGAGCCGGCCGCTGGGCGCTCTGGCCGAGGCCAGCTGCGCGCTGTCCTGGAAGAGCTCGGGCCGTATCGCGTCGAGGAGCGCCTCGCGGACCGCGCCGGCCTCCCGGTCCCACAGATCCCCGATGGACGCCTGGAAGGCGGCGAGCCGCAGCCCGCTCGCTCCGACGGCCCGCAGGACCTCGATGGCCCTCCCAGGATCGCTGGTGAAGTCGTCGTCGCAGATCTGCAGGCGGCGGGCGATTCGAGGAACGTCGCGGCCGAACAGCGATTCCAGGCGGGCCTCGTAGCGCCGCAGCCCGTCCGCGACCGCCGCTGCGCTGCGCCCGCGGTGGTCCCGCCGTCCAGGGGTCGTGCAGAACAGGCAGGCGTGCGCGCAACCTCGCCCGGTCTCCAGGCTGAGGCCGCGGCTCAGGTGCCGCGCCTCGAGCTGGTCGAAGTCCATGGGCGTCCGGTCCACGTCCGCCCTCGCAGGACGGTCGAGGCGGCCGGCCACGAGCCGATCGCCCCGCAACAGGATGACGCCGTCGAGGCCGAGCAGGATCTCCTCGGCCCCCTCGCCCACCCCGTCGGCCAGGGTGGCGGCCAGCAGGGGCAGGATCTCCTCGCCGTCTCCCCGCACCGCCAGGTGGGCGCCCGGCAGGTGCGCGAGCGCGTGCAGCGGCGACCAGGTGACCATGGCGCCGCCCACGGCCACCAGGAGGTCCTTTTCCTGCGACAGGATATCGGTCAAGGCGCGAGCGCCCGGCAGGCAGGCCTCCAGCACCGTGATACCCGCCAGCCGGGGCCGCTGTGATGCGATGACCTCGAGCAGCGGCCGGGGATCGTCGAGCCCCGTGTCCTCCGCCAGGGCGCCGCGCACGAGCGACACCCGGTGGCCGGCACCCCGCAGCGCCGAGGCGAGCTGGAAGGTGCCGCAGGCCATGTCGCCGCGATCGTCTCCGGGCCGATCGGGATCGCGGAAGAGGTTCTCGAACAGCAGCACGCGCCCCGATGCGGCTGGCGGTTCGGGCGTCGGCAGCGGCGAACGGTCTGCGTCCCCGAGGTGCTCGCGCAACGCGCGCCCCAGCGCAGCGGCGGACTTCGAGGCGACGTCGTCCAGGTGCACGCGAAGGACGGTCCCGGCACCCCGCGACACCCACCGAGCACCGCGGTACCGCGTCCCGCAGTCCAGCTCCACGTCGACCCACGTCACCGTGCGCCCCGCGGCCAGCCCGGCCGCTCGATAGGCGCGCAGCATGGCGCCCCTGGGCACGTCGGCGCGGCTCGCTCGCACGCGCACGGGTGCGCGAGGCAGGGCGAAGGGATCGTCGAAGGGGGAGGTCACGATCCTGCGGATCGCTTCTCGAGGGTGCGGGCAAGGGCGATGTTCAGGAGCTCACCGGTCACCACGTCGGCGTCGTGCTCGTCCGCGGTGACCGTCACCGACAGGCGCTGGCCGTGCTTGCGCACCGTGGCGCGGCACACCTCGCCGAACAGCTGCGCCGTCTCGCGCACCGTGGCCTCGTCGTAGAGATCCGTGTCCAGGCTCACCTTGACCTTGCTGCTCATCGTCTCGCTTCCTCGATCACGGCCGCACGATACCATCGATTGGCCGCCTCGCCCATCAGGGCCGCCACCGTTCGATCAGCCGATCCGACTCCCCGAGGACCGTGGCCAGGGCGCGCGGCGCGTCCTGCCCGTGGTCGCACCCGCACCCGATACAGTCCCGTCGCGCCTTGATGGGGAAGTACCGGCACGGCCGGACGTGGCCCTGGTCGTCCCGGCGCCGGCCGTGGTGGTCGTCCGCGGGGATCAGGGAGCGGTTCATCTTGCCGTAGTAGTACCAGTTCGTCAGCACGCAGCCGCCCTCGTTCTCGGGGGTGGGACAGCAGCAGATGCAGTACGGCGAGTCCACGGCCTTCATGGAGTTGAACACCGCGCCGCGCGTGAGGAAGAACGTGTTCACGAGCTCCAGCGCGAGCTGCTTGTCGATGGGGAAGGCCTTGCGGTTGTTGCGCATGGAGCGGGCCCACCGCGCGGTGTAGCCCGGGTGCACCGGGATCAGCTCCCAGTCCGGGTACGTCCACTGCAGGAAGCTCTCCATCCGGTAGTCCGGCGATCCCGAGCCGCGCGCAGCGCCCAGCCGATCGAAGACGCGCCGGTACTTCGCCGCGGTGGTCTGGCGGGTTCGATCCGGGCCGAGCGCCTGGTATCGGTCCACGAGCCGGTCGAGCAGCACCCGGTTCTCGGCCTCGCCCAGCAGGGTGAACACCTCGCCGCCCTGCACCAGGTCGTGGGCGATCCCGGCGCTGCGACACGCGCAGTGGGCCAGGTAGACCTCGCTCGACGACAGGATCTCCTCGCGCACGCGCTGCAGGCTCAGCACGATGCCCATGAGGAGCTCGCCGGACAGGTAGTCCGCGAAGCGGCGGAAGTGACGGCTCGGGACGTTGTTGACCATCCACCACGGGCCCAGGGCCGTGGCCTCGTGGAACACCGGCAGGCTCGACAGGTTCGTCCACAGGTAGTGACGCCCCATCTTGTCCACGACCCGGCCGGCCACGGAGCGCTTGAGCTCGGGCCGGCTGTCCTCGACGATCTCCGACAGGATCGATCGGAACGCGCCCTCCCGCCGCGGCGCGTCGTGGTGCGCCGGTGGCGGCAGATCCTGCGGCAAGCCGAGGGTCTGGAACGCCTCGAACACCTGTCGCGCGTAACGTCGCATGTTCTGGAGACGTTTGCGGATGGAGTCCCGTTCGTAGTGGCTGAGCAGGTCCTCGTCGAACAGCTCGCTGAACTCGGGGACGGCGCGCTCGGCGAGCCGGTCCAGGGACGCCCCCGCCGGTTCATCGCCGCAGCGACGCGCTCTCACGGCGACGAGCCCGCGAAGGGATCGGCGCCAAAGGGCCGGAGCTCGCCCGGGCCGAACACGGCCAGGTAGAGGGGGTGCACGCCCCCGCACCGGCCGGCTGCGGCGCACAGGTCCTCCATCGGACACGGCGCGTTGCGCTTGGCGTCGGCGCCCGGCTCGCCGTCCACGGCCTCGGTGAATCTCGGCTGGGGGCTGCCGATCTCGGGGTCGAGGGCCAGCCCGTCACAGGCGTGGACCACGCACGGCGGCAGCTGGTTCGCGAGACCTCGCTGGAGCAGGTGGTCGCGGAGGTCGCCGGGCAGCCCCGCCACCGCGGCGGCGATCTCGGACAACCGGGGAGCGAACGCCTCGTAGGGCCCACGATCGTCCGAGGACGGCGACGGCACGAGCACGTTCACCGGCCGCCCCAGCCCCTTGCCCTCGGCCAGGTCCACGATGTCCGCGATGTGCGGCAGGTTCTGCGTCACCAGCACGAGGTGCCACCGCACGTCGAAGCGCGACACCGCATTCTCGAGCCCCTCCAGGGTCTCGGCGAAGGACCAGCGCACGCGGGCGATGGCATCGTGCAGCTCCGCCTCGTGGCCGAACAGCGGGACGTCCAGGTGGGTCAGGCCAGCGGAGGCGAGCTCGTCCGACCACGCGGCGTCCGAGAGGGCCCGGGCCGAGGTCCAGGCCTCGATCTCGGTGTAGCCCATGTCGCGCGCCGCGCGGATGAACCCGGGGAGATCCGGGTGCTCCAGCGGTTCGATGGCGACCATCCTGAGGCGGTCCAGGCCGCGCTCTCGCCCCTGCCGGAGGCCCGGGAGGAAGGTGTCCAGGTCGTCGAGGGGCCACGACGCGCCGTTGGTCTCCTGGATGATGCGGGTGGTGCAGTAGGAGCAGGCATTGCGGCACCCCGTGCGCACGACCAGGGAGACGGCGCCTTCGCCGGGGTGGAACCGCACGGGGACGGCGCCATCCGCGGTCCTCGATCCCACCCCCTCGGCGCTCAGGAGCGCCTCCACGGCCGCGCGCCAGCGGATGGTCGCGCCGCTGGCCTGCAACGCGCGGACCTCGTCGGACAGCTCCTCGTCCTCCGGGCCATCGAACCACAGCTCCTCGGCTCCTGCGGCGACGGCCTTGCGGGCCAGGGCGTCCACCTTGCCGCGGAGACCGGGCCGGATCATCAGCCGGGCCACCACCTTCGTCCCGCTGCTCCGCGCCAGCCGCGCCAGGTTGGCGAGGCCCGCCAGCGACTGGCTCGCCGCCCCCTCTGCGCGCGCGAGGCGATCGTGCTCGGCCGGATCCGGATCCAGCAGGGTCACGGCGACGACGGACAGCCTCAGGGAGGCCAGCGCCGCCGCGCGGTCGGGGTAGGCGAGGAGGCGGCCGTTGGTCACCACCCCGACCCGGGCCACGCCGCCGCGGCGGACCGCGTGGACGAGGCCGGCGAGGTCCGGGTGGAGGGTGGGCTCTCCCGGGCCGTGCAACATCACGGCGGGCGGCCGGAGGGCCTCGAGCATGGTCCGGGACTGCTCGGGATCCGCAGGGGGCAGCCGCACGAAGTCACAGACCTCGCAGCGGCAGTTGCAGTCCCCTCCCACGGGGAGCCACATCACGGTCGGATTCACGCCTCCACCTCGGCCCGGATGCGCAGCCAGACGTCCATCGCACCCTCGACGAATCCCTGGAGCCACTCCGCCGAGGCCTTGCGCGGCAAGACCCCCTTGTGGGCCGCGAGGGCCTCGCCGAGGTCTCGCCCGAGGTCGTCCACCTGCTCGCGCAGCGACAGCTTGTACAGCTTCTCCAGGGCCACGGCGGTCTCGTAGTCGGCCCGCTCGAGGACGAACTGCCGGCCGGCGCGGAAGCCCTCCTCCTTGGCTCGCCCGAGGATGGCCACGCGCTGGGCCCGGAAGCGCGCGACGGCTCCTCCGAGGGCGCCGTCCTTGCGCTGGGCGTCCAGGACCGTGCGACACTCGCGTTCCAGGGCCGTGGCGCAGATGCCGTCCACGTCCAGGCCCGCCCCCACCCGGTCCAGGGCGTCGGCGAGGTGGCCGGGGACGGTGATGCTGATCTTCCTCGGTCGTGCCATCGTCTCCTCCGGATCCCCGGGCTCGGGTGCGGAAAGGATAGCACCGGATGCCCCGTTTCCGAGGGATCCGGGCTAGAGTTCGAGCGTGCACACGTCGAGGACCGATCCAGAGCGCGAACAGGTGGCCAGCCAGCCCCGCCACTGGGTGCGCATCGCCCGCGCGTGCAACAACCGCTGCGCGTTCTGTCTGGACAGCAACGTCCAGGACGGCTCCATGCTCGGCCGCGACGAGGTGGAACGGGACCTGCGGGCCGGCCTGGAGCGCGGCGCGAGGCGCCTGATCCTCAGCGGGGGCGAGGCCAGCATCCACCCGGACTTCCTGCACTTCGTGCGGCGGGGCCGCGACATGGGCTACGAACACGTCCAGACCATCACCAACGGCCGGATGTTCGCCTACGCCCGATTCACCGCCGCGGCGGTGGCGGCGGGACTCGACGAGGTGACTTTCTCGCTTCACGGACACACGGCCGAGCTGCACGACTCCCTCACGGGCGTACCCGGCTCCTTCGACCAGAGCGTGGCCGGGATCCGCCGCGCCGTGGCCACGGGCCGCCTGATCGTCAGCGGCGACGTGGTGATCAATCGACGCAACGTCGAGCACCTGCGCGACGTGATGGACCTGTTCGTCGGGATGGGCGTGCGAGAGCTCGACCTGCTGATGGTGGTGCCGTTCGGCCGCGCCGCGCCGGGCCCGGACCCCGGCATGCTCTTCGACCCCGAGGTGGCCCTCGCGGCCCTCCGGCGCGGGCTGGAGCTGTCCCGCGATCCCGGGCTCCACATCTGGACCAACCGGCTCGCGCCGCAGCTCCTGGAGGGCTACGAGGGGCTGATCCAGGACCCGCACAAGCTGCATGACGAGGTCCGCGGACGCCGCGACATCCTCGACGAGATGGTCTCCGGAGGCACCCTGCGCTGCCAGGGCGAGCGCTGCGCTCACTGCTTCATCCAGCCCCTGTGCGAGGCCATGGGAGGGGCGATCGCGGCGCTGGATCGCGGCGTGCCGGGCATCCTCAGGGTCGACGCCCGTGACGGGACGCGGATCGACACCCAGCGCGAGCTGGTGGAGGGGCCACGCGAGGTCCTGTGGGTGCACGCACGAGACGCGTCCCAGGCCGCCCGAGCCGCCGCGGGCTCGCGAGCCGCGCAGCTGTGGCTCGAGGTGGACGACCTGCGGTGGCTGCGCCGGGCCCTCCGACGCGCCGGGCTGCAGCAGCCCGTGCGGATCGTCGCGCGGAACCGGGCGCAGGTGCGCGCGGCCCTGAAGCTGGGGACCCCCGAGGTGGCCGTCCCGATGCAGCGTGACACCGCTGGCCTGCGCGCCAACGCCGGCTCGGACACCCGCGTCGTCGCGTTCGTGCCGCCCGCGTACACCCTGGGCGAGGCCATCGAGCTCGGCGCCGATCCCGCCGAGACGCGCCCGGAGTTCCTGCCGGACACGTGGCTCGGCGTGCCGCCTTGCCTCGGCGGTGGCCGCAGCGTCGAGTACGCAGATCCCCTCCCCCTCGGTGTCGTCCGGACCGACGGGATCCTGCATCCCGACGCCTTCGTCACCCACTTCATCGGCCGGCTGTACCGCGTCAAGAGCCTACGCTGCCGCGCGTGTGTCCACGACGCGGCGTGCCGCGGCCTCGACGTCCAGCGCGTCCGGGCGGCCGGGCTGGGGATCCTCCAGCCCGTCTCGGGGTGACGCCTTGATCCATCACCTGCTGCTGCTGCCCCTGGTGTTCACGGCCGTGGTCACCGTGCGGGACGACCTGCGCGAGGGGCGGATCTACAACCGTCGCGTCCTCCACGGGCTGGGCACCGGGGCGGCGGCGTACGGGTTGTTGCTGCTGGCCGAGGCCGGCGGCATGGGCATGCCCGTGCTCGTCGACGAGGGGTGGCACTGGTCCGCGGCCGTGGTGATCGACCTGGTGATGGGGCTGGCCGTGGCGATACTGCTGTGGCAGCTCGGGGTCTGGGCCGCCGGGGACGCCAAGCTCTTCGCGGTCTACGCGTTCCTCGTGCCACCGTTCTGCTACACCCGGTCGTACCTGCCGGGCTTCCCCGCCCTGCCGTTGCTGGTCAACGTCTTCGCGCTGGTGTTCGTGCTCCTGGCGGCCGATCTGATACGTACTGGTGTCCCGGCGCTCGCACGGCTCGCCGCGGACGGCCCGCGCCGGACCCAGGCCCTCGGGGCGACTCCGGGGGCGCTGCTGAAGCTGCTGCCGATCGTGCTCACCTTCACCGCCATGTTCGCCGGGATACGCGCGGTGCGGGAGGCGTCCAGGGAGGGCATCTCGTTCCTCGTCGAGGTGGGGGACTTCACCCTGTTCCTCGTGCTGTTCGCCGTGTTCCGGCCCCTGTCCCGCGTGATCCTCACGCGCTGGGGCGCCGCGATATTCACCCTCGTGAGCCTGGCGTGCCTGGCGTTCCTGGCACAGAAGAACGGCTTCGCCGGCATCCCGCAGTTGTTGCTGCCGAGCTGCCTGGCCGTGGTGCTGGTGATCTTCGCGCGCGCCTACCCCGCCCTGGGGAGGGTGAACCGTCGCATCGACGTGGGGCGGCTACGACCTGGCATGCTCCCCGGCAAGGAGAGCCTCCAGCTGCTGAGGTCGCGCGAGCAGCGCGAGCTCAGCGAGCTCGGCGACGAGGCCCCGGAGCACGAGGAGCCCAACACCACGGCCGTGCCGACCCTCCTCGGCGCCGTGACCGCGGACGGGCTGACCGAGGAGCAGGTCCGGTTCATCCGGACGCGCTACAACGACGACGAGGTGATCCTGGTGGAGCGCACGCTCCCGTTCTCCCCCGTCCTCGCGGCAGCCGCGCTGGTGACGTACTTCTTCGGCGGTCCCCTGACCGCGCTGGTCCTGGGACGATGAGAGGCGGAGATTTCATGAGACACCTCGCCCTGATGACGTTGCTGTGTGCCGTCCCCGGGTTCGCCCCGGCAGCGCAGACCCTGGCCGTGCTGCCGCTGGAGGAGGGGGCCGGCAGCGAGGAGTTCGCCGGGCTCGGCAACGCGCTGGCCGGGATGCTGGTGTCCGACCTGTCGAGGATCGAGACGCTGCAGCTGGTGGAGCGATCCCGGCTCGAGGACATCCTCGGGGAGATCGCGCTGGGCGACGGCGGCTTCCTGGACCCGTCGACGGCCCAGGAGCTGGGAAGGGGGCTAGGCGCGGAGCTCGTGATCGCCGGCAGCTACTCCGTGGTGGGCGCCGCGTTCCTCATGGACGCCCGGATCGTCGAGGTGGAGTCCGCCGCCGTGCTCGGGGCCGCGGACGCCCAGGGCACCGTCGAGGACTTCGTCACCGTGGAGAAGGACCTGGTCGAGGCGTTGCTCGACGAGCTGGAGCTCGCCGTGACCTCGTCGGTCCGCCGCAAGATGCTGACGGCCACGCCCACCGAGAACTTCGGCGCGTTCGCCTCCTACGGCCAGGGGCTCGACCACGAGGCCGCCGGGCGGGTCGACGCGGCCCGCAGCGCATTCGAGCAGGCCCTGGAGCTGGACCCGGAGTTCGAGCTGGCGAGGGACGCGGTGGCCTCCATGCGCGCCTCGGTGGAGGGTGAGCAGGCGCGGCTGGCGCGGCAGCGTCGCGACGAGGACTCGATCGTTCGTCAGCGCGTGCTCGACGCGATCCCGGACGAGCGGGAGCGACCACCGAAGCACACCCACGACGTGCAGAGCCTGGCCGGGTTCGGGCTTCGGCTGCTGGTGCTGGAGGATCTGGGCCTGCACTGCCAGCAGTACGACGAGATGTGGCACTACCTCGACAGCGTCGACTGGCAGGTCTCCCAGCCCCCGGCGAAGAGGGGCCACGACCTGTTCGAGACGACCATGTTGCGGGCGATCGAGTGGGAGATGATCGAGGAACCCCACACCCTGCGCACGATCCCGTTCGACGATCCAGACGTCGCCGACATGTCGTCGCTGTTCCACGACGCCTCGAGGTTCGTGCTCGACCTGGACGCTGTCCAGCCCGCCGATCCCAAGGGCCACGGCCTGATCGCGGCCATGCAGCGGTGCTACACCCCGGCCGAGCAGCTGGAGCAGACCGAGCGAATCCTCGCCCGGACCCGGGAGACCGGCACGGCGGCCATCGAGCAGTCCCGTCATACCCCCGGCGTCACCCTCGGGGACCACGTGTACACCGCCTGGGCGATCCTCCACGCCAAGCACTTCGGCGCCAACGAGGAGGTCTCGCGACGCCTGCAGTCCACCCTGGACCGGATGACGACCGAGGAGGGCCGCTCCTGGGCGACCAACCGGCTGCGCGATGCCGCACAGAAGGGCGACTACTGGGACCACAAGCGCGCCATCCGCGCCGGATTGACGAACGAGGAGATCCTCTCCCTGGGCCAGGCCCTGGTGGACGGTGAGGGCGGCCCCATCGACTGGTCCGACGCGACCTGCGCGGGTGTCGCCGCCCAGACGAAGCCCGTCGCGGAGTGGAACGTGAAGCGCCACGCGGAGGCCCAGGCCGACGGGTTGGACGGCGAGGAGCTGGACACCCTCCTGGGCAGCTGGGGCTACCAGTACGGAACCCTGATGCTCCTGGGCTGCGTGCAGGGCCACGAGGGCAAGGTCGCCGACGTCTACGAGGCCTACGCCTACGTGTCGACCGCGGCCCAGCGCGCCCGCGAGGACCGCGCCGCCGAGGAGCGGTGCGTCGAGGCGTTCGAACGGGTCGAGGAGATCGCGGATCCCTCCCGGCTGGAGTCCATGGCGGGCAACGACGCCTACCTCCACCAGCAGATCAAGTACGCGCTGGACTGGTACTTCGGGGCGCTCGTGCTCCATCGCTGCGTGGACGAGCTGTAGCGAGGACGCCACCGGGCCCCTTTCTACCCGGGCCGCGTGCACGCTGCTAGCATCATCCCCGACAGGTCGAAACGGAGGTCCCCATGCACCGCGCCCTCGTCGCCCTCGTCCTCGTCCTCGCCGGCTGCCCGAGCCAGGGAGAGGACTGCACCGCCATCGCCGCAGTCTCCGTGTCCGTCACCGTGGTCGACGCCGATGGCGCGGCCGTACCCGACGCGACGGTGACGTTCACCCGGGAGGGTGCCGAGGAGGCCGAGCCCTGCGAGGAGGGCCCGGACGTCTACCTCTGCGGCTACGAGGTCTCCGGGATCCTGACGATCCGCGCCGAGGCCGCGGGATTCACGACTGCCGAGACCGAGGTCACCGTCACCGAGGACGAATGCCACGTGCAGGGCGAGTCCGTGGTGCTCGTCCTCGACCCGGTCGACTGTCCCCAGGTCGAGCTCCCCTCGGTCTTCGTGACCATCGTGGACACCGACGGCCAGCCCATCCCCGACGCCTGGGCGGAGTACGCCCCGGAATGCGAGGACTGGTTCGCGCCCCAGGTCTGCGACGACGGCGAGGGCGACTCCTTCGTCTGCGGCTGGGGCTTCACCTGCCCGCTGTACATCGACGCCTACGCCCCCGGCTACCAGCAGGACTTCGCCATCGTCGATCCCGAAGAGGACGAGTGCGGGCCCACCGGGACCGAGTACGAGTTCGTACTCCAGGAGCTGTGATCCGATGGCCGGCGCCGCTGGGCAGGGTTGGGCCCTCACGCTTGCGCTGGGCCTGCTCGGATGCGCCGAGGTGCACGGCGGTGGGGATCCTGTGGGGGATGACGACGACCAGGCCGGCGACGACGACCACGCAGGCGACGACGACCAGGCCGGCGACGACGACTCGGTGGGTCCCGTCGAGATCTGCGATCGCTACACCACGTGGGGGTACTTTCACCTGACCGTGGACGACTCCAGTCCCGCGGAGACCTGGATCGGGGGCATGGTCGAGGACGGCCCGGAGCCGTGGATACTGGACGAACTCCAGCGCGAGGGCGATTGCACCCTCTACGGGTGGGAACACCCTCCTTTCTGCGAGCCAGCGTGCGACGCGGACGAGTACTGCGGGTTCGGCGACGTGTGCCGCGAGATGCCCCTCGTCCTCTCGGTGGGGACCGTGGACGTGACCGGGACCACACCCCCGGTCACGCTGGAGGCCATCGACAACGGCGTGTACATCGGCGGCCAGGACTTCGCGAATCTGTATCAACCTGGCGACGTGGTCACACTGAGCGCGTCCGGCGGGGATCGCATCGGCCCATTCGAGCTCTCGACCCCCGGAGTGGAACCGCTCGGGGTGTATTGCGACGCGGTCGACCTGTCGCAGAACGACGCGCTCACCTGCACGTGGATGCCCAGCGCCGTCTCCGGCTCGCGGTTTCGCCTGGTCGTCACCAAGAGCGATCAGCACGGCGCGCTGCCCGCCGAGCTCATCTGCGACGTGGGGGACTCCGTCGGCTCCTTGACCGTGCCTGCCTCGCTGATCGACGCCATCTGGGACATGGACGTCTTCGACCAGCTGAACCCGGTCTCGGCGAGCGTGCAGCGCTACACCGCCGCCGTCACGGAGACCGAGCTGGGGTGCGTGGAGCTCCGTTCGCAGACGCAGAGCGGGCCGGTGGAGTTGACGTTCAGCGAGGCTACCGCGTCGACAGGCCCGGGAACACCACCACGTTCGACAGGTTCTCCCGCCACATGGTGAACCCGAAGCCCTTGCCGATCTCGGACCGCAGGCGCCACACCACCTCGCCCTCCGGGGTGACCTCGTCGATCTGACCGAGCGAGGACCAGGTGATGAGCGTGTTGCCGCTGGGGAGGCGGTGGACGTCGCCCATCGCGACGTTGAACCTCGGGGGCTCCAGGTGGAACTCCCAGCGGAGCTCTGCCGTGCCCGCGGCCTCGTCCAGGGCGTACTCGACGACGCGGGAGTCGTGGTTCTCGGCCGTACCGTTGTCGAAGACGAGGATGCCGTCGTCGAGGCGGACGAACTGGTGCTGACGCTGGAACAGGGTGGTGGTGCCGTCCGGTAGCACAAAATCCGAATGTCGGCCGCCGAGCACCTGGAGCTGCTGGCCGGTGGCGCGGTCGATCTTGACGATGCAGTCGAGGTTGTGCAGCGACACGTAGTAGGCGCCCTCGGCCTTGTCGTAGTCCACGGCGTTGGCGTGGGACCAGCCGAGATCGGGGCTGTAGCCGAGGTCGGGGTTGAACTCGAAGTGGTCCCAGACGGTCCAGATCTGGCGCTGGGTACCGTCCAGGTCGAACTCGATGAGGCGATCGCCCTCGATCTCCTGGCCGTCCACGGTCCTCGCGTCGAGGGCCAGGGCGGTGTAGCCCCCCTCCCCCCGCTCGAAGAGATCATGGTGGGTGTCCGGGAGAGCCAGGACCTCCTGGCGTGTCCCGTCGAGGCTCACGCGCACGGCCCGGCGGTCGAGCTCGGGGTGCTCGGCGTCGGCGTCGTAGCCGACACCGGCGTGGTAGACGACGTACTCGCCCATGCGCGAGCGCAGCGCGCGGGTGATCTGGAGTTGCAGCCAGTCGCCCTCGGGCTGGTGAGCCCAGACCACGTCGCCGTCCATGTCGAGGATGAGCGCCGCCGACGGCTGGCCGAAGATCGAGGTGACGATGTACCCGCGGTTGGCGCGTTCTCGATCATGGATCTCCACGGTGAACGCGGGCAGCGCCATGGGGATCTCCCCGGTCCGGACGTCCCGACGGGGGCCCACCAGGGGGTCGTCGGCCACCACCTCCACGACGCGGTACTGGTGCTCGGTGTCCGCCTTCATGCCCACGAGGTGGGCCCGCGCGCGCCCCGAGGCGTCGATCACGGCCCGGGCGCGACGGTCGTGGTCGCGATCCTCGCCGAACTCCACGAATGCGCCGGCAGCCCCCGGGTTCTCCAGGTCCCACTCGACCGTGACCACGGTGGGGATGTCGGCGCTGACCGTGGCCGCCACATCGGGCCGGATGTCCACGCGCTCGCAGCCAGCGATCGAGAGGCCGCAGGCCGCGGCCAGCGCGAGCACCCACCCCGAACCGCCCCAGGTCCCCGGGAGACTCACTGCACCTCGAAGGCACCGAGGTCGTACCGGCTCGAGCCGTTGCCGTCACCGTCCGCGGGCCTCGGGTTGCCGTCGTAGTCGTAGTCGACGCCGTAGATCTGGACGCTCGCGCCCTCGTCGAGGCAGGGGCTGCCGGACTGGAGCCGCGGGTCGTCGTTGGTGGGATCGCCGTCGTCGGAGAACGCGGTGAACAGCGGATCGGCGGAGATGTTGCCGAGCAGACCCGTCAGATCCACCGCGTATCCGCCGTAGTTGCCCGAGATGTTCCCGTAGACGTCGTTGTACGAGAAGGTGAAGTCGATCCCGGAGTTGTCGTAGACGCCGTAGCTGCCGTTGAAGGCCATGATGTTGTTGGTGACGGTGGGCAGGGCGTACTCGCTGCCGCAGCAGATGAACACGTAGAAGCCGACCGTGTCGTTGCCGATCATCGTGTTGTTGATGATCGCGGACGTGTTGTGGTGGGACGACATCACGCCGTGGCCGTAGTTGTCCTGGACCCAGTTGCCCTCGAACAGACACGCCGAGTCGCCGGAGAGACGGACCCCGTCGCCGTTGTCGCGGGCCCAGTTGAGGGTGACGAGGTTGGCGCGGACGTGGTCGTACGAGGCCTCGAGGAGGATGCCGCCGCCGTCGCCGCTGGAGCCGTCGGCGGAGTTCCCGGTGACGAAGTTGCCCTCGATGAGGCACGACGCGTTGATGGCCGCGATGCCGCCGCCGGCGTTGTTGTGGCGGTTGGCGATGTTGAACGAGACCTCGTTGTCGAGGATCTCGCCCTCGGAGTCGTAGACGAAGATGCCGCCGCCGCGACCGGTGACGCTGTTGGCCGTGACGACGTTGCCCTCGATCAGGGCGTCGGTGGACACCACGAGGATGCCGCCGCCGTAGGTGAACCCCTCGTTGTCCCAGCCCAGGTCGGCGCCGCCGACGCCGCCGGTCACGGTGAAGCCGACGAGGCCCGCGCCGGCCTGGCCGCCGGTGATGGTGACCACCGCGTCGGTGCCGGTGCCCTGGATGGTGGTGGTCGCCGGGCCGTCGAGGCTCTCGACCACGGTGGGCGCCGTGCCGAAGTCCAGGTCCTCGGCGTAGGTCCCGGGGTAGACCAGCACGGACTCACAGGTGACCGCGTCGGCCTGGTCCACCGCCTCCTGGAGGGAGACGAAGGGTGAGTCGAAGGTGCCGTCCTCGCCCCCGCCGATGTAGGTCACGTCGGCGAAGACGGGGCACGGGTCGACGCAGTCGGCGGTGCCGTCGCCGTCGTAGTCGCCGAACCCCTCGTCCACGTCGGCGTCGCAGTCGTTGTCCACGCCGTCGCACTCCTCGACCGCCGCGGGGTGGATGTCGGCGTCGGTGTCGTCGCAGTCGTCGTCGCACTCGTCGTAACCGTCGCCGTCGTCGTCGACCTCCTCGGGGTGGAGGTCGCCGTCGCAGTCGTTGTCCACGTCGTCGCAGGCCTCCTCGAGGGCGGCCGGGTTGACGTCGGCGTCGGCGTCGTCGCAGTCCTCGCACTCGACGAACCCGTCGCCGTCGCCGTCGTCGGTCTCGTCCGCGGGCACGGCCCCGTCGCAGTCGTTGTCCACCCCGTCGCACAGCTCCGGCGCGCCGGGATGGGTGTCCCCGTCCAGGTCGTCGCAGTCCTCGCAGTACACGTAGCCGTCGCCGTCGCCGTCGAGGGTCTCCTCCAGGGCCGGGATGCCGTTGCAGTTGTTGTCGAGGCCATCGCACAGCTCCGGGGCCGTGGGGTAGGTGTCGGCGTCGGCGTCGTCGCAGTCCCCCTCGCAGGTGGCCCAGCCGTCGCCGTCGGCGTCCGCCTCGTCCGCGGGCAGGCCGCCGTCGCAGTCGTTGTCCTCGCCGTCGCACAGCTCGACCGCGCCGGGGTACGTGTCGGCGTCGAGGTCGTCGCAGTCGCCCTCGCAGTCGGCCAGCCCGTCGCCGTCCTCGTCGATCTCGGTCAGGGCCACGACGCCGTCGCAGTCGTTGTCCAGGCCGTCGCACAGCTCGGCCGCGCCGGGGTACGAGGTCGGATCCGCGTCGTCGCAGTCCCCGGCGCACTCCATGACGCCGTCGGCGTCGGCGTCGGCCTCGTCGGCGGGGAGGGCGCCGTTGCAGTTGTTGTCGATCCCGTCGCAGAGCTCCGGGGCGTCGGGGTAGCTGTCGGCGTCCGCGTCGTCGCAGTCGCCGGCGCAGACCATCTCCCCGTCCCCGTCGAGGTCCACCTCGTCGGCGGGGGTGACGCCGTCGCAGTCGTTGTCGAGCCCGTCGCACTGCTCCGGGGCGCCGGGGAAGACGGTGTCCTCGGTGTCGTCGCAGTCGGCGCAGTTGATGTAGCCGTCGCCGTCGGCGTCCACCAGCTCGGTGGGAGGTGTGTAGCCGTCGCAGTCGTTGTCCACGCCGTCGCACTCCTCGGGCGCGCCCGGGTAGACCGCCGCGTTGGCGTCGTCGCACTCGTCGCACGCGAGGTAGCCGTCCCCGTCCGCGTCCACCTCGTCCACCGGCACGGCGCCGTCGCAGTCGTTGTCCACGCCGTCGCACAGCTCGGCCGCGCCCGGGTACGCCGTCGCGTCCGCGTCGTCGCAGTCCTCGCAGGCCAGGAATCCGTCGACGTCCGCGTCCACCTCGTCCGCGGGCACGGCGCCGTCGCAGTCGTTGTCGAGGCCGTCGCAGGCCTCCGGTGCGCCGGGGTACGAGTCGGGATCGGTGTCGTCGCAGTCGTCGCACCAGAGCCACCCGTCCGCGTCCAGGTCCAGCTGCTCCTCCAGCGGCAGGACGCCGTCGCAGTCGTTGTCCAGGCCGTCGCAGATCTCCGCGGCGCCGGGATAGACGGTCGCCTCGGCGTCGTCGCAGTCCTCGCACGCCAGGTAGCCATCGAGGTCCGCGTCCGTGGTCTCGTCGGGATCGACGCTCCCGTCGCAGTCGTTGTCCACGCCGTCGCACAGCTCCGGGGCGCCCGGGTAGGTGTCCGCGTCGCCGTCGTCGCAGTCCTCGCACGCGAGGAAACCGTCCAGGTCGTCGTCCAGGTCCTCTCCGGGGAACAGGGCGCCATCGCAGTCGTTGTCCGCGCCGTCGCAGACCTCGGGCGCGCCCGGATAGCTGTCCGCGTCGCCGTCGTCGCAATCCGCGCAGTACGGCGAGCCGTCGCCGTCGAGGTCCAGCGCCTCGAGGGGATCGAGGGCGCCGTCGCAGTCGTTGTCCACGCCGTCGCACAGCTCGGGCGCGCCCGGGTAGGCCGTCGGATCGGCGTCGTCGCACTCGGCGCAGGCCAGGTGTCCGTCCGCGTCCAGGTCCACCTCGTCCGCCGGCACGATCCCGTCGCAGTCGTTGTCCGCGCCGTCGCAGAGCTCGGGCGCACCCGCGTACACATTCGGATCCGTGTCGTCGCAGTCCGGACCGCAGGCCATGGCGCCGTCGCCGTCGTCGTCCACCTCGTCCAGGGGCACCACGCCGTCGCAGTCGTTGTCCACGCCGTCGCACAGCTCCGGCGCGCCCGGGTAGACGGCCGGATCGAGGTCGTTGCAGTCGCCGTCGCACGGCGAGAGGCCGTCGCCGTCCAGATCGTCGCCCACCTCCTCGTCGGCCAGGCCGTCGCAGTCGTTGTCGAGGCCGTCGCACTGCTCCGGGGCGCCCAGCCAGGTCAGGGGATCGGCGTCGTCGCAGTCCCCCTCGCACACGAGCTGGCCGTCGGCGTCGTCGTCCACCTCGTCCGGTGGCAACAGGCCGTCGCAGTCGTTGTCGAAGCCGTCACAGATCTCCGCGGCGCCGGGGTACGACACGTCGAGGGTGTCGTCGCAGTCGCCGCTGCACACGTCGAAGCCGTCCTGGTCCAGATCGTCGTACACGCCGTCGTCGGCGATGCCGTCGCAGTCGTTGTCCAGGCCGTCGCACAGCTCGGGCGCCCCCGGGTAGACCGTGTCGTCGGCGTCGTCACAATCCCCGCCGCAGACGCGGTGACCGTCGGCGTCGTCGTCCTGCTCACCCGCGATCAGGGTCCCGTCGCAGTCGTTGTCGAGCCCGTCGCAGACCTCGGCCGCGCCGGGGAACACCGTGGCCTCGAGGTCGTTGCAGTCCCCGTCGCACGGCGTGTACCCGTCCCCGTCGAGATCGCTGTTCACGTCCTCGTCCGCCACGCCGTCGCAGTCGTTGTCCAGCCCGTCGCACTGCTCCGGGGCGCCGGGGTAGGTGCTCGCGTCCTGGTCGTCGCAGTCGCCCTCGCAGCCGCGGACGCCGTCCAGGTCGTCGTCGGCCTCGTCGGCCGCCGGCACGCCGTCGCAGTCGTCGTCGAGGCCGTTGCACTGCTCGAACGCGCCCGGGTAGACGTCGGCGTCGGTGTCGTCACAGTCGCCGCTGCACACGTCCACGCCGTCGCCGTCGGCGTCGTCGTACATGCCGTCGTCCACGACCCCGTCGCAGTCGTTGTCCACGCCGTCGCACAGCTCCTCGGCCCCGGGGTTGGCGTAGGGGTCCGTGTCGTCGCAGTCGCCGCAGGCCGGATACCCGTCGAGGTCCAGGTCCACCTCGTCCGCCGGCACGATCCCGTCGCAGTCGCTGTCCACGCCGTCGCAGATCTCGTTCGCGCCCGGGTACACCGAGCCGTCCTGGTCGTCGCAGTCCCCCTGGCAAGGGGTGAACCCGTCGCCGTCGATGTCCAGCTCCGTGCCCTCGTCCACGTCGCCGTCGCAGTCGTTGTCCAGGCCGTCGCAGAGCTCCGGGAACCCGAAGCCGACCGTCGGCTCGGCGTCGTCGCAGTCACCGGCACAGACCAGCAGGCCGTCGCCGTCCGCGTCCACCTCCCCCACGTCGAGGGTGCCGTCGCAGTCGTTGTCGAAGCCGTCACAGATCTCGGGTGCCCCGGGGAAGACGTCGGGGTTGCCGTCGTGGCAGTCCCCCTCGCACGGGGTGAACCCGTCGCCGTCCAGGTCGAGATCGACGCCCTCGTCGGTGTCGCCGTCGCAGTCGTTGTCCACCTCGTCGCACAGCTCGGGGGCCGTGGGGTAGGTGGTGGCGTCGGCGTCGTCACAGTCTCCGCCGCACTCGCTGTAGCCGTCGCCGTCGTCGTCGTTCTCGTCGGGACCGAGGACGCCGTCGCAGTCGTTGTCCACGCCGTCGCACAGCTCCTCGGCGCCGGGGTAGCTCGTGGGGTCCAGGTCGTCGCAGTCGTCCTCGCACACCATCCAGCCGTCACCGTCGTCGTCCACCTCGTCGTCTGCCAGGAGCTCGTCGCAGTCGTTGTCCACGCCGTCGCAGACCTCCTCGGCCTCTGGATGCACGTCGGCGTCGCTGTCGTCGCAGTCGTCCTCGCACGCGAGGAAGCCGTCGCCGTCCGCGTCGAAGCCTTCGTCCACGTCGCCATCGCAGTCGTTGTCCACGCCGTCGCACGCCTCCTCGGCGTCCGGATGGACGGCGGGATCGTCGTCGTCGCAGTCGTCGCCCTCGCACTCGGCGCCGTCGTACCCGTCGCCGTCGAGGTCACACGACGTGGAGCCGGCGATCTGCAACACGGCGGTGCCGAACTCCTGGGTGTAGGAGTCGCAGTTGCAGCCCCCGGCCTCGGTGGCCGAGCTGTACGTGAAGGTGGCGGTGGCTGCGAAGTCGGCGCTGTAGTCGGGCACCAGGAAGCTCACCATCACCGTGTACGTCTCCTGCGGCAGCAGGAGGATCGGCGGCTCGATGGCGCCGCCCCCGGGCGTGGTGACCGCGAACACCTCCGCGTCCCCGTCGAGCACCACCTCCAGCAAGGAGACGTCTCGCGCGTCCTCGTTGGTCAGGACCACGTTGGTCTCCATCACCGCGCCCATCGCCTGGGTGGCGCCGAAGTCCACGGCGCCGGGAGCGAGGGTCAGCGTGGGGGCCTCGTCGTACGCGTCGGGGCAGCCCGTCAGGAGCAGGATCGCCGCCACGGCAGCCACGGAAGAACAGAGGGTAGGTCGACTCATGGTGTCCTCGTTCGGTTGGGGGTCCTCGACGCGCAGCGTATCAGGTTTGCGCGCTGGATCTACGCCGAGGATTCGTCGCCGCCGACCCAGTGCAGCGACAGATGCGGATCGTAGCCCGCGCCAAGTCCCGCAGCGCGAGCCGAGGAGAGGACCTCATCGGCCTCGGCGCCGGTCGCGTCCAGGCGGCCCAGGTCGAGGTTGGCCAGGGGCGCGGCGAGGCGGAGCTCCGAAGCACCCAGCTGGACCGCCAGGTCGACCATGCCGGCCAGCTCGCCTCGGTTCTCGGGGCCGAGGACCGCCACGAGCGCCGTGCGGGTACCGGACGCACGCCCGAGTCGCGCCAGCTGGCCCAGGCCGGTGGTGGCCTGCTGGAACGCCCCGGCCACCCGGACGGCCTCGTCGTGGACCTCGGCGCGGTGCGAGTGGAGCAGCACGCTCACCTGGCTCACGCCCGCGGCCAGCAGCCGGGCCCCGTAGCGCGGGTACGTCAGCATCCGCCCGTGGGTCAGCAGCTCCACGCGGGCTCCCCAGCCGGCGAGGCGCGCGGTCAGGTCCGGGAGCCACGGCAGCAGCGTGGGTTCGGGGCCGGCCACGGTCACCCTGCCATCGTGCAGGTGCTCGAACTCCCTCGCCTCGGCCAGCGCCTCGGTGAGCCCCTCGGTGAAACGCCAGCCGCGCCACAGATCGCGCCGGTGGCGCACGTTGGACGCCGCGCCCACGCGCAGGATCCGGTGGGGTACGGTCCCGGGCACGACCTCCGTGGCCACGCGCACGGCCAGCCGGTCCAGCCCCGCCCAAACGCGGTCCGGTTCGGCCCCCTCGTCGTGCTCCACGCTACGGACGCAGGCCTCGAGCAGCGAGATCCGCTGGGAGGTGCCCATGTGGAGGCGCGTGTACAGGGCGTGCACCGAGGCCGTGTCGTCGTGGGCGAAGCGCCAGGGCTCCTCGGCGAAGTACCCTCCGAGGGGGACGTCCTGGACCTCGACGGCGTCCGCCGGTCCCAGCAGCCCGTCTCGGCGGGCGAGGTGGTACAGGGGCACCCCGGGGTGGAACCGGACGTCGTTGAGGTTCACCGTCTCGAACATCTGCTCGATGCCCTGCTCGACCAGGCCGTCCAGACTCTCCCGCAGCCGCGCGAGGGTCTGCCAGGGGTGGAACAGGATCAAGCTGGCCACGGTGGCGGGCATGAACACGCCGGGATCGTGGTCGCGCCGCAGATCCCGCAGGACCTGGATCGCGCCCTCGACCACGCCCGCGTCGCCGCGGTTGTACAGCCGCAGGTCCTCGTCGCAGAAGCTCTCGAGGCCGACCACGTTGACGTGGAACTCGAAGCCGCGACGGGCGGCCGTGTCCAGCAGGGCGCCGAGCTGCGCGCCGGCGGACACGAGGCTGTCGCTGTTGAACTGGCCGCTGAGGGTGATGGGCTCGATGCCCAGCGCGGGGGCGTCGCGGAGCACCCGCTCGAGGGGTACGAGGTAGTCCTCGGGGAACGGGACGGCGATCTCCTCGAGCGCCGGGAGGTGCTGCTGCAGGTATCGGATCTGGTGGCCCAGCTGGCGCTGCTTCTCGCCATCGGCCATGGGCTCCCCGCGGCGCGCCGCGTTGCAGTAGGCGCAGCCGCGGTCGCTGGTGCCCTCGGGGAGGTCCACCCCGGCGTAGCGCGGGTTGTCCGCGATGGGGGGGACGAAGGGGCAGGCCAGCAGGGACACGAATGCCAGGGTCTGGTCCACGGCCCCGTTCGTGCCCACGAACTGGTAGTCGAAGTTGGGCGTGAACTGGGCGATGGGATCCGAGGACTCCAGGATTCGCGCCGCCTCCCGCGGGGTGCGCGCGCCGGCGATGGTGGCCACGCTGCTGGCGTGGGGGTCCATGTCGCGCAGCGCGTCCGCCACGTCCCCCGGGTTCGCCGGATCGAGGGTCATCACGCGCGCGCCCGCCTCGCGCCGCAGGCGGTCGGGGAGCCAGGGCAGCCAGTTGGCCCACAGCAGGATGTCCGAGGGCGCCCAGCGTCCCATCAACGCGACGAACTCCTCGACGGTCTCGAGGTTGCGATCCGCCTCCCCGGGGCGCATCAGCAGCACGATCAGGTCGTTGTCGATGCCCATGCGCTTCATGTCGCCCGACACCAGCGACAGCTGCATGTTGCCCCAGAAGCGGCTCTCGTGCGCGAGGGTGTTGAACAGAACGCACACGACCCGCCCCTCCGGCTCGATGCGCGGCTCCGGGCGGGCACGCTCCAGCGGCATCCGCCGGCGCACCGCCTCGACCCCGTCGCGCAGACGTCCTCGCAGTCTCCCGAAGCGGCGTCCTCGATTCGCCAAGGCTCCTCCACACCGCGGGCCGCGCGGCGGACGTATCATCCCACACTCGCCGGACCGTGTCGTAGGATAGGGCCCCGACCGGAGGGAGACGAGCATGGTCGATCTGCTGGCATTCGTGGGCAGCGCCCGCCAGGGCGGGAACACCGACGTGCTCGTGGACGAGGTCCTCCGCGGCGCCGCGGGCGCCACCGCCCGCAAGGTGCGCCTGTTCGACCTGCACATGAACCCCTGCCGCGGCTGCATGACCTGCACCCTGGGCGAGTGCCGCGGCCACGAAGACGACGTGGCTCCCCTGCTCCGCGACATGGTCGAGGCCCGCGCCCTCCTCTTCGCCACGCCCGTGTACTTCTGGAACGTCTCCGGTCTCACCAAGACCCTGTGGGACCGGATGCTCCCCCTCGCGGGCCTCGATCTGACCACCAAGCCCGTCACCATGAAGCCCCTCCTCCGGGGTCATCGCGCCGGTACCGTCGTGGTCCAGGAGGAGGCCGAGGGGCCTCATGGCTCGGTCATCCGCGCGTTCTTCGAGCGCAACTTCGCCGACTTCGGGATGACCCCCGTGGGCGACGTCTACGCCTATGGCGCGCTGGAGCCCGGCGCCGTGCGGGGCGACGGCGACGCGATGCGGGCGGCATTCGAACTCGGGCGGGCCCTGGTCCTCTAGACCGGTCGCAGCTCACCCTCTCCGTACAGATCGAGGTAGGCCTGGAAGGTCCCTGCGCAGCGGGCGCGTAGCGCGCACGACGCGCAACGGCCGGGCTTGATGAACGGCTGATCGAGGACGTAGACCTTGAGCACGTCGGCGATGATGTCCGCCGGCGCCAGGGCAGGCTCCTGGATGCGCCGCGAGATACACAGGGGGAATGCGACGAGGGAGCGCACCTGGAGGCGCTCGAGCAGGTCGGTGTACCGAGGCGCGAGCTGCTCGTAGGGCAGGTTCGCGTCCTTGGGGCGCACCGGGATCAGGCAGAACGGCAGGCCCAGCTCCTCAACGATGTGGTGTTCGAGGGCGCCGGCGCCGTCGATGTTCTGTCGCAACAAATTCGCGTGGACGTGGACGTCGGCGCCGGCATCGCACAGATTGTCGATGGCCGCGACCGTGGCGCGGTGGCTGCCTTCCACCCGGGTGATGCCGTCGTGGACGGCCGGATCCGTCGAGAACAGGGGCAGCGCGAATCCCCGGACCCCGCGCTGCACCAGGTCGCGGACGCGTCCGGGATCGGTCAGCGGCTGGCCGGTCGTGAGGACGTCGAAGCGCTCGAAGCCGTGGGCCCGGGCGGACGCGATCAGCTCGTCGATGTGTGGGTGGATCAGCGGTTCGTTCCCCACGAGGCCGAGGCGCGTCTGGCCGACGCCGTCGTTGCCCGCGAGCCAGGCCGCGGCGGCCTCCCGCGGCGTGGGCTCGAGCTCCTTGGCCCGGCAGAACACGCAGTCGAGGGTGCACGGGTTGTCCAGGAGCAGCAGGGGGAACTTGATCAGCGCGGGGTGCATGCGCATCAGCCGCGCCTGCTGGCTCACGGAGCGCTTCAGCACGGCGCCGAGGAGAGGATTGTGGTCCTGCCGCGGCGTCCGGCGCCCGTCGCGCAGCCGCCTCAGGGTCGCGTCCACGGCCACGCCGAGTTGGACCAGCTCCTCGAGCACCGCGCCGACCGGCGTCCCCGGAGGGTACATCCCGGTGAGCGTCTTCAGGTTCTCCTCGCGGGACCTCCGCAGCCCGTCGAACTGCGCCAGCTCGCCGACCCGGCCGAGGCGATACGGCCCGCGCAGCCCGGGGAACACCTTCTCCGCGAACAGGGCCGCGTCCCCGTAGAGGGTGCCGTCCACGTCCACGAGCAGATCGTTGCTCAGCACGGTGGGCTCGGCCCCGCTGTCGAGGTTCTGGATGCGCAGCGGCTTTCCGCGCGCGCTCCACCGGGACGCCAGCACCACGCAGCGCTCCAGGGCGGCGCAGAAAGCCTCTCGCGCGGCCCGGTCCCACCCGGGACCGGTCGCGTAGCACAGCTGGACGGTGCGCACCCCCAGGTCCGCGATGTACCGCACGCGGTCCACGAGGTCGTCCGCGTCCCCGGGCGAGACCACGATGTTGACGAAGTGGGGCACCCCGGACGCGACGAGACGTCTCAGGCCGGCCTCGACCGCGGCGCTCGCGTCCGCGCCGTTCGCCAGCGGCCGGCTCCGGGCCATGGCCGCCGGTGAGCCGTCCATGGAGAACAGCACGCGGGCGTCGTGCTCCCGCAACAGCTGCAGGGTGTCGTCGTCCAGGAGCAGGCCGTTGGTCGTCACGGTGAAGCTCAGCTGCTTGCCCCGGGCCTCGGCGAGGTCGCGGGCCCGGACCATGGTGCGGGCCACCTCGTCCCGCCGGAGCAGCGGCTCGCCGCCGAAGAACTGGAGCTCGAGGCGGGGGCGTTCGCTGGTCAACAGCAGGTCCACCGCGCGGTCGAGGACCTCGGGGGTCGCGTGGGTGCGCCCGAGCTCGACCTTGCAGTAGCGGCAGCGCATCTGACAGGCGGTGGTGGGGGTGACGGCCAGCCGCCCGGGATCCCGCCACGCCTCGATCCCGAGGACCGCGCGGGGAGACGTGGGACGGTCGAGGGGGTGGAATTCGCCGTCACCGAACCGCTCGACGTACCGGATCTGGGGGCCGGGGCACCCCTCGCGCAGCGCGCACCTCGCGCACGCGTCCACATGACCGAAGTGGGTGGCGAACTCGGCGAAGTAGGCGTCGAGGTCGTCCCCGTCCACCGACGCAGTGTCCACGTCCTGGGGCTCGCAGACCACCCCGGGCAGGTCGTGCAGGACACACCGGGGGAATCCCCGCCAGACGACGCGCACGTGCCGGAGGCGGGGCAACGCGGCCAGGGCCCGCGCCAGGCGGGCGACGTCGCGGTAGGCCACCGGCTCGTCGAAGGCGTCCGACATCACGGCGTCGGCCACGAGGATCTCACGGATGCCGCGCTCGGCGAGGCCGTCGAGCAGGATCGGCAGGCCGACCGCGTTCCGGGCGCACACCATCGTGTTCACCCGCACGGAGAGGGAGCCCGCGGCCAGCAGCTGGTCGAGGCCGGCGAGGGTCTCGTCGAGGCTGCCCTCGACGCGCGTGAGCCCGTCGTGGACCTCCGCGCGCAGGTCGTACACGGTGACGCAGGCCTCGGTCAGCCCCGCCTCCACCAGCTGCGTGACCTCAACGGCCTCGGCGAGGGCGCGGCCGTTGGTGATGATCCCCACCTCCTCGAACCCCAGATCGCGGCACCGGCGGACCAGGCCGGCCACGTCGGGGAGCACCGTGACCTCGCCGCCGGTCAACACGACGCGGGACGACCGGCGGCGCAGGGATCGCAGCCGCTCGTCGAGATCGTCCCCGGCAGCCACGTGCCGCAGGGTGGTCCGCGGGCAGAAAGGGCAGCGGTTGTTGCAGCGGAGGGTGACGGTGAGGTCGGCCGGAGGGGGTGCGGTCACCGCCAGCTCCACGACAGGGACGTCAGGTGCCTCGCCACGGCACGGCCCATGGCCACGTTGTCGTGGAGGATCCGGCGGAGGCGGCCGTCCCGCCAGGCGTAGGTCCGCAGCAGCGCGAGGTAAGCCTGGAAGCGCCCGGCGTGGAGGTCGTCCCAGCTGGACAGGTTGGCCACGTGGCCCAGGGCCAGGTCCTCCGCGCCCTCGCCGCGGCTCGACTCCAGCGCCCACTCGGTCATCAGGTGCAGCGAGCCGTCCGTGTCCACCATCCACTCGGCGTTGAGCACCGCGGGCTCCACCCGGGACGCCAGGTTGCCCAGCTCGATCTCCCCGTCCTCGAGCTGCGCGCGCACGGACCGGAACGCCCGCTCCAGGGAGGTGAGGTAGGTCACCAGGGGATCACCGCGCCACTCCGAGCCGATGGCGTAGTTGACGTCGATGGAGCGTATCCCGCACGAGACCAGGTGCGCGAAGCTCTCCTCGAGCCGCCCCACGGTCTGGGGCGTGACCACCATCACCACGGTGTGATCCAGGCCGGTCTCGAGGGCGACGTCGATGGCCTGGCGGGTACGCCGGTAGGGATTGTCCCGGATGTCGACGGGGATCTTCCAGCGGTTGTGGAGCTCCTCGTCCCCGTCCAGTGAGAACTCCACGCGGAAGCCGAGCTCCTTGAGCTGCTCGGCCAGCGGGCGGTCCATCTCGAACCCGTTGGTGACCATGTAGAAGTTCGCGCGCTTGCCCCTTGCCCCGGCGCGGGACCTCAGGCGCTCGGCCGTCGCGAGGACCTCGGACCGCCGCAGCAGGGGTTCGCCGCCGGAGAAGTCGAGCCGCACCGAGTCGCGGGCGCTGCCCACCAGCAGATCCACGGCCCGGTCCATGATCTCCCGGGGCATGTCCCGGTCCCCCTTGACCACCGGGCAGTACGCGCACCGCAGCTGGCAGCGGCGCGTCGTCATCAGCTGGAGGTTGCGGCTGGTGTTGCGCAGGGATCGGGGCGCCGGGGAGCGGCCCGCCGCCAGGCGGGCGGCGTAGTCCTCGTACCGGCGGGCGATGGGACGAACGTCCAGCGGATCCTCGGCCCTGTCGCCAGCGGGCTCGGCCGCGATGGCCGCGCGCTCGCCGCGGTGGAGCAAAAGGACCAGGACGTCGTCGAGGGCGGCGGGCGGGGTCGCCCCGTTGCGCAGCATGGACGCGGCGTGCCGGGCCAGCCGGGTCCCGAGGGCCTTGTCGCGGTGGGGGCCACGGATGCGCGGCAGCGGCGGCTCACCCTCGGCGATCCAGGCCCGCGCCGCCGCGAACAGCTCCTCGATCACTCGTACAGGCGCGATCCCGTCCGCCATGGCGCGCGCGAGGTGTTCGGCCGAGGAGCCCTGTTCCATGACGGTACATCCTATAGGAGCCTGTCGGGCATGGGGGTTCGTAGCGAAAATTCGCAAGGTGCGTCAGATCCGTCCCTCAGGAATCGGTGCAATATCCGGTCATATGCACCGGTTCCTGGGGGACGGAGATGGCGTGCATGGCGGATTTGCAGCCGAACATCCCATGTGCGACAGGCTCCTTCAGCACCTACACTGTGGATGTATGCGCCAGCGACTCCACGTCAAGGTCAGCCGCAGCTGCAACAACAACTGCCTGTTCTGCCTCGACGATCGGGACCGGCGCGAGGACGTCACCGAGGCTGGCGTGGCCGAGCTGCTCGCCGCCCACGTCCATCTGCGCGAGGTGCTGTTCACCTGTGGAGAGCCCACCTTGCACCCGCAGCTCCCCGACTTCGTCGCGGCGGCGCGGGAGGCCGGGTACTCCTCCATCGGGCTGGTCACCAACGGCCGGCGGCTGAGCTACGAGGCCTACTGCCGATCCTTGATCGAGGCCGGGCTGACCGAGGCCACGATCTCCATCCACGGCGCGACCGCTCGCCAGCACGACTCCTTGACGCGCACCCGCGGCAGCTTCGAGCAGACCCTCCGGGGGTTGCGCAACGTCCACGAGCTGGGCCGTTCGCGCGCGGTGCGGCTGATCTCCAGCACGGTCGTGACGCGCCGCAACGCCGACACCCTGGCCGATCTGCTCGCGTTGCTGGCGGGCGAGGGCGTCGACGTGATGGTGATCAACGTGGTCGAGCCCTCGGGCAGCGCGCTGGAGCACTTCGACGCGGTGTTCACCAGCTACACCGAGCTGGCCGCCACCGTGGCCGCCGCCCTCGACGGCTTCGAGCATCGTCGCCGCGTGGTGGTCGAAGGGCTCCCCCTGTGCACGTCATTGCCCCTGCTGGACGCGGCGGGCGTGCGCGAGGAGATCCACCTCCGCGAGGGGGACCGGATCCACGCGCTGCCGCCGGATCGCGGCCACCTCAAGCCCGAGAGCTGCAGCGGATGCCGCCTCTGGGATCGTTGCGCCGGGATCTACGAGAGCTACGCGCGCCGGCGCGGCACCGACGAACTCCAGCGTCAATAGCCCCGGCCGGTTTACACGATCCCTGAGTCACCCTAAGCTACCGAGACGTGACCCGATCCCACCCCATGGACGCGCCTCCACGAGAGGGCCGAGAGCGCGAGGAACGGCCCCCCCGACGGTTCCGCGGCCCGGTCCAGCTGTTGCGCGGCCTGCTGTGGACCGTGGTCATCGTGTGGATGGGGTTCGCCATCTGGCTGGTCTTCTTCGGCATGCCCTGCACCGCGATCGTGGCCGCCGTGGCCGGGACCATGGCCCTGCCGCCGGTCCGCGTGGACCTGCGGACCGTGGCCATGCGTGGAGTCGTGCTGGCGGCGATCGGGGTGGCGCTGCTGGCCTGGGGACATGTGGCGCTGACGGAGTTCCAGGATTCGGTGGACGGCCTGTCGCACCAGATCCGCCACGAGGGCGCCGAGAGCCTGGCCTTCGAGCAGCGGGCGGGGATCTACGGGTTGAACGTGGTCATGGGGATCGGGGGATACGTGGTGGGTTATCCGGAGGCGGCCCGCGAGACCCTGTTGCTCGCGGTCCCCGGTCCGGGGGTCCGCCACTGGGGCTCCGAGTTCGCCCTGCGCTCACCCAGGGTGTGCGACGCGGTCCAGCAGATGATCGCCGAGGCCGAGGCCACGGACGCCGACAGTGTCCAGCTGACCGAACGGAGCGTGAGCTGGCCACAGTACGGCTTCGGCCAGGACTCACTGCGTGTGGCGCTCGCCCTCAACTGCCCCCTCGTCATCACGGGCACCGCCTCCCGCGCGGGCGGGCGCTGGCGTCTCGACCTCGTCGGTTCGGCCCGCGTCGAGTACCCGGACACTGGCCGCGTCTCGCTGCTGGGCCAGGTCCACGGACGGGAGATAGCGCTGGAGGAGGGGCTGTTCCACGCGCTACAGGACGTGGGCTGGCTGCACCCGTACACGGCCAGGTGGTCGTGGACCGTCTACTCGGACGATCCCCGCCTGCACGCCGCGACCGCCGACCTGTCCTGGCGCGAGTCCACGCTCAAGGCGCTCGCGGGGTTCCTGCGCGAGCTCGCCCGCCGCTGGGGGTGATGCCCCGAAGGGCACCCCTATCTGGCCCGCCCCTTGCACATCCCCGCGGCCAGGACACTCAACCCGTTCCCCGAGGGGCCCGATCATGACCGATACTCCCACGATCCTGCTGCACGATGTCCGCGCATTCCTGGCTCGCCATGGACACGACGTGCCCGCCTGGAGCGGCACGAGCGCCCCGCTGGAGGCCCTGTTCGCCCTGCTCGCCGAGCGACGCGACGACGAGGCTTTCTGGCGCGATCTCGCGTCCCTGGTCGCTCGCATCGACGACACGCGCATCCGCCCGCAGGTCCTGGCCGGAGCCGTGGGCGCCGACGAGGTGCAGCGGCTCGTCCGGGATCTGCGCTCAGAGCTCCCCGCGGCCTCCGATCCTCCGCGGACCATGCGCGCGTGGGCCCGCACCCTGGGCGTGACCGCGCTGACGGCATTCTTCGTCCTCGGCGCCGCCATGGGCTGCGAGCCCTTCGACCCGGACTCCGCCGAGTGCGACGCCGCCATCGAGTTCGAGATTCCCCAGGACGAGCAGACCGTGTTCTGCGAGCTCGCGGAGATCATCGAGGACGCGTCACCGGCCCAGTGGGTCATGGACACCCTGATGGAGTGCATCCCGACCCTCGCCGCGGACGACCGCGAGGATCTGCTGGACGAGTTCGTCAACGCCTCGGAGGACGATCTGGCCGACCTGCTGTTCGACCTGGCCACGTCACCCGACTGCGACGACGACTGGGACGACAACTACAACGATCACTGATCGCTGCGTATCAACCGCAAGCAGTAGGGGTTGGCGCCCACGGCGCCCGTGGCCCCGTACGCCACGGCCGGGCAGCCGGCGCGGCACAGGGGTGCGAGCTCGCACTGCGCGCACAGGCCCGCGAGGATGGAGGGCTCGAACGCCCGGCTGTAGGGGAAGCACGCGTCGTCGCCCCAGATGTCCCGCAACGTCCGGTCCCTCACCGAGGCGGTGACGAACTCGTCGGGCAACGCCGTGCAACCCAGGACGCCGCCGCTGGCGGTGATGGCCATGGTCCGCAGCCCCGCGGGGGTCCCGCGCCAGACCAGCTGGCGCGTGGAGAGCGGTCGCCTCAGGACCGGCTCCTCGGCGGTCATGTAGCCCACGGTGCAGTGCATCGGCGAGGTGATCACACCCTCCCGCGACGCCCGGAGCAGCACGTCCACGATGCGTTGCAGATCCCCGGGGCCGGGCATCAGCTCGGCCACGGCCTCGCGCGCCCGGCCTGCGTTCTGGCAGAGGTTGATCTGCCACCGAACCACCCCGTGATTCCGTAACAGGAAATACGTGTCATCGAGGTACTCGACGTTGATCTGGCTCGCCACGGTGACCACACGCAGGGAGAGCTCCCTCGCCACCAGCCGGTCGATGGCGTCGACGGTGCGCGCGAAGGAGGAGCCGCCCATCACGCCCCGCGTCGGACGCAGCCGATCGTGGATGGGCTGGGGGCCGTCCAGGGACACGGCGAACTCCTCGATCCCCGCTGCGAGCGCGCGCTCGACCGTGGCCTTGTCCAGGGCCGTGCCCGTCGAGAACAGGCGGACCCGGCAGCCGCCGTCCACGAGGCGGCGCGCGACCCAGGACCATCGGGGGAACGCGGTGGGCTCGCCGCCGGTGAGGACCACCAGCGGAACGCCCATCTCCACCAGCTGGTCGGCCACGTCCAGCGCCTCGTCGGCGTCGAGCTCCTCCGCACCCGGCCGCCCTGCGGACACGCGACAGTGGATGCAGGCGTGATCACAGGCGCGGGTCAGCTCCCAGAAGCAGCGTCGCGGCGCGGGCGCAGGTCGCGGGGGTGGGCGGGAGTCAGGCATCAGTCCAGGTATCCCAACATGCGCATCTTGCGGACGATCTCGCCGTCGTCGGCGCGCCGGGGCGGTCTCGGCACCCGCGAGACCTGATCGAGCACCGGTTCGACCTCCGAGTCGCCCGCGTGCGCGGGCGAGAAGAGGCCCACGTCGAGCCCTGGACCGGGGTCCACGGCCGCGCGCCACTCGGACTCGAGCCGCTCCCACAGCTCCCCGGACGCCGCCGGCGCGGTCGCCCCCTCCCCTTCCGCCACCACGGTCCGCGTGCCCTCGACGCCGTCGAACACCAGCCACGCCTCGTCTGTCCTGAGCCCGAGGGTGCGGAACGTCTTCGAACCCTCCCGCGGGTAGTTGTCGGGCTGGTGTGTGTTGTGGGTGGACACGGTCAGGGTCGTCTCGCTCGGCACGTCCTCGCCGCGTCGAATCGCACCGGCCACGGAGCGGCCGTCGATCTCGAGGCCCTCGCCCTCGGGTCCGATGCCGCGGTCCACCACCATCGGGCCGCCGGCCTCGGGCAGCGGCCCGGGCCACGGCACACCGGCGAGGTCGGCCACCGTGGGGGCCAGATCCACACCCCGCACCGTTCCGCTCAGCCGAGCCCCCGAGGGCACGGCGCCTCCGTGCCCCCTGCCCCACGCCAGCAGCGGGACGCGCGCGGTCGAGTCGCGGAGCCAGCGGCCGTGCAGGTCGAAGATGTGCTCTATGCGACGCCCCTCGGGGAGGGCCTCGCCCCAGTTCTCGCCGTGGTCGCCGGTGAGGACCAGGAGCACGTCCTCGCCCCCCGCGCTCGCCGCGTCCAGGTACCGCCCCAGCAGCTCCTCGGAGAAGAACTCCACGGTCCGCAGGTAGTTGGCGCGGAACTTGGGGGCCATGGCCTCGGGGTTGCGGTTCAGGGACTCCAGCGACATCTCGCACGCCCGCTTCCAGCCCGACGCCGGGAGCTTGCGGTTCAGGTACGGCAGATGCGTCCACCAGTGGTGAAGCAGCACGAAGGTGTCGCTGCCGCGGGGATGGCGCAGGGCGTCGAGGACCTGGTCGACCTCCTGGCTGTCGCCCACCGTGCCGCGGTGCGGACAGGAGCCGAACACCCAGCGGGGGTTGTGGGCGAGCACGTGGACGTCGAATCCCGCGGCCGCGAACGCCGACATCAGCGTGGGGCGCCGGTGGGGGAACGCGTGGCGCCAGCGGCAGATCCCCACGCGGTGCGGGAAGGTCCCCGTGGCCATGGCGGTCAGGGAGGGCACGGTCCACGCGCCCGACGAGGTCAGGTGTTCGAAGGTCGTCCCCTCCCCCGCGAGCTGATCCAGGGACACGGTGGCCGCCTCGCCGCCCGCGTAGCCCGGGACGTCCGCCCGTAGGCTGTCCACCACCAGCATCAGCACCATCATCGTCGTTCACCTCGTCCCGCTGCAGCGCGGCGCACGGCTCTGAGGCAGTACGGGTTGTCGAACAAGTGGCCCGTGGCCCCGTGGGCCAGCGCCGTGCACCCGGCGCCGCACACCTTGCCCAGGGCGCACTCCCCGCACGCCCCGCCGAGCTGTGAGGGCTGCGGCTCCAGCCAGTGCCAACGAGGGAGGTCGTCCCAGATGGCGCGCAGCGGCTCGTCGCGCACGTTCCCCACGACGAACGGCGCTCCCACCTGATTCGCGCACCCCTTCACCCCGCCGTCGGGCTCGATCCCCACCGACGTGACGCCGCACTGGCAGCCCCGCCAGAACGGGTAGCCGCCCGCCCGGCCGCTCGGGCGGATCTTCGGCTCCTCCTCGCTGAGGTAGCCGATGGAGTTGAACGCGATCGGGGGCAGGACCGGGTCCCCTGCCGCCTCCACGAGGAAGGCGAACAGCTGCTCGAGCTGCTGAGGTTCGAGGAGCAGCGGCGCCCCGTCCAGGGCCGGGTGCTGTCCGAGCCGGCCCGTGGGGTGGGCCAGCTGGATCGTCCACTGTTCGACGCCGCGCTCCTTGAGCAGCTCGTGGATCGCCGGCAGCTGCGGCAGGTTGGGCTGCATCACCGAGGTGATCACCGAGGCACCCACCGGCCCCGGCGCCAGCAGCTCCATCGCCGCGAGGACCCGATCGAACCTCGACGGCGCGCCGCGGTGGGCCCCCTGGCGAATCCGATCGTGGGTGGCTCGCGTGCCGTCGACGCTCATCACCACGCGCTGGGCGCCGATCCGCTCCAGGTGGCGGACCACGTCCGCGTCCACGAGGTTGCCGGTGGTGGACAGGCGGAGCGTCATGCCGCGCGCGGTGATGCGCTCGGCCACGACCCCCCAGTCGGACCGCAGGAGCGGTTCACCCCCCGAGAGGGTGACCGCCTCGACACCGAGATCGGCGAGCCGATCCGCCAGCTCGAGGGCCTCGTCCGTGTCCAGCTCCCTCGAGGACGACGTCCCGGCGTCCACCAGACAGTGGGCACAGCGAAGGTCGCACAGGTAGGTGAACTCCCACAGGGCCCGACCCGGCGGTCGGCGGGCCGCGGGCCTGGCCGCGTCGGGCATCATGGCCGGATTCCCGCGAGGGCGTGGCCGAGCCGCCCCGCGTCGGCATAGCGCGCCGCCGGATCCTTGGCCAGGCAGCGCAACACGACGTCGTCCAACCCCTCGGGGAGGGGCTCGCCCAGGCGCTCCGAGGGGGGCACGGGTTCGGCCTGCGTGTGCTGGAGCAGCAGCGTGTACGTGGTGTCGCCGGAGAACGGCGGGCTTCCGGTCAGGGTCGCGTACAGCACGCACCCCATGGCGTAGACGTCCGAGCGGGGATCGGCCTGCTCGCCGCGGATGACCTCCGGCGCGATGTACAGCGGCGTCCCCACCACCATCCCGTCCTGGGTCAGGCGCGTGCTCTGGGTGTCCTCGGTGATCCGGGCGATGCCGAAGTCGAGCACCTTGACGTGGTCGGAGACGCCGCCGAGCTCGGACACGTAGAGGTTCTCGGGCTTGACGTCACGGTGGACGAGCCCCTTCTCGTGGGCCTCGGCGAGGGACCCGCAGGCCTGGCCGATCAGGCGCAGCGCGCGGGCCGGCTCCAGCCCACCGGACTCCTGGACCAGGGCCTCGAGGTCACACCCGTCGAGGAACTCCATGGCGTAGTAGCACAGCCCGTCGGGGGTCTCGCCGTGGTCGGTGATGCGGATCGTGTTGGGGTGGCTCAGGCGGGTCGTGGCCATCACCTCGCGCTCGAAGCGCGCCCGCGCGCTCTCGGAGACCGCCAGCTCGGGCTTGAGGACCTTCAGGGCCACGGTCTGGCGCAGCGTGCGGTCGTGGGCCGCCCAGACCTCCCCCATCCCCCCCACGCCGAGCTTGCGCAGCAGCTGGTAGCGGCCGAGCTGCCCAGAAGACAGGGCCTCGTGCCGCACCTGATAGACCAGGTGCCCCACGATGCTCGCGAGGACCGCCCCCCCGCCGAGGAAGCTGTTGTGGAACAGGAACAGCGTCAAGGACCGGCCGTCGCCGAACTGGGCGGCCACGTCCGGGAACAGCAGCGCGGCGCCAGCCATCGTCACCGGGAATGCCGCCCACATCAACGCGAACGGGAGCGCCCCGCGGCGCCAGGGTTCGGGCAACAGCGGCGCGCGCACCAGCATCAGGATGAGGATGCCCAGGGCGTACGAGCTGGCGATCCCGCCGGCGAGCACGGCCATGAACGCCGTCATCAGGGCGCACGACGCGAACGCCAGCACCTCCAGGACGCGGAACTGGGACTGACTCGGGAGGTCCTCGCGCCGGATGCGCAGGAAGACCGCGGCCATCACCACCCAGCCCACCAGGCGCCACAGCAGGTACCAGGGCAACGGCGCGGACTGGACCTGCCAGATGATCGCCAGGTCCAGCAGGGAGTACAGGGGCCAGACCACCAGGCCGACGCGGCAGGTGAGCTGGAGCCGCCGCACCGCGTCGGCGTACTCCCGCCTCGTGATCGCCTCGCGCCGATCCAGGGAGATCGCCAGCCCGGTGAACGGGCCGCTCGTGCCGGCGCGCGAGGGAAAGGCCTCCAGCGGCTGTGTGGGCGCGGATTCGGTCAACGCGGCACCTCGGCGAGGGTAGTCCTGGCACTTTACCAGTAGACTAGGGCCCATCACCATGAACGCCGTCCGCCGCCACCTCGAAACCCTCTTCCCGGATACGCCGAGGTTGCTTCGCCTCGAGGCCGAGGGGCTGGCCATGCGGGCGACCTTCGCCGCAGCGGACGGCGCCACGGTGGAGCTCCTCCTCCACCCCCCGGGCACGGCCACGGCGCACGCGTCGGTTGCGCCGAGCTGCGACGTGGTCGTCCCCCCAGGCCAGGTGTCGGACGAGGCCGCGGCCGGGCGGATCGCGGCGGTGTTGCGCATCCTCGAGGCCGACGACCGGGGCCTGGATCGGGTCGCGTGGTGGAGGGCGCTCGGCCCGGCCGCCGACGAGCGGTTCCTCGCCGGTGACGTCGCCGAGGTCAAGATCACGGCCGCCTGCGACCAGGCCTGTGTGTTCTGCAAGTCGCCGTCCACCCTGGCCAACCACGCGTCCCTCGACGAGGTCCGCGACGCGCTGCCGCGGCTGGCCCGCAGGGCCGACCTGCTGACCCTCAGCGGCGGCGAACCCACGCAGGTGCGCGAGCTGCCCGAGCTGGTGGCGCAGGCGCGATCGGCGGGGTTCGGCGCGGTGGAGCTGCAGACCAACGGGATGAACCTCGACGATCCTGCGCGGGTCGCCGAGCTGATGGACGCCGGCCTCACCAACGCGCTGGTCTCCCTGCACGCCCACGAGCCGCGGCTCTCCGACGGGCTGACCGGGGTGCCCGGCGGCTTCGCGCGAACCCTCGCGGCGCTGGATCATCTGGCGCGGACCGGGATCTCCCTCTCCCTGTGCCACGTGATCTGCGAGGGCAACCACCCCCACCTGGTGGACTTCGCCCGCTTCGTCCGGCGGCGATTCGAACGCCGGTTCCTGCACGTGGTGTTCACCCTGGCCATCCCCACCTACCGGGTGCGCGACGAACCGGGGCTGCTGCCGTCCCTGGCGGCGGTGGGCCCCGAGCTCCGTGCCGCGCTGCGCCTCTTCGCGCCGGTCTACCGGGGCCCGGCGACGCTGCCCGAGTGGCTCCGCCGCCGCGGGCCCTCGACCAGCCGCGTCGCCGCCGGAGCGCGGCGGGCCTCCCTGCGCCTCCTGGGCAGGGCACCCCTCCGCCGCCTGTTGCCCATCCACCGCGCCCGGGTGCTGGCGCAGTGCGGGCTCCCGCCATGCGTGCTGGGCGACCAGCTGGCCCATCACGACGAGATCGGACGCACCACGGACCTGCCAGCCACCGCCGAACTCGTCCACGTGCCCCCCTGCGAGGCGTGCGTGCTGCGGTCGCGCTGCAGCGGCCTGTGGCAGGCGTGGGTGAGCCGTTTCGGGCACGAGGGGATCGAGCCCGTCGTCAGCGGATCCGTGCTCGCGACCACTGCATCGAGTATGATCCCCATTGGATGAGTAGAGATAGCTTCTGCGCGTGCGTGGGGGATGGGCGCAGGGGTGAGGAGGTCGAGCGATGCGTTGGCTATGGGCGATTGTCGCGGTCCTGTTCCTCGTGTGCTGGGGGTGTGCCGACAACGAGGTGGGCACCATCCAGACGCCGCCGGAGATCGCCATCCTGTCGCCGGACGACAGCGAGACCATCCCCGAGTACGCCATCGACGAGCTCATCGAGGTGGTGGCGTCGGTGGACGACTCGTTCGACGCGCCCCAGGCCGTGGGGGTGAACTGGTCCACCAGCTACCTCGACGACGACGGGGTGCAGCAGGAGGTGGATCTGGGCCCCACCGGGGTGGGAGAGGACGGGCGCACCACGCTGGTGACCTCCAACCTGGCCGTGGCCGTGCACACCATCCGCGCCACCGCCACCGACTCCGACGGCCTGCAGGCCTCCGACTACGTCAACGTCTCCGTCATCGAGATGGACCAGATCCCCGACGTGGAGATCGGCTCCCCCGAGGACGGCGACGTGTTCCAGCAAGGTGACGACATCAACTTCCTGGCCGTGGCCGACGACGACCACGGGCCCACCGCCCTCACCGTGGCCTGGCACAGCAACCTGGACGGGTACCTGGGCGGCGATCCCGCGGCCCCCAACGGCATGATCACCCTGGTGGTGAACGACCTGAGCCCCGGCGACCAGGAGGTCACCGTGTGGGTGACCGACGAGGCCGGCAACTCCGGGTCGGACCTGGTGTCATTCGTGATCCAGGCCACCAACCAGCCGCCGACGGACCCGGTGGTCTACATCATCCCGGCCGGCCCGATGACCGACGACGACCTCACCTGCGTGGCCGACGGTTCAGTGGATCCCGAGGGGGGCGTGGTCACCTTCGAGTTCGCCTGGGACCTGGACGCCGCGCCCACCGGCTGGTCGTCGGACGTGGTGCCCGCCAGCCAGACCGAGCGGCACGACGAGTGGACCTGCCGCGTCACGCCGTACGACGACGAGCTGGCGGCGGGCAACGAGATCTCGGCGGTGGTGATCATCGACAACTCGCTGCCCAGCTTCTCCAGCGTGACCCTCGCGCCCAACCCGGCCTACGAGGACGACGATCTCGAATGCACGCCCTACGGCTGGGCCGATCCGGACGGAGACGCCGAGGGGGCCCAGTTCGAGTGGTACGTCAACGCCACCATGATCGCCGGCGCCACCTCGGACATCCTGACGGGGGGCGACTTCGATCACTTCGACACGGTGGAGTGCACCGTCTACCCCGACGATGGCGTCGATCTGGGGCAGCCGCGGACGTCCAACCCGGTGGAGATCCTCAACACCCCGCCCGAGGCGCCGGCCCTGGCATTCCTGCCCAGCCCGCCGAGGGTGGACCAGGACCTGATCTGCGACGTCACGACGACGCCGGTGGATCCGGACCCCGACACCCACACCTTCGAGTACGAGTGGTTCAAGGACGGGGTCTTCCAGGCCGCGCTGACCACGGACACCGTGCTCGCCGCAGACCTCTCCCTGGGCGAGGAGTGGACCTGCCGGGCGCGCGCCTTCGACCAGTACGAGTACGGCCCGTGGGCCGAGATCACCGAGATGGTGCTCCCCTACGCCGGCGATCTGGTGATCACCGAGATCATGGTGGACCCCGACGCGGTCGCCGACACCCTCGGCGAGTACTTCGAGATCTACAACACCTCCGCCGACCTCATCCACCTGGACGGCTTCCTGATCCAGGACGGGGTCAACGAGACCCACGAGGTGGCATCGGGCGGCACCGCCTACATCTACCCCGGCGACTACTTCGTGTTCGGCAACAACGGCAACGCGGGCACCAACGGCAGCGTCAGCGTGGACTACCAGTACGCGGACTTCAACCTCGCCCAGGGCTTCGACGGCGTCATC
Organism: uncultured Rickettsiales bacterium; assembly: GCA_964425605.1. Classification (GTDB taxonomy): domain Bacteria; phylum Myxococcota_A; class UBA796; order UBA9615; family CAYRNR01; genus CAYRNR01. The sequence continues at coordinate 7,965 of CAYRNR010000029.1, read as the reverse complement.
CTCAGCTTCGGCGGCGTGACCGTGGACGAGGTGCAGTACGACTGGGGGCTGACCTTCCCCCTCGCCACCGGCGCGTCGATGATCCTCGACCCGACGCTGATCAGCGACCTGAGCAACGACCAGGGCGCCAACTGGTGTGGCTCCACGTCCCTGATCGTCTCCGGCGGCGACTTCGGCACCCCCGGCGGGCACAACGATCCCTGCGAGTGCTGGGACTCGGACGACGACCTCGACGGCTACGGCGACGACCCGGCCTGTGATCCGGGGATGCTCGACTGCGACGACGCCGACGACACGATCCACCCCAACGCGTTCGACGTGTGCGACGACGGGATCGATCAGGACTGCGACGGCGCAGACCGCGAGTGCACCTGCGCAGAGACCGACCTGGACGGGGACGGGTACGGCACCGTGGCCGTGTGTCCCGACATCGACTGCGACGACTCGGATCCCGCCGTGCACCCCGGCGCCGTGGAGATCTGCAACGGCATCGACGACGACTGCGACACCGACGTGGACGAGGGCTACGACAACGACGGCGACGGCGTGGCCACCTGCATGGGGGACTGCGACGACAACAACGACGCGATCTACCCCGGCAACCCCGAGGTCTGCGACGGGTTCGACAACGACTGCAACACCCTGGTCGACGAGGGTTTCAACCTGCCCGGGTGCACGGTCTACTACCTCGACCAGGACCAGGACGGGTACGGCCAGACCAACGCGTACATCTGCGCGTGCGCCCCCGACGGCAACTACACCACCGAGCTGTACGACGACTGCGACGACAGCGACCCGGAGATGAACCCCGGCGAGACCGAGATCTGCGACGACAAGGACAACAACTGTGACGGCACCGTCGACGAGGCCTGGGGGAACTGCACCGTGAGCAACGGGACCCCGGGCTGCATCGCCGGCGCCTGCGTCATCGACCACTGCGACAGCGGCTGGTACGACATGGACAGCTCCTACGGCACCGGCTGCGAGGTCCAGGAGGACGTCTGGGAGGCCCACGGCGGCGACTCCTGCGCCCAGACCATCAACCAGTGGGGCGCGTTCACCGACTACCCGTCCACCAACGAGACCATCGAGGGGAACATCGTCTACGACCACTTCTTCCCCACCGTGGACGAGGACTGGTACTACATCGACGCCACCGACACGGCCGAGGCCGACGGCGCCTGCGACCCCTTCGACGTGGAGGTGTTCTTCTCGGGCAACCCCGACAGCGACTTCCGCTTCGAGATCTACGATCTCAGCTGCAACCTCTGGGCGACCCCGGGCAACGCCTGCGGCAACGACCTGACCGAGTTCAACTGGGACGCCTCGGGCGAGTGCCCGTGCACCAACACGGTGCAGGACGGCTACGAGCTGTGCACGGACAACAGCCTTCAGTTCATCATCCGGGTGTACCGGATCCAGGGCGGGCCCGACGGCAGCGAGTACCTGCTCACGGTGAGCAACGGCTGAGACTCCCCCCCGGTCAGAGCCACCAGCAGTGCGCCTCGTCACAGTTGTCGTGACAGCCGATGAAGTCCGGACAGTCGAGCTCGACGCACGCCGCCGCGCAGACCAGGAACGATCCGAAGTCCTCGCAGTAGCCCATGTAGCTGGGGTATTCGTCGACGCACTGCTCCACGGTCGACCACGGCGATGTCTGGCAGCCGTCCGCCATCTCGCACAGCGCCTCGATGGTCGACGGCTGCCCCGTCGCGTCGTCGTCGTCGTCGTCGTCCCCCGCGTCCGGCCGCTCGTCCCAGGGCGGGAACACACAGGCCGGGAGCGCGAGCCAGAACGCGGCCGCGGCGAGGAGGCCAGGGAGGGTCGAGCGCGCGCCCATCAGAACGTCACCTCCAGAGACATCCACGGCCCCGGTCCCACGGAGACGCGCGCGGTCTTCCGCGCGGGGGCCACCACGAGCACCAGCCCCACTGCGCTCGTCACGGCGCCCACGATCCCCACCACGAGGCCCGCCTGGCTCACGCCGGCGGCCCAGTTGTAGGTGGCCGGATCGTTCGTGCCGATGTACCTGTGGTAGACCGCCGCGTTGACCACTAAGCCGATGCCCGCGGCCGTCGCGCCGGCGGACAGCACCACGGCGCCGGCCGTGCGGCGGCGGCGGGTCACGCCGGCCTCGGTCAGGACGTCGCCGCGAGCCGCTCGACGGTCGATCCGCGTCTTGCGACGGCGCGCGTCCTCCTCCATGGCGGCCAGGGTCTCGCCGCCCTCGCCGCGGTCCGCCGCGACCATCCCCAGGAACGCACCGAGGTCCGCAGCCGCGCGGTCGTCCTGGCCGAGACACTGCGCGAGGACCCCCCGCCAGTAGGTCAACGGGGCGTCCGCTGCGCCCTGCAAGGCGGCGTCGACGTCCGCCCAGACCTCGGCCACCTCGCGGTAGCCCTCGGCGGCCGCGGAGATCTCCGCGCCGTAGATGTCCGCGCACCAGGTCTGGTGGACCTCGTTGGCGCGCACGGCCAGGTCCTCCGGCGAGGTGTCCTGGGCACCCGCGGGGCGAGCGGCGAGCACCACGGCGCAGACCACGACGGCGACGGTGGCCTGGAGACGGCCCATCAGCGGCTCTCCGGTCCGGTCTCGCCGGCCGGTGGACGCTCCTCGCGTGTCAGGCGCGGGCAGAGCTCTCCGGTGAGCAGCCGCCACGACGGCTCGTCCTGGGCCACGGAGGGGCCGGAGCCGCCGTGCTGCGTGACCGGGAGCACCGCGAGGGTATCGCCGAGGTGCAGCTGGAGCGCCGCGCGGGCGGCCGTGGGATCGCCCCCCGCCGGGCTCGAGGACGGCGGCACCATCCCCACACCGCCGGCGACGACGTTGACGCACCGCACACCGCGCCGGGAGAGCCGATCCTGGACCGCGACGATCTGCTCGAACGTGACGTCCTCGCGTGCGCGCTGCTGCACGTACACGACGTCCGCGGCGTCGAGCTCGGCGGCCACGACGGACGGGAACGCGCCGACGTCCACGGTGGCCCACCGCCCACGGACGCGTGAGGACGAGGGGGTGTACCCGTGCTCGGCCACCTCTTCGGGGCTCTCCACGGCCCAGCGGACGTCCTGACCGTCGTGCTGGACCCGCAGGACGCCGCCGGACGTGGCCACCTCGGCTTGCAGGGCCGGCGGCGAGGGCTCCGCGTCGGCCACCCACACCGCGGACACCCGCAGATCGGCGAACCGGGCCTGGGTCTGGACCGTGTCGAACCAGTGCGCGGGCGCGGCCGCGTCCACCACCGCCAGCACCGGGGGCGCGAGATGCCCGCGGTCCAGCGCGCCGGGGGCCTGGAACGGGTCTGGCCGGAAGTCGGCCGGGGGCCTGGGCTCGGTCACCGCCCAGGGTCGGCAGCCGGCGCGCGCGGCAGCCTCGTTGGCATCGCCGAGGGCCTGGAGCGCGGCCATCAGATCCGCGCCACCCTTCGGGGGGAGGAGATGCCAGTCCTCCCCCTCCATGACGACCTCGCCCGCGATGGCGACGCGGGTCGGGGACACCTCGGCCACGGCCAGGGTGAGCGGCAGCCCGGTCAGATCCCCGCGGGAGCAGGCCTCCAGGGCCTCGCTCGGGACCTCTGCGCCGGGCCGGATCGAGAGGAACCAGTGGGCCGGGATGGCCGTGGCCTCCGCGACGCTCGCGAGCACCATGGGCGCGGTGGACAGGATCGCCTCCGGGGCCGGCGCCTCGTCCGGGGGGTCCGCCCTGCAGCCGGCCAGGCCCATCGCGAGGGCCGCCGCGCCGAACAGGTGCGGGAGACGGAGACTCACAGCCTCGGCATGTGGGCGAGGGGGGCGAGGGAGGTGCGCAGGGCGACGAGATCGGGCGAGAGGGCCTCCTCGAGGGACTTCGGACCGAAGCAGTCCACCGCCCCGAACGCGGTGACACCGCAGGGATAGCTCACCCAGGTCGAGCTCTCGTCCAGCCCCCGCGCCGGCCGGTGGGCGGCGCTGTAGATGTAGGGCCCCCAGCACAGCGCGTCGTCGGCCCCGTTCACGCCGCACGCGTCGCCCGACCAGCACAGGGGCCGACCGTCACAGGCGGTGACGCATGTCGAGCCGGAGTGTCGCCGCACCTCGATCAGGCACTCCTCGTCGACCCGGCCGTCGCAGTCGTTGTCCACCGCGTCGCCGCACAGGTCCGCGGCGTCGGGGTGCACCGCGGGATCCATGGGGGCGCAGTCGACCTTGTTCTCGAACCCGTCGCCGTCGGAGTCGTAGGAGCTGGTCGCGGGGGGGTCGCACCCTCCGCAGAGGAGGATCAGCGAGATCACGAGAGGGGGTACACGAAGGCGCATGCGGGTCGAGATCGAACGTATCAGATGCGCCCCGCCCTCGACAGCCCCCCCGATCACGGCATGAACAGCACCTGGACCTTCACGAACAGCGTCCTGTTCTCGGTACGGAAGGGCCGCTGGGCCCAGGCGGCGCCCTCGGAGTAGCCCAGATAGACCGCAGTGCCGGGCACCGGGGTGTAGCCGAGCAGCAGCTCGAGATCCAGGTCCTGGTCGTGGGTGTTGGCCTCGGCGACCGTGCGCAGCCACAGGTCGCGGGTGAAGCTCAGGAGGACCCCGGCGCGGACGATCTGGATGTCGTAGTGGGGATCGCCGCCGGGCCGGAACATGGCGTGGTGCGTGGCGGTGATCTCGACACAGAGGCGCCGGAGGATCCGCAGCAGGACGTCCCCCTCGATCTCCCACGACGGGCCCAGGAAGAGATCCTCGGGGTCGTAGTTGATCTCGCCCGCGACGTTGCCGCGCACCGAGAAGCGGAACACGTCGATGGCCGCGCTGAGGAAGCGGAAGTAGCCCTCGGCGGTGGTGAACCGCTGGGACGCGTACAGCTCGTGCCACTGGGTCGCGCCGAAGATCAGGTAGTTCAGCCGGGCGATCTTGAACCGGACCGCGGCGTTCACCCACTGATCGGCGAACGTGCCGTCGTGGGTGAAGCCGACGCCTGCGTCGGCCCACGGCTTGATGTCGGTCAGCGCGCCGCGGTCCACGTCGAAGCGATACTCGCCGCCCAGCTCCGTGTCGATCCGATCCACGCGGGTGACGAAGCCGCTCTCGGACCGGAAGTCGCGGCCGATGTTCTGGTGCTCGAGCCAGATCTCGCCGTGGCTGTCGCGGACCGACGCGGAGAGGTTGTAGGCGCCGCCGTGGATACGCTCCCCCCCCTGCTGGCCGGTGATGGAGTACAGGGCCTGGCCCTGGATGCGGACGCGCTTGCCGATGGGCACGTACGCGTCGAGCCCGCCGACGCGGTTGTAGGCGTCCGGGGCTTCGGGCAACCCGAGGCCCAGTTCCTTGTCGGCGGCGAACAGGCCGATGGCGGCCTGGCGCCCCACGTCGCGTTTCACGCGCAACACGTTGGTGACGCCCAGCCGGCCGGCGGCGTCGTCGTCCCCGAAGCCCGGCGTGGCGGCCTCCGCGACCAGCGAACCGGCGGGAGACTGGTCCACCGCGTGCAGCAGTCCCACGGTCCAGCCGTTCTCCACGCCGTTGAGGTTGATGCCCTCGATGGGGCTGACGATGGACCGCGTGTACAGCACGTCCATGGGCACGTCGAAGGCGTCGATCCCCTCGAGGAAGAACGGCCGCTTCTCGTCCAGGAACAGGGCGTAGCGGGTGTTCACGTCGAGCTGATCGGGATCGCTCTCCACCTGGCTGAAGTCCGGGTTCACCGCCAGGCCCAGGGAGGTGTTGGGGCTCATGGCCCAGCGCATGGTGAGGCCGCGGTGGAGGTTGGTCAGATCGATGGGGTGCTCCAGGGCCAGGGTGCCGGCCTCCGGATCCCGCTCCCAGGTTGCCGAGAACGTGGCGCTGGGGATGATCTCCAGGGGGCGCCCCGGCGAGACGTCGTGTATCCCGGTCAACGTGGCGGCCTGGGCCCAGAGGCTGGGCCCCTGCTTCACGTGGGGGTAGGCGATCTTGTGGTTGTACGACGCCAGCTTGCGGGTCAGCACGAGGCCGAACCGCTGCTCCTCGCTGCGCGGGAAGCGCAGGGACTCGAAGGGCACCGCGATCTCGACGCGATAACCCCGCTCGTCGATGCGCGCCGCCGAACGGAACCGGGCGTCCCAGTCGAAGTTCCAGCCCGTGTCCTCGCCCACGCGGATGTCCTGTTGCACGCCCAGGGCGTTGACGTACAGCACGAAGCCGCGGCGGTCGTCGTCGAACGTGTCCAGATAGATGCCCACCTGGTCGTCGCGGTTGATGTCCTCGCGGGCCCCGAGGTGGGCGCGGACGCGCAGATCGTCTGGCGAGGGGCAGTCGAATGCGAAGTAGAGGCGCTGGTCGTCGTGGAAGATCCAGGCCGTGGTCGGGAACTCGGAGCGCCCCTCGTCCACAGGATCGAAGTTCCAGAACTCGTCGATCCGGTGGGCCCGCTGCCAGGCCTCCTCGTCCAGGACGCCGTCCAGGCGGATCCCCGCGTCGGTGAGGTACGGGAGCTCCAGCGTCGGGGGTTCGTCGGCGCGAGCGTCGGCGCACAGCGCCAGGGCCAGGGCGACGGCGAGCCAGGGGGACGCGCGGGTCATGCCTTCCCTACTCCGCCGCGGGGAACGACGGGGGGACCATGGTATCGAATCGGGGGCGCGCACGGGGGCAGGGGGGGGGGCCGGGGACCGCCCGGGGGGGCGGGGCGGGGGGGGGGGGGGGGCCCGGGGGCGTCGAACCGGACCGGGACGGGGGCGGGCTCAGGAGTCGGTGAAGCGGGGGCTCTCCGCCTCGACGCGGCCGTCGGGGGTCTCGAAGCGCCACCAGCCGCAGTGCCTGCAGGCCTTGCCGATGCGGCCCGTGCGGAGCTTTCTGGACACCGCCTCGCCCTCGCACATGGGGCAGCGAACACTTTCTCGAACGGCGGCGTTCGAATCTGCAATGGCGACGTTCGATTTTGCCATGACTCCGACTCCCAGATGGCCCATACTCACCTCGCAGAGAGAGTACTGCACGACTGATGCCAAGAACCGGAGGGGGGAAGCGCTCAGGGAGCAGAAGTGGTCTTTTTTGCGTCGTCCTCGCCGGAGCCGGGGAGCTCGCCGTCGAAGACCCACACCTGCTGTGCGCCCTCGATCTCGTCGAACGGCCGCTCGCGGCCCTCGTCGGAGCAGCACGTGGACACGCCGCTGACGAAGTAGGCCTCCCGGGTGTTCAGCCACCGGGGCAGGCGCTTGAGGGGGATGCGGATGTCCAGGTGATCGCCCATCTCGACGCACGCGGGCAGCTCCTCGCCCTCGCCTCCGCCGATGGGGGTCAGCTCGCAGATGCGATCCGGGTGGTCGGGCTTGGCCTCCACCGTCAACTGCTGCTCGTCCTGTTCCACCCAGAGGCGGACGTCGGTCAGGTGATCCACGGCCATCGGCTTGGCGCTCGCGATGCGCAGCAGCAGGTTGTCGTCGGTGGCGACGGCGTAGGCCGACACCAGGTCGAACGCCGGGTCGACCCCCTCCACGACGTCGCCGGTGGCGTCCTCCAGCTCCGGCTCGTAGCCCGCCATGATCTGCGTCTCGCCGTCCACGGCGACCGCGGGCTCGACCTCGGTGGTCGCCACCGGGGCGGGGAGCACCACCACGGGCGTCACCGTCTCGGTCGGCGCGACGGCGGGTTCCGTGCCCAGCGTGCAGCCGACGACCAGATACCCGAGGACCCCTATCGCTGCCCAGCTAACCCTCATCATCATCCTCCCGGCCCGCACGGGCCCAACGAGCAACAGCAACACATTACCGGAGATCGGCGACGGCTTGAAGAGACCTCTCACCCCTCGGAGAGATTGCGGCCCAGCGGCAGGTCGGACTGCAGCGGATCGCTGGCGTCGGGGCTCCAGTGCAAGCGACAGCGCGCCTCGTACATCTCCGTGGTGCCGACCACGATCCGGGAGTCCCGCTTGACCAGGCGCTGGGATCGGTCGGCCGGGTTGCCGCAGACCATGCAGATGGCGAGGTTCTTGGTGATGTACTCGGCCTTGGCCA
>CAYRNR010000028.1:0-69627 GCA_964425605.1 uncultured Rickettsiales bacterium | reverse complement strand
ATTAAAGTGGTACGTGAGCTGGGTTTAGAACGTCGTGAGACAGTTCGGTCCCTATCTGCCGTGGGTGTACGAGACTTGAGAGGAGCTGCCCCTAGTACGAGAGGACCGGGGTGGACGAACCTCTGGTGTTCCAGTTGTCCCGCCAGGGGCATTGCTGGGTAGCCATGTTCGGAAGGGATAACCGCTGAAAGCATCTAAGTGGGAAGCCCCCCTCGAGATTAGGTATCCCGACGTAAGTCCTGAAGGGCCCTCGAAGACTACGAGGTTGATAGGCTGGGTGTGGAAGCGTGGCAACACGCGGAGCTAACCAGTACTAATTGCCCGTGAGGCTTGGTCACTTACTTGAAAGAACGCTCAGATCTGACGCGCGCGAATGCGATTGCTAGCGCTTTGCTGGTGATTATTGCGGAGGGGCTCCACCCGTTCCCATACCGAACACGGAAGTTAAGCCCTCCTGCGCCGATGGTACTGCAGGGGCAATCTTGTGGGAGAGTAGGTCGTCGCCAGCATTCATCAATCAGACCCCCTGTCCGATCCGGGCAGGGGGTCTGTTCGTTTGGGGGGTCAGATCTTCTTCAGAGCCCTCTGCGCCTTCTCCTCCTCGGTAGGCTCGCGCAGCGTCACACGGGTGCCACTGAAGAGAACCTGCCCGGTCGCTTCGGACCGTGAGGGGACGACCAGGCCGGGGATGGACTCCGGTTCGGCGCGGCCGTCGGTGCCGCCCTCGAGGTCTGAGCAGAAACCGAAGTGCTCGGGCACGGCGACGACACCGCGAGGGACGCGGTCGGTGATCCAAAGCCGGGCCACGAGGACGCCGTGGGGGGATTCCACGGCCACGAAGTTGCCGTCACGGAGCTTGCGCTTGGACGCGTCGCGACCGGAGATCTCGATCCAGGCGCGGGGGCTGGCGTGGTGTAACTCGGGGGCGAAGCCGGTGAGCTCGCGGGCGCCGGTGTGGTGGGAATCGGCGAAGACGATCAGGGACAGGCCGTCGGCCTCGGTGGGGGAGGGGACCTCGCCGATGGGGAGCATCTTCGCGTCGTCTGCAAAGAGCTCGCCCCCGTCACCCGATGCGGGAACAGGCCAGACCGGCTGCTTCTCGGCCAGCAGCGCGTACGTGGCGCCCGTGATGTCGTTGACCGAGCCGGCGGTGGTGGCGCGGGCCCCCTCCCAGGCGAGCTCGGGGCCGAGCCTCGCGATCTCCGCGAAAGAGGCGTCGTACGAGTTGCGATCGAGCACCGCCTCGGCGATCCGGGTGAGCAGCTCCAGGGAGGTGGGCACACCCTCGGGGGGACCTGCGGGATCGGTCAGGACGACGCGGCGGAGTTGATTGACGAACGTACCGCGCTCCTCCAGCCACGGGATCGCCGCGGGGAGGACCAGATCGCAGTACGCGGTGGTCTCGGTGGGAACGAAGGCGCTGACCGCGACCGCCGTGCCCCTGGTGAGGGCCTCGCGCCAGCGAGGCTGGTCGGGGAGGAGCGGGAGGAGGTTCGTGCCCACCATCCAGACCGAGTCGAGCCGTCCGTCCGCCATCGCCGCGGGCCAGTCGCCGAGGCGAATCCCCCCGCCCTTGTTTCCCCTCCCCATCATCCACGCGCCGGCCGCGTTGGCGCCCTGGAGCAGGGGGACCACGGTCGAGCCGTCCCCGTACCGACCGCAGGCCGTGTGCAGGTTGTACAGGGCGCGGACCGTGTCGGCGCCGCTGCGGGTGAGCCCGCGACCGTAGCAGGTGAACGTGGACGAGGAGTCGGCGAAGGCCTCCGCGGCGGCCTCGATATCGGAGGTCCGGGCACCGCTGATGCCCTCGGCGTCCTCGGGAGAGGGGAGCGCCCCGTCCGCGTCGGCCATCCCGTCCCGGACGAGGCAGTGCAGGATCGCGCCGAGCACGGTGGCGTCGGTTCCAGGCACCTTGGGTCGCACCCACACGTCGGCCAGGCCGCAGGTGAGGGTCCGCCTGGGATCGATGACCACGGCGCGGGCGCGCTCGCTGCGATGGCACTGCAGCATCCTGCCGAACATCGTCGCCTGGCGGGACGCCGGATCCGCGCCGACGATCAGGAAGAGATCGGCTCGATCCAGCTCGCCGCCGTCACCCGGCGGCGCGAAATACCCCAGGGCGTCCTCGGCTGCGGCGATGCCAGCCGCCGCATCCAGGGCCAGGTTGGTCTCGAGGTGGGGGGAGCCCAGGGACTCGTGGAACAGCAGGTTGGCCGCGTGGTGGCTCTCGCACGGCAGGCCCGTGTCGAGGAAGGCCGCGGTGTTCCCCGTGGGCGCGTGCTCCTTCATCCAGGCAAACGCCTCGTCCCAGGAGACGGACTCCAGCCCCGCGGTCGAGCCCTTGGTGGCTGGATCCCTGCGCAGCATCGGCTGGGTGCACCTGCGGTCGGGGTCGAGGCCCGCGGGGAACGCCATCCCGCGCGTACAGAGCCGTCCGTAGTTGGTGGGGGAGACCGGGTCACCCTTGACCGCGACCACCCGCCCGCCGCGGGCGCCGAGGAAGACGGGATCCGCCAGCCCGCACTGGCCGCAGATTCCCCGGTGCCAGCGATCGAGGGAGGCCTCGGGGGTGTGGATCTCCTGGGCGAGGACGGGGCAGAGGGTGCCCAGCGCGGCGCACGAGCCCGCGGCCACGCCCACCTTCAACAGATCCCGCCGGGTCGGTCGTTCGAACATGGCCTACCTCCCCCCCGACTTCCACGTGGTGAGGATCGGATCGGAGTGCTTCAGCCGATACTCGGAGATGGCCCGCGCGTGACACTGCAAGCAGATCGTGACGAACTCCTCGACGGCGTCCTCGGTCATGCGCTCGCTCTCGGCGAGGCGCTCGATGGTCACGTCGTGGTCCATCACCGTGTCGCAGCGCAGGTCGTCGGTGCGCTCGTGCACCGGGGACAGGGTCATGTGGCACATGTGGCACGTGGCCGCGGCGGGCACGCCGTCCTCGTCGAACCCCTCGCGGGCGAAGATGGTGCCCATCTTGGACGTGGCGTAGGTCTGCACGTGGAGCGAGTCACGGTGGCAGCTCGTGCACGCCGAGGGCTGCTTGACCTCGGCGAGATCGAACCCGTGGGCGCGGTGGCAGGAGTCGCAGCGAAGGCCGCTGCCGGGCTCGTCGGCGTGCTGGCCGCGGCGCATCTCCGTCTCCTGCTGGGGGTGGCAGGCGCGGCAGCGGTCCGGCCCGGGGTGGGGGACGAACCCGTCCTGATGGGCCCCGTGGCACGCCTCGCAGCCGATGCCGGCCAGCGCGTGCAGGCTGGTGGACCAGTCCTCGGTCGCGAAGGAGGTCTGGGAGGTGGTGTGGCAGTTCAGACAGAGGTTGGCCACGTGGGCCGCGTCCTTGCCCGCGAAGCGTTCGCCCGCGCCGCGGGTGTGGGTGAAGTGGTTGGGCGGGAGCTCCATGTCCAGGAACTCGTCGCTCTCACCCGGAGGGACCAGCAGGGGATCCTGGGGCTCGGGGGGTGGCGACTGCGACGGCGCAGTCGGCGCGCAGCCCGCCAGGCCGATCAGCAGCGCCAGGGTCAACAATCGAATCATGACGTCCTCTTCCAACGCGACCGCGCGGTCCCGCTACTGCTTGTGCTCGTACGCCAGCTCCTTGACCGCGAACGGATCGTGGCAGTCCACGCAGATGTTTCCGTGCGCCATCTGCTCGCGCAGCTGCGTGGACACGTCGTCCAGCAACCGCTCTCCCTCCCCCAACGATCCCTGTGACTGCAGCACCACCGCGGCCTGCATGGCCGCCGAGTATCCGGCGCCCGGGCCGTGGCAGGCCTCGCAGGTCACACCGTGCTGCACGAAGGTGTCGGTCGTCTCATCGTACCCCGTGGTGTGGCAGGGGAGACAGGGCTGCGTGTCCTCGATCTCCTCGAGGCGGTCGAAGGTGGTGAACTTGGTGGCCCGCCAGCGCTGCACGTGCTGCCGCTGCCGCGCCTCGTGACAGCGCAAGCACGCGCCCGAACCCACGTGCCGCCGGGGCCGCCCAGAGGCGTCGTACCCGTGATCCTGGAGTCCGGAGGGGTGGTCGGGGCGGTAGTACGCCTCGGCCGCGGCCCACCACGCCCGCCACGCGGCCACGGCGTCGGCACGTTCCGCCTCCGGTGCGTGGTACTGATAGCCGAAGGAACGCCCCGTCTCGCGTCGCAGGAACGCCGCGGCCTCGGCGCGCTGGTGCCGATCCGGACTCTGCAGCTCGGCGATCACCGGCTCGAGGCTGTACCTGGGCCCCTCGGTCCACGGACGCAGGGTCAGGTGGCGGTGGGCCGCCTGAACGTCCAGGGCGCGGCCGTTGCCGCCGTGGCACGGCGTGCACCCCCAGCCGGCGAAGGGGCTGTCCGGGCCCAGGGTGGCGTGGGTCGCGCCGAGGTCGTCCATCCCGGGGTGGCACGTGGTGCATCGGTCCACGCCGCCAGCCGGTGTGTGGATCTCGTGGACCTCGATGTCCCATTGCTGCAAGCGCTCCAGGCGGGCCTCCGCGCGGTCCAGGTCGGCGCGGAAGGCGGCCAGCGCCTCCTCGGCCTCGGCCACGGACGCGCGCAGCTCGCGTATCCGCGCCTCGACGCGGCGCCGCTGGTCGCCCAGGGTGTCCAGCTCCTCGAGGCGCTCGGCTCCGCTGGCGGCTCTCTCGCGCAGCCGGAGGCGCTCGATCTCCTCCGGATCCGCGTCCGGGGTACCCGTGAGCCGGACATAGGCCTCGTGGGCGGCCTCCGCCGCGGCGGGATCCGCGTCCTCCTCCAGCAGCACGAGCAGGTCCGCGCGGCGCTCGTCGAGCAGTGTCAGCTCGATCTCGAGGGAGTCCAGCTCCGCGCTGGGCAGGTCCGCGCGCGCCGTGGCCGCGGTCTCCTCCGCCCGGACGTGGTCCAGGGACACCCTGGAGCGCTCGAATGCCTCTTGCTGGGCCTCCACCGACCGCCGTGCCAGGGTGATCTGCTCGTCGATGCGCTCGCGCTGGATTCCCTTCCACGGCGGATCGAGGACCCGCAACGCCAGCATCGCCGTGGCGAGGAGGACGGCGGTCGCGGCCATGGCGAACAGGCGCGTGGAGAGACTGCGCACGGTCTAGCCCCCCCCCCCGGCCCACGGCCAGCACCAGGCCCACCCGGGACCCCGGAACAGGGCTCCGGCCGCGGTGAGGCCCACCGCGCACAGGCCCAGCCACAGGGCGATCCACGAGGCCAGGGACAGCCTCCCCAGGTGGATCGCGATCCCGCCGGAGAGGATCGCCGGAGCGATCATCGCGGCGCCTATGGCTGCGGTGGGGACCACGAGGAGCCACGGAACGTGCTGGGCGGGGAGCGCCTCGGCCGCCAGCAGCAGCCCCACGCCGAGGCACACGGCCCCGAGGCGCCGCGATCGAGGAGCCCCCGGCGGCCACAGGGCGGCCCGTGACGTGAACGGCGCGACCACGAGCAGGACCACCGTGAGGGCGGGAACCAGCGCACCGGCCACCGCGGGTGGGTAGTAGTGCAGCAGCTCCTGCAGGCCGACGAAGTACCACGGGGCCTTGGACGGATCCGGTGTCACGCCCGGGTCCGCGATGTCCAGCAGGGGCGCGTCCACCAGCAACGCCACGAGGCCGAGCACGGCCACGGCGACCAGCGCCGCCGCACCCTCGAGCAGCAGGTAGTCCGGGAACCACGGCACCATCGCGCCCCGGTCCGTGGACCGGCGGCCCTCGCGTGGGTTCTCCCTGGGGGTCGTCGAGGTCATCGTCACAGGGGCCGCGCCAGCCCCCCATCCTTTCTCACGCGCCAGAAGTGGACGGCCATCAGCACGACCGCAGCCGCGGGCAACACGATGCAGTGCAGAACGTAGAAACGCAGCAGGGCCGAGGCGCCGACCTGGTCGTCCCCCAGCAGCAACCTGCGTGCGGGCTCCCCCACCAGGGGCACCGATTCGGCCATCTTCGTACCCACGGAGACGGCCCAGAACGCCAGCTGGTCCCAGGGAAGCAGGTAGCCGGTGTAGCTCAGCGCCAGGGTGAGCAGCAGCAGCCCCACACCCACCAGCCAGTTGAACTCCCGCGGTGGCGCGTAGGCGCGGGCGACGAACACGCGCACCATGTGCAGCACCACCGTGATCACCATGCCGTGGGCAGCCCAGCGGTGCAGGTTGCGCATGAACGCGCCGGCGGGCACCGCGTACATCAGGTCCTCGATGTCGTGGTACGCCTCGGGCACGGCGGGACGGAAGTAGACCATCAGGTAGACGCCGGTCACCGTGAGCAGGACGAACATCAACGCCGTGAGGCCGCCGAGGCAGAACGTGGCGGTGAAGCGGTAGTCGAGGGGGGACACGCGGACGGGCCGGATGTGCAGCAGCACGCTGGAGAGCACGAACCGGATGCGCCCCGTGTCCGTGTCCGGGACAGGCGTGCGGGCGAAGGAACGCCACAGACGGCTCGCCCGTATCCGGTCGACGAGGCCCCGGGGTTCGCTCGGCTGCACGGTCAAGACTCTCCCCCGTCCACCAGCAGCCGCCCCTGGTCGTCGGTGCCCAGCTCCAGGGCGCGGAGATCGGTCCGCGCGGGGCCGTTGAGCACCCGGCCGTCCAGCTCGAACTGGCTGCCGTGGCACGGGCAGTGGAACCGCCGCTCGTCGGGTAGCCAGCGCAGCACGCACCCCAGGTGCGGACAGACGGTGGACAGGGCGAAGAACCCGTCCTCGGTGCGGCCCACGAATGCGCGCGCAGCGCCGACCACCATCACCGAGCCCACCGGGATCTCCTCGGGGTATCCCACGATCACGGCGCCGCGCGAGCGATCTCGCGCCCACGGCGTGACGAACTCCAGCGAGACGTAGCTGCCGAGCCCGGCGGCAGCGGCCAGGGCAGCGGCGCCGTACATCAGGACGTTGCGGCGCGTCCGGACCTCGGCTTCATCCGTCATCGGTGTGTTCCAGCCACAGCAGACATCCTACAGGACAACGCTCGACGCAGAGCCCGCAGCGGAGACACAGGTCCTCACGGGCCAGCACGGTCTCCCGTTCGTCTCCTCCCAGGGACAGGGCCCCCGCCGGGCATCCGTCCACGCAACGACCGCAGGCCACGCAGACCGCCTCGTCGTGGGAGCGGACCGCAGCGTAGCAGTTGAGGCAGCGCGAGCCCTCCTCGGCGGCCGCCGCCATCCGCCGGCTCGCTCGGGGCCACGCGTGGGGTGGTGGGCCCGACACCCGGCTGCGGCATCGGGACGACACGGGCTCGCTGCCGGTGAGCTCACGATCCACCCGCCGGGCCAGGGCCTGGCCGTCGGCCACGGCGCGGATCACGGTGCCTGCCCCGGTCCGATCTCCGCCCGCGGCCCAGGTGGGCGCGACCACGAGCTGCGATCCGTCGCGCGTGCGCAGGGCCCCGCCTCCATCGGGAAGGGGAGGCCCCCCGCGCCCCACGGCCACCAGCACGTGATCCGCGTCGATCCGGCAGCGGGTTCCGGGGCGCGCGCGCGGGCGGTAGCGGGCGTGGACGTCGTGGTAGGTGGCCACCTCGGCGACCACCACGCCGAGGCCGCCATCGAGGGCCTCGATGG
Source organism: uncultured Rickettsiales bacterium (assembly GCA_964425605.1). Classification (GTDB taxonomy): domain Bacteria; phylum Myxococcota_A; class UBA796; order UBA9615; family CAYRNR01; genus CAYRNR01. The sequence goes on along the minus strand of CAYRNR010000028.1, from coordinate 62,105 downwards.
ACGTGGGGATGGACAGCGGCCGGAGCTGGACCCCCTCGGCCTCGGCGGCGGCGGCCTCCTCGCGGCGGGATCGCCCGTCGAGCCGGGGGCGCCGGAAGATCAGCTCCACCTCGTCCACCGACGGCAGCCGGATCGCTGCGCGCGCCACGTCCACGGCCGTGTCACCGCCGCCGATGACCACGACCCTCGGCCCGATCTCCCCGGGCTGGCCGGCCACGAGCTCCCTCAGCAGGTCCAGGCCGTCGACGACGCGTGGATGTTCCGCGCCGGGCACGGGCAGCCGCGCGCCGTCCGGGAGCCCGGGCGCGAGCAGGGTCCGCTCGAACCCCTCGCCGCGCAGATCTGCGCCCAGGGGGACCTCGACGTGGGTGCGGATCTCCACGCCCAGCGCCACGATGCCCTCGATATCGCGCTCGAGGGCGGCGCGGGGCAGGCGGAACTCGGGGATCGCCTGGGCTGGCAGCCCGCCGGGCACCGGCCCCGCCTCGAACACGGTCACCGGGTATCCCGCCAGCGCCAGGTCGTGGGCGGCGGACAGGCCCGCCGGGCCCGCGCCCACCACGGCGACGCGGTGTCCCTCGCCCCGGGTGTCGTGGGGACGGGGAGCCACCTCCCGGGGGTCCACCTCCTCCAGCGCCTGCCGTTTCAGGCGGCGCAGGGCCAGCGGCGCGTCATACCCGGACCGGATGCAGGCGCTCTCGCAGGGGTGGGTGCAGATGTGGGCGCAGACGCTGACCAGGGGGTTGGTGTGGCGCGCGATTCGCACGGCCTCGCGCGCGTCCCGGCGCGCCAGGGCCTGGGCGTACCGTCCGGCGTCCGTGTGGACCGGGCACGCCCGTCGGCAACCGATGGCTTCGAGCGCGCTGGCGAGGTCCTCGGCGGGGGTGGACGGCGTCACGTCCCCCATTGAACCACACGCGCGCCCGCGTGTGTGGGGGCGTGCGGGCTACTCCTCGGAGTCGAGCTGCTCGAAGTGGAACTTGAGGAACGACAGGATCTTGTCGCCGGTCTTCGGCGAGATCCCGGAGTTGGGCTTGCGCGACATCCGCGCCACGTACCGGTCCCAGTCCTCGCCGCGGTACTCGGAGTTGATGGAACGCGCCAGGGTGTGGCACTTGCTGCACTTGCGGGCGTACAGGGTGTACAGCTCCTGCATCTCCTCGGGGTACTCGGAGACGTCGAGGGTGGCCGCGCCCGAGTCGGCGTCGAAGACCTTCTCCTCCTCCTCGCCCTCCTCACCACGGCTGGTGGTGGCTGCGAACAGCACCGAGAGCGTGGCCACCAGCACCAGGACCGAGTCTCGTGTCCTCATCGTCGTCCTCTCCGATACAGTCGTTCCGACGCAGCTCGGGAGCATCTCATTCGATCGCCGGGTCTGCAAATGGTCGCCGCAGCCGACCCTGCGCGCAAGTCCAATTGCGGGGACCGGTGCGTTCGAGATAGCTTGGAGCGGCGGGACCTCCCCACGGGGTCCGAGAAGGGAACGACGGATGCTCACGCGGATCGGTGGTTGGGGATGGCTCGTCGGCCTGGCGCTCGTCCTGGGATACGCCGGCGGTTGCCCGGAAGGCGGCGACGACGATTCCGGCGCAGCGGACGACGACGTGGCGGACGACGACGACGCGATCCCGGGCGACGACGATGACGCGACAGCGGGCGACGACGACGACGCCATGGGCGACGACGACGACGACGCCGTGGGCGACGACGACGACACCGGCGGTTCGACCCCCGTGGACCCGCCGCCGTTCGAGGACCTCGGCGGCTACCTCGCCGTGCTGTACACCCACATGGTGCTGCCGATCATGGACCAGGAGCTGACGGACGCGGGCGGCCGCTTCTACACCTACGCCATGGGCAACGATCCCGGCACCTTCGAGACCATGGAGATCGACACCTGCGAGTACCGGGGCCCCGGCGACAACAGCACGTTCGGCGACCTGACCTTCACCGGCCGCACCGCGGGCAACGTCAGCCTCGATCTCGACGGCACGAACATCAGCCTGTTGCCCGGCACGGGCGAGGACGGAGAGCCCATCTATCAAAACGGCGGCCTCGTCGTGGGCTCCACCTTCCAGTTCGACGCCTGGTACGGCATCGAGGCCACCGGCGCGGACGTGCCCGCCTTCTCCCTGCCCGCAGCCATCCACACCCCGCCCGACGCCCAGCCCGTGACTCCGCCGCTGCTCGACGGCTGGACCTGGACCGGCGGTGACTGGCCCTTCACCTGGAGCGGCACTTCCGACGGCGAGATCCGCCTCAACCTGATGTACAACGAGGGCCTGACCGGCGCCCACGAGATCCTGTGCCGCCTCATCGACGATGGCGAGCACACCATCCCCGAGGCCGTGCTGGCCAACCTCGGCACCAGCGGCTACATCCGTACCGGCAGCCTCGAGCGCATCCACAAGCTCTACTACGAGCTGCCCGACGGCACGGTGCTCGAGACCTACGGCAGCAATATCTACGTGTTCGACTGGGTGTCCACCCCTTAGTCGTCATTCGGTCGCAATGTAACGACCTTTTTGTAATCAGGAGGTTTTGTGCAGAGAATCACCCAGTCCTATCCCGGTCGTTCCTCCGACGAGATCTTCGCGGCCGTCAAGAACGGGCTATGGGACCGCCGTCGCGAGATCAGCCACCACGACATCATCGACAAGATCCTCTCCGCGGTGGAATGGGACGACCGCAGACTCCGCGCCGGCGGCTCCAAACGGGTCATGCTCGTCAAGTCCAGCGCCGACATCCGCGTCGTCGGCGAGACCGTGACGTTCGAGCTGAAGATTCCGTTCCGGGACTTCGAGAAGAAGTACTGCGAGCGGATACAGAAGATCCTGGAGACGTTGTTCGACTAGCCGAAGGCCGCGGCGACGATTCCGCGGATATCTCCTCGCCGCTTCGCCACCGCTCGCCACAGCGAGTACTGCCCCCTCGCCCGCACCAGGTTGTGCTCCTGCCTCGACACGAACTTGTCGGGATTCCAGCCGAAGTACCGATCCTCGTACGCGTCGGTGCAGAACCGCGCGGCGAGCTCCAGCGCGATGCGTTCCAGGCCGATGGGCAAGCTGGCGATCTCGTCGGGCGTGAGGGTGTCGCCAGCGCCGTCGGCATAGCCGCGGGCGGCGGCATCGAGGTAGGGGAGTTCGAGGGCAGCCTCTGGATCGTCCTCGCCGTTGCGGTTGCACCAGGAGCGCCAGGCGTCGCCGAGGTCGTGGGCGAGGGGCCCGCGGCGGACGGTGTCGAGGTCGATGAGGCACAGGGCGTGGGTTCCGGCGGCATCGAAGCGCAGGTTGTCGAGCTTGGGATCGCCGTGGAGGACCCTCTGGGGCGTTGCCGGCAGGGCAGGGAGGTCGGCGGCGGCGGCGAGGATGTCGCGGGCGAGGGGATCGACGGTGGCCTCGCTGTGGTCCGCCGCGACCTCGGCCAGCCGGGTCAGGTGGTGGTCGGTGTCGTGGACCCCGGGGCGGACGAAGGTGAACTCGTGGTCCAGGGTGGCAAGGCAGCCGTGGAAGCGGCCGAGGAGGGAGGCGGCCTCGCGGGCGGTCTGCGGATCTCCGGCGCGGGCGATGGTGGTGCCCTCCACGTAGGTCAGGCCGCGCCAGGCGCCGTCGTCGCCGAGATCGCACCAGAGCGTGTCGTCGAGGGTGCGCAGCACGCGGGGCGTCTGCAGACCCGCGTCCGCGAGGTGGGCCGTGACGATGTCGATGTCGCGGTTGATCTCGGGGGGGAACAGGGGATTGAGGCGCTGCAGAACGCCGAACTCGCCGTTGGCGGTGAATCGCCAGGTCTCGTTGATCAGGCCACCCCCCAGGGGTTCGAGGGTGGCCCGGGGGTCCCGCGTGTAGCGGGCGAGCGCCGTCTGCGCGGTTACTCGGCCCACGCCGCCGCGCACAGCTCCTGGGCCTTGGCCTTGGACTCGGCCAGGCCGGGGACGTCGACCTCCTTGGCCGCCTCGTCCAGGGCGGTCTGCGCGGGCACGCACTCCATGAACGGGGGCAAGGTGGCGTCCTCGCCGCGCGCCTCGATGTCGGCGACGGTCTTGTCGAACATGGCCTTGTGGACCTCGCCGAAGCACAGGCTCTTGGAGTCCGCGAGCAGGGTCTTGTCGGCCTCGGTGGCGGCGTCCTCCTCGATCATGCCCATGAGGAAGGCGCACGCGAGGTTCTGGTCGGCGCCGTTGCCGGCGTCCAGCTCGGCCTTGATCTGGTCGTAGTTGGTCTTGGCCAGCTCGCCCTGCACGGACAGGGCGTTGGCGTCGGTGGAGCCGGAGCCGCCACAGCCAGGGATGACGAAGGCGGCCAGCGCCAGGATCAGCAAGTACCTCATGGACCCTCCTGCGCGCGATCCGGTCGCCGCATCTGGCCGCCGCTCGCGCTGGCCGGAGAATCGATGAATGGCCCCTGCTTGTCAAGGGTCCCGCCCCTCGACGACAATGCCATCGCGATGGACCTGCACGACCTCGTCGGCTACGGCGTCTGCCACCGGGACCCGGCACGCACCCTGGAGGGGGCCTGGCTGTGCCTGCGATGCACCGGACTGTACGCGGGCGGATTGACCGGGCTGTGGCTGGGGCCGCGGATGGGGCGGTCCTTCGGCCTCGGCGTCCAGGTGGCGATCTGCGTGCTGCTGCTGGCCCCCATGGGGATCGACGGGCTGATCCTGGGCCGCGGCTCCCCCATGGACGTGGTGTGGTTCCGCGGCCTCAACGGCACCCTCGCTGGGATCGGCAGCGGTCTGTTCCTGGGCGCGCGTGGGCTGACCCACGTCCAGTGGCCGAGGCCCCTGGCCGCGCTGGGCCGGTTCGACTGGGCCTGGGCCGTGGGGCTGCCCGCCGTCGCCGCGGTGGCCCTGGCGCTGGGGCAACCCCTGCCCATGGACGTGCTGGCTGTGACCGGGCTGGCCGCCCTGTGCATGGCGGGCTCGGCCACTGCGCTGCGGCTTGTCCGCTGGGCGGTGGGGCGCGTCTCGCCCTCAACACCTGCGGTGGGTCCCTTCCCAGCCTGGGCGCTGGCGCTGCTGGTGGTGTGCGAGCTCGCCCTGACGTCGGTGACGCCGTCCCAGTACAAGCCGGGCGGCCGCTGGTTCCACATGGCGGTCGACTGGATCGCTGGCCTGCTTTCCGGCTGATGCCCAAGCCGCTACCCTGGTGTGGAGGATGAACCGAACCCTCCCCGCGCTGGTGATCCTGCTGGGGGTCTGCGGCCCGCTCCCTGCGGCCGCACACTTCCCCCACGACGTCATGGCCGAGGCCGCGGGCCTCGGAGACCACGTGGTCGCCCAGTACCTGTACCCCGAGCGGCGCCTGATGGTGGTGTCCGGCGACGGGGGTCGGACGTGGTCCTTCGTGGCCGCCGAGGCCTCCGCCGAGGTGCTCACGTCACTGGAGGCGGGCCCGGACGGGCTCCTGTACGCCGCCAACGGCGTGGACGCCGAGGTGTTCGTCAGCCTCGACGGCGGCTTCTCGTGGGCCCGGACGGCGGAACCGGACGGCGGCGCCGTGCGCACTGTGGCGCCCACGCCCGCAGGGGAGCTGCTGGCCGGGACCGAGCTCGGACTCCACGTCAGCGCCGACCAGGGCGCCACGTGGACGCCCCTGGACGGGCTGGGAGCGGCTCCGGTGCAGCAGGTGGTGGCCTCGCCGGGCCACCCCGACGATCCCTTCATCGCCGCGCTGGCCGGCGACGCGTGCCTGTGGCTCTCCCACGACGACGGCGCGACCTGGAACCCCTCGGTGGGCTGCGGGGACGGCAGCGCGCCGGCGGTGGTGAACCTGTCGCCGGGGTTCGCCGCCGACGACCGGATCTGGGCGGGCACGCGCCACGGCACGGTCCTGTACAGCGACGATCGAGGGGAGACCTGGGCCGAGGTCGACCTGGCGACGGCGGTCACGGGGCAGGTGGAGGAGGGGGTCCAGGACCTGGTCTCGCTGGACGACCAGCGGGTCCTGGCCGTCACCGCGAGCTACGGCGCCCTGTGCAGCGACGACGGCGGCGCGGCCTGGGACATGTGCTCCGACGGCCTCCCGGCCCGCGCCGAGCAGTCCAGCAGCCAGTGGGGGCACTTCCGCCGCGTGGACCGCGTCCAGGACGACCCGTCCGCCGCGCTGCTCTCCTCGTGGGAGGGGCTGATGATCAGCGCCGACGAGGGAGAGACCTGGGTGGAGAGCTGCATCGTGTCGCCGGCGTTCGCCCGCAGCGCCGCGTTCTCGCCGGCGTACCCGGACGACCCCACCCTGTGGGTGGGTGCGTACGGCAGCGGAGTACGCTCCACCGACGACGGCGGGGACACCTGGTCCGTGCTCGAGGGGCTCGACGATCACCTCTACGTGGAGCGCATCGCCACGGCGCCGGGCTTCCCCGACGATCCCGTGGCCATGGTGGTGTCCAGCCGCCGCCTCATGCGCACCGCGGACGGGGGGACGCGGTTCGAGCACGTCCTCCTGCCCGGCATCGAGCTCCTCCACCACGTGGTCTTCTCCCCGGCGTTCGACCATGATCGCCTCGCCTTTGCCGTGGGCACCACCGACGACGAGGGGCAGTGGGTCGTGGCCCGCAGCTTCGACGCGGGCGAGACCTGGGAATCGATCTGGACGGGGGAGCCGGCGCCGGCTCCCCAGATCCGCGACGTGTTCTTCGATCCGACGGGGCACGCCGTGTACGCGGTCCAGGCGGACCCGGCCGCGGTGCTGCTGTCCACCGATCTCGGGGACAGCTGGGCTACCCTGCTGGAGCTGCCCGAGGGGGAGATCCTCGCGGCGGCCTTTGCCACGGCCGGGGAGGATGGCGGCGGTCTCGTGGCGGTCGGCCGGTCGGGCAGGATCTGGATCGGCGGCGAGGAGATCGCCCCCCTGGACACCCGCGTGCTCGAGGGTCGCCAGCTGCCCGGCGGCGACCTGATGCTCACCCTGGATCCGACGGGCCTCCTCCGCTCGGCCGACGGCGGCCTCGACTGGGTCCGCGTGCCCACGCCGTTTGCCTCGCCCGTGGTGGACGTGACCGCGCCGCCGGGGCTGCCCGCTGCCCTGGTGGCCACCACCCACTACGGCGCGTTCTTCACCTGCGACGAGGGGGAGAACTGGCACCTGCTGGACCGCCTGGTGCGGTACGAGGAGCAGGCCTGCCCGCTGAGGTACTCCGGCCAGGGCTGGCACCGCGTGGAGGGGGGCGGCACGGGCGGCGGCTCGTACCAGACCCGGGGAGCCGGGGACGCCGTGAGCGTGGAGTTCTTCGGCCGGGAGGTGCGCTGGATCGCCTCGCTGGGGCCGGGCTACGGCTCGGCCGACGTCTTCGTGGACGACGAGCTGGTCACGCGCGTGGACCTGGACGGCGACCGCGCCGGCCCCCTGGCCGTGTTCACCCGGTCGTTCGCCGAGGACGGCCTCCACACCCTGCGCCTCGAGGTCGTCGATCCGGGCGAGGGGGCGATCGTGGACGCCGTCGAGGTGGTGCGCCACACGGTGATCAACGGCCCGGACGAGGTCCACGAGGCTGCGCTGTGGTGCGAGGACCTGGCTCTGGCGGAGGCGGGGGGGTGTTGCGGCGGGAGCTGCGGCGGATCGGGGGGCGTGATCGAGGTGAGCGTCGTGCCGCTACTACTTCTCTTCTTCGGGCTCGGGCGGCGCCGGCGGCTGCCAGTCCAGCAATAGCTTGTAGCCGGGGTCGTTGACCTTGGCCTGCTGGATCACGCGCCGCGCGCGGTCCTCTTCACCCTTGACGCAGTACGCGTGGGCCATCACGAGGGTGAGGTCCGACGCGATGCGCGCCGGCACGGTGCCGGCGTGGCTGGTGAAGAACGCCTCGATGGGGGCGGCCATGTCCTGGGAGGGGTCCAGCTGCAGCAGCAGCAGGTAGGCCTGCGCGGCCAGGTGGTCCGGGTTGGCCCCGAGCACCTTGTTGTACTCCTCGATGGCCTCGGCCTGCTTGCCGCCCATCTGCAGCACGCGGGCGAGCCCGAAGCGGTGGTGCGGCGTGTCGGCGGCGCCCACGGCGCGCTTCATCATCGCCTCGGCGGGCACCCACTCACCGGCGGACCAGTGGGTGATGGCGAGCCAGTACTCCTTCTCACCCGGCGGCAGCATGGACGCGTCCATGCCGTTGAGGAACGCGCGGGCGGCCTCGATGTCGCCGTCCTGTTCGGGATTGATCGCCTTGACCACGGCGTCGGCCACCGCGGTCATGGGCTCGTCCTTGTAGGGGCTGTCGAACTCCTTGCCCGTGTCGTCCACCAGCGGCTCCTTGAGGAACGCCACGAACTTGCGGCACTCGCTCAGCAGCACGGCCTCGCCGGTGAACATCTTCCACAGCAGCGCGCGCAGCAGCACGGTGTGGGCCACGGCCTCCACGCGCGGGTTGTTGCGCGCGGCCTCCACGGCGATGGCCTTCTCCGCCGCGCTCAAGCTGGCGTAGTCGCCCTTGTCGAGGCCGGCCTCCATGAGCGCCATGGCGTCGTTGAAGCCCTTGTCCCGCTTGTACTGGTTGTACTTCACGTACCCGACCATGCCGCCGACGATGGCGATCACCAGGAAGAAGACGATGGCGTAGTACCGCCGCTTCTTCTGCTTGATGGGTTTCATCGCCAGCCGGGTTTCTTTGCCGAAGTCCATTCCTGCCACTGCCCTGCCCTCGCTTGCTGACGTCGCGGTGAGCGACCTGAGTACTTGGGTTGAAAGACCACGCGCGCGCGTGGTCGGGACATGCTAGCACAGCGGCGCGGTCCAGCCCATGGGGCCGGAACGAGTGTTATGCTGCCGGGAGCGAGGGAGCACATGCGCGGAACCCACGAGATCGGAACCCTGGCCGGCCCACTGCTCGCCCTGACGCTGTGGGCGATGACCGGGCTGCTGCTCGGTTGCCCCGACGACGGCAGCGACGACGACTCCACGCCGGCCGGCGACGACGACACCCCAGCGGACGACGACGACGACACCACGCCGGGCGACGACGACGACACCGTCCTCCCCCCGTGCGAGGCCGCTGGTGACTGGACGGATCTGCTCGAGGAGCCGGATCCGGAAGGGGACGCGGGCGACTACCCGCTGGACATCGAGGCGTACCAGGTCCAGGTGGACGGGGACCAGCTCTACCTCCGCTCGTCGAGCTGGACCGACTTCGATCTGGCCGATCCGCTGCTGATGGTGGACATGTACCTCAGCGACGGCGCGACCCACTACACCCTCACCTACGACAACCAGATCCCCAACCCGGGGCCGCTGCAGCTGTGGTCCAGCTCCAACGACTGGGCCGAGCCCGTGGCTCGCCCGGCCTCCATGTGTCTCTCCGGCGACGGCGCCGACGCCATCGTGATGGGCATCGATCTCGTGGACCTGGGGTTCGAGGCGGAGCTGTCCCTGGAGACCTGGACCGGCGTGGACCTGTACGAGGGGTACCTCGACGAGGCCCCGGACGGGGCGTTCGAGTACGACATCCACGCGCTGATCGTCCTTCAGGAGGTGCCCGAGCTCGAGCTGGCCACGGTGACCGTGGACGACGCGGTGTCGGGGAACGGGGACGGGGTGATCGATCCCGGCGAGACCGTGGACGTGACCGTGGCGCTGGCCAACACGGGCTACACGGCCAGCGGCGCTGGCGTGACCGCGGTGCTGACGCCTTCGTCCGCCGCCACCGCGGCCGCGGTCGTCACCGTGGACACCGTCACCTTCAACGGCGGCGATCCCATCGAGCGCGACACGTCCGCGGACGGCGACGCCACCTTCCAGATCACCGTGGACGCGGCCGCCGAAGCCGGGCAGCTGCTCGCCTTCGACCTGGCGGTGGGCGACGACGACGGCAACAGCTGGTCGCTGGATTTCGGCCCCTACGCGGTGGCCATGGACGAGGTGCTGACGGATCCCGCGGATCTGGCCGCGACCTTCGATCCTGCGCGCGTGTACGTGACCGTGGCCGGCGACGATCTCCTGATGGTGGTGACCAGCCACACGCCCCACGACGCGGACCAGTCCCTGTACGCCTTCCTGGACGTGGACCGCGACGGCGCCTACGACCACGCCGTGTCCACCGTGGACGAGGATGCGGGCGCCTTCTCCGGTGGGACCTACACCTTCGCCAGCGGCAGCTGGACCCAGACCGGCAGCCCCACGGAGTTCGAGTACGAGGCCGGGGACAGCCACGTGCTGTTCCGCGTGCCCCTGCAGGACCTGGGCGACCTAGTCGTGGCCCACCTCTACCTCGTGTGCTACGACGCGTCGGGCTGGTACGCCGACCAGGTGCCCGACGATCCCGAGATCACCGAGGACCTGGGCCTGCTGGAGGCGTCCCAGGCCCCGTACATGGTGGTGCTGGTGTCCACCCTGCTCGAGCAAGAGGGCAACGGCGACGAGTTCGTCGATCCCGACGAGCGCTGGCGAATGGTCATCGACCTGGCCAACGCCGGCAACGTCGACGCTGCTGCGGTCACCGGCGTGCTCTCCAGCGCCGACGCCGACGTGGTCGTGACCCAGGACGCCGGGGACTTCGGCGCCGTGGCCGTGGGGGAGAACGCCCTGGGCAATCCTCCGTTCAGTGTCGAGGTGGACGTCGCCGCGCCCGCCAACGGCCGGTACATCCTGGATCTGGCGGTGGACGCGGATGGGCACCAGCGCGCCCTGTCCATCCCCTTCGTCGTGGGCGTCCAGGCCGCCGATCTCGCCGTGGACGCGCCGCTGCTCCCCGAGTCGATCACGCTGCAGGGAGACACCGCGCTGCTGGACGACGACTACCAGGACCCGGCCAGCTGCACCGGGTTCTCGGCGTCGGGCTACGACGGCGTCTATGCCGTCGAGCTGACCACCGGCCAGGAGCTCGAGCTGGATCTCGAGTACGACTCGGGCCCGGACGCCGTGATCTACGTCAGCGACGACGCCGAGTTCCCCGACGACAACTGCCTCGCCGGCGCCGACGCGGAGAACTACGAGCACGAGCTGCTGGTGTTCACCGCTCCAGCGGACGCGACCTACTACATCGTCGTGGATGCCTTCGGCGGGGGGTTCGGGCCGTTCACCCTGCAGGTGACGTTCTAGCCCGCACCTACCAGCGCAGCACCTGCTTGATCCGGTCCTTGGTGGACTGCGGCATCTTCTTGATGATCTGCTTGCGCCACAGCGACGACTGCCCGAAGACACCGTCGAGCCCGTCGTAGAGGGTCGACGAGCCGTTGATGGAGACCTTGTCTAGCGGTCTCAGGGCGGCCGCGACCTTGGGGTGGCGGACCATCAGCCGGAAGAACTTGTGGTAGTGGGCCACGGTCTTCGCGTCCACCGAGGGCTGGTCCAGCACCGTGGTGTGCTCGAAGTAGGATCTGACCTTGCGGTCCGACATCCAGCCCTTCTCCATCACCAGGTCGTACAGGTCGGTGCCGGGGAAGGGGTTGAACACCGAGCAGAAGACCGTGTCGGGCAGGATCTTGCGATTCAGCTCGACGGTCTTGCGCATGGACTCCTCGGTCTCGTACGGGATGCCCAGCATGTTGAAGCCGAAGGTGAGCATGCCGGCTTCCTTGCACTGGCGGAACGCGTCGATGATCTCCTGGTCCTGCACGTCCTTCTTGAGCACGTTGTTGCGGATCCAGGGGTCGCCCGACTCGATGCCGATGTGGATCTCGAAGCAGCCGGCGTCCTTCATGATGAAGGCCAGCTCCTGATCCATGTGCGAGGCGCGGGTGTTGCACCACCACGGCACGCCGATGTCCTTGAGGATGGCGCAGACCTGCAGCGCCCACTCGCGATCCAGGGTGAAGGTGGGATCGTGGAAGCCGATGCAGGGATCCACCTTCAGCGGGAAGTTCGCGATGGTGTGGCGGATCTCGTCCTCGAGGTACTCGGGGCTCTTGAACCGAACGTAGTTCGTGTCGCCCTTGAGGTTGCGCATCCACGCGTGGTGGAAGCAGTTGGTGCAGCCCACGGGGCAGCCGCGCTGGCCGATGAACTCCCAGTACGGCAGCTGGGCCATGTGGGGCTGACCCACGAAGATGGTGCGGTCGGGCTTGGGCAGCTTGTCCAGGTTGTGGACGTAGCTCGCCGCCTGGTTGCGCACGATCTTGTCGCCCTTGCGGAACCAGAAGCCGCGCAGCCGGGTGTAGTCCTCGCCCGCGGCCATCTTGTTGACCAGCTTGCGGAACGACGCCTCGGCCTCGCCGCGGCAGATGCCGATGATGTCGGGGCACGCGATGGCGTCGTCACCGCGGGTGGTGGGCCACACGCCGCCGAAGATCACCCGCAGGCCGTGGGTGCGGTGGAAGCGGGCGGCCATGCGCATGGACAGGTCGGACTGCGGGTAGGTGACGTAGAACCCGACCAGATCGGGCTTGAACTCGGCCACGGCCGCGTCCAGCTCATCCTCGTGGTACTCGTAGTGGGCGTACAGACGGGTGTCGTGGCCGTCCTGCTTGAGGACGGCAGAGACCGAGGCGATCCCCTGCTGGATTCCGAAGATGTCGAAGTTCGCAGGGGTGATCGGGTAGACCAGCAGTACGTTCATCGCGGGTGTGCTCCGAACCGCGTCACGCGGTGGTGCTCACCATAGCCGCGCAGCGCCCGGTGTCAAGCACGCGCGGTGTAAGAGCACGCGCGTACACGTGTGAGGAAGTGGGGTGCTGCGGTCGGGTGGACGGCCTCAGTCGTCCAGGGAGAAGGCCAGGAACTCGTCCGGCGGGATCTGGAAGCGCATCGCCAGGGGCGCGACCTCTTCGTCCCACACCACGCCCCCGGCGGGCGTCACCGACACCTCCACCGAGCCGATCATGGTGGTCGAGGTCACGGACTTGTTGGACAGCACCACCGCCCAGGTCTTGTCGCGGGGCAGATCGGCGCTGAACGTGCCGCCGTCGGAGCCCGTCTCGATGACCACCGCCTCGAAGTCCTCGCCGTCGCGGTACAGGTTGTAGTTGGCCGCGTCCATGACGTAGGCCGCGACGTGCCCGCCGTCGCCCTCCAGGGACATGGTGCCCAGGTACGAGCCGTCCACGCCGATGCGGTGGCTCTCCACGGCAAAGGTGAACTCCACCGTCATCTCCGCGTCGCCCGGGCTCACCTCGCTGGCGGCGGGCTCGGCGGGCATGGACTGGTTCAGGGCCGTGGGGATCGAGTAGGTCTCGAATGCCTCGGTCTGCTCCACGCCCACGTACAGCGAATCGCCCCCGGGATCGTCGCCGATCTCCGAGTACACGGCGTAGCCGTAGGGGTTGAACTCGCCCACGGTGCTGAACGCGTACCCGTCCAGGTCGGTGATCAGCTCTGCGGCCCACGCCCAGCTGTCGGGGTAGCCGTACACGGCCCAGGTGCCGTAGATCACCACCACGGCGCCGTCCACGGGCCGGCCCTGGGAGTCGGTGACCTCGAACTCGAGATACGAAGGGTTGGTGACGTAGTTGTCGGTCATGTCGGTGGTGATGTAGGTGTCGCCGCGCGCTCCGGTCATCGCGTACAGCCGGTTGGACGACAGCGACGGGTCCTGGGCGTCCGGGTGGCGGCCCGCGTCGAGGTCGTCGCAGTCGCCGTCCTCGATGGTCCAGCCGTCCCCGTCGTGGTCGTGGCCCTGCAGCCCCTCGTCGGCGGCCCCGTCGCAGTTGTCGTCGTAGCCGTTGGAGAGCTCCGGCGCGCCGGGGTACACGTCGGCGTTGGTGTCGTCGCAGTCGCCGAAGATGATCTCGTACCCGTCCCCGTCGAGGTCGTCGAGGTCCACGCCCGAGTCGGCGGTCCCGTCGCAGTCGTCGTCGATCCGGTTCTCGATCTCGGCGGCACCCGGGTAGCTGGTCTCCACCCAGTCGTTGCAGTCGCCGTCGGCCACGGTGAAGCCGTCGCCGTCGCGGTCGAGGTGGGGATCCAGGAACCCGTCGTCGGCCACGCCGTCGCAGTTGTCGTCCACCGCGTTGGAGCTCTCCGCGGCGCCCGGGTAGCGCGACGCGTCGTTGTCGTCGCAGTCGCCGGCCGCGATGGTGAACCCGTCCGCGTCCGCGTCGGTCTCGTCCAGCCCGTCGTCGGCGATGCCGTCGCAGTCGTCGTCCACACCGTCGACCACCTCCTCGGCGCCGGGGTAGGCGTCGGCGTCCATGTCGTCGCAGTCGCCGGTGCTGATGGAGAAGCCGTCGCCGTCCGCGTCCAGGTCGGCCTCGGACATGCCCGGATCGGCCACACCGTCGCAGTCGTCGTCGTAGCCGTTGTGGACCTCCGTGGCGCCGGGGAACACGTCCGCGTCGTTGTCGTCGCAGTCGAACGCGGCGGGGGAGAAGCCGTCGCCGTCCGCGTCGTCGGTGCTCAGCCCGTCGTCGGCCAGCCCGTCGCAGTTGTCGTCCTCGCCGTCGCGGCCCACGCCGCCCTTGTAGTAGCCGAAGTAGTCCACGTGGGTGCCGATGGGCTCCCAGGCGATCCAGCGGTCGTCCCAGAACTCGTCCCAGGTGTGATCATTGGATCGCGCGCCCACGTTGCGGCACGGGATCAGCACCGTGCGCGCCGCCGCGGAGCTCAGGTCCGCGTGCTCGCCGCAGTTGCCCCGCTCCACCGTGTAGATGCGCACCGGCTGCACCGGCCGCTCGTCGCCCGCGCCGAAGTCGATGGTGTCCCACACGAACTGGATGAGCTCGCCGATGGCCCCGTTGTCCGTGCGCGTCTCCGCCTTGGACTTCCAGACCACGTCGATGCCCTCGAAGTAATCCTGCAGCAGGTAGCACGTCTTGTCCTCGGGGCACTCCTCGGCGGCCGCGTCCCACAGGAACTCCCGCCAGAACCAGCCGTTCTCCGGGCTCGAGGCGTTCGCGCTGGCCCACCCGTCGATGAACAGGGGCCACTCGTCCTCCAGCCGCGGGTGCACCACGTACCAGTAGTAGATGTCCCGATCCACCGTCTTCTCCACCACGTTCCCCGACTCGTCCTCGATGCGATACGTGGTGGTCGTGTAGTAGTCCGCGTCCACGCCCGGCTCCCCCACGTCCTCGAGCTGCACGAACTCCAGCAGCGGGTCGTACGCGTAGATCAGCTCCGCGTTGATCGTCAGCAGCTCCGGGTAGAACGCGCCGTACGACAGCACCTCCGGGCTCGTGTGGGCGATGGCGAATGCGATCTCGTCGATGAGGTACAGGTCCTCCTCGTCCACGATCAGCATCGCCAGATCGTCCTGGTCCGTCGTCCCGTGCGCGTCGAACGCCACCGCCAGGTCGTCCTGCAGCCAGTCCGGCGCCAGCTCGATGGCCTCCACCGCCAGCTCGGTCAGGTCCAGGGGCTCGTGCGCGACCTCCAGGACGATGGGCGTCGTGTTCGCCGTGGTGTCGTCGTCGTCGTCGTCCGCGGTGGCGTCGTCGTCGTCGCCAACGGTCGAATCGTCGTCGTCTCCGGACGGGCACGCCACCAGGGAGAGGGCGCAGAAGAGGGCGAGCAGGGCGAGGAGGTGTCTCATGGGGCGGTCCTATGCACGGGTTCGACTGCGCATTGTCTCACAAGGGAGGGGAGAGGGGCGAAGGGGGAATCCGAACGGGTGCGGGAACGGGAACGGGTGGGGAGCGCTGCGCGCTGAGAGCTATGCGTCCTCGGCGACCTGGTAGACCACGCGGAGCTTGGCGCTCTCCGGCGGCATGGTCTCGAAGACGAAGTCGAGGCTGTTGGAGGTGCGGTTGTAGACGAAGGCCCAGTCGGTGAGGTAGTCGGCGTCCTCGAAGATCTCGATCTCCTCGTCGGGGCCGTCGTCGCCGTCGAGGTCGAGGAAGACCTCGAGGGTGCCCTCGACGGGAACGAGGGAGAGGTGGAAGGAGGTGCGGAGACCGGCGGCCTCGAGGCCGAGGCGGGTCATGACGTCGCCCCAGTCCTGGTTGCAGATGCTGAAGAAGGTGGCGTGGTCGTCACCCAGGGCGGTGTAGACCTCGTAGTAGCCCCGCCCGGGGTCGGCCTCGCCCCAGCTGCTGGAGCAGCCGTTGGGGTGATCTCCGACGATGGCGGCGAAGTGGATCATGTCGATGGAGTGGGAGCCCTTCAAGGTGGTGAGCCAGGGGATGTACTCCATGTAGGAGATGGCGTCGCAGCCGTAGATGCTGCCGTCGATCTCGTCGGAGACGACGACGATGGAGAGCAGGGCGTCGTCGCGATAGAAGCCGGCGTTGTAGCCGTCCACCAGCGGCGGCGTGAGGGCGCGGTAGCTGGCCTCGAGGCCGACCTCGCACGAGCCCATGCCGTCGGAGCCCATGGTCATGTTGGCGGTGAAGGCGCCGATGGGGTCGGGGGTGGCGGGCTCGATGTACCGCGTGGTGCCGAAGAGCTGGCCGATGGGGGGCTGGGTGGCCCAGTCGTCGAGGACGGTGACGCCGATGTGGTAGTCGAGGCCCGAATCGACGAAGAACTGGATGAAGTTCCAGAAGTTCGTCATCAGCGCCTGCTGCTCCTCTTGCATGGAGCAGGAGTTGTCCACGACGAAGAGGATGTCGCTGGCCTCGGCGGTGCGCTGGATGAAGATGTCCTCGAGGTGGGTCTCCCCGAGCTGCTCCGGCTGATCCTCGGGCGACCAGTCGCCCGGACCGATCATGTTGTAGTCCTGGCAGCCGCTGTTGATGGCGACGCTCGCTGCGAGCGCCACGAACACGGTGATTGAGGCAAAGCGCTTCATCACGTCGATCCCTTCCGAATGGGGCCCCTGGCCTGTTCGACCAGCGTCAATGTATCCGGGCGCCCACGCGCGACGCAAGCTCAATTGGGACCAGCGGGAGGTTGACGCCCCTGTCCTGCGAGGTAATGTAGCCGCCACGGTGGCCCCATCATGGAGCCCCACGAGGAGCGAGTGTGGCATGCGCGAGCTGAGGATCTACAACACCGACCAACGACGCGTCGTCCCCTTCGAGCCGCTGGAAGCGGGGAAGGTCACCTACTACTCGTGCGGCCCCACCGTCTACGGGTACGCCCACCTGGGGAACCTGCGCACCTACGTGTTCACCGACGTGCTGCGGCGGCTGCTGGAGTACGACGGCTACGACGTGAACCACGTGATGAACATCACCGACGTGGGCCACATGACCACGGACGAGGACGAGGGCGAGGACAAGATGGAGGCGGCGGCCCGCGAGCGGGGCCAGACGCCGTGGGAGATCGCCCAGTTCTACACCGACGCCTTCCTCGCCGACATGGACGACCTGAACCTGCTGCAGCCGCACGTGATGCCGAAGGCCACCGATCACATCGACCAGCAGATCGATCTGGTGCGGCGTCTCGAGGAGAACGGCTACGCCTACGCCACCGACTCGGCCGTGTACTTCGACACCGCCCGGTTCAGCGCCTACGGCAACATGGCCGGCCTCAACATCGGCGGCCAGGAGGCGGGCGCCCGCGTCGACGTCAACCCGGACAAGCGCAACCCCAGCGACTTCGCCCTGTGGAAGGTCAACCAGCCCAACCACATCATGCAGTGGGACTCGCCGTGGGGCCGGGGCTACCCGGGGTGGCACCTGGAGTGCTCGGCCATGTCCATGCACTACCTGGGCGAGACCCTGGACATCCACTCCGGCGGCATCGACCACATCCCGGTGCACCACACCAACGAGATCGCCCAGAGCGAGGGCGCCACGGGCGTCGAGTTCGTGCGCTACTGGGTCCACGCCAACTTCCTCACCCTGCCCAGCAGGTCGGGCGAGGAGGGGAAGATGAGCAAGTCGCTGGGCAACATCTCGACCCTGTCGGGGCTCAAGGAGCAGCGCATCAACCCCATGGCCTACCGGGTGTTCTGCTACGGCGCCCGCTACCGCCAGCCGCTGACCTTCGACATCAAGGCCGTGCGCGCGGCGCAAAAGGCGCTGCAGGGGCTGTACGGGTTCGTGCGGTACGCGCCCGAGGAGGCCGAACAGGGCGCCGAGGCGTGGACCGGCGAGTACGTGGAGAAGTTCCTCAGCGCGGTCCACGACGACCTGAACATGCCGGTGGCCTGGGCCACGGTGCTGGAGATGGTGCGCGAGGCCAACCGCCGCGGCGAGCCCCGGGTGCTGCAGACCCTGTACGACATGGACCGCGTCCTCGGGCTCCGCCTCGCCGAGGTGCGGGCCGAGGTGCTCGACGTGCCCGCGGACGTCAAGGAGAAGGTGGCGCGCCGGGAGCAGGCCCGGACCGACAAGGACTGGGCCGCGGCGGACGCGATGCGGGACGAGCTGGGGGAGGCGGGCTGGATCCTCGAGGACACGCCGCAGGGGATCCGCGTCAGGAAGAAAGAGTAGCCTCCAGCGCGACCCACTCCCCATCGCTGCGGCGATGCGTGACCTCCACGCCGGCGGCCGTCAACGCCGCGCGCACCTCCCGTTCCTGATCCACGAGCAGACCGGACACCACGAGGGCCGCGCCCGGGTTCATGTGCGCGGCGAGCTCACCGGCGAGGTCGCACAGGACCGGGGCGAGGATGTTGGCGAGGACCACGTCGAAGGTCCCATCCACGCCGGCCAGGCCGCCGTGGCGCACGGTGACGCTGGGCTGGACGCCGTTGATCTCGAGGTTGCGCTGCGCCACGGCCACGGCCTCGGCGTCGGTGTCCACGCCGAGGATCGGGCCCGCGCCGAGGCGGGCCGCGGCGATGGCGAGGATGCCGGTGCCGGTGCCCAGATCGAGGACCGAGGCGCCGGGCCGGCCGTCCAGGGCGTCCTCGAGGGCCTCGAGGCAGCCCGCGGTGGTGAAGTGGGTGCCGGTACCGAAGGCCATGGAGGGATCGATGATGACCTCGAGCCGGCCGTGACCACGGTCCGCGGGCTTCCACGAGGGGCGCACGAGCAGCCTCCGGCCCACCTCCACGGCCTCGTAGTGGGCGCGCCAGGTCTTGCCCCAGTCCTCCTCCTCGATGGCCTCCACGTGGACCTCGACGTTGGCGAGCCCGGCGAAGACCCCGTCGAGGGCGCGTAGGCGCATCAGCAGGGGTTCGAGCAGGGACGCCGCGGGCACGTCGCCGGGGAGGTAGGCCAGCAGGGTGACGGTCTCCCTCGCCGCGGGGGGCGGCGGCGCCCACGCGCTGGTGGAGACGGCGGGGCCGCCCTGGGTCAGCTCCGGATACTCCTCGGCGATGCCGGTGGCGCCGAGGTCGAGCAGGGCGTCGGAGACGGCGTCGGATGCGGCGGCGGGGACGTCCGCGGAGATCCGCGTCCAGCGGCGCGGGGAATCAGTATTCGGGGTACGTGACGGGGGCATCCAGCTCGACTCCTTGCTCGCGCAGGTGGTCGCGGATGATGAGCTCCAGGCGCTGGGCCGCGGCCGCGCCCCCGCCCAGGAGGATGCCGTTGACGAACACGGCCGGGGTCCCGCGGACACCCGCTGCGCGCCCCTCCTCCACCTGCGCGATCACGCCCTGGCGGATGGCGTCGTCCTCGAGGCAGTAGAAGAAGTCCGTGGCGGGCAGCTCCAGCCCGTGGGCCAGCTCGCGGATCTGTTCGATCTCGACGCTGTCGCGGGGCCCCTTGGACTCGAACAGGGTGAACAGGCCGTTGTACATGGGCCAGAACTGGCCCTCGCGCCCGGCGCACTCGGCCGCGTACGCGGCTGCGCAGGCGTCCGGGTGCATGTTGTTGCGGTTGTACGGGTTGCAGTCGGTGCCCAGCGGGAAGTGGCGGAACACGAAGTCGATCTGCCCGGGGTAGGCCTCGAGCAGGGCGTGGATGCGCGCCGAGCACACCGCGCAGTACGGGCACTCGAAGTCGGCGTACTCCACCACGTGGAACGGGGCGTCGGCCGTGCCGAGGCGGGGCACGTCGGCGGGGAGCTCCCCCAGCGTCGGCTCGTGGGTGAAGAACTCGGCGACGAAGGTGCGCTGCTCCTCGGCGATGGCCTCGCGGAGCCCGCCGGCGTACAGGGACTGGGCGGTCACGACCGTCACGCAGAACAGCACGGCCATCACGGCCCAGTTGTAGTGACGCATGGCGCCGGCGAGGCCGGATCGGAACAGTCCCTTCCACCCCACGGAGCGGGCGAACGGGGTGAGGATCAGCAGCAGGGCCGTGGCCACGTCCAGGGTCAGGCAGACGATGCACCAGGTCTGCAAGACGTGGTGCATCACGTAGATGAGCAGCAGGTCCACCACCGCGGCCGGCAGCAACATCAGCCAGGCGAAGGCCAGGGTGTCGTCCCGGGCCTGGGCGGCCCGGTAGCTGTCGTCCCCGCGGCGGAACCAGCCCAGGAGCACCAGCGCGCCGAAGGCGACGAAGAAGCCGATGGGGGGCACCGAGGTGGGCAGGGGGAAGGTGAAGAGGAAGATCTGGTGCTCGGCCCAGCGGGACTGGCTCACCTTGGCGCAGTCGAACTTCGTGCCCTCGACCGTGCACCAGCTGTGGTGGTCTGGGTTGGTGAGCACCGCGAGGTGCTCGGCGGTCAGGTCGATGCCGCCCCAGATGCCGACGCAGGCCAGCGCGAGCAGCGTCCCGGCGATGACGTGACGTCTCATGAGGGCTCCCCGCTCATGGGGTCTCCTCCAGGAGGCCGGCGACCTCGCGGGTCAGCGAGTCGAACGTGTCGGTGTCGAAGCCGTCGTACCGGCCGCGGACGCGGCCCTGGCGGTCGATGAGGATGGACCGCGGCAGGGAGTGCACGCGGTAGATCTGGCCCACCTCGCCCTCGTCGTCCCAGGCCACGGGGAAGCTCACGGGCATGGCGTCGAGGAAGGCCGCGGCGTCTCGCTGATCCTCGTCGACGCTGATGCCGACGATGGTGAAGCCCTGGTCCTGGTAGCGGGTCCACAGGGCCTCGAGCTCGGGCATCTCCATCTGGCACGGCATGCACCAGCTGGCCCAGAAGTTCACCAGCACCACGTGCCCCTCGAACGCCTCGAGGGAGCGGCTGCGCACGCCGTACACGTCGGGGAGGTCGAAGGGGGGCGCCTGGTCGCCGATGGCGAGGCCGGTGCCCGCCGGCGCCGACGCTCCACAACACGCGCTCACGCCCAGCCCCAGGGCGAGCAGCGAGGCGATCCACGTTCGTCGATTCCCGTGCATCCGGGGGATACTCCATCCTCCGAGGGGTTGTGTCAATCCGCGGGCGTGCGCACGCGGCGGACGGCCTGCAGCCACGGCCCGGGGCCCGTGGTGGGCTCGTGCACGAGCACCGCGCAACCCCCATCGGCTCCGTAGAACACCCAGGTCCCGGATTCCATCCCATGGGCGCCGGATGTGACGTCCGCGAGGGTCACCTCCGAGCCCGGGCTGGCGAGCATGTAGGGGAGGGGATCGTCGAGGACGGCGGGCGGGGGGCAGACCAGGGCGATGACGTCGCCGCTGGCCGCGTCGAAGGTGTGGTCCCAGCCGTTGCAGCTCACGCGGTGTGCCCCCGCGGGCAGGTTGGCGAGGAGCAGCGGAGCGACGCCGAGGGGGGCGCCGTCCAGGATCACCGCGGCCACGGTGTCGGCCACCTCGAGGGTCGCCAGGGGCATCGCGTCGCGCAGCTCGTCGGCCCGCGACCGCACGTCCGGGGGGAAGCGGCCCGCCGCCATGGGGTGGCCGGGGCGGTGGATCAGCAGCGAGCGCAGCGCCCGGTCCACCCGGTCCGTGTCGCCGAGCCCGAACGCGGTGCGGGCGGCGCCCTCGCAGGCGGACACCCAGCGGCTCCAGTCGTGGGGGAGGTCCTCGCAGACGGCCAGGAAGCGGGTCGCGGCCCCCTCGAGGTCGAACGCCTGCTCGAGGGCGGCGGCCTCGGCGATGACGTGGGCCTCGTCCCCGGCGCCGTCGGCGGGTTCCCAGCCGGGGTGGTCGCGCTCGGCCGCGTCGTCCCAGGCGCGCTGGACGTCACCCGGCGCGTCGCCCGGCACGTCGGGGGCGCCGGACGCCGTGGCCGCGAGGAGGAGCCCCGCCGCCAGCCCCACCCGGGCGGCCCGCCTCACTCGCGCCTCCGGATGGCGCGCTCCATGTCCCGATCGGCCTCGCGCTTGCGGATGTCGGCGCGCTTGTCGTGCAGCTTCTTGCCGCGCGCCAGGCCCAGCTCGACCTTGGCGCGGGCCCCGCAGAAGTACATCCGCAGGGGGATCAGCGTGAGCCCCCGCTCGGCCACCTTGCTCTGCAGGCGGCGCAGCTCCCGGGCGTGGAGCAGCAGCTTGCGCTCGCGCAGGGGTTCGTGGTTGAGGCGGTTCGCGTGGCGGTACGGCGCGATGTGCGCGCTCACCAGGAAGGCCTCCCCATCGCGGAACTGGACGTACGCGTCGTTGAGGTGGGCGCCGCCGTCGCGGAGGCTCTTGACCTCCGATCCACGCAGGACGAGCCCTGCCTCGATGACCTCGCCGATCTCGTACTCGCGACGAGCCTTGCGGTTGGTGCAGATGGGGCGGATACTGGTCACGGTCGTGTCTCGCTCACGGCCGGGATTCTACCCCTTTCGGGGGCCCTGGCGAGGGTACCTCGGAGGGAATCCGCCAGGTCTGGCGAGGCACCACAAGATGTAGTGGTGCCGAGGGTCGGAGACCCCAAGATCTGGTAGTCTGCTCGGGGGCCGAAAAACCAAGCCATTCCGCAGGGTTAAATCGTCCAGAAAACCCAAAGTTTTTCCCCCTTCGGGGGGAAAGTGGGGTAGTGTGGGTGCACGTGGTTGGAAGTGGTTGTAGGTAGGGAGTTGCGGCGGAAGTTGGCGGGTTTGGTGGGGAAGGCACGCGGTCATGCTCGGGGTCCAGGGACAACACACCAGCGTTTTCGACGACAGGGGGCGGATCGCCCTCGGTTCGCGGCTGGGGAAGTCCCTGAGGCGGCTGGCGAAGGACGGTGAGAAACCCACGATCGTCGTGACGTACTGGGACGGCGGGTTGCAGGGCTACACGCAGAAGCAGTGGCGCAAGTTGGAGCAGAAAGTGGCCCTGCAACCCCGTTTCAGTCGCAGCGCGAGGTCCTTCGCCCTGGTCTTCCTCGGCATCGCCGCCGAGGTCCAGGTGGACCGCCAGGGCCGCGTCCTGATTCCCCAGCACCTTCGCGAGAAGGCGGGGCTGGACGACAAGGCCGTGGTCCTCTCCTACATGGACACCCTCGAGATCTGGGATCCGGACCGGCTGAAGAAGCGTCAGCAGGCCGAGGCCGAGAACCTGGACGTCGGCGACTTCGTGGACGACCTCGTCTTCCCGATGGAAGACGGGGACTGACGCGGGGGTGGTCGGACACCTCCCGGTATTGCTCGAAGAGACGTTGGCGGCGCTCCAGGTGAGGCCTGGCGGATTCTACCTGGACGCCACCGCAGGTTGGGGAGGCCACGCAGAGGCGGTGGCCAGTGGGCTGGGAGACAAGGGACTTCTCCTGGCTCTGGATCGCGACCCGGTTGCAGTGGAGGCAGTGCAGAAGCGGCTTTCGAAGTATGCAGAGCGGGTGCGGGTGCTGAGGAGTGAGTACGGGGCGATGACAGAGCAGGCGCGAGAACATGGACTGGGTCGAGGATCTCTGGCGGGGATCTACATGGACCTGGGCGTGGGCTCCCACCAGCTGGACGACCCTCGGCGTGGTTTCTCCTTCCTGCGAGACGGTCCCCTGGACATGAGATACGAGACCGACCGCGGCCCCACGGCCGCGGATCTGGTCAACACGCTCCCCGAGGGGGAGCTGGCCGACCTCCTGTGGAGGCTGGGCGAGGAGAGAGGGTCCAGGCGGGTGGCGCGCGCCATCGTCCGCCGGCGCGACGAGGAGCCGTTCGCCCGCACCGCCGATCTGGCGGAGGTGGTGGCGAAGGCGCTCGGAGGCCGCAGGGGCAAGCGTCGCCACCCGGCCACGAAGGTGTTCCAGGCGCTGAGACTTTACGTGAACGCGGAGCTGGATCAGCTCCGCGCCGCGCTCCCCCAGGCCGTGGACCTCCTCGAGCCGGGCGGACGCCTGGTGGTGATTTCCTTCCACTCGTTGGAAGACCGTGAAGTGAAGAGATTCCTGCAAAAGCAGGAGGATCCGTGTACCTGCCCCCCTGATCTCGGGCTGTGTGTCTGCGGGCAGAAGCCGTTGTTGAAGCGGAAGCAGAAGAGGGCCGTGATGCCCTCGGCAGAGGAAGTTGGCCGAAATCCACGGGCGCGCTCCGCCCGGCTCCGGGTTGCTGTCCGGACGGAGCATGCTCGTGACGAGGCCTCGCTGTAGCGGATGGAAGAGATGACGCAGAGGTCGAATCGCAGACAAGCAGACCCGAGATCAGGGGCGGTAGCACGCTCCACGAACCGCCCCGCCCGGGGTGGCTGGACCCGATGGTTGCCCTGGATCGCGCTGGTGTACCTCCTGGCCGCCGGCCTGTTCGTGGCCTGGGCCAAGATGGAGACCACCCAGCTCAACTACGAGGTCCACCAGCTGCGCAGCCAGCGCGCCGAGCTGCAGCGATCCCAGCGGCTGCTCAGCGCCGAGCTGGCCGAGCTCCGTTCGCCCGCCTATCTCAGCGGCAAGGCCGCCGAGCTTCACCTCCAGGAGCCCGCTCCGGGCGTCGTCCGCCGGGTCGAGTGAGGGCGTCATGATCGGGGGCATACGCTCGACGCACGCGCGCCCCCAACGAACGCTCAAGGGGCCTCACCAGAAAGCTGCCGGACGCCGGGTGGTCCACTGGCGCACCTCCGCGGTGGTGGTGCTGTTCTCCCTGGCCATCGGGCTGCTGTGCTACCGCACCGTCTCGCTCATGGTGATCCCGGATCCCAAGCTCGAGAAGCGGATCGCCTGCCAGTACGAGAGCCAGGTGGTGCTGCACCCCAAGCGGGGCACGGTCCAGGATCGCAACGGCCGCGAGCTGGCCGTGTCCGTGACCCTGGACTCCATCTTCGCCGATCCCGCCCTGGTGGACGATCCCGCTGCGACGGCCGAGGCGCTGGCGCCGGTGCTCGGCATGGATCGCGCCGATCTGGAGGCGCTGCTGGGCAAGGACCGCCGCTTCGTGTGGTTGCAGCGTCAGGTGGACCCCGCGGTGAGCCAGCAGGTCCAGGACCTGGACCTCGACGGCGTCCGCGCCACCCCGGAGGCCAAGCGCCGGTACCCCAACGGCGAGTTCGCCGGCCAGCTCCTCGGGTTCGTGGGCCTCGACGGAAACGGCCTCGAGGGGCTCGAGGCCCGGTACGACGAGATCCTCATGGGGGAGAAGGAGACCTACGTCTCGCTGCGCGACGGCTTGCGGCGAAACATCACACCCCAGGGCGTCGTGGTCCGCAGGTCCACGGAGGGGCATTCCATCCGGCTGACCATCGACCGGCAGATCCAGTACATCGCCGAGGAGGCGCTGGCCCGCTGCGTGGAGCTGTACCGGCCTGCCGGGGCCTTCGTGCTGGTCATGGAGCCCCAGAGCGGGGACCTCCTCGCCATCGCCAACGCCCCGTCGTTCGACCCCAACCACTTCGCCAGCGTGGACCGCAGCTGCTACCGCAACCGGGGGATCAGCGACACCTTCGAGCCCGGCTCGACCATGAAGCCGTTCCTGGTCGCCGCGGCGCTCGACCTGGGGCTGATCACGCCCGAGACCGAGTTCGACTGCGAGCGCGGCGCCTTCCGCATCGGCCGCAACACCATCCACGACACCCACGACTACGAGAACCTGACCGTGGACGAGATCATCAAGGTCTCGTCCAACATCGGCTCGGCCAAGATCGCCGAGGAGGTGGGCGCGGAGCGGCTACACGAGGCGTACGTCCGCTACGGGTTCGGCCGGTCCACGGGCGTCGACCTGGCCGGCGAGGGCTCGGGGATCCTGCGGGGCTGGCGCTCGTGGAAGCGCATCGGCCTCGCCACCCACGCCTTCGGCCAGGGGGTCTCGGTGACCGGGATCCAGATCGCCGCGGCCCTCAGCGCCGTGGCCAACGGCGGGACCCTGCACCAGCCCCGGATCATCGCCGAGGTCCGCGACCGGGGCGGCCAGCTGGTGGACGCCCGCGAGCCGGTGATGGTGGACCGCTGCTTCGACGAGGACGTGGCCGCCGAGGTGCGCCGGATGATGGGCCTGGTGGTGGAAGAGGGGGGCACGGGGACGCGCGCGAGGCTGGAGCGGTACTCGTGTGGCGGCAAGACGGGGACCGCCCAGAAGGTCAACTCGCAGACCGGCCGCTACGACAGGACCATGTGGGTCAGCTCCTTCGTGGGGTTCGCGCCCCTGGAGGACCCGGACGTGGTGGTCGTGGTGGTCGTGGACGAGCCCCAGGGCAAACACTACGGCGGAACAGTGGCCGGTCCGGTGTTCAAGGAGGTGGCCTCGAGGACACTGCAGTACATGGGGGTGCCCCCCCTGCCGGAGCCCATCGAGCCCGTGGACGAGGGTGACGCCCTCGCCGAGGAGTCCGATGGCGCCGGCGAGGCGTCGCAGGTGCTGGACGGGGCCGCGGAGGATGACGTCATGGAGGATGCCATGGCGGACGAGGGGGCCGATCTGGCCCTCTCCGTGGACGAACTGACCGACGATCTGGATGGCCAGGCGGCCATGCCTGACCTCAGCGGCCTGACCATGCGCGCGGCGTTCGCCGTCCTGGCGGAGCACGAGGTGGCCTTCCAGATCGAGGGCAGCGGATTCCTGGTGGAGCAGACGCCGCTGGCCGGCGCGCCGCTGATGGAGGGCGACCGGGTCCTGCTGACGTTCGGGGGTACGCCGTGAACGGGCCGCGCCTGACCGTGGAGGCGGCCGCCGCGTTGCTCGA
Source organism: uncultured Rickettsiales bacterium (assembly GCA_964425605.1). Lineage (GTDB taxonomy): Bacteria > Myxococcota_A > UBA796 > UBA9615 > CAYRNR01 > CAYRNR01. The sequence continues at coordinate 35,583 of CAYRNR010000028.1, read as the reverse complement.
CGGGGTGCAGGTGCACGGCGCCGCCCAGGGCTCCCTCGCGTCGCTCACCTGCGATTCGCGGGACGTGGTGCCCGGGAGCCTGTTCGCGGCCATCGAGGGCACGGTGACCGACGGCCACCGCTTCATCGACGCCGCCGTGGCCGCGGGCGCCGCGGCCGTCCTGACCCAGCGCCCCCCGGACGAGGTGCCGGCCGGCGTGACCTACCTGGTCGTCCCGGACTCGCGCCGCGCCCTCGCTCGCCTCGCCTCGGCGTTCCAAGGCGAGCCGTCCCTGGGGATGACCCTGGCGGGGATCACCGGCACCAACGGCAAGACCACCGTCACGTACCTGGTGGAGTCCATGCTCCGCCGCGCCGGGATCGCGGCCGGCGCCGTCGGGACCACGGGCGTGCGCATCGGCGGCCGGGTTCGCCCCACTGCCCACACGACCCCGGACGGGCCCGAGCTCCAGCAGTCCCTGGCGGAGATGCGCAACGCCGGGGTGGAGTCGGTGGTCATGGAGGTCAGCTCCCACGCCCTGGAGCAGGGGCGCGCGGTGGGATGCCACCTGGACGTGGCCGCGTTCACGAACCTGACCCGCGATCACCTGGACTACCACGGGGACATGGAGGCCTACTTCGAGGCCAAGTCCCGCATCGTCACGGAGCTGCTCGACGCCAGCGCCAAGCCGCGCAAGCGCCTCGTGGTCAACGCCGAGGATCCCTGGGCCGACCGCTTCGCCGGCCTGTGGAACGACGTCCTGACCGTGTCGGCCCAGGTGGAGGCGGACACCGACATCCATCCCACGTCGCTGCGGTTCGATCTGGACGGTATCCAGGGCGAGATGGTCACCCCGAGGGGGCTGATCGAGGTGGACTCGGCCCTGGTCGGTTCCTTCAACGCGGCCAACCTGGCCCTGGCGATCGGCATCGCGGAGGCCATCGAGCTCCCCCAGCAGGCCATCGAGAAGGGGGTGCGGGCGTTGCGGCGTATCCCGGGCCGGCTCGAGCCGGTGAAGCTGCCCGCGGAGGAGCGCGGGGACACGGCGATGCCGCGGGTGCTGGTGGACTACGCCCACACCTCGGACGCCCTCGAGCGGGTGCTCGTGGCGCTGCGGCCCCTGGTCGAGGGCGAACTCGTCACCGTGTTCGGCTGCGGTGGGGACCGCGATCGGGGCAAACGACCCATGATGGGGGAGGCCGCCGCGGGCGGCTCGGACCGCGTCGTGGTCACGTCCGACAACCCGCGCAGCGAGGACCCCGTCGCGATCATCGAGGAGATCCTGCCCGGCGTCCGCCGCACGGACACGGCCTTCGAGGTACAGCCCGACCGGCGCGCCGCCATCCACGCGGCGATCCTGGGGGCAGGACCGAAGGATCTGGTGGTGGTGGCGGGCAAGGGACACGAGCGCGTGCAGGTCGTGGGGGACAGGGAGGTGGCGTTCGAGGACCAGCAGGTCGTGATGGACGCCCTCGCCCAGTGGGGGCGATCATGAGCGACCCCTTCGCCCCACCCTACGGGTTCGAACCGTCCGCGCTGCACGAGGCCATCAGCGGCAGCTTCGAGGGCGAGGTCGGTGCGTCGCCGTGGCGCATCACCACCGACTCCCGCCAGGCCGGCGCCGGGATCCTGTTCGTCGCGTTGAAGGGGGACAGGTTCGACGGCCACGACTTCGTGCCAGGCCTCCTCGAGCGCCCTGGCGCGGGCGTGCTCGTGGCCGCGGATCACCCCGTCGCCCGGACACCCCTGCCCGCCGGCGCGATGCGCGTCGTGGTCTCCGACACCCTGACCGCCCTGGGCGAGCTCGCGCGCTGGGTCCGGCGCTCCGTCGAGGTGCCGGTGGTGGGGCTGACGGGATCGAGCGGAAAGACCACCACCAAGGAGATGGTGGCGGCGATGTTGTCGCGGACCGGTCCCGGCCTGGCCACCGAGGGCAACCTCAACAACCTGGTGGGCCTCCCGCTGACCCTGCTGCGGCTGAAGCCGGAGCATCGCTGGATGGTCCTGGAGATGGGCATGAGCGCCTCGGGGGAGATCCGATCCCTGGCCGGTATCGGCGAGCCGACCGTCCGGGTGATCACCAACGTGGCCGCGGCGCACCTGGAGTCCTTCGGTGACCTGGACGCGGTGGCCCGGGCCAAGGGGGAGATGTTCGAGGACGCCCGCCCCGGCGATCTCCTGATCACCAACGCGGACGACCCTCGCTCAAGCCTCTTCCCCCGCCCCGAGGACACCCGCGAGGTCCGCTTCGGCGCGAGCCCGGGGGCCGACGTCCGCGTGCTGAACGTGGAGCCCCTGGATCTGGCCGGGAGCCGAGCTCGAATCGACGTGCACGGCACCGAGGTCCAGGTCCACGTCCCGCTGCCCGGGCGGCACAACGTGCTCAACGCCTGCGCGGCCCTGGCAGCGGCCTGGTCCGCGGGCGTGCCCATGGACGAGGCCGTCGCGGCGCTGTCGGAGATCCGGCCCACGGGCGGGCGCATGCGCGTGGTGCGCATGGGCTCGATCCAGGTCATCGACGATTCGTACAACGCCAACCCTCGCTCGGTGACCGCAGCCCTCGAGACCCTGGTGAGCGGTGACGCCGAGGGCGCGTGCCGGGCCGTGCTCGGGGACATGCTGGAGCTCGGGATCACCTCGCCCGAACTGCACCGGCAGGTGGGGGAGACCGCGGCGAGCCTCGGCGTGGACCAGCTGCTGGCGGTGGGGCCGCTGAGCCGGCACACGGTCGAGGGCGCCGTGGAAGGCGGCATGAAGGACGCGCGGCATCTGGCCGACGCGGACGCAGTGGTGGATCTGCTCTCGAGTGAACTGAGCTCCGGCGACAGGGTGCTGGTCAAGGGATCACGGGGCATGCGCATGGAGCGGATCGTGAACGGCTTGAAGGAGACCATCGCGTGCTGACCTGGTTGGTACAGTTCTCGGACACGCACATCGTGTTCAACGTGTTCCAGTACCTGTCGTTCAGGTACGCCTCGGCGATGATCACCTCGCTGGTGATCTGCTGGTTCGCCTATCCCAGCTTCATCTCGTGGCTGCAGCGGCTGCGCGCCGGGCAGACGATCCGCGAGGACGGCCCCCAGTCCCACCTGCAGAAGGCGGGCACGCCCACCATGGGTGGCCTGCTGATCATCCTGGCCATCGTCCTGTCGACCGTGCTGTGGGCCCGGCCCGAGCAGCCGCTGGTCTGGTGTGTGCTGGCGGTGGCGGTGGGCTTCGGCGCCGTGGGGTTCCTGGACGACTTCCAGAAGGTCCGGCAGCGCAACACGGCCGGGCTGTCGGGCAAGACCCGGCTGATGATCGAGTTCGTCGTCGCCACGGGCGTGCTGGCCTACCTGTGGAACATGGGGCTGCTCGAGACCTCGGTGCCGATCCCCTTCTTCAAGGACGCCAGCATCGAGCTCGGGTACGGCTACCTGGCCTTCGGGGCCATCGTCATCGTGGGGACCGCCAACGCGGTCAACCTCACCGACGGGCTGGACGGCCTGGCCATCGGGCCGGTGATGACCTCCATGTTGACCATGGGCGTGCTGGCCTACATCGCCGGCAACGCCACGTACACCGCCTACCTCAACGTGCCGTTCGTGGAGGGCGCGGGCGAACTGGGCATCATCGCGGTGGCCGTGGTGGGCGCGGGGCTGGCCTTCTTGTGGTTCAACACGTTCCCGGCGTCCGTCTTCATGGGGGACACGGGATCGTTGCCCCTGGGCGGGGTCCTCGGGGTGGTGGCCGTGGTCACCCGCAACGAGCTGTTGCTGGTGCTGCTGGGCGGCATCTTCGTGTGGGAGTGCCTGTCGGTGATCATCCAGGTGGGGAGCTTCAAGCTGACCCGCAAGCGGGTGTTCAAGATGGCGCCGTTCCACCACCACCTGGAGCTGTCGGGCTGGGAGGAGCCGAAGATCATCGTTCGGTTCTGGATCATCTCCATCCTGCTGGCGCTGATGTCGCTGCTGACGCTGAAGCTGAGGTGACCGTGGAGCTGCGCGGACGACGAGTACTGGTGATGGGTCTGGGCCGTAGCGGCCTCGGAGCCGTGCGCCTGTGCACCCACCTCGGGGCGTCGGTGATCGCGACGGATCTGCGCAGCCCCGAGCAGCTCGGGGCCGTGGCCGGCGAGCTGCGGGACCTGGGCGTGGAGCTGGTGCTGGGGGAGCATCGAGACGCCGACTTCCTCGGCGCCGATCAGATCGTGATCAGCCCCGGAATCCCGCTGGAGCAGGCCAACGTGGCGCGGGCCGTGGCCGCGGGCGTATCGGTCGTGGGGGAGCTGGAGCTGGCCGTGTCCCAGCTGGCGTGTCCCGTCATCGGCATCACCGGCACCAACGGCAAGTCCACGACCACCACCTTCGCCGGTGAGTTGCTCGCGGCCGCCGCGCCCTTTGTCGGCGGCAACCTGGGCCTCCCCGTCAGCGAGGGCGTGATGGAGGGCTCCCCCGGCGTCGCCGTGGTGGAGGTCAGCTCGTTCCAGCTGGAGACGGCGCCCACGTTCCACCCCACCGTGGCGGCCATGCTCAACTGCACCGAGGACCACCTGGATCGCTACCCGTCCTTCGACGCGTACCGGCGCGCCAAGGAGCAGATCCTCGCCAACCTCACCGCTGCGGACACGTTGGTGTACAACGCCGCGGATCCCATCGTCGTGGAGATGGCGGCCAGCTGTCCCGCGCGCGCGCGAGCGTTCTCCCTCTCCGATCACGGGCGCGCAGGCGCGTACCTGCGGGACGGCGCCGTGGTCTTCCGCGACGCCGAGGGCCGCGTCTCCCTGGACGGGTTCGTGGTCCCCGGGGCGCACAACGTCGAGAACCTCATGGCCGCGATGCTCTGCGCGCGCGCCGTGGGCGCCTCCCTGGAGGAGATGGAGGCCACCGTGCCGCGGCTGCGCGGGCTGCCCCATCGCATGGAGTGGGTGCGCAGCCTCGACGGTGTGGACTTCTACAACGACAGCAAGGCCACCAACGTGGCGTCCGCCGCCAAGACCCTCGAGGGGATCGGCCGGCCGGCCGTGGTCCTGCTGGGGGGCAAGGACAAGGGCGGCGACTACGGCCCCCTGGTGGACGCGCTCGCCGCGGGCGCCCGCGGCGCCGTGGTCTACGGCCAGGCCGCGTCCATCATCCGCCGGGCTCTGAACGGCACGGGCATCCGCTTCGACGTGGTCGACGACCTCGCCGCGGCCGTGTCCGTGGCCCGGCAGTGGGCCCTCGACGGCGACGCGGTCCTGCTGAGCCCCGCCTGCTCGAGCTACGACCAGTTCCGCGACTACGAGCAGCGCGGCGACACCTTTCGCGATCTGGTGGAGGCCCTGACATGAGGCCGGTACAACGCCGCGTCGATCACGTGCTGCTCAGCTGCGTGCTGGCCCTGCTGGCCCTGGGCATCGTCATGGTGTACTCGGCGGCGGGCATCCGCGCCGCAGACGTCTTCGGCCAGGAGCACTACTACGTCACGCGGCAGATCCTGTTCGCGGCCGTGGGCCTGGGCGTGATGCTCGTGGCCGCGAGGATCCCGTACCAGGCGTACAAGCGCTGGACCTACCCGCTGCTGGGCGTGGTGATGCTGCTGCTGATCGGCGTGTTCATCCCCGGCATCGGCAGCACCATGGGTGGGGCCACCCGCTGGATCGACCTGGGCTACTTCTACCTGCAGCCTTCCGAGGTGGCGAAGTTCGCCCTGGTGCTCTACCTGGCGTACTCCCTGACCAAGAAGCAGGACCACATCAGCTCCTTCTCCATCGGCATCCTGCCGCACCTGATGGTCTCGGGGGTGGCGCTGGCGCTGATCCTGCTCGAGCCCGACTTCGGCACCACGGCGGTGCTGGCCTCCATCCTGTTCGCGATGATGTTCGTGGCCGGGACGCGCATCCTGCACCTGTCGGCGATCTTCGCCGTGGCCGCACCCCTGGCCTTCGTGGTGCTCATCGGCGCGGAGTACCGGCGCCGTCGGCTCCTGGCGTTCCTGGATCCGTGGGCCGATCAGGCGGACACGGGGTTCCACATCATCCAGAGCTGGCTCGCGTTCCATCGCGGCGGCCTGTTCGGCGTGGGCCTGGGCGCGGGGACGCAGAAGCTGTTCTACCTGCCCGCCGCGCACACGGACTTCATCTTCAGCGTGGTCGGCGAGGAGCTCGGCCTGGTCGGGGTGCTCCTGACCATCGGGGCCTTCGGCCTGTTCATCGCCCGCGGCACGTCGGTGGCGCGGCGCGCCCCGGACCTGTTCGGACAGCTGCTGGGCACGGGCATCACCTTCATCATCGGCCTGCAGGCGGTGATCAACATGATGGTCGTCACCGGGCTGCTGCCCACCAAGGGGCTGACGTTGCCGTTCGTCAGCTACGGCGGCTCGTCCCTGGTCGCCTACCTCTTCATGGTCGGCGTGCTGCTGAACATCTCGTCCCAGGCGTTGGTGGAGAACCGGCGCGTCCGCGGCAACAGCCGCGCAGACACCCGGCGGCGCTGGTTCGGCCTCGTCGGTGGATCCCGGGAGGAGCGCTCGTGAGCAGGACCTGGGTCATCGCCGGCGGCGGCACGGGGGGCCACTTCTTCAGCGGAGTGGCCATCTCCGAGGCCGTGCTCGCCCGTGACCCGGGCGCCGAGGTGGTCTTCGTCGGTACCCGGGCGGGGATCGAGGCGCGCGTCCAGGAGCGAGAGCAGCTGGACGTCCGCTACATCAGCGTTTCGGGCATCAAGGGCAAGTCCCTGGTCACCCGCGTGAGCACCATGGCGCGACTGCCAATGGCGCTGATGCAGAGCATGGGCGTGCTCGGACGCGTCAAGCCGGACGTGGTCGTGGGCGTGGGTGGGTACGCGTCGGGGCCGTTGCTGCTCGCGGCCTGGATGATGGGCATCCCTTCGGCGGTGATGGAGCAGAACAGCGTGCCCGGCTACACCAACTCGGTGCTGGCGCGGTTCGTGGATCGGGTCTTCGTGGGCTTTCCGGGGACCGAGGAGCATTTCCCCGCGGGCAAGGCCGTGTACACCGGAAACCCGATCCGACCCGCCGTGGCCGAGCGGCTGGCCAGCGCGCGCCGATCGCCGGGGGGCGACGGCTTCCACCTGCTGGTGTTCGGGGGCTCCCAGGGGGCGCATCACATCAACACGGCCATGCCCGAGGCCCTGCCGCGCCTGGACGCGGGGTTGGTCGAGCGGATGACCGTGGTGCACCAGACCGGCGAGGCCGACCTCGACGACGTGCGGCAGGCGTACCAGGACGGCGGGCACGGGGCCCGCGTCCAGGTGGTGCCGTTCATCGAGGACATGGCGTCGGCGTATGCCAGGGCGGATCTGGTGGTCTGCCGGGCCGGCGCGATGACCGTGGCAGAGCTGACCGTGTGCCGCCTGCCCTCGATCCTCGTGCCGTTCCCCTACGCCATCTACAACCACCAGGAACTCAACGCCCGCACCCTCTCCGACCGGGGGGCAGCCGCGCTGCTCCTCGACGGTGAGATGGACGGATCCAAGCTGGCCAGGGAGATCCAGACCCTGGCCGACGACCCCGAGGCGCTGGCGCGGATGGCCGCGTGTGCCGCCGAGATCGGCCGCCCGGCCGCCGGGGACGACGTGGCCAGCCAGTGCGAGGCCCTGGCAGAGCGGAGAAACCGATGAAGGCCCTGTTCCGCCGTACGCGGCGCGTGCACTTCGTGGGCATCGGCGGCATCGGCATGAGCGGTATCGCCGAGGTGCTGTTGAACCTGGGATACGACGTGTCCGGCTCCGACCTGCGTCGAAGCGCGGTCACCGAGCGGCTGGAGGGCCTCGGCGCGATCGTCCAGATCGGTCACAGCGCCGACCACGTGGCCACCGCCCACGTGGTCGTGACCAGCACCGCGGTCCAGTCGAGCAACCCGGAGGTCCTGGCCGCCCAGGACAGGGGCATCCCGGTGATCCCGCGCGCCGAGATGCTCGCCGAGCTCATGCGGATGAAGCACGGCCTCGCCGTGGCCGGCAGCCACGGCAAGACCACCACGACCTCGATGCTGGCGCACTGTCTGGCCGCGGCCAACCTGGACCCCACCGTGGTCGTCGGCGGGCGGCTCAACTCCATCGGCACCAACGCCAAGCTCGGCGACGGCGACTACCTGGTGGCGGAGGCCGACGAGAGCGACGGGTCCTTCCTCAAGCTCTCGCCCACCGTGGCCGTGGTCACGAACATCGACCGGGAGCACATGGATCACTACGGGGACTTCGATTCCCTGATCCAGGCGTTCCTCGACTTCATCAACAAGGTGCCGTTCTACGGCGCAGCCGTGATCTGCCTGGATCATCCGGTGATCCAGAAAATCATCCCGGACATCCACAAGCGGTACATCACCTACGGCCTGTCGAGCCAGGCCGAGGTGCACGCGGTGGACCTGCACTTCAGCGGCGGTGTGAGCCAGTTCACGGTGATGCACCACGATCGCTGGCTGGGCAAGGTCGAGCTGAAGATGCCGGGGCGGCACAACGTGCTCAACGCCCTGGCTGCGGTGGCCGCCAGCCTGGAGGTGGACATCCCGTTCAAGGTGATCCGCCGCTCCATCAACGACTTCGACGGCGTGTCGAGGCGGTTCACCTCCCTGGGCTCCGAGGGCGGCGTGACCGTCATCGACGACTACGGGCATCACCCCGTGGAGATCCGATCCACGTTGCAGGCGGCGCGCGAGGGGTACGGCCGGCGCGTGATCACCGTGTTCCAGCCCCACAGGTTCTCCCGCGTGCAGGATCTCCACGACGAGTTCATGAGCGCGTTCAACGACACCGACATGCTGGTGGTCACCGACATCTACGCTGCGGGCGAGCGGCCCATCGAAGGGGTCACGGGGGAGGGGCTGTACCGCGGGCTGAGGGATCACGGTCACAAGAATTCCCTCTATCTGCCCGATCGCGAGGAGATCGTGAAGCACCTGCTGGGCATGGTGAAGAAGGGCGACATCGTGATCACCCTCGGCGCCGGCGACGTGAACCAGGTGGGGGTGGAGCTGCTCGAGGGGCTGAAGCTCAGGAGCGAGGAGGACGATGACGCCTGAGCCCGCCAGGAGATCCCGCCGGCCCCTCCGGCGCAAGCTCCCGTCCCCCATGGACGAGGCGCGGAGGTCCGCCCTGGTGCAGCTCGACGTGGGCGACGTGATCTTCGACGAGCCCCTGGCGCGGTGGACCTCCTTCGGGTGCGGGGGGCCGGCCGAGGCGCTGGTGCGAGCCCGCGACGCCGAAGGCCTGGCGCGGCTGATGAGCTGGTGTCGCAGCGAAAAGGTGAAGGTCACCGTGCTTGGGCGCGGTCGGGGCCTCGCGATCCGTGGTGGTGGTCTCGACGGTGTGACCGTGGTCTCCGCCGACGTGGACGAGATCGTCGAGCTGGAGGACGGGGCTCCGGGTCCTGCGGACAGGGCGACGTTCCTCGCTGGCGCGGGCGTGTCCCTCGCGCAGCTGGCGGCCGCTGCAGCACAGACGGGCGCCAGCGCGCCCCAGAGCTTCGCGGCCAGCCGCGGCACCGTGGGCGGGGCGATCCGGCGGCGGTTCGACCGCCTGGCCGAGAGCCTGACCACGGTGCTCCTGGTCACGGACCGGGGGAAGTGCGTGGAGAAGGGGATCGCAGAGCTCGGCGACGTCGAGGGCGCGTTCCCCCTCAAGCGGCGCTGGGCCATCTCTGGCGCGCGCTTTGGCTTTCCGCGGACCGGCGATCTGTTCGCGGGTCTTCCCATGGACGACACCGGGGAGCTGCCGGAAGGCGCTGTGGGGAAAATCCGCCTGTTCGAGGATCCCGAGGAGACCACGGCGACCGAGGTCCTGGATTCTGTGGCGACGCGCGGCATTCGCCTGCGGGACGTGGCCATCGACGAGGCGGATCCGAACATGGCGATCAACCTCGGGGAGGGCACGGTCAACGACCTTCAAGTGCTCACCCGGTACGTGGTCAAGCGTGCGATCAAAGGGGCAGGAATCGAGCTCGGACAGGCTTACCGAGTCAATGGTAAAAAACGCCAGGGGTAGGCGCAGAGCCAGTGGTAAAAAACGCCGCGGTCAGGCGCGGGATAGTTTGACAATATCGACGTTTTTTACCATGATCGAATTGCGGTGGAAGCTGGTGGCGGGTCCATGAAAACAAGAACGCGAGACAAGACGGTCGCTGTGCTCCTGGGAGGGATGAGCAGCGAGCGTGAGGTGTCCCTGGCCAGCGGCAGCGCCGTGGCCGAGGCGCTGCGTTCTCGCGGTCACCAGGTGGTGGAGATCGACGCGGGCCGGAACCTGGCCCAGCAGCTCCTGGATGCTGGCGCTGACGTGGCCGTGATCATGCTCCACGGTACCTTTGGCGAGGACGGCTGCGTCCAGGGACTGCTCGAGGTGATGGGGATCCCCTACACCGGTTCCTCTGTTCGGGCCTCGGCCGTGGCCATGGACAAGGTGTTGACCAAGCGCATCCTGGCGTCGGCCGGGATGCCTGTCGCCGCAGACGTGGTGCTGTCGCCGGAAGAGGCCCTGAGCGCCACCGAGCTGCCGCTGGACCTGCCGGTGGTGGTCAAGCCCGCTGCCCAGGGTTCGAGCGTGGGCATCTCCATCGCTCGCGACGCGGACGAACTCGTCGAGGCCCTGCGCGCCGCCGCCCCCCTGGGGCAGGTGCTGGTGGAGACGTTCGTGGCCGGCCCCGAGGTCACGGTCAGCTTCCTCGACGGCGAGGCCTTGCCGCCGGTGGAGATCCGGCCCCATCAGGGTTTTTACGACTACACCAACAAGTACACGTCCGGCCGGACCTCCTACATCTGTCCGGCCGAGATCGACGAGGAGATGTCCGCCCACCTCCGGACCATGGCGAGCCAGGCCTGTGACCTGCTCGGCGTGGAAGGGGTGGCGCGGGTGGACTTCCTGCTCGGCGGCGGCGCGGATCCCGTGCTGCTCGAGGTCAACACCGTGCCCGGCATGACCGAGCTGTCCCTGGTCCCCATGGCGGCCAGGGAGGCCGGGCTCACCTTCGAGGATCTGGCGGAGCGGATCCTCTCGACGGCTCGTCTCGAGACCGCGGGGAGGGAGGCATGAGCGTCCTGGACAGCCAGACCGTTCGGCGGAACTCCAACCGCAAGCTGCGGCAGAAGGCGCCGGTGGGCGGCCGGCGGGAGCGCAAGCCTGCGCGAACGCGCCGCGCGCGCGCCGAGAAGCTCAATCCGCCCCTGGCCCGGAACCAGCCGTCGGACAGCTTCCGGCAGGCGGGCGGCCTCGGCAGCCAGCGCCTCGGGGAGTTCGCCGAGGCCGGGCTCGAGCTGCTGGTGGACCTCGGGCGGCACCTGGTCAAGAGCACCGGGTGGTTCGGATCCACCCTGGCCACCGTCACGACCCGCGCAGCGGGCCTGGTCGCAGTGGTGGTCGTGGCGACCGCAGGGCTGCTCTGGCGGGGCATCCGTGCGACAGCCCTGGGCCTGCGAAAGGCCGCAGTGGTGCTGTCGCCCCGTGTCCGCTGGGGCGTCCGGACCTCGGCCAGGCTGGGCGTGAACGGCGCCGTGACGTCCGCCCGCGTGGGGCGCCGCGTGGCGGTCCGCACCCGGGTCGGATTGCGCAACCAGGCCGAGGACATGCGCGACGGGTTCCCGGACCTGGAGCAGGGGATGGCCGCGGGCAAGCGGGCCTGGATCCGCTTCCTCGGCGGTATCACCCAGGGGATCGATCGCCAGCGCGACGGTGGTTTCCTGTCCCGTCCGAGCTGGCGAGACGTGGCGAGCGCCGGCGCCAAGGGGGTGGTCATCAGCGGCACCTGGGCGACCGTGGCCGCGGGCGCCATGTTCGGACCCCAGGCCGTGCGCGAGAGTTCGATGCTGAGCCTGACCGAGATGGACGTGCGCGGCAACGAGCGGGTGGATCGCCAGGAGTTGCTCGCGGCCAGCGGAGTGGAGCTGGGCGACAACCTGGTCACCGTGGATCTGGCGACGGCCGCAGACGAGATCCAGAAGATCGAGTGGGTGGAGTCGGTGTCCCTTCGCCGCGCCTACCCCGACCGGCTGGCCATCAACGTCACGGAACGCGAGCCGGTGTCCTTGCTGGCCGACGGCCAGCTGTGGTTCGTGGACCGCAACGCCGAGGTGTTCAAGCCGGTCGTCGCGGGTGAGTGGATGGACATGCCCGTGGTCAGCGGGGTGAGCGTGGACGACCGCGGCGTGGATCCCGTGGGTAGCCGCGAGCGCCTCCGCAAGGCCCTCGAGGTCGTCGACGCGGTGGGCGAGAGCAGCCACCTGGACGAGGCCGACATCGGAGAACTCAGGGTGCTCGACCACGGCGGCTTCGACGTGGTGCTGGCCGACAGCGGCGCGACGTTGCACCTGGACGAGAGCAGTTACGAGATGGGACTGCAGCGGCTGGACGAATTGCTGGACCGGGAGATGGTCGCGCTGGACGACGTCTCCCGGTTGGACCTGGCGCTGCGAAACCAGGTGGTGGCCACCTGGAGGGCCGAGCTGTGAGCAAGCAGAACCTCATCGTGGGCCTCGACATCGGTACCACGAAAATCGCCTGTATCGTGGGTGAGGAGACCGACAAGGGCCTCGAGGTCGTGGGGATCGGCACGCACCCGAGCAAGGGCCTGCGCAAGGGTGTGGTCATCAACATCGAGGCCACGGTGGAGTCCATCAAGAAGGCGGTCGAGGAGGCCGAGCTGATGGCGGGCGCCGAGATCACCTCGGTGTTCGTGGGCATCGCCGGCGGTCACATCCGCTCGCTGAACTCCCAGGGTACGGTGGCGATCAAGGACCGCGAGGTCACGGACCTCGACGTGGGTCGCGTCCTGGACACGGCCCAGGCCGTGGCCATCCCCATGGACCGGGAACTCATCCACATCATCCCGCAGGAGTACATAGTCGACGATCTGGAGGGCATCAAGGACCCCCGCGGCATGCGCGGCGTGCGTCTCTCGGCCAAGGTCCACATCGTCACAGGTGCTGTCACATCGGCGCAGAACATCGTCAATTGCTGCAACAAGGCGAATCTGAACGTCAGGGACATCGTCCTCGAGCAGTTGGCCAGCAGCGAGGCCGCGCTGACCGCGGACGAGCGAGACCTCGGCGTCATGCTCGTGGACATCGGCGGCGGCACCACGGACATCGCGATCTTCGTGGACGGCGCGGTCGTGCACACCAGCGTCCTGGCGCTGGGCGGCGACCACATCACCCACGACATCGCCTACGGCCTCCGGACGCCCACCACCGAGGCCGAGACGGTCAAGCAGAAGCACGGTTGCGCGATGACATCGCTCATCGACGACGACTCGGGCTTCGAGGTGGAGTCGGTCGGCGGGTCTCGAACCCGCACGACGAACCGCACGACGCTGGCAGAGATCATCGAGCCACGGGTCAACGAGATCTTCTCGCTGGTCCAGCAGGACCTCTCGCGCACGGGCTGGGAAGACCACCTGCCCGCGGGGGTGGTCCTGACCGGCGGCTCCGTGATCCTGCCGGGCATGCCCGAGCTCGCCGAGCGGGTCTTCGGGATGCCGGCGCGGCGCGGGATACCCAGAGGTGTAGCCGGTCTGACCGAGGTCATCTCCAGTCCCATCTTTGCTACAGGGACAGGGCTGGTGAAGTACGGTCAGGCCCACGATCAAGAGGAACAACGGGTCCGGGGTCGATCCCCCTCCTTCTTCGAGGGAGTCAAGGACCGGATGAAGAAGTGGACCGAGGCATTCTTCTAGGCGGAGAAGCTGGCGGAAAGCAGACGCACATAAAGAGACAGGGGAAGCTGATGACGATTTCTTTTGCAGACATGCCGGAGGTCCGGTCCCCGACGCCCCAGGGTGACGACCTCGTCAACCTCAAGGTGGTCGGCGTGGGTGGCGGGGGCGGCAACGCAGTCAACACCATGGTGGACTCCGGCCTCCGCGGATGCCAGTTCATCGCCACGAACACCGATGCTCAGGCGCTCCGGGAGCTGAAGGTCACCGAGAAGATTCAGATCGGCACCGACATCACCGGCGGCCTCGGCGCCGGTGCTCGCCCCGAGGTGGGTCGCGAGTCGGCCATCGAGAGCATCGAGACCGTCAAGGAGCAGCTGGACGGCGCCAACATGGTCTTCGTCACCGCCGGTATGGGTGGTGGCACGGGCACCGGCGCGGCTCCAGTCATCGCCGCAGCCGCCAAGGAGATCGGCGCGCTGACCGTCGGCGTCGTCACCAAGCCCTTCAATTTCGAGGGCAAGAAGCGCCGCCGCCAGGCCGAGGCCGGCATCCGGGAGCTGCGCGAGGTCGTGGACACGCTCATCGTGATCCCCAACCAGCGCCTGCTCAGCATCGCGGGCGAGCAGACCTCCATGATGGACGCCTTCCGCAAGGCCGACGAGGTCCTGCTACATGCCGTCAAGGGCATCGTCGAGCTCATCCAGGTCAAGGGCATCATCAACGTGGACTTCGCCGACGTCCGCACCGTGATGAGCAACCAGGGCCTCGCGCTGATGGGCTTTGGCGCCGCGAGCGGCAAGCTCAAGGCCGTCGAGGCTGCCCAGCGCGCCATCTCCAGCCCCCTGCTGGACGAGATCAGCATCACCGGCGCCACCGGCATCCTGATCAACATCACCGGCAACAGCGACCTCAAGCTCTACGAGGTCAACGAGGCCGCGACGCTGATCCAGGAAGAGGCCCACGAGGACGCCGAGATCATCTTCGGCTGGGTCATCGACGACTCCATGGGCGACGAGGTGCAGGTCACCGTCATCGCCACCGGCTTCGCCCAGGAGGAGCAGGTCGTCAACCCCAGCGCGCCGCCCATCAGCGGCGTGTTCAAGCCCGTACCGCCGCGCACCCAGCCCGTCACCCCGTGGGCAGGCGCCAGGGATCCCCTGGACCTCCCCACGGCCGTGCGAGAGCAGCGCATCACCCGCGAGTACGCGGCCCCCCCCGTCGAGGAGACACGGGTCCTCGAACGGGACAAGCAGGCCGTCCTGGACAACCAGATGGACCTGGACATGGACGAGCTCGATCGTCCTGCCTACATGAGGAAGATCGCGGACTGAGTCCGCGCGGAGTCGGGAACACGAGAGGACCGAGAAGATGACCGGGGCGTGCGGTGGCCAGGGGAGACCCCGGGGAGCAGGCAGACACGGAGGTAGAAGCAGCCGGGCGCAAAGTTGACGTAGAAGCTGAGCTGAAGCTGAGGTTGTTCCCCGACCAGGGGGAAGGCGCTGCGCCGGGCGCCTTCCCCTTTTTTTTTGCGTCGGCTGATGTAGCCTGTCCGCATGGGAACCAACCGCTTCGTCCTGGCTGTGTTCGCGCTCGCGATCGCCACGGTTGCCGTGGCGGAACAAACGCCCGAATCCAGGGATCTCGATGTCACGTTCTCGAATCCCACCGATGGGGCGGCGCTTCACGGGACCTTGACCCTGCCGCTGGGCGACGGTCCTTTCCCGGTGGTCCTCATGATCCACGGTTCGGGCCCACAGAGCCGGGACGAGAACTCGTCGGGAAGTCTGCTGTACTACCACGCGGCTCATCCTGTTCCACTCTTCGCAAGGATCGCAGAGACGCTGGCGGGGACAGGTGTCGCATCCATGCGATACGACAAGCGAACATGTATCGGTTCGAATAGCGGAGGGACCTGTAGCAAAAAAGAATTCGACTGGGACGTGGACACCGCCACCCTCGACCTCTTCGCCGAGGACGCGAAGGCGGCAGTGGCCTGGCTCCGGGAACGCCCCGAGATACGCCCGGACGCGATCGTCGTCCTCGGCCACAGCCAGGGGGCCGTGCTCGCTCCGGTCGTCGCCCAGCTGGAACCCGGCGTCGCAGGTGTCGTGTTGCTCGGCTGCCCGGCGGCCGAGGATCCCCACCTCGACCACTCCTCGCAACACGAGCGGCTGCTCCGCTACCAGTTGTCACTGGAAAAGAGAGACGAGGCCAAGATCGCCGAGTTACGCGCCACCGTGGACGAACAGGCGGAATTCGCTGCCTCCATGGCCGCTGGAACGAGAACCGAACCCCACGAGGGTATCTCCGCGACATTCTGGACCTCGTGGTTCGGCCACAAGATCGCCCTGCGAGAGCGACTCAAGGCTCTGGATATCCCGGTGGCGGCGTTCACGGGAGGGTTCGACCGCAACCTCCCCGCAGATCCCCACCTGGAGAACATCCGAACCTGGCGCGGCGCACGAAAAGGTGACCTCTACGCCACCGTACCCCGTACCTCCCACGCTCTGGTGGGCCTCGATCCCTCGACCTTCGAGCTGGTCGTCCACAGCGGATTCCTCGAACTGCTGTCCAGCTGGGTGATCGCCAGCGCCAATGGAACGGACCTGGCGTCGGAGGCGCACGCGCTGGTCGCTGAAGACGGAACGCTGGGAGGCTGGGGCGATCCCATCACACCTGCGCGTGACGCATTGCTGTGCCGGGCGGCCGAGCGCGACTGCGACATCGAGGCCATCGGCGCGCGCATGAGCCCCGAGATGATCGCCGCGATCCAGCCCGAGGACCTCACGGGCCTCCTGGCCGGCGATCCTCCCGGAGTGCTCGCCACGGTGGAGAACCTGCGCATCGACGTACACGACACCGAGGGCGGGAGCACCTGGTGCCAGGAGGACCTCCTGACGGACGCGGACGGCGGCGCTGGCGTCCTGTTGACCTGCTGGCAGCGCGGACCGACGCTGGTGGGTGTCTTCAACAAGTGAAGGTCCGCTCGTCTCGCAATATCCCCTGAACACGAGCGTTCTCCCCTACGAGGTGTACGGGAGGGCGCGCATGAGAACCAGTACCCACGGGTTCGTGTATCCGATGCACCACTGTGTATGGGCAGCTGCGGTGTGTACGGCGATCCTCGGTTGTTCCCCGGACGAGACCGTGAACGCTCTGTCCGTGGATTTCGACGTCGAGGTGATCCCGAGCGACCGGATCGCGTCGGTCGTCACGGTGAGCTGGACCATCGACAAGGAGGACGTCGAGGACGCCTGGATCCAGTTCGGGCGAGACGATGTGACACGGTTTCGCGCGCCTGGCCAGGTCGCGGCGGACGGGGCTTTCGAGGCGACCCTCATCGGAATGAAACCGTCGACCGAGTACGGGTTTCAGGCTGTCGTGGTGCTGCGGGGCGTCGAGTTCGTCAGTGAGCTGTACACGGTGACCACAGGAGGTGGACGAACGGACATCCCCACGGCATCGATGGACGAGGACGTCTACGATCCGCAGCGGGCCTCAGGCGGGTTTGTGTATACGACGCTGATTCCCGGTCCGTCGATCATTCTCGATGCCGATGGTGACACCGTGTGGTGGCACTCCGTGAGCCAGGGCGACGGGCACGTGATCGCGCGTACGCATCCCGGCGAGGGCAGCCGGCACGTGCTGTACGAGACGCTGCAGGGCTGGACGACGGCAGGCGAGTACAGCGAGGTACGAGAGGTGATCCGGGCCGGCCTCGACGGGGAGTATGCCCAGCGCGTCCCGGTCCCTTACGCACACCATGATTTTCTCGAACTGCCGGACGGAACCCTCGCATTGCTCGAGTTCGATCGGCGGGAGATGTACGGAGTCGAAGTGGACGGCGATCGACTGGTGGAGCTGGATGTGGACGGCGCCAGAACCGAGATCTGGAACATCTGGGACCACACGGAGTACGATCCGGATCACGACCACGACGGGGGGGCTCGCTGGGGCCACTGCAACGCCATCGACTACGATCCCTCCGACGACGCCTACCTGGTCGGGTGCCTGCACTTCAACTGTATCTTCAAGGTCGATCGGGCGACCGGGGCCGTGGTGTGGACGATGGGGGGTGCGGACAGCGACTTCGAGATCGTCGGCGGTGAGGAGGAGTGGTTCTGGGGCCAGCATCAGTTCCAGTTCTTCGACGGTGGGATGGTGGTGTTCAACAACGGCCCCTACGGTGGCTTCGAGACCTGCGCCAGCGAGTTCGCCGTGGACTACGACACATTCACCGTCGAGCGGATCTGGGACTACTACCCGGACCCACGGCTGGGAATCTACGCGTACGGGGACGCCTCGCGGCTACCCAACGGCAACACCCTGATCACCTGGTCCTCGGCTGGACAGATGGACGAGGTCACACCCCAGGGGGAGGTGGTCTGGAGGCTGAACCTCGATCTCGGAGCCGGGTTCGGCTACGCCGTGTGGCGAGAGTCCCTCTACGAGACGCCTTGACGCATCGTTCGAGCGGGCCACGGCGCCCGTCACATTTATTTGCGTCGCCGAATCCGTGTCAGGAGCCAGAGTAACACCACAACCGCCATGTTCGAGGCGCGCGCGCTGCCCGTTGTGCCGCAGCCACCCTCACAGCTGCAATCGAGGGGATCGGGGTCCCCGCCCGAGGGGGAATGCTCGCACCAGGGGGAGTGCTCGTATCGCTCCGCGGGCCCGTTCTCGAGTTCGTGCCGGATCGTCTCGATCGCGTCGACGGCCACGTCGCCGTCCCCGGCGACCTCGAGTTCGAGGGTGTGCCAGCCATCCGTGTCGAAGGAGTGGCTGAAGACGATCCCCTTCTCGTCCGGAGCTTGCGAGAGGGAGACCGAGTCGACGGGAACGCCGTCCACGGAGACCGACGCGGTCCCGTAGTGGTCGCGACGGGGGGCCAGCCAGCGAACGCTGCGCCCGAAGAACTCGAAGGAGACACCATCGCCCGCGACGCCGGACACCATGGCCGTCGTCCCCGTGAAATCGCCCGGGACGAGCCGCCAGCCGCTCCCCCGGTAACGAAGCGGACAGGCCTGCTCTTCGAGGCGGAGCAGCCGATCGAACAGGGTCCAGTTGTCGCCGTCGTCGCAGGTGAGGAAGGTCCCGTAGTGAGTCGAGACCAAGGCCACGGGGCCCGCTGGATCGTCGGGAGGAGAGGCCACGTCCAGGACGGGGGAGCTGAATCGAGTGGGCACGAGATCCCATGTCTCGCCCGCGTCCTTCGAGCGCATCAGTCCACTGGATTCCAGGGAGAGGGCGAGGACGGCGCCATCTTCGCCGTCCCCCATGTCCCATCCTTGCGAGATCTCCTGTCCCAGGGAGTCGGAGAATGCCATGCCCGAGGCGTCGCCGCGCCACAGCTCTCCGGTGACCGTGACGGCGAGCAGCGAGTCCTGGGATTCTCCGCGCAACGCGAAGAGCGCGGCGAGATCGTCAGGCGTCTCCTCGACGAGGTCCCATGTCCGCCCACCGTCGCTGGACTCGAGGATGCCCGGTGGGTTCGATTGCCGCGCGAACAGGACATCCGCCCCGTCCTCGTGATTGGAGAACGCCACGGACCGGATCTGCGGCGCATCCACGGAGTCGGCTTGCCAGACACACCCCCACGTGGCTCCGTGATCCTCGGAGCGCACCATCCCCCAGGTCCCTTCGTTCTCGGTGGTCCCCACCGCGACGCACACGCCGTCGTCGGTGAAGTCCGGCGAGAGGAAGATTCGATGAACGGCTTCGACGCAGGGGACCTCGGGTCTCTCCCAGCTTCCTCCAGCGTCCGTGGAGCGGTGGATGCGCCGAGAAGCCACCAGGAGAAGCAGCGGGAGGTCGGGATAGCCGGGCGCGACCACCAGATCGATCTCGAAGAGCCAGGGTATCTCGTCCGCGATCACCGTCCAGCTCTCACCGAGGTCCTGCGAACGGTAGAGACCACCACCGTACGAACCGATCCAGACCGTGGCGTCGTCGGGCCACGACGGCGACACGGCGAGCGCCCTGACGTAGCTCGGCAGCAGCGTGCACGACTCCTCCCACTGGACTCCGTCGTCGCTGAGGACCAGGCCCTGCCAGGAAGCCAGAGCCACCGGTGAGCTGGCTCCAGCCGGCTTCGCGAGGCGCCGGTAGTGTCCCCAGGTGCTCGAATGCTGGAGCGTCTGCTCGGGGACACCGTCGTCGCACAGGTCCCACGACGTGCCACCATCGAAAGAACACAGCACTCCGTGTTCCGCGGTCATGGCCAGCACCTCGGTGCCGGAGAGGGCGAGCAGGCCCTGGATCTCCTGTTCGATGGGGCCGTCGACGTCGATGATGGTCTCGGTCCAGGTCACGCCTCCGTCGTCACTGCGATGGACCGCTCCGCCGCGGCAACCCACCCAGAGTCGAGAGTCACTCTCGAATCCGGGAGAGAGCGCCATCGCCGTCGGCTCGATCCCCTCCTCGTAGCCCAGGGTCATCTCCCAGCTCTCCCCCGCATCGTCGGATCGCCAGAATCCCACCTCTCCAGCAATGGCGGCGACAAAGGGATCCCACGGGAAGCCGGGAGCTGGAGCGACGTCCAGCACGGGGCCCTTCGGCATCCCGCCGAGCCGTTCCCAGAAATCTCCTCCGTCGTCGCTGCGGAACAGCCCGTCACCGGTCCCGGCGAAGACCGTGGGTTGGCTCGCGTAGCTCTGCGTCGGCTGGACGCACTGGACGGGCGTTCCATCCAGGTCGCTCGCGGTGTGCCACTTCCAACCTCCGTCCGTGCTGCGGTACGGCGTCGGGGTCGAACCATCAGCGGCCCAGAGGTGGTCCTCGGTGGCGAAATGCAGGCTCTTCAGCGGATCACGCGCCAGCGCGGGGGCCGTGAATGCCCAGCTCCGGCCGCCGTCCTCGCTGAGGAGCAGGAGGCCGCGGTCCGGGTTCATGTACTGCGCGACGATGTGCGCTCCGGAATCGTCGATGGCGACCTCGGCGATGACGTCGTGCGGGGAATGGGCGCCGGCCTCGTTCGGGAGGAGGAACACTCCCAGGAACACGACGAACGAGGGGGCTCCAGCACGCATCATGGGCACCATCCTGCGCCACGCCGCCGGAGAGGTCCACCGGGACGCATCGGAGCCCCCGGGGAACCTGTACAATCGGCTCGACAACGCCGTGTCTCGTCCCGGTGCGGAGAGGACTCGTGATGATCAGGGGCTGCCCGATGGCCCTGCTGTCCTTCGTGGCTGTGGTCGGCTGCAGCTCTGGACCGCAGTTCGCGGGCGGATTGGACGTCGTGGTCAGCCCGCACATCTCCACGGTCGTGGCCGCCTCCTGGGAGGCGAACGATCCCGCCTGCGAATCAGCCTACGTGCTCGTGGACGGTCCCCAGGGGACGGACTCCGCATGGATCCCAGCGTCTCTGGAGGGGTCGCGGTTCGAGACCACCGTCGTGGGGCTGAAACCGGATCGAGGGTATCGACTGCACGCGGTGGAGGTGTCCGGCGGCGCGGCGATGACGAGCCCCGGTGTCGCGGTGCAGACCGGGAGCGCGCCGACGACCCTGCCCAGTCTCAGCGTGGCCGCGGGGTCCGACGGGGCCACGGGCTTTCTGGTCACGAGCACCGTGTCGTTTCCCTCCCTCGCCGTGATCCTGGACCGGGATGGCGAGTGCGTCTGGTGGCACCAGCTGACCCCACCGGAGGGGGGGGACTGGGAGACGTTCTACATACCCAAGGTCGCGCGGACTCTCGACGGGAGCGCGGTGATCTACGAGGCCGCCACCGGGGTGGAGAACGCCAACCGGGAACGGATACTCGTGAAGGTGTCCATGGACGGCGCTGACGTCGAGACGCTCCCCATCCAGCAGGCCCACCACGACTTCGTGGAGCTGGCGGACGGCGCCATCGCCGTGCTCATGGAGGACTCGCGGCCGGTGGGCGAGCAGATGATCGAGGGCGATCGGATCGTCGAGGTCGACGAGGGAGGGGAGCAGACCACCGTCTGGTCGATCTGGGACCACGCCGAGTTCGAGCAGGGGGACGAGTACGATCCCGACACGGGCTGGTCCCACGCCAACGCCATCCAGTACCACGAGGGCGCCTACTATGTATCGCTGCGCAACTTCGACGCTGTCTACAAGATCGACCGCGGCAGTGGAGACGTCCTCTGGATCGCGGGTGGGGACGAGAGCGATTTCGCGCTGGCGGATGGTGAGACGAAGCTGTTCGAACGACAGCATCGGTTCCGCGTTCTCGAGGAGGGAATCCTGATCTTCGACAACCGCGTGCCCGAGGAGGGCTCCCGCGCGGTCGAGTACGCGCTGGACGGTGGGGATGGCTCGGCAGAGGTGCTCTGGGAGTACATGACCGATCCGCCGCTGTTCTCCCTGGGCTTCGGAGACGTGGAACGGCTACCCGGCGGGAACACCCTGGTGGACTGGAGCGCCCAGGGCCAGATCGACGAGGTCACGCCCGGGGGAGAGATCCTGTGGCAGCTCAACGCGAGCGTGGGATCGGGGTTCGGCTACATGGAGTGGTTCGAATCGTTCGTACCGTCGCAGGAATCGTCATCGGCGTCGCAGGAACAGCGCAGCCAGTAGCAGACCTACCAGCGCCGGCGCGCTCCGTCGTTCCACCCGGGCCCCGTTGCACTCACACCCGTCGTCGTCCCCCGAGGAGTCGTCATCGTCTTCGATGTCGTCGTCGTCGTCGTCCATGCCCGCGATCTCGTCCACCCAGATCGGGCTGGTCCAGATGAACTCCCGGTCGTCCTCGCCGCCGTCCTCGCACTCCACCCCGAGGCCGTCCCAGTACGCGTCGCCGTCGATCTCCACGAGGGCATAGACCACGGGATTCGCGCCGAGATCGACGCCGCCGATGTACGTCCCTGGCGCGTCCTCCAGCATGGGGGTCCACGCCGTGTCGGGCTGTATCAGTGTGACACCTGTCACGACGCCCGTGTCCGCGGTCGGGACGCTGACGAGGAACTCGATGGGTCCGGACGTCACGTGGTCGAACTGCTCGCCCATGGAGGCCACGGCCGTGCCGTCGATGCGTATCTCGAAGTGGACCGGGATGCGCGGCCCGGACGTGGCGAGGGTGCGGCGGTCGCGCAGGGCCTCGAGGATGGCGGCGCGGTCGAGGAGGTCACCCTCGGGGAGGGCCACCACGCTGAGTCCGCCGCCGTAGTTCACGGCGTTGTTGCGGAAACGCGGATCGAGGTCGCACACCGAGCCGGGGCGGGTGTCGTGGGAGTCGGTGCCTCCGACGATGCCGAGGCGCAGGTCGTGGCCGTCGGGCGACAGGGCGCGATCCACGGTGGACGCGGGCTGCTCGGCGTCGGGGTCCACGGGATCGTAGCTGTCGGGGTAGGACGGCCACTGGGAGTTGCCGTGCTCGGAGTAGTTCTCGACCACGGGGTTGAATCGCGGATCCACGCACGACCAGTCCGTGGCCGCCGGGGGCTGGATCGCGGGGTGGTGCGGTATCAGCAAGAGGTCGCCGTGGGACTCCTGCAGGGTCTCCAGGTGGTCGAACACCGCGGAGCAGTCGTCGGTGGTGAACGGGGGCGCGTCGGCCTCCCCGCGGATCTCCTCGAGGCCGACGCCATCCAGCTGATCATCGGTTCCGAACAGGTACAAGTTGCGGTGATCCCGGATCGAGCCGTCACCCTCCCACAGCCACAGCTCGACGCCGGGCACGGTCACGAACCCCCCCTCGGGATCGTTGGCCGCCCGGACCTCGGCCAGCTGGTCCTCCCAGACCCACGGCGCCTGGACGGCGTGCATGCCGTTGCCGTGCTCCGTGAGCGCCAGGAAGTCCAGGTCGAACACGTCGCGAGCATCCTGTAGCACCGAACTCGCGTCTCCGCAGTCGTAGCCGTCGGGGCAGCCGTAGAGATCGGCGGAGTAGCCGTCCATGGAGTGGCCGGTGTGGGCGTGGAGATCGCCGAAGTAGTAGTCGTGGCCGGCGTGGTTCGAGGGATCGGCGGAGGAGGGGAGGGCGGTCGAGAGCGCTACCACCAGGGGCAGGGAGCGCAGCGCGCGCGATCGGGACATTCAGGACCTCCGGCGCAGTCCCAGGATTCCCAGCACCAGCAGCGCGACCACCGACGATCCCCGGGTCCCACCCTCCACATCACACGAGCAGTCGTCGTCCCCCTCGTCGCCGCTGTCGTCGTCGTCGTCCGGTGTGACGTCGTCGTCGTCATCGTCGCTGTCGTCGTCGTCGGTCACGTCGTCGTCGCCGGTGCTGTCGTCGTCGTCGTCGTCGTCATCGCCGGTTCCACACAGGCCGGCCGGATCGTCCACGCCCGCGTTGCAGTCCGGGTACAGGTAGACGGGGCTGGTCCAGGCCTGGCCGTCGCCCTGCTGATCCACGTACCAGTAGAACAGGGCGGGCTCGTCGAGCTCGTAGCCGTCGTCGCCCGGCGCGAAGGTGAGGACGGAGTCCTCGAGGCCGGCGAGGGTGGTCTCGTACACCACCTCGTCGGCGTCGCCTTCGAGGTAGATGCGGTGGAGGCTGGCCGATACGAGCTCCTGGGTGCCGTGGATCTCGAGGGTGAAGGTGGGCTCGAACCCCACCAGGACCTGACCCATGCGCGAGCGGTAGCCGTCCTCCTCGGTCCAGCTCAGGGCGATGATGCGTTCGACGGCGGTGGCGTAGGTCGCGCGCTCGGTGATGGCGTCGAAGATCGCGTCGCGGGTGCGGTCGGTGGCCAGCGCGGCGACGAGGCCGCCTTTGTCGTTCTTGAGGGCGAGGGGGTTGCCCATGAACCCGTCGTGGTTGTCCGACGAGGCGATGAAGCCCAGGGTGTTGCCGGCGAGGAGGCCGTCGGGCACCGAGCGCAGGCCGTCGGGCTCCATGGACTCGCCCCACTCGCTGAAGACCTCGGCGGAGGGCCGGGCCTCGTCGTCGATGTC
This sequence comes from uncultured Rickettsiales bacterium, assembly GCA_964425605.1. Lineage (GTDB taxonomy): Bacteria > Myxococcota_A > UBA796 > UBA9615 > CAYRNR01 > CAYRNR01. The sequence goes on along the minus strand of CAYRNR010000028.1, from coordinate 11,120 downwards.
CTCCCAGCCGAAGCCGGTGTACTTGGAGGCGTGGGGCACGGCGATGACGCGGAGGCCGGGGTTCTCGGAGACCATCGTGTCCATGAACTCGTACAGGCCGCCGGCGCCGTCGAGGCCGGACAGGAACGCGCTCTGGGTGACCTCGCCGAAGCAGCCGTCGAAGTACACGTTGTGGTGGCCGCTGCCGCCGGGGCCCATCCACTCGAAGCCCAAAAACGGCACGAAGTCGTCGCCCTCGTAGGTGCTGCAGCCCACCTGGAGGTCCTGCCACAGCTCCTCGCCGTACACCTCCAGCGGGGGCAGCTTCATGCTCTCGCCGGCGAAGTCCAGGCCGGCCACGTCGCGGGCGTAGCGCAGGTTCTCGTCCACCATGTCGCCGAACTCGTCGAAGTAGTGGCTGCCGTGGTGGCTGTGGATGTCGCCCCAGTAGACGCGGGTCTCGGGGGGATCGGTGGAGACGACGCACGGGTTGGAGACGGCGGAGATGCCGCCGGTGCCCTGGATCGTGATGCGCAGTACGCCGTCGACGCTCGGGGTGGCCTCCAGCCGCGCGAAGGACGGCGAGTCCACGGAGAAGTCCACGGCAGGGGCCAGGTCGGTCAAGGCCAGGCTGGGCTGGAACACCACGGAGTTGGCCACCCCCTCGATGGCGTTGCCGAACTCGTCGAGCAGGGCGACGGTCACCGGGATGGTCTCCCCCACCTGGGCGAAGGAGGGGATGTACACCCGCGACGTGTGCACGGTCTGGCCCCCGTAGACGCGCATCACCGGCGGCTCCTCGTCGAGCATGGCCCAGGTGGTGACGCTGTCGGGGCGGCTGGCCGCCATCCAGGGGATGCGCTCGTAGGCCTTGTACGGGGCGCGGCTGGCGCACAGGGCGTTGGCCGGACCCAGCGGCGTCTCGTCCGCGATGCCGAGGTACAGGGTGATCACGCTGCCGGCGGGCAGGGGGCCGTCCACGGTGATCTCGGTGTACATCTCCTGGTGCATGTCCTCGGTGTGCTCGGGGCGGTCGAGGATCGCGGCCACGCCGGGCACGTCGGTCTCGGCCCAGGCCAGCCCCTGGTAGCGCATGGAGTCGGCGCCCTCCTGGTACTGGTCGTTGCAGTCGGCGGGATCCAGGGCCCAGTCCATGTACTTGATGATCGCCACCCCGTGCAGGATGGGATCGAGCAGCAGCAGGCCGCCCCCGGACTCCATGCCCGAGGGGCCGACGGTGAAGTCGAACTGGTAGGTCTCGGTGGCCTGCACGGTGAACGGCGTGGTCCCGCCCAGGATCAGGCTGCCCTCTCCGCCGGACGGATCGATGGCGGGGAGGGTGACCGGCGCGAGCCGCGTGTGGTGTTCAGGGGGATCGGGGGGCGTATGGCAGGCGAACAGGACGACGGGCAGCAGCAGACAGAGGACGCATGTACGCATGATTCTTCTTTTAGCGTCTACGTCCCGGCCCGACCAGTGCTATCGGCCGGGCGTCACTCCTCGGCTTCCTTCTCCTCCGCCATCTGCATCTTGCCGCCCCAGCTGGCCAGCAGGTAGCACACGGTGATCAGCGTCAGGAAGCCCACCACCGAGACGATCTGGCCGGCGAAGCCGGTGTAGTAGTGGTGGAAGGTCTCGGCGAAGCCGCCGGCGCCCGCCTCGATGGCCTTCTCCGACCAGGCGTGCACGTCGATGTACTGCATCGGCGAGCCGATCTGGGGGAGCAACAGGATGGCGCCCACGGTGCCGACGATGGCGGCGCCGGCCATGAGACCCGACGCGATGAGGGTGCCCTGCTCCTGGCGGGCGGCCCGCTCCTCGGCGTCCTTGCCGGACTTTCCGATGAAGTGACCGGCGGCGGCGCCGGCGAACACGGCCATGTTGATCTCGATGGGCAGGTACATGCCGAGGCCGAAGGCCAGGGCCGGGACCGAGGCCATCTCCAGCAGGATGGCGACCACACCGCCGAGGGCGAACAGCAAGATGGCCTGCTGCTCGCCGCCCATGACGCCGGACACGATGGTGCCCATGACGTGCCCCTGGGGCGCGGGCAGGTTCGGGTTGGGGATGATGGCGCCGGTCTTGTCCTCGATCATGAAACCGTACGAGGTGGCGAGGACCCAGATGACCGCGCCGACGCTCAGCGACGCCACGAAGATGCCCAGGTACTTCCAGCGCTGCTGCTGGTTGGGGCTGGAGCCGAGCCAGTACCCGATCTTGAGGTCGGACACGAACGCGCCCGACGTGGACAGGGCGGTGCAGACCGCGCAGCCGACGATGAGCGCGACGGTCATGCCCACGGCGTCGCCGCGCAGTCCGGTGGCTACCAGGGCCAGGCAGGCGATGATCAGGGTGATCATGGTCATGCCGGACACGGGGTTGACGCCGACGATGGCGATGGCGCGCGCGGCCACCGGGGTGAACAGGAAGGCCAGGATGTAGGTGATGATGGTGCCGACGACGGCGGTGACGATGCTGCCGCTGATGTAGCCGAACAGGCCGATCATGCCCACGATGCAACCGACCTGGATCAGCAGGGTGTTGCGCGGGGTCATGTCCGTGTCGTTGCGCTCGGTCTTCGCCGCGTCCTTGCCGCCGGTGAGCCCCTTGAAGGCCAGGGACAGCGACGAGAGGATGATCTTGCCCATCTTGATGATGCCGATGAAGCCGGCGACCGCGATGCAGCCGATGCCGATGGGGCGGATGTAGGTGCCCCAGACCTCGGCGGCCTCCATGTTGCGCATCAGGATGTCCACCATCGGCGGCGTCAACGGCTGGTCCAGTCCGGAGCCGGCGAAGAAGATCAGCGGCACCATGACCAGCGTGGACAGGATCGAGCCGGCGGCGATGATGCCGGCGTACTTGGGGCCGATGATGTAGCCCAGGCCGAAGTACACCGCCGTGGCGTTGAGCCTCAGCTCGAAGCGGGCCTCGGAGAGCCGCTCACCCATGCCGCCGAACAGGATCTTGGTGTTGAGCTTGTGGTTCCACAGGTGCAGGAACTCCACGATCAGGTCGAACACGAAGCCCACGCCGAACGCGGCGAGCAGCACCTTGCCGGACGCGCCCTTGGCCTTCTCGCCCGCGGCCAGCACGTTGGTGATCGCCGTGGCCTCGGGGAACGGCAGCTGGCCGTGCAGGTCCTTGCAGAAGTAGCGCCGAAGCGGGATCAGCAGGACCACGCCGAGGAACCCGCCGAGCATGCACGCCATGAAGATGTGCAGGAACGACGGCTGCAGATCGAGGATGTACAGCGCCGGGATCGTGAAGATCGCCCCGGCCACGACCACGCCCGAGGCCTGGCCGATGGACTGGATGATCACGTTCTCGAGCAGGTGGTTGCGCCGCCCCGCGAACTTCTGCAGCAGCGTGTTGCCGAAGAACACCGCGAGGATGGCGATGGGGATGGACGTCTCGATGACGTTGCCGGTCTTCAGCCCGATGTAGGCCGCGGCGAACGTGAAGATCACCACCATGGCCACGCCCAGCAGCACCGACCGGATCGTGACCTCCGGCGGCGTCTCCTGCGGCGACACCACGGGTTCGTAGGTTTCACCGGGCGCCAGCTCCTTGAATGCGTTGGCCGGTAGGACCTTGCTCTTGCCGGGCTTGGCTTCCATCGCGTCGTCTCCCAACTGGGTATGGTCTTCCCCCGAAGCTGCCGGATTGTACCGATGTCGGCGCGCGATGGAAATCTCTCTGATGGATCGTGCGTAGGCAAGGTCGTGCAGGCGCCCGCGAGGGCGCTTGCGCATGTGGTACGTTGGCCTGGCATTCTCGGAAGGAAGAACGGGACGCAAGCCGCGATGAAACTGGTCCACCTGTCGGACATCCACGTGTACGACCCCTCCACCCGGGCGCTCCAGCGCGCCAAGGAGTGGGGGAAGATCGCCATCGCCGCGGCCTGCGTGGCCGGCGTGATGCGCGCGGGCTCCCTGGGCATGGCCAACGAGGTCCGGCAGCGCAACCCCAGGCTGTTCCTGCTCGCCCAGGGGCTGATGGTGGCCGGGCTCTCCACGTACCTCGTGCGCAAGCTCATCGACAAGGGCCACCACCGCGCCTATCGCGCCCTGGACAGCCAGGCGGCGCGGCGGGTGCTCGAGGCGGACCTGCAGTCCATGTCGTTCGACCACATGCTGGTCACCGGCGACGTGGCGTTGACTCCGTCCACCAACGAGTTCGAGGGCGCCGCCGAGTTCCTCAGACCCTACTGGGACCACCTGCACATCGTGCCGGGCAACCACGACGTGCCGTTCATCGAGGGATCGTCCGGGGACTTCCACGAGACCTTCGACTCCCGCCTCGAGCCGTTCCCCTACGTGCGGGATCTGGGCGAGGGGGTCGCCCTGATCGGCGTGGACTCCACGGTGCGCGGCCTGATCCAGGACCCCTGGGCGCTGCTGTCCAACGCCCGCGGCCGGGTCAGCACCAAGCAGCTGGCCGGCGTGCGAAGGCGCGTCCCCGACGCCGGCATCCGGCTGCTGGCGATGCACCACCACGTGCGCCCCACCCCCGAGGGGGTCGGCGGCCTGGTCAAGCGCATCTACATGGGGCCGGTCAAGGGTGCGGACTTCGTGCTGCGCAACCTGGGCCTGCCCGCCGGCGTGGACCTGGTGCTGCACGGCCACCAGCACTGGAACTACCACGGCCCGGGCTTCCTCTGCGCCGGCACCTCGACCCTCGTCCCCGACGGCGGCGGCGAGCACCCCACCTACAACGTCTACGAGTTCGACGACGGCAAGCTCGTGGACATCCGCTGCCGGACCATCGAGGGTGAGAAGGTCACGGAGACCCGCATCCCGGTGGACCGGGTGGTGGCGCGGCGACGCTGAGGCGCCCGCCCGGACACACCATGGCCCCCGAAACCATGATCGAGCTGACCGACGTCCTCCGGACCTTTGCCCGGCCCGGGACGCGGGACCGGTTCGTGGCCCTGGACGTCCCCGACCTCACGGTGGACCGGGGCACGTGCCTGGTGGTGACGGGCCCCAACGGCGCCGGCAAGTCCACCCTGCTGCACCTCCTGGCGGGGCTGCTCCGCCCCGACTCGGGCACGGTGACGGTGGCCGGCCAGGACCTGGCCGAGCTCCGCGAGGCGCAGCTGGACCGCTTCCGCGCGCGGACCGTGGGGGTGCTGCTCCAGGGATCGAGCCTCCTCGACGGCCTCACGGCCCAGGAGAACCTGCACGCGGCCATGCTGTTCGCCGGCGTGCCCCCGGCCCGCCAGCGCAGCCGCGCCTCGGAGCTGCTCGAGCGCTTCGGGCTGGGCCACCGGGCCCGCCACGCCCCGGCCACCCTGTCGGGGGGCGAACGCCAGAAGCTCGCCCTGGCGCGGGCCCTGGCCAACGATCCTCCGCTGCTGCTCGCCGACGAGCCCTTCGCCAGCCTCGACGGGCCGTCCGCCGCCGACCTGACGCGGTCCCTGCGCGCGCTCGTGATGGAGGAGGGGCGAACCCTGGTGATGGTCACCCACCAGCCCGAGCGGGCGTGGGACGGTGTGTCGCGCCTGGATCTGAGCCCGGCGGCCGTGGCCGAGGAGGACACACCTTGACCTCCTTCGGCCTGGCGTGGCGGCTGCTGCGGGCGCGGGGCGCCAAGTACCTGATCACTGCCGCGATGATCGCCGTGGGTACCGGCTTGATGCTGGCGTCCGTGGCTGCCGCGGGCGCCGCCCGGCAAGCGCTCAGCGCCGCCGCCGCGCAGTTCCCGCTGGTGGTGGGCGGCGACGTGGGGGCGGTGCCCCTGGTCCTGGGCACGATGACGCGGCTCCAGGATCCTCCGGCGCGCCTGCCCGCGGGGGTGGTGGACGAGCTCCGGACCGATCCTCGGGTCGAGGTCGCCGTACCGCTGCTCGGTGGGCACACGGTCCAGGGATTCCCGCTGCTGGCCACCTCGCCCGAGTACCTGCAGCCGCGCGACCGTTACCCCCTGGCCGGGGGTCGCACCTTCGAGTCCGGGATGGAGGTGGTGGCGGGGAGCGCGGCCGCCGTGGGCCTCGGCGTGGGCCTCGGGGACCACGTCTCCATCACCCATCCCCACGCCGGCGGGGACGACATGGGCGGCTCGTTGCGGGTGGTGGGGGTGCTCGCGCCCACGGGCACCGACGCGGATCACGGGTTGTACTGCCCCACCGAGGCAGTTTTCGAGAGCCACGGGGGGCACGCGGGGCACGACCACGACGTCGCACGGCTCGTGTCGGCCGTGCTCGTCCGGCCGATCTCGGAGGAGGCGCTGCTGGAACTCCAGGAGGAGATGGGCCGCCGCCCGGGCGTCGAGGTGGCGCTGACCGGCCAGACGTTGCGACGGATCGTCGACCGGCTGTCCTGGGGCGGCCGGCTGCTGCAGGCCCTGGTGGCCGGCGTGGTGCTGCTGACCTTCGGCGCGCTGCTGCTGTCGATCTACGGCACCTCCCTGACCGGGGTGCGGGAGGTGGCGGTGATGCGGGTGCTCGGCGCGCGGCGCGCGCAGGTCCTGGGCATCGCCCTGGCCATGGTGGCCGCGGTGGTGATCGCGGGGACCGTGGGCGGCGTCGTCGTGGGGGCTGCCCTGGGGCAGGCGGCCGAGGGGCTGCTGTGCGGCCAGCTGGGCCTCGACGCGCAGGTGACCGTGCTCACCCCTGGGGTCGCCGCGGCGCTGGCGGCCATGGTGACGTTGCTGGGGACCGCGGGCCTGCAGCCGGCGCTGGCGGCGTACAGCGTGGAGGCGGCCGAGGCGCTGGCCGAGGTGCCCGGCGCCGGGGGTTCGGCCCGCCAGGCGCTGGCCTGGGTGCCCAGGGTGGCTTTCCCGCTGGTGGTCGTCGCGTGGGCGCTGTGGGCCTTCTCGCAGCACGACGAGGAGATCCGCTCGCTGCCGCTGGACCCCGAGTCCGTCGCCCTGTTCGCCGAGATCGCCTCGGGCGATCCGGAGCTGCCCGCGTTCTCCGACGGAGCAGAGCGCTCCATCGAGGGGTACATGTACGCCCTGGGCGATCCGTTCACCGTCGAGGACTTCCAGCTGGTGGCGATCAACCCCTGGCTGCCCACCTGCCCGTTCTGCTACCGGGCGCCGCGCAAGGGCGAGCGCATCCTCGTGCGCACTGGAGGCCGCACCCTGGACGTGTGCAGCGGTCCGGTCCGCGTGACCGGCGTCCTCGGCTGGGACGACGGCGCTGTGCTCGACCTGACCGCTTTCGAGGTCATGCTCCCGTGAGCCGTTGTGTTATGACCGTCCCATGCCCCGAGTCCTGATCCTGCTGGCGTTGATCGCCGCCTCGGCCGCCGCGGCCCCGGCCCGCGCCGAGGTGCCGCTGAACCTCGGCACGGCGCCCACCCTGGAGTGGGGGGAGCGCCGCCTCTCCCTGGCCGGCGGGTGGCCGGTGCAGTCCGCGGGGGTGAGCTGGGGTACGGCCCAGGGCTGGAACAACAGCGTCTACGGGGCCCTGGACATCCGCGCCCCGGCCCAGACGTGGGCGCTGGGCATGGCCTTCTGCCGCCCCTTCGCCCACCGCTCGCGCACGAGCCTGTTCTTCCACTTCGGGGGCGGGGCGTTGCTCCAGGTCCCGGATACCGGCGCGCGGCTGGGCGGCGAGGGGCAGTCGGGCCTCAGCCTGGGGGTCGGGCTCGGGCGATCGAGGCGCGTGACCTACGAGGTGGGGTTGGTGCCCTCGTTCCAGTTCGGACCTGGCATCGCCGAGCCCCGCCCCGTGCTCCGCCTCCGCGCGCAGACCGGGCTCGTCGCCTGGCTGGGGCCCGAGGTCGCCCTGGCCGTGCGCGGGCGGATCGGGATGGCCTCCATGGTGGGCGCGGTCCCCGGGCTGGACTGGGCCGCCGCCCTCGAGTTCGACAGGCTGTTCTGATGCGCGCCAGGACACCCGACGACGATCGGCTGAGAGCGGACGAGCGCTGGCTGTCCGAGCCGCCGTTCGCCGACGGCGTCCAGGGCCGGGCCGCGGCCATCGTCTACCCCAACACCTACCACCTCGGCATGAGCAACCTGGGGCTGCACCGCCTGGTGGAGATCACCGGCTTGCACCCCCGCTGGACGCCACTGCGCGCCTTCGTGCCGCCGGCCGAGGGGCGACCGGCGAAGGACGATCGCCGCCGAGGGCTCTCCACGTTCGACCTCGGGATTCCCCTGTCCGACGTGGACCTCTGGCTCGTGACGCTCTCCTACGAGGAGGACTACGACAACCTCGCCCGGTTGCTGCGGCTCGCCCGGATCCCCCTGCGCGCCTCCCGTCGTCAGCGCGAACACCCGCTGGTGATCGCGGGCGGGTTCGCGCCCACGCTGAACCCCGAGCCCCTCGCACCCCTGGTGGACGGGTTCCTGCTGGGACCTGCCGAGGCCACGCTGGCGCCGTTGCTGGACCGCCTCGACGCCAGCCTGGACCGCAGGGGCCCGGCCGGGACGCGAGCCGCGCTGGCCGAGGTATGTGCCGACATCCCGGGCTGGTATGCCCCGGGCGTGGAGCCGCCCTCCGGACCGCTCCGCGTGGCGACGGGCGCGCCCCGGTTCGAGGGCGGGGGCGACGGACCGCTGCACACCGACGCGGGCGCGGTCGAGGCGCCGCCGCGATCCCTGGTGCTCACCGATCACACCGAGTTCGCGCGACGGTTCCTGGTCTCGGTGGGGGAGGGGTGCCCCCACGCCTGCCGGTTCTGCGCCGCTGGCTTCGCTCGCCGGCCGCCGCGCGCGTTTCCCCTCGAGACGCTGGCTGCCGTCGTGGACGCGGGGCTCGCGGCCACGCCGAGGATCGGCCTCATGGGGCCGGCCGTCGCCGACCATCCGGACCTGAGCGCCCTGGCCGAGCAGGTCACGGGGGCCGGGGGTGAGGTCTCCACCAGCTCCACGGATATCCGCGCGCTGCTGCGCACGGGCCGTCCGGTGATGGGGCGGACGGCCACCCTGGCGCCCGAGGCCGGCGCGGAAGCCCTGCGGCGCCGGATCAACAAGCCGCTGAGCGACGAACAGATCCTCGCGGCGGTCCGCGCGTGCGGCGAGGCGGGCGTCGCCCGCGTGCGTCTCTATCTGCAGGTGGGGCTGCCGTGGGAGACCGCCGCCGACGCCGAGGCCATCGTCGACCTGGCGTCCCGGTGCAGGGAGGCCCTCCTGGCCGTGGGCCGGGACCGCGGCCGCGCCGCAGAGCTGGTGCTCTCGGTCAACCCCTTCGTACCCAAGGCCGGCACACCGTTCCAGTGGGCGCCCATGGCCGACACGGCGGTGCTGCGGGAGCGCCTGGGCCTTCTTCGGTCCGGCGTGCGACGGATCGGCGGGGTACAGCTGCGCACGGGCGGCGCGCGCGTGGCGCTGCGCCAGGCCATCCTGTCCCAGGGGGGGCGCGACGCGGCCGAGCTGCTGGGGGGGGAGAGGGCCGGGTGGTGGCGACGCCTCGTGGACTGGCACGAGGCGAGGGGCGCGTTCGTCCACCAGGAGAAGGACCGGGACCACCGGTTCGCGTGGGACTTCCTCGATCGAGGGGTCGCGCGGAGCTACCTGTGGCGCGAGTGGGGGCGGTCCCGGGATGGCGAGGTGACCCCCGCCTGCGACGTGCTCGACTGCCGCGCCTGCGGCGCCTGCTGAGCCGGCCGGCTCCTACTCCTCGGAGCTCTCCTTGGCCGCGGCGCGGCTGCGGCGCGGTGCCCTGGACCGGCGCGACCGCGGCTTGGCCTCTTCAGCCTTGGCCCGGCGCCCGCGCGTGGCCCGCGTATTCCGACGGGTCGCGGGCTTCGCGGGGGTCACCGGGAGCTCCAGCTGGGGCGGGGAGGAGTCGGGCTTCTTCTTGGTCGACGGGCTGGCTGCCCGCGACATCAGGCTGCTCGCCTGGGCCGGCTTCGCGGGCTCCGGTGGGGCAGGTTCGGGGGCCGGCTCCGGCGCGGGCTCCGGTTCGGCGACCGGCGCTGGCTCTGCCTTGGGCTTCGGCTCTGCCTTGGCCCTGGGCTCTGCCTTGGCCCTGGGCTCTGCCTTGGCCCTGGGCTCTGCCTTGGCCTTGGGCTCTGCCTTGGCCTTGGGCTTGGCCTTTGGCTTGGCCTTGGCCTTTGGCTTGGCCTTGGGCTCTGCCTTGGCCTTGGGCTCCGCCTTGGCCTTGGGCTTGGCCTTTGGCTTGGCCTTGGGCTTGGGCTCTGCCTTGGCCCTGGGCTCTGCCTTGGGCTCTGGCTCTGCCTTGGCCTTGGGCTCTGCCTTGGCCTCCGGCTCGGCCTCCGGCTTGGCCTCCGGCTCGGCCTCCGGCTTGGCCTCCGGCTCGGCCTCCGGCTCGATCTCCGGCTTGGCTTCCGGCTTGGCCACCGGCATGGCCTCCGGCTCGATCTCCGGCTTGGCTTCCGGTTTGGCCACCGGCTCGACCTCGGATACGGCGGCGACCTCGGGCTCAGGCGCAGCCGCGGGCGGGGCTGGCGCCTCGTCCCGGACCTTCTTCTGACTCCGGGTCCGCTTCGGAGCGGTCGGCGCCCTGCGCGGCTCGTCCTCCGGGGTGGGGGCAGCGCCGTCTGCCGGCCCCTCGGCTCCGCCGTTCGCGGCCGCGGCGAGCCGCTCGCGCTCGAGCTTGCGCTTGCGACGCAGCCGGCGCTTCTGGCTCTTGGTCATCGGCGGCCCGTCCTGCGCGCCCTCGCCCGCTGCGGCCGCCTGCGGTGCCGGCACCCGCTCCCTCTTCGCCTCGGGTGGGCGGTCCTTCCTGCCCTCGGAGCGATCGCGGGCGGGGCGCTCGTTCCTGGGGCCGTCCTTGCGCGGCGAGTCCTTGCGCGGCGAGTCCTTGCGCGGCGAGTCCTTGCGCGGCGAGTCCTTGCGCGGCGTGTCCTTGCGCGGCGAGTCCTTGCGTCCGGCGCCGCCCCTGTCCTGTCTGGGCTGCGCCTTCTTCTTCGCACCCCCGGGCCGCTGCTTGACGACGAGGTTGTGCTCGCCGCGGGGCATGCCCGGGTTGGCGTGCACGATGATGTGCAGCTCGTGCCGCGCCTCGAGCTCGGCGAGCTCGGCGCGGTAGCGATTCTGGAGTGTCTCGGCGAGCTCGGGGTGGAGATCGACGCGCACCTCGGCGAGACCCCCCGACGAGGTCCGATCGTCGATCCGGCGCAGGATCTGGACCGCCGCGAACTCCGGTGTGGGGATGGAGCCGGAGCCGCCGCACGTGGGGCAGTCCCGGTGGGTGCGCAGGCGCAGGGCCTGCTTGATGC
>CAYRNR010000027.1:57604-70749 GCA_964425605.1 uncultured Rickettsiales bacterium | reverse complement strand
TGATCTCCATCGCCATCGAGCCGCGGACCAAGGCCGACCAGGACAAGCTCGGCGAGGCGCTCCAGCGGATCGCGCTCGAAGATCCCACGTTCAAGATCCGTCGCGATCCCGAGACCGGACAGACCCTCATCGCCGGCATGGGCGAGCTCCACCTGGAGATCATCGTCACGCGCCTGCTGAGGGAGTTCAACGTCGGCGCCGCCGTGGGCAAGCCCCAGGTGGCCTATCGGGAGTCCATCGGCGGCAAGGCCGTGGGCGAGGCCCGGTTCGAGCGCCAGACCGGCGGCCGCGGCCAGTACGGACACGTGAAGCTCCGGCTCGAGCCCATGCCCCGCGGCGAGGGCTTCGAGTTCGAGGACGCGACCACCGGCGGGTCGATCCCCAAGGAGTTCGTGCCCGCGGTGCGCGAAGGGGTCGAGGAGTCCCTGGAGCGCGGCGCCCTGGCAGACTTCCCGATCATCGATCTGAAGGCCACGCTCCTCGGCGGCAGCTACCACGACGTGGACTCGTCCGAGCTGTCGTTCAAGATCGCGTCCTCCATGGCGTTCGACGATGCCCTGGCGAAGGCCTCTCCGATCCTCATCGAACCGATCATGGACCTCGAGGTGAGCATGCCCGAGGAGTACCTGGGTTCGGTGATCAACGATCTCAACGGGCGCCGCGGCAAGGTCTCCTCCATGGAGATGCGCGGTGGGGCCCAGGTGGTCAGCGCCGTGGTGCCGCTGGCGGCCATGTTCGGGTACGCCACGGCCCTTCGATCCCTGACGCAGGGGAGGGCCACCTTCACCATGCAGTTCGACCACCTCGCGGAGGTGCCCGGAGGCGTGGCAGAGGACGTGGTGAAGAAATTGCGAGGATATTGAGCCGAAATCGGGGAAAAACCCCAGATGTCGGCCTTTTAGGGTTGTTGGCTGTTGTGAACTTTGTTATATCCCCACGGCTTTTCAACGGGCCCGTGACCGATAGGGGTAAGTGAGATGGCGAAACAGAAGATCCGAATTCGCCTCAAGGCGTACGATCACAAGCTGCTGGACAAGTCGGCTCGGGAGATCCTCGAGACCGCGAAGCGGACCGGCGCGTCCGTGCGTGGTCCCATCCCCCTGCCCACGAAGATCAACAAGTACACCGTGCTTCGCGGACCTCACGTGGACAAGAAGTCCCGGGAGCAGTTCGAGGTGCGGACCCACAACCGCCTGCTGGACATCCTCCAGCCCACCCAGGCCACGGTGGACGCGCTGATGAAGCTCGACCTGAGCGCCGGCGTGGACGTGGAAATCAAGCTCAACTGAGGCCAGTCATGCCGAACGTTGCCATCTACAACATGAAGCACGAGCAGGTCGGCGAGATCGATCTGCCCGATGCCATCTTTGCCCAGGGGCAGTACGACCACCTGCTGCACGAGGTCGTCCGCTACCAGCGGGCGCGCAAGCGCAGCGGCAGTGCCTGCACCAAAGGCCGGTCGGACGTGTCCGGCGGCGGCGCCAAGCCGTATCGCCAGAAGGGCACGGGCCGCGCTCGCCAGGGTACCCGCCGGGCGCCCCAGATGCGCGGCGGTGGTGTGGTCTTCGGACCCACGCCGCGGGACTACGGCTTCAAGCTCAACAAGAAGGTGCGGGCCAACGCCCTCAAGAGCGCCCTGAGCCGCCGGGTCGCCGACCAGAAGATCGTGCTCATCGACGAGCTCGCCATGCCCGAGGTCAAGACCCGTCACTTCGCCGACTTCCTGTCGCGATTCGACGTGGGCTCGGCCCTGGTCGTGATTCACGACAGCGACGAGGCCGTCGAGCTCTCCGCCCGCAACATCCCGCGGGTCAAGGTGATGAAGAGCGACGGACTCAACGTGTACGACGTGCTCGGACACGACCACCTGATCCTCACGGTCCCGGCCGCCGAGGCAGTGAAGGAGCGGTTGTCATGAGCGAGGTCTACAACGTCGTCTTCGGTCCGCTGATCACCGAGAAGAGCGCGCTGCAGCAGGACGAGAATATCTTCGTGTTCCGCGTCGGCTCCAAGGCCAACAAGATCCAGATCAAGAAGGCGATCGAGGACCTGTTCGGCGTGGCCGTCGAGGGCGTCCGCACGGTGCAGGTGCGCGGGAAGAACAAGCGATTCGGCCGGCACTTTGGCAAGCGCCAGAACTGGAAGAAGGCCTACGTCACCCTGGCCGAGGGCGACACCATCAACGTGTACGAGAACGTCTAGGCCGCGGCCGTTTCGAGGAAGCAAGGAACGATGGGCATCAAGAGATACAAGCCGACGAGCCCTGGACGGCGGTTCATGACCGGCGCGGACTACGCCGAGGTCACGACGGACCAGCCGCACAAGGGCTTGCTGAAACCGCTGAAGCGGATCTCTGGACGCAACAACACGGGCCGCATCACCCTGCGCCGCCGAGGCGGAGGCCACAAGCGCCGGTACCGCGTCATCGACTTCAAGCGGGACAAGGTGGGCGTGCCCGCGCGCGTCGCCACCATCGAGTACGACCCCAACCGCAGCGGCTTCATCGCCCTGCTGGTCTACGCCGACGGGGAGAAGCGCTACATCGTCGCTCCCAACGGTCTCGGCGTGGGTGACGAGGTCGTGTCCGGTCCCGACGCCGAGATCCGGCCCGGGAACGCGCTGCCGCTCAAGAGCATCCCCCTGGGCACGCTCGTGTACAACATCGAGCTGAAGCTGGGGAAGGGTGGCCAGATGGTCCGCGCCGCCGGCACCCAGGCCCAGGTGATGGCCAAGGAGGGCAAGTACGTCCTCCTGCGGCTGCCGTCGGGCGAGCTGCGGCAGGTGCTGAACCTGTGCTACGCGACCATCGGCCAGGCGTCGAACCCCACCCACGCGAACATCAAGCTGGGCAAGGCGGGACGCAATCGCTGGAAGGGCCGTCGGCCCAAGGTTCGCGGCACCGCCATGAACCCCATCGACCACCCCCACGGTGGTGGTGAGGGCCGGACCGCGGGTGGACGCCACCCGGTGACCCCGTGGGGCGTTCCCACCAAGGGCAAGAAGACCCGGCGCAACAAGCGCAGCGACAAGTTCATCGTCAAGCGCCGCAAGGCCTAGGCGAACCAGGATGACCCTCGGACGAGGGACGAAGGGCAAGTAAGTGGCACGGAGTATCAAGAAAGGGCCGTTCGTCGACCGCCACGTGCTCGAGAAGATCAACGCGGTTCGCGATGGTAGAGGCCCCAAAGTGATCAAGACCTGGTCGCGCCGCAGCGTCATCACCCCCGACTTCGTGGGGCTGACGTTCGCCGTGCACAACGGTCGCAAGTTCATCCCGCTGTACGTCACGGAGAACATGGTCGGACACCGCCTGGGCGAGTTCGCGCCGACCCGCACCTTCTTCGGCCACGCGGCCGACCGGAAGAGCCGGGTTCGGAGGTAGTCATGGAGTCCACGGCGCTACTGAAGTTCGCGCGGATTTCCCCGCGCAAGGTCCGCCTGGTGGCGGACGCCGTCCGCGGCAAGGACGTGAGCGAGGCCCTCGAGGTGCTCAAGTTCACGCGCAAGCGGTCGGCACCGATTCTCAACAGGCTCATCTGGTCGGCGGTGAACAACGCCAAGGAAAAGAAGTCGTCCATCGACCCTGACCAGTTGTACGTGAAGTTCATCACCGTGGACGGTGGCCCCACGCTCCGGCGCTGGCGCCCCAGGGCTCACGGTCGCGCGACGCGCATCCGGAAGCGGACCAGCCACATCCGTGTGGTCCTGGACGAGAGGCAGTAGGAGGACGCTGTGGGTCAGAAGGTTCACCCGATTGGGTTCCGCCTGGGTACCGTCAGGACCTGGGACTCCCGCTGGTTTTCTGAGAAGAACTACGCGCAGTACCTGCACGAGGATCTCAAGATCCGCGAGTTCCTCGCCAAGAAGCTGGCCGGTGCACAGATCAGCCGCGTGATCATCGAGCGCGCCGCTGCCAAGGCGAAGGTGTACGTGTACGCCGCGCGCCCGGGCATGATCATCGGCAAGCGTTGTGCTGGGCTCGAGTCCCTCAAGCACGACCTGCGCAAGGTCACCGACACCGACGTGTTCCTCAACATCATCGAGGTTCGCAAGGTGGAGCTCGACGCCAACCTGGTCGCCGAGAACATCGCGGCTCAGCTGGTCAAGCGCGTCAACTTCCGTCGCGCCATGAAGAAGGCCATGCAGTCCACGATGCGAGCGGGCGCGCAGGGCGTGAAGATCATGTGCGGCGGTCGTCTGGGCGGCGCCGAGATGAGCCGAACCGAGTTCTATCGCGAGGGTCGCGTGCCGCTGCACACCATCCGCGCGGACATCGACTACGGATCGACGACGGCTCGCACCACGTATGGTGCCGTCGGCGTCAAGGTCTGGATTTTCAAGGGGGAGATCCTCCCCGGTGAAGAAGAGGAGCGGTAGACATGCTGGCTCCCAAGAAGGTCAAGTACCGCAAGCGCCAGAAGGGCAACATGCGGGGCCTTTGCCGCCGAGGCTGCAACGTGGACTTCGGCGAGTACGGCCTCCAGGCCACGGCTCCCGGGTTGGTCACGTCGCGCCAGATCGAGGCGGCTCGTGTGGCCATCACCCGCACCGCCAAGCGCGGCGGGCGGCTGTGGATCCGCATCTTCCCGGACAAGCCGCAGAGCAAGAAGCCCGCCGAGACCCGCATGGGCAAGGGCAAGGGCAACCCGGACTTCTGGGTCGCCGTGGTCAAGACCGGCCGGATTCTCTACGAGGTGGAGGGCCTGGAGCCGGAGCTGGCCAAGGAAGCCCTGCGGCTGGCCTCCAACAAGCTGCCCATCGCCACCAAGATCGTGGCGAGGGAGGACTGATCGATGGCCAACATCGGTGAACTCCGCGAGCTGGACGACCGCGAGCTGCTGCTGCGTCAACACGACGTGGTGCAGGACCTGGTCGGTCTGAAGTTCCAGGCGGCCACGGGCCAGCTGGACAACACGGCTCAGCTCAAGAAGCTCCGCCGCGAGCTGGCCAAGATCAAGACCCTGGTCCGCCAGCGCGAACTCGAGCAGGAGCTGAACAAGGGCGGTCTGGCCATCAAGGAGAAGTCCGTGCGCGACGAGATCGGCAAGGGCTACTCCAAGATCCAGGAACGGTACGGAAAACGCGTGTAGCGCCACGACGGCGTGAGAGATGAGGCTCGAGATGGCTGAAAAGGTCCAGGGAAACCGACGCACCCTCGTCGGTACGGTCGTCAGCGACCGTATGGACAAGACGATCGCCGTGCGCGTCGATCGCAAGACGCTGCACCGTCGGTATCGCAAGTACATCACACGAACGAAGAAGTACCTGGCGCACGACGAGCAGAACCTGTGCCAGGTCGGTGACAAGGTCGAGATCGTCGAGGGTCGCCCGCTCAGCAAGCGCAAGCGCTGGGTCCTCAAGCGACAGCTGGCGGTCAGGGTTGGTTGAGCCGGGTTGCCCTGAGGGCACCATCGGCATGGAGGTGGCACCATGATCCAGATGCAGTCGATGCTAGACATCGCCGACAACAGCGGTGCCAAGAAGGTTCAGTGCATCAAGGTGCTCGGCGGCTCTCATCGGAGATACGCCCGCGTCGGCGACATCGTCAAGGTGACGGTGAAGGAAGCCATCCCCAACTCCAAGGTGAGAAAAGGGACGGTGATGGAGGCGGTGATCGTGCGGACGGCCAAGGAGATGCGTCGGCCGGACGGCACGTACATCCGCTTCGATGACAACTCCGCCGTGCTGGTCAAGGCGGACAAGGAGCCCATCGGGACCCGTATCTTCGGACCCGTGGCTCGCGAGCTGAGGCAGAAGCGATTCATGAAGATCATCTCGCTCGCGCCGGAGGTCATCTAGCCATGAGTGCGGTCATGAAACACAAGACCTACCTCAAGCGAGGCGACACGGTGAAGGTGATCACCGGGGCGCACAAGGGCAGCGTCGGCAAGATCCTGCGAGTCCTCCACAAGGAGAACCGGGTCCTGGTCGAGCGCGTGAACATGGTCAAGCGGCACCAGAAGCCCACGGCCACGATGCGTCAGGGTGGGATCATCGAGAAGGAAGCTCCTGTCCACATCAGCAACGTACAGCTGGTGGTGGGACGGGATCAGGAAGCGACTCGCATCCGGTTCGAGGGCGAAGGCAGGGCCAAGGCCCGCGTCTCCAAGAAGACCGGCGAGCGGATCGATTGAGCATGAGTGGGTACCACCAAGGGTCCAGTGAAAGCACGGACCCGGTCACCCGCGGAGGCCGAGATGACACGCCTTAGGGACTATTACCGCCAGGAAGTCATTCCTGCGATGATGAGCGAGTTCGGGTACGACAACGTGATGCAGGTTCCGAAGGTCACGAAGATCGTGCTGAACGTCTCGCTCAAGGAAGGTATCCGGGACATCAAGATCCTGGAGACCGCGGCGAACGAGCTGGGACAGGTCACGGGCCAGAAGGCCATCGTCCGACGCGCCCGACGCTCCATCGCCAACTTCAAGCTGCGCGAGGGGATGCCCATCGGGACGATGGTCACCCTGCGGCGGGATCGCATGTACGAGTTCCTCGACAGGCTGATCTCCATCGCCATCCCCCGCGTGCGCGATTTCCGCGGCCTCAATGGCAAGTCCTTCGACGGCCGCGGCAACTATTCGATGGGTTTCCAGGAGCAGATCGTGTTCCAGGAGATCGACTACGACAAGGTCGCCCGGATTACCGGGATGAACATCACCATGGTCACAAGCGCGAAGAACGATCCCGAAGGCAAGGCGCTGCTGAAGCACCTCGGGATGCCCTTCGCGAACTAGCCGCATGGAGCAGCGTCCCCAGGGGCGCCGCTGGCAAGGAGATTGGTGAGATGGCCAAGACTTCGCTGAGAGTGAAGGCCAGGCGGAGCCCGAAGTTCAAGGTTCGGGAGTACAACCGCTGCCCCCTTTGTGGCAGACCGCGAGCGTACATGCGCAAGTTCGACATGTGCCGCATCTGTTTTCGGACCTTGGCCCTGGAAGGCAAGATTCCAGGCGTGATCAAGAGTAGCTGGTAGGAGGCCATCATGAGCATGACCGACCCCATTGCGGACATGCTGACCAGGATCCGGAATGCCCTGCAGGCCGGCCACCCCCAGGTGGCCGTACCGGGCTCCCGGATCAAGACGGAGATCGCCCGAATCCTCAAGGAGGAAGGCTTCATCTCCGAGTTCAGCACGAAGCAGGACGAAAAGCAGGGGCAGCTGAGCATGGAGCTGCGCTACGACCCGGACAAGAAGGGCATCATCCTCGGCATCGAGCGGGT
Organism: uncultured Rickettsiales bacterium; assembly: GCA_964425605.1. Lineage (GTDB taxonomy): Bacteria > Myxococcota_A > UBA796 > UBA9615 > CAYRNR01 > CAYRNR01. The sequence goes on along the minus strand of CAYRNR010000027.1, from coordinate 63,528 downwards.
GAGCAAGCCTGGACGTCGGGTGTACCGCGGCCGTGACGAGCTCCCTCAGGTCCTAAACGGTCTCGGTGTGGCCGTGATTTCCACCAGCCAAGGTGTGATGACCGACGCCCAGGCCCGCAAGCGCGGGATCGGTGGCGAGGTCCTCTGCAGGATCTGGTAGGAGGAAGCCATGTCGCGCGTGGGAAACAAGCCGGTCCAGCTCCCCAAGGGGGTGACGATCGAGCAGGCGAACGGGGCGGTCAAGGTCAAGGGACCCAAGGGCCAGCTGGAGCAGGCGATTCCGCCCCGGATCGAGATCGAGGTCAACGGCGGCACGGCGCAGGTCACGCGTACGCGGGAGAACAAGCAGTCCCGCGCGTACCACGGCCTGATGCGTGCCTTGCTGCAGAACATGGTCACCGGCGTTCACGCCGGATGGTCCAAACGTCTGCAGATTCAGGGTGTCGGGTACAGCGCCGACGTGGAGGGCCAGCAGCTCACCATGCGGCTCGGGTACAGCCACCCCGTCGAGTACACGGTTCCCGATGACATCAAGGTCGAGGTGGAGAAGAACACCAAGATCACCGTCACCGGCATAGACCGCGCCGCGGTGGGCCACGTGTCCGCCGTCATCCGCGGATTCCGCAAGCCCGATGCCTACAAGGGCAAGGGTGTTCGCTACGCGGACGAGCATATCAAGCTCAAGCCGGGTAAGGCGGGCGTGACCTGATCCAGCTGACCAAAAGCTGGAACAGGCGCATTGACGGGATCACAACGTATGGTTAGGATGGCGCGCTTCGCGCGTCCCCTGGGAGTTGGGAAAGATGGCCCGGACGAACCCGAGAGCGGCGGCCCGTATCCGCCGCAAGAAGCACATCCGCAAGGTGCTCCGCGGCACCACGGCCCGGCCTCGGCTGTGCATCTTCCGCAGCACCAAGCACACGTACGCGCAGATCATCGACGACGAGCGAGGTGTCACCGTCGCCGCCGCGTCCACCCTGGACAAGGACACCGGCATCGAGGGGCACTTCGGCAACATCGCTGCTGCCAAGGCCATCGGCAAGGCCGTGGCCGAGCGCGCGAAGGCCGCTGGCATCGAGCAGGTCGTCTTCGACCGCAACGGCTATCTGTACCACGGCAGGGTCAAGGCCCTGGCCGATGCGGCCCGTGAAGCGGGCTTGGAGTTCTGATCATGGCCCGGTTTACCGACAACGATATCGAGCTGATCGACAAGGTCGTCGACATCAACCGGGTCGCCAAGGTCGTCAAGGGCGGCCGGCGGTTCAACTTCAGTGCGCTCGTGGTCGTCGGCGACGGCGAAGGCCGCGTCGGCATGGGTCACGGCAAGGCGCACGAGGTGCCCGAGGCGATCCGTAAGGGCGGCGAGCGGGCCAAGCGCGACATGGTGCGTGTCCCGACCACGGACGCGGGGAGCATTCCCCACCAGATCGTGGGCCGCTACGGCGCCGGTCGTGTGTTGCTGCGGCCCGCTGGCCCGGGTACCGGCGTCATCGCCGGCGGTCCGGTCCGCGCCATCATGGAGGCGGCCGGCATCCGCAACATCCTGACCAAGTGCATCGGGTCGAACAACCCGCACAACGTCCTCAAGGCCACCATGGAGGCGCTGCAGAACCTGCAGGAGCCCGAGGCCTACCTGAGGCGGCGTGGCGTTGGCCCGACCCGGACGGAGAAGGGAGCGTAGCCATGAGCAAGCTGCGTGTCACGCTCCGAAAGAGTGGGATTGGCAAGCCCAAGGACCAGAAGCTCACGCTTCAGGGCCTGGGACTGACCAAGCGAGAGAAGACCGTGGAGGTGGACGACACCCCGGCCATGCGCGGCATGGTCAAGAAGGTGATCCACCTCGTGGACGTCGTGGAGGTGGACTAACTGCGACTCCGCCGGTATAAGGCGGACTCCTTCCACCGAGCGCAAGCGAGTCGTTGGACGCGAAACAGCCGTCCGCGGCGTCAGGGAACATCATGGATCTCAAGAATTTGGCACCCGTAGACGGGTCGAGACGACCGCGCAAGCGCGTGGGTCGTGGCAATGGCGCTGGCACGGGCAAGACCTGTGGCCGCGGTCACAAGGGTCAGAAGTCGCGCAGCGGCGGCGGAGTCCGCCCGGGCTTCGAGGGCGGCCAGATGCCGCTGCATCGCCGCCTTCCCAAGCGCGGGTTCAGCAACTACCCGTTCCGCAAGCGCTACGCGCTGGTCAACATCCGTGACCTGGCGGGGTTCGCGGCCGACACGGTCGTCGATCCGCAGGCGCTGGTGGAGGCCGGACTGGTCAGGAAGCTGTACGACGGGGTGAAGATCCTCGGCGAAGGCGACCTGGGCGTGGCCCTCACCATCCGAGCGCACCGCTTCAGCAAGTCGGCCGTGGCCAAGATCGAGGCCGCCGGCGGCAAGGCGGAGACCGTGGGACGCAAGCCGTCCGCGGAGGAGTAGGAGAGCGGCCGTGGCCAGCAGTTTCGCCAACGTCTGGAGAATCCCCGAGCTGCGCAAGCGGATTCTGTTCACGATCGCCCTGCTGGGCGTGTACAGGATCGGGGTATTCATCCCGGTTCCCGGGGCGAACCGCGAGGCGATCACCGACTTCTTCAAGACCCAGGGTGGGAACACCATCTTCGGGCTGTACGACATGTTCACGGGGGGAGCACTGGAGCAGTTCTCCATCTTCACCCTGGGGATCATGCCCTACATCAGCGCCTCCATCATCCTGCAGCTCCTCACTGTGGTCATCCCACAGCTGGAGCGCCTGCAGAAGGAGGGTGAGGCGGGTCGGCGGAAGATCACCCAGTACACCCGCTACGGGACGGTGCTGATCTCCATCGTCCAGGGTTTCGCCATCGCCTACGGCCTCGAGAGCATGAGCCCCGCCGGGACGCCGGTGGTCGCCAACGGCGGCCCCGCCTTCTGGTTCATGACCGTGGTCACGCTGACCTGCGGTACCGCCTTCATCATGTGGCTGGGCGAGCAGATCACCGAGCGCGGCATCGGCAACGGCATCTCGCTGGTCATCATGGCGGGCATCGTGGCGCGCTTCCCAGCCGCCATCTTCCAGTCCGTCAAGGGTGTGGTCGACGGCGCCGGCACCTCGTCCAACCTCACCGCGGTGGGCTGGATGGTGCTGGTGGTGGCGATGATCTGTGTCATCGCCTTCATCGTCTTCTGCGAGCGCGGCCAGCGCCGCATCCCGGTGCAGTACGCCAAACGCGTCGTGGGTCGCCGGGTGTATGGCGGCCAGCAGACGCACCTGCCGCTGAAGATCAACACCGCGGGCGTGATCCCGCCGATCTTCGCGTCGTCGATCATCATGTTCCCGGCCACCATCGGGACATTCTGGCAGAGCGGGTTCCTGAACCAGGTCCAGGCCTGGTTCCAGATCAACACGTACCTGTACAACGTCACCTACATCGGGCTGACGGTGTTCTTCTGCTACTTCTACACGGCGGTGACCTTCAACGTCACCGACGTGGCCGAGAACCTCAAGAAGCACGGCGGCTTCATCCCGGGCATCCGCCCCGGCAAGAACACCGCCGAGTTCATCGATCGCGTGTTGACCCGGATCACGCTGGTTGGATCGCTGTACATCTCTGCGGTCTGCGTGCTCCCCAACATCCTGATCGTTCGATACAACGTGCCGTTCAACTTCGGCGGAACGAGCCTGCTGATCGTCGTGGGCGTGGCGCTCGACACGGTGGCCCAGATCGAGAGTCACCTGCTGACGCGCCACTACGACGGCCTGATGGGCGCTGGCGGTACGCGTATTCGCGGCCGCGGAAGAAGGGGTTAGACGATGGCTCTGGATCTGGTTCTCTTCGGTCCTCCGGGTGCAGGCAAGGGCACCCAGGCCAAGCGGATGGTCGCCAAGTTCGAGGTGCCGCAGATCTCCACGGGAGACATGCTGCGCGCTGCCCGCCAGAGCGGGTCTGCCCTCGGCGACGAGGCGAAGGGGTACATGGACGCCGGCAAGCTGGTGCCCGACGACCTGATCATCCGCCTCATCCAGGAGCGTATCGGCGCCGACGATTGCGGCGACGGATTCATCATGGACGGCTTCCCCCGCACCGTGGCCCAGGCGCTGGCCTTCGACGCGATGCTGGAGAAGGTCGGCCGAGGCGTCGAGAAGGCCGTGGCCATCGAGGTGGATGACGAGGAGATCGTGGATCGCCTCGGCGCCCGCCGCGTGTGCAAGTGCGGCTCGTCGTACCACCTGATCTACAACCCGTCCAAGGTCGAGGGCATCTGCGACGACTGCGACGGCGAGATCTACCAGCGAGACGACGACAAGGGTGACACGGTGCGGGCCCGGTTGGCCACGTACCACGACCAGACTGCCCCGGTGGCGAAATACTACGCGGAGAAGGGGCTTCTCCGACCCGTGGCCGGCGTCGGCAACATCGAGGAGATCTTCGCCTCGATCGTGACCGCCGTCGAAGGTAGCTGATTCGAGGAGCGAATCATGAAGGTCAGGGCATCGGTTAAGAGGATGTGCGACAAGTGCCGCATCATCAAGCGGCGCGGAGTCGTGCGTGTGATCTGCTCCAACCCCAAGCACAAGCAGCGCCAGGGCTGATCTGGCGTCGAGAGGGATAGGACGTGCCACGAATCGCAGGAATCGACCTTCCGCGGAACAAGCGGTTGGAAATCGCCCTGACCTACATCTATGGGATCGGGCGGTCCACGGCTCACCAGATCTGCGCCGAGGCAGGCGTGAGCCCGGACACACGGTCCGACTCGCTCACCGACACCGAGGTGGCGGCGGTCCGGGACGTGATCAACAGGAAGCACAAGGTTGAAGGTGACCTCCGCAAGGAGATCGCCATGAACATCAAGCGTTTGATGGACCTGCAGACCTACCGGGGCCTGCGTCATCGGCGCTCCCTGCCGGTGCGCGGGCAAAGGACCCATACCAACGCACGCACCCGCAAGGGGCCACGGCGCATCGTCACGCGGCGCAAGGGCAAGCGGTAGTCCGCAGGAAGATAGAGGTACGAGATGGCCGGTCCAAGGCGCACAAAGAAGAAGATCAAGAAGAACGTGCCCGTGGGCGTCGCCCACATCAAGGCCACGTTCAACAACACGATCATCACCATCACGGATCCCCAGGGCAACGTGATCTCCTGGTCTTCCGCCGGAGTTCGCGGCTTCAAGGGTTCGCGCAAGTCCACACCCTTCGCTGCCCAGCTGGCGGCCGAGGACGCGGCGCGCCGGGCCCGGGAGCACGGCATGGAGTCCGTGGCGGTGCACGTGCGGGGACCTGGCAGCGGTCGTGAGTCCGCGCTGCGTGCCCTGGCGAGTTCTGGAATGAAGATCACGATGATCCGGGATGAGACCCCCATCCCGCACAACGGTTGCCGCCCTCCCAAGCGGCGTCGCGTGTAGGAGTCGAATCATGGCGCGCTACATCGGGCCCGTCTGTCGTTTTTGCCGTCGAGAGGGCCTCAAGTTGTTCCTCAAGGCGGAGCGTTGCTACACGGACAAGTGTGCGTTCGAGCGGACCAGCTACCCCCCGGGCCAGCACGGCACGCGGCGGTCGAAGTTCAGCGAGTACGGCCAGCAGCTTCGCCAGAAGCAGCGGGTTCGTCGGCTGTACGGTCTGCAGGAACGACAGTTCCGTCTCACGTTCGGTCGCGCGGAGAGCATGAAGGGTGTCACGGGTGAGAACCTGCTGCGCCTGCTCGAGCAGCGGCTGGACAACGTCGTGTACCGGCTCGGGTTCGCTAGCACCCGCAACGAGGCTCGGCAGATGGTCTCCCACCGCCACGTGACCGTGGACGGCAAGATCGTCAACATCGCCAGCTTCACGGTCAAGCCCGGTCAGACCGTCGCGCTCAAGGAGAAGAGCCGCAAGGTGCAGCGCTTCTCCGACAACCTCGAGCGCTCCCAGGCCCGTACGCTGTTGAGCTGGTTCGAGATGGACCGCGACAACTTCACGGGCAC
>CAYRNR010000027.1:0-57504 GCA_964425605.1 uncultured Rickettsiales bacterium | reverse complement strand
AGGCCCGTACGCTGTTGAGCTGGTTCGAGATGGACCGCGACAACTTCACGGGCACGATGACAGGACTTCCGGTCCGCGAAGAGCTCACCACTCCCATCGAGGAGCAGCTCATCGTGGAGTACTACAGCCGCTAGTAACGTCGCAGGTAGCAGGTAGGGAGAACCACCCATGTACCACAATTGGCGCACGTTGATTCGCCCCCGGGGCGTGGAAATCGACACCGAGAAGCCGCCCACCTATGCCAAGCTCGTGGCCCGTCCCCTCGAGAAGGGATTCGGGATCACCCTGGGCAACGCACTGCGGCGCATCCTCCTGTCGAGTCTGCAGGGCACCGCCGTGACAGCCATCCAGCTGGACGGAGTGCTCCACGAGTTCTCCACCCTGGACGGTGTGGTCGAGGACGTCACCGAGCTGATCCTCAACCTCAAGGGTGTGCTGATCCGGATGGAAGACCACGAGCCGCGCACCGTGATCCTCGAGAAGAAGGGCCAGGGGCCCGTGCTCGCCGGGGACATCCAGGAGGTGGCCGGTGTGGAGATCCTCAACCGGGATCACCAGATCTGCACCCTGGCGCGCGACAGCAAGATCCGCGCGGAGTTGACGCTGAAGAAGGGCAAGGGGTACGTGCCGGCGGAGCAGAACGCCGATCCCGAGGCGCCCATCGACACCATCCCCATCGACGCCATCTTCTCACCCATCCGCAAGGTCAACTACACGGTGGGCAACGCCCGCGTGGGTCAGCGCACGGACTACGACAAGCTGACCATGGAGATCTTCACCGATGGCTCCGTGGAGCCGGTGGACGCCATGGCGTACGCCGCGAAGATCCTCAAGGAGCAGCTCCAGGTCTTCATCAACTTCACCGAGGAAGAGGAGCCGCTGCCCGGGGCGCAGGAAGAGGAAGAGCCCCAGTTCAACGAGAACCTCTTCAAGACGGTGGACGAGCTGGAGCTCAGCGTTCGGTCGGCCAACTGCCTGCAGAACGCCAACATCAAGTACATCTACGAACTCGTCGAGAAGACCGAAGCCGAGATGCTCAAGACCAAGAACTTCGGCCGCAAGTCCCTCAACGAGATCAAGGAGATCCTGGCCGACATGGGGCTGCAGCTCGGTATGAAGCTGCACAACTTCCCCCGTCGCCGCGACCAGGAGCAGGAATAGCACCCACCGCGGGCGACCGCGGCGGCGCATCTCCGACGGTCGCGAGCTGGTCGGAGAGCTGGAGACGATACGATGCGACATCGAAAAGCAGGACGGAAGCTGAGCCGGAACTCGTCCCACCGCAAGGCGATGTTCAGGAACATGGCGACCTCGTTGCTGCTGCACGAGCGTATCCAGACCACCGACGCCAAGGCCAAGGAGCTGCGCAAGGTCGTGGATCGGTTGATCACCCTGGGCAAGCGGGTGACCCCCGAGGAGATCGAGGCGGCGGACGGCGAGGCCAAGCGCCTGCTGGAGGCCAAGCGGCTGCACGCCGTGCGGCGTGCCCGGCGCTGGGTCGCGGATCGCGACGTGCTCACCAAGCTCTTCACCGAGGTGGCGCCGCGCTACAGCGAGCGCAACGGCGGCTACACGCGCATCATCAAGCTGGGCGCCCGCCCGGGCGACAACGCCCCGGTGAGCATCATCGAGCTGGTCGACGCGCAGCTGGCCTCCTACTCCGCCGACGAGGAGAGCGCGGGCGACGAAGCCTGATTCCTCCTGGACTCCCCCTTGACCCATCCCATATTCGGAAATCCACTGGTTCGGGCAGGCCTTGCCCTGGGTGCCGTACTGATCTTCGGCGCCCTGCTGGTGCGGGGCGCACCCGTGTCCACGACCGGCCCATCGACACCATCGGATCCGCACGCCGGGATGAGCGCCTCGGGCGACGGACCGCGTGAAGCGCCCCCGTACAGTCTGCCTGACCGCGAGGGCGTCGCGCACAGCCTCGCCGATCTCTCGGGTCGTCCCGTACTGCTGAATTTCTGGGCCAGCTGGTGTCCCCCCTGTCTCGACGAGATGCCGTCGCTGCAGAAGCTCGCGAAGGACCTGGAGGGGACCGACCTGGCGATCGTCGCGGTGACCCTGGACGAGAGCTGGGACGACGCCACGGGCGCCATGGAGAAGACAGGTTTCGGCGAGGGCATCCTCGTGCTGGCCGATCCGAAGCGCGAGGTGGCGCTCGCTTTCGGCACCGAGAAGGTGCCCGAGACCTACCTCATCGACCGCCAGGGGCGCATCGTCCACCAGTTCATCGGGCCGCGCGACTGGCGCGAGCCGACCCTCGTCGCCGACATCGGCAGCTTCGCCGCCATGGACGCCGTCCCGGCCGATTGACCCGCGGTTGAACCACCACTACGATCCGGGGAAACCGGGTCCGTTCCTGGCCCAAACCGCGAGGGGTGCCATGAGACCGTTGTCGTGCTGTTGTGGAGTCGCGCTTCTCCTTGCCTGCGCCGGCGGGTGTACCCAGGTTCAGACCACACCGCCCAACCGTGAACCGACCATCGAGATCACATCCGGCCCCGAGGGGGCTTCGTACGGTCTGGGCCTCATGTTCGACGTCGAGGCGACTGTCACCGACGAGGAGGACGCACCCGCGGAGATGCAGGTGATCGCCAGCTCCGGCGGGCTCTCCCTGGGAGAGTACACGCCCGACGACAGCGGCCTCGTGACGTTGACCGTGTCCACCGAGAACGTGGGCCCAGGCACGCACACGTTGACGCTCAAGGTGGTCGATACCGAGGCCGCCTCGGCCACGGCCACCGACGAGTTCTCCGTGGTCGAGAGCGCGACGCCGGTGGTGGAGATCGTCTACCCCACCGACGGGGACGAACTCTGCGCCACCCTGACGACGGTGCTCGAGGCCCAGGTGGACGACGAGGACGACGACGAGGCGACCCTGATCGCCAGCTGGGACAGCGACCTGCAGCCGGGCCTGGCCACGGACGAGGCCGTGGGCGCGGACGGTTCGGTCAGCACGGAGGTGATCATGACCGTTCCGGGCGAGCACGTGCTCACCCTGAGCGTCCAGGATCCCCAGGGGGTGATCGGCGAGGACCAGGTCACCGTGACCGTGGCGACCCTCGAGGACTGCAACCAGGCTCCGGTGACCACCATCTTGATCCCCACCGATGGTGACGGCGCCACCGAGGGGGTCTGCGTCGAGTTCATCGGCAGCGTGACGGACGACCTCGACGCCCCCGAGACCCTCCAGATCACCTGGGACAGCCACCTCGACCACACCCTCGGTACCACCCCCGCCGACGAGGACGGGAACGTCTCCCAGACCAGCTGTGACCTCACCGCCGGTGATCACCTCATCACCCTGCGCGCCGAGGACAGCTCCTACGCCGCAGGCCAGCACACCATCAACCTCGAGGTCTGCCAGGACGGCGACGGCGACGGACAGGGGGCCTGCGCTGGTGACTGCGACGACGAGGACGCCGACGTCAACGGCCTCGACCTCGACGGCGACGGCGTGGACAGCTGCAGCAGCGACTGCGACGACAACGATCCCGACACCTACCCCGGCGCCAACGAGATCTGCGACGGCGTCGACAACAACTGCGACGGTGGGCTCCCCGCCGACGAGCACGACGGCGACGGCGATCTGCAGACCGAGTGCGAGGGGGACTGCGACGATTCGGATCCCCTGACGTACCTCGGCGCCGCCGAGATCTGCGGAGACGGGCTGGATCAGGACTGCAGTGGGGTGCCTGACGACGGGTGCTGATCTACTCGGGCACGGGCACGGGCACGGGCTGGGCCACATGCGGACGAGCACGTGGGGAAGCGAGTCATCTGCTCGAAGTGAAGTGATGGTGCGAGGAGGGGGAATCGAACCCCCACGGGCTACTAGCCCACAAGCCCCTCAAACTTGCGCGTCTACCAATTCCGCCATCCTCGCCCAAAGATCTGTCCGGCCGAAAATCCGAACCAGGGGAAGATAATCCAGCTGCATACGGCTGGCAACCCCCTAATTGCGACTAGGGAGTATCCCCTTCGGCGGGCTCCTCAGGAGCCTCCTCCACCGGCGCCTCGGCGGGGGCTGCCTCGGCGGCCTCCTCGGCGGCGGGCTCCTCGGCCGGGGCCTCGTCGGTGGCCTCGGTAGCCTCGTCGGTGGTCACGTCGGTGGCCACGTCGGTGGCCTCCTCGTCCGTCACGCCGGCCTCCGATGCGTCGGACCGTTCCTCTGCCTTCTGCTTCTCCTCGTCGAAGATCGTCGAGTCGAGGCCACCTCCGCCGGCCTGCTCGCGGGCGCTGTGCCACGCGAGGCCCAGGGAGGTGAGCATGAACATCACCGCGGTGACGGTGGTCACCTTGTGCAGGATCGAGACCGCGCCGGTGGCGCCGAACACGGTCTGGCTGGCGCCGCCGAAGGCCGCGCCCATGTCGGCGCCCTTGCCGGTCTGCAGCAGCACCACCACGATGAGGAACAGACAGAGCACCACGTGGATGCTGGTGACGAAAATTGCCATGATCTAACCCATCCTTCCGAACCGTACGATGCGCTCGAACGAGTCCGCCTTGAGGCTCGCGCCGCCCACCAGGGCCCCGTCGATATCGGTCTGACCCATGAGCTCGGCGACGTTGTCCGGCTTGACGCTCCCTCCGTACAGGATGCGGAGACCGTCTGCAACCCCGGATCCCGCCAGAGCGGCCAGCCGCTCGCGGATCCAACCGTGGACCTCCTGGGCCTGAGCCGGCGTGGCGGTGTGTCCGGTCCCGATGGCCCAGACGGGCTCGTACGCGACGATCAGCTGCCCGATGGCCTCGTCGTCCAGCCCCTCCAGGGCGCCGTCGAGCTGTCCGAGGACCACGCTCCGGGTCGCCCCAGCCTCGCGATCGATCAGCGTCTCGCCCACGCAGACGATGGGCGTGAGGCCCATGGCCAGGGCCGCGATCACCTTGCGATTCACCGAGGCGTCGGTCTCGCCGAACAGGGCCCGCCGCTCCGAGTGGCCGATGATGACGTGGGTACACCCGGCGTCCCTGGCCATCTCGGCGCTCACCTCACCGGTGAAGGCCCCCATGGGCTCCCAGTGGATGTTCTGGGCGGCCAGGGCGATGGCGGAGCCAGCGAGGGCCTCGCGCACCGGAATCAAGGAGGTGCAGGCGGGGGAGACGATGACCTCGGCCTCGACGCCCGAGGCCAGCCGCTCGACGAGCTCGGTGGCCAGGACGACCGCCTCGCCCGAGGTGCAGTGCATCTTCCAGTTTCCGGCCATGACCGGGGTTCGCATGATTCAGCTCCTCTCCAGGGCGGCGAGACCGGGGAGCTGGGTTCCGCTGAGGAACTCCAGCGACGCGCCACCGCCCGTGGAAGCGTGTCCCACCAGATCGACCATGCCCAGCTGACGCAGGGCCGCGACGCTGTCGCCACCGCCGACGACGCTGTAGGCACTCGAGCTCGCCACGGCCTGGGCCACGCCCTGGGTCCCGCCGGCGAACTGGGGCACCTCGAAGATGCCCATCGGTCCGTTCCAGAACACGGTCTCGGCGTCCGCGAGGACCTCTGCGAAGGCATCCACGGACGCCGGTCCGATGTCCACACCCATGGTCCCGTCGGGGATCGTCGTCACGGTCTCGTGGGTGCTGGAACCGTCCGGGCTCGTGGTGACCACGAAGTCCGTGGGCAGGTGCAGCTGGACGCCGCGTTCGGCCGTGCGGTCGATGATCCGCTTGGCCTGCCAGATCTTGTCCTTCTCCACCAGGCTGTCACCCACCGGCAGGCCCTTGGCCGCCAGGAACGTGAACGCCATGGCGCCACCGACGATGAATGCGTCCACCTTGCCGGTGAGGTTGTCGAAGACGCCGATCTTGTCGCTGACCTTGGCGCCGCCGAGGATGGCCACGAACGGGCGCGGCGGCGATTGCAGCAACTTGCCCAGGGCCTTGACCTCCCGCTGCACCAGCAGCCCCATGCCTCGATTCTCGATCAGGGCCGGGACGCCAGCCGTGGACGCGTGCGCGCGATGCAGGGCGCCGAAGGCGTCGTTGATGTACACGTCTCCGCTCGCGGCGAGGCGTTCGGCGAAGACCGGATCGTTCTTCTTCTCGCCAGCGTGGAAGCGCAGGTTCTCCAGCAGGACCAGCTCGCCCTCGCGGCGTTCGCCGACCACCTTGCGCACGCCAGGGCCGATGCAGTCGTCGGTGAAGTGGACCTCACCCTCGAGCAGCTCGGCGAGGCGCTGGGCCACGGGCAGCAGGCTGTATCGGTCTTCCGGCGCACCCTTGGGCCGCCCCAGGTGGCTCATCAACACCACGCGGGCGTCGTGCTCGATGGCGTGGCGGATGGTGGGCAGGGCGGCACGAATGCGCGTGTCGTCGCTGATCTCGCCGTCCCGCAGGGGGGTGTTGAAGTCCACACGAATGAGCACGCGCGCGCCCGCAAGGTCGAGTTCCTCGATGGAGCGAATGGTCACCCGGTCTCTCCTGTTCTATATGATCATCGCTGCGGAAGGACGCTAACGTAACGCTGGGGTCGTGGATGGTCAAGGGAATGTCCGGAGGTGACACTACATTGCCACGCTGGTGGATAGTGGATGGGGTGCGTGTCTGCGCTCGGGAGCCGAATTCCGCCTCCGGGCCAGACCTCCCGACCCTGGCCGTGAACCTCGGGCTGGACGCGGCCGAGGTGCTTCGAAGCGAGGTGGTCCGCCGGAGCGTCGACGCCCGGGCGAGACCACCGCAGTTCGTCCTCCGGTTGAGGGTGGAGCTGGCGGCGGAGCCGTCTCCGGAGCCCGGTCTCGCCGCGGAACCGGAAGGGGAGGGGAGCGTGGCGCGGCCGGAGCGGCTCGTCGCCCGCTCCGAGGACCGCCCGGTGGTGGTAGGCGCTGGGCCCGCGGGCCTCTTCGCGGCCCTCGAGCTGGCCCGGGCGGGCGTGCCACCGCTGGTGCTCGAGCGAGGGCAGACCGTGACGTCGCGTCAGCGAGCCGTGGCCCGCTTCCGGCGGGATGGAGATCTGGATCCGCAGAGCAACATGGTGTTCGGAGAGGGGGGCGCCGGCGCCTTCTCCGACGGCAAGATCTACACCCGCTCGAAGTCTGCCCACGCCCGGGCCGTCCTGCGCGATCTAGTGGAGCTCGGGGCGAGCGAGGACGTCCTGGTCGATGCCCGCCCGCACCTGGGGACGGACGTCCTCGCTCGGATCCTGCCTCGTCTGCGCGAGAAGCTCGGCGAGCTCGGCTGCGAGATCCGGTTCGGCGCCACCCTGTCCGGGCTGGAGGTGGAGGCCGGAGTGCTGCGGGCCCTGACCCTCGCCGACGGTGGCCGCGTGACGGCGCGGCGGGCGATCCTCGCGGTGGGCCACCACGCTCGCGACACGCTCCAGGCCCTGGCCGAGGCAGGGGTCCCCATCGAGGCGCGACCCACGGCCATCGGCGTGCGGATCGAACACCGGCAGCGCGACGTCAACCGCTGGATGTACGGTGGGCAGCCCAGCGGGGACCTCCCGCCGGCGTCGTACCGCGTCGTGATGCGCCCGAACGCGCGACGACCACGGCCCGTGTACAGCTTCTGCATGTGCCCGGGCGGGGTGGTCGTGGCGGCGCCACAGCGAGACGGGCTCGTGGTCACCAACGGAATGAGCAGCAGCCGCCGGAGCGGGCGTTTCGCCAACTCGGGGCTCGTGGTGCCGCTGACAGTGGAGGACTACGGCGCCGGCGATCCGCTGGCCGGGGTGCGCTTCCTCGACGAGCTCGAGGCGCGCTGTTTCGATGCGGGCGGCGGGGGATTCAGCGCACCAGCGCAGCTGGCGGACCATTTCCTGGCCCGGCGACCCAGCGCGGAGCCCCCCGCGACGACCTATCGCCCTGCGGTCGTGGGCGCCGACCTCACGACGCTGCTGCCGGAGCCCGTGGTGCAGTCGCTGACCGGCGCGTTGCGGGATCTGGACCGACGCTGGCGTGGGTTCGCCGGCCAGGACGCGGTGTTGATCGCCGTGGAATCACGGACGAGCTCGCCGGTGCGGCTGCCCAGGGAAGCGGACGGTCGTTCAGTCGGTGTCGACGGGCTCTTCCCGGCCGGCGAGGGAGCCGGGTTCGCCGGAGGCATACTCAGCTCGGCCTCCGACGGCGTGGTAGCAGCCCGATGCCTCGTCCGCGACCTCGGCGGGCGTTGAGGTCGTCCGGTTGGCCGAACGCCTCAGGTTCGCCAGCACCCGCTCGATGGCCACGCCGAGCGCCCGGACCTCCTCGTCCAGCTCCGCCGCCGAGGTGGAGCTGTGGTCGGACACGTCCCGGTGCAGCCGCAGGGCCTCCTCCAGGTGGTGCCGTCCACCGTCCACCCAGCCGTCCACCAGGAATCCGCGCGCCAGGGCTCGGTGGAGGCGAATGCAGCGGAACATGGAGGCGAGGCGTGCCTGGGGGTGGGCCCCCGGACCGTCGTGGATCTGCTCGATGAAGAGGGCCTTGTGGAGCTCCACCATGGCCTGCGGGTGCTCCATCCTCAGCAGCACCTCACCCAGCAGGGTGCGCCCCTCGTTGTTGGACGGATCGTAGGTCACGGCCTGGCGCAGGGTCACCATGGCCTTGTGCAGCTCTCCCCGGGGGGCTGCCTCCGTGGCGCGCTCCAGACCCCGCACCGATCGCCGCACCGCCTGATCGAGGAAGCCGACCGGATCCTCGGGATCCGGGGTCCACGTCAGCTCCTGCCAGGCGGTCGCCACCTCGCCGGGGCGCGTCCCGACACACTCGCCCTCCGGGGGCACGTAGATTCCCCCCTCCCTGGCCCAGGGGACCATGGCCAGGTCGAGGGAGCGCAGGTGTTCGCCAAGGAGCTGGCAGGCGACCAGGGCCGCGCGCGGCTCCGACGATCGCATGGCGTGCAGTAACCGGTTCCACTCACGGTGGACCTTGTGGGTGAGCCGCGGGACCACCGGGGGAGGGGTCACGCCGTACCGCGCGCGATTGAGCCGGATGCGTAGGTCCTCGTCCACGAACGCGTCGGCCGTGCCGTGACCGACCTCGGTCTCGAGGAGGCGGGACGCGGACTCCCTCGCCTCCACGGCGGCCTTGAGCTCGCCAGCCCCCCAGTAAACCGACAGCATGAACAGGGAGCGGTCGAGGGCGGCCCTGCGCTCGGCGGAGTCCTCGGGGATCTCGACCACCACGGCGAGCTCGGTGACCGAGTTGTCCCCGGAACGGCCGTCGTCCTGCGACGGGTCCTCGTCCACCTCGCGGGCGAAGAGGTAGGGGCCCCGGTACTGGAAGCGGAGGTTGCGCAGGTAGTCCTCGCCGTCGTGCGGCGTGTAGCGACGGCCGCGTGTGCCGACGATCGCGCCGCCCGTGGCCTGTACGAGGTGATTCCACAGCACCGCGTTGTCGCAGGTGACCACCTGACCGTCGTAGCGGAACACCGCGACGGTGCGCTCGTGACCGTTTTCCTGCAGTTCTCGGATCTCCACGCGCATCGCGGTTCATCCTATCCCAAAGAGGGCGGGGCACGAACCGCGGCGTGGCGATTCGGTTGCCGGCAGAGGGCCGGTGTGTTAGAGGTGGGCGCCGGTTCGGAGGAAAGCCATGAAGCGTCAGATTTCTCGCAGCAAGGTCAGAGCCGTCGTGCGGCGCAACAAGTCATCGCGCCATCGCGCGAAGCTCAAGCGCAAGAACCTCAAGCGTAGGCTGAGGGTGAAGGGGCTGCGGAAGTAGCCGCTACAGGTCGATGATCTGGGGGCGGTTGCCCTTGCCGTGGATGCGGATCTCCAGCTTCTGCTTCTTCTGCGCGTCCCGACCCGGACAGTCCGTGTCGCTCATGCGGAAGTCCACCCGTGAGCTGAACTCGTCCATGGGACCGCCGTCGGTGATCTCCCAGGTACCACTCTCCTCGCAGTCGTAGGGTTCCTTGGCCAGCTTGAGTTCGGCGTCGGCGCTCCAGGTGCCGTCTGCCTCGAAGTCCAGCGTCTGGTAGGTGAGCGAACCCCCGCCGCCGATGGCCACGGCGTAGTTCAAGAACTCGGCGTCGGCGAGATTGGCGGCGAACTTCTCTGCGGGCGACTTCTGACCGCCCGAGGTCTGCGGCTCCGATTGCTCCTTGCAGGCGACGAACAGCAGCGTCGCGGCAGCCAGCAGCGCGATCAGGGAAACACCTCTGTTGAGCATCGATCATCCTCCTGTGTGTGGGACCCCGCGAAGCTACCTGTGCGGCGGAGCCCGAGTCAAGGAACACATCTGCTGTGGATAACTGCGGAAACGACGCCGGCGTGGGAAGGGAGAACGTGTGGAACCACGGGTACTTCCAGCCATCGCTGATTTTGGAGATTCCGGATAAATCCAGTGATACCAGCGTGTTGTCTGCCTAGCGCCCGATTTGGGCTGTCGGCGCGCTTTTACCGTCAGTTTGTCCACAGGTTGTGGATGAATCGGAAAAACCCTGCAGTGCCCATCACCTACGTGGTATCTCGGTCCGACCAGACCGATCTTCTGGCCGAGGGGACCCCATGATCCGTGCCGTCGCCTTCGACCTGGACGACACCCTCCTCGACACGTCGGCCCGTCTCGCCCCGGCCGCCAATCGCGAGGCCGCCCGCGCGATGGTCGCGGCCGGCCTGGACCAGCCCCTCGATCTCGTGGCCCGGTGTCGCTGGAACGCCGAGCGACGGCTTCCGACGGCCGAAGTGGACAGCTTCGTGTGCAGGCAGCTCGGCGAGGTCCGGCCGGCCGTGTCCGACGCCGGCCGCCGGGCCTACTTCGAGCGCGGCGCCCGCCTCTCGCGTCGAACGCTTCGCCTCGTGCCGGGCGCCCGCGCCTTGCTCGATAGCCTCGCGCGCGCGCACGTCCTCCATCTGGTGACCTGGGGTGATCCGCCCACACAGCGGACGAAGATTCGCTTGCTCCGGCTCGCGACGTGGTTCAGCGATCTCGTCGTCGTCGATCGTCGCGTCCGCGACGACAAGGTCGCCGCCATCGGAGGATTGCTCCTTCGCCACCGACTCCATCCCGCGGAGCTCCTCGTCGTGGGAGACGGGTGGACCCATGAGATCGCCGCGGGCAGCCGTCTCCGCACGCGGACGTGCTGGGTCTCCCGCGGCCGTCCGACCCCGCGCTGGCCCCCTCTCCGGGTCGGAGCCGTAGTGCCCTCCGTGGCGGATCTGGACCGCGTGATCAAAAGGATGAACGACACCCCTTGACACCTTCGCTCCCACCTCTATAATTCCGCTCGCTCTGCGGGAATAGCTCAGCGGTAGAGCACTGCCTTGCCAAGGCAGGGGTCGCGGGTTCAAATCCCGTTTCCCGCTCCAAGAACGCTCCAACGCCGGCCGCAAGGTCGGCGTTGTTCGTTCTGCTGTCGCCACTTCGTGCGAATCCCGTTTCCGCTCCGCGAACGCTCCAACGCCGGCCGCAAGGTCGGCGTTGTTCGTTCTGCTGTCGCCACTTCGTGCGAATCCCGTTTCCGCTCCGCGAACGCTCCAACGCCGGCCGCGAGGTCGGCGTTGTTCGTTCTGCTGTCGCCACTTCGTGCGAATCCCGTTTCCCGCTCCAGAGATTCCAGAACGCCGGCCCAATCCGGTCGGCGATTTTTCCTGGGTGACGAAATCTGTCAATTGGCACCTCCTGGTGGGGCAAGTGCCAAAAATTGTCAGCTTCTGCGGAGGATGTTCAGAACTTGTCAGAAGCGTCGAGAGGGAAGAACTGAGAAAAGTTCATGTGCATGAAAACACTGAGAAATTGTTCCATTACGTAAGATTTTTCGGGGTGAGTTCGAGAGGAAATGGAGGTGATTTCGGACGCTGGCATGGAACCTGCACTATGGCAGGGGCGTCAACACACACAACCAGGCCGCCAGGCCAACAGAAGGAGAAAGTACATGCGCAAGGGCTTCACCCTCATCGAGCTCATGATCGTGGTCGCAATTATCGGCATCCTCGCCGCCATCGCCATCCCGAGCTTCCTCGCGATGCAGCTGCGCGCCAAGCGCTCTGAGCTGCCCACCAACCTGGACGCCATCCGCACCGCGGAGAAGGCGTACCACGCGGAGTGGGACTCCTACACCTCCGCTCCCGAGACCCCGAATACGCCCTCTGGCCGTCAGCCCACCAACTTCGCCGGTGGTGGCCTGGGCAACTTCGAGAACCTCGGCTGGGTTGCTGACGGTCGTGTCCGCGGCTCCTACGAGGTGAGCAACGTCACCAGCGGCAACATCGGCGAGGACAACTTCGAGGGCATCGCCGAGGGTGACATCGACGGCGACGGCTCCAACTCGCACTACCGCTGCGACGCGACGGTCAAGCCCGAAATGATCACCGCGAACAACGTCTACTAGACACGGTTCGCCTGATACGACGCGGCCCGGGCTTCGGCCCGGGCCGCTGTCGTTTGGACCGCGCGAGTCTGATACCATGAACCGATGTCTGACTCGCGTCTTCGTGTCCTGGCCTGCGTGGTGATCCTGGTGGCGATGGTGCCGCTGGTCCACTCCACCCATCGCATCGCCGACGCCTATCGACCGCGACCAGCTCTGTCCGAGCAGGTGCGGTTCATTCCATCGGGTGATTTCGCGTCCACAGCATGCCTGGGTTTTGATGCCACGGCCGCGGATCTACTCTGGATCCGCACGGTCATGTACTTCGGCGAGAACTACGACGGGTCCGACGACAACACCTGGTACGTCTGGGTGTACTACATGGTGGACCTGGTCACGGATCTCGATCCGCACTTCACCGCGCCGTACAAGTACGGCGGCACGATGCTACGCATCGATCCGTCCTGGGTGGACGCCTCGAACCTGATCATGGCCAAGGGTATGGCCAGCAACCCCGACTACTGGTACTTCCCCTTCTCCATCGCCATGAACTACTTCCTTCGCGACGAGGTGGAGACCGCGGCCCACTACGCCACCCTCGCCGCGGCCTCGCCCGACGCTCCTTTCTACATGGCCAATCTCGCAGCGAGCATGCTCAACGACTCGAACCACCGGGAGGTGGCGCTGCGCTTCCTCGAGGAGGAGTACGCCGCGTCGGTCTCCGAGCAACGTAAGGAAGCCATCTACGTCAAGATCCAGGAGACCCGCTTCGAGATGGCCCGTGAGGTGGTGGAGGAAGCCCGGCAGCGGTACCGAGAGGCGACCGGCGTGCCCGCTCAGGACATCGAGGAGCTGGTCCCCGACTACCTGAGCGAGATCCCCGCGGATCCCTACGCGGTCTACCTCGACGATCCGTCCGACTGTGGTCTGGTCATCAACCCGCTGGATCGCTCCGTCATCAGCGCCTGTTTCCTCCAGGCCTCCTACGTCATCAAGGAAAGGTACTGGCTTGGTACTGTCCGGTGAGACGCGCCGGGGCCTGCTAGGACTGGCACTCTTCACGGCCTACCTCCTCACGGCGGCACCGTCCGTGGACTGGCTGGACGTGGGCGAACTCGTGGCGGGGTCCTGGGATCTGGGGGTCTCCCATCCACCCGGGCAGCCGCTGCCCACCTTGCTGTGGCGCGCCGCGATGCTCGTTCCGGTCGGCTCAATCGCGTTCCGGGCGACGTTGATCAGCGCGCTGTGCGCCGCCCTCACCGCGTTGCCCCTGACCTTGCTGGTTCGCCGGCTGGCCGAGCCGCTGAGCGTTGGTCTCCACACGCCCTTCGTGGTGGGGATCTGCGTGGCTGCCCTGCTGGGGTTCGCGAGCTGGCCCCAGGCTGTCCGGGCCGAGGTCTACGCACCCCAGCTGTTGCTGGCGGTGGGGGTGGTCGCGTCGTCCGTGGCGTGTGCATCCACGGACGAGCGTGCGCGGACCCGCGCCGTGGTCTTCTTGGTGGGACTGCTCGGTCTCTCCGGCGCGACCCATCCCCTGCTCGCCATCGGGCTCGTCCCGGCAGCGCTGGCTGGACTGGTCGCAGCGGGCCGCGTCGCCGGCATTCGCGCGCTGGTCCCGGGCGCCGTGACGGGCCTGACGGTGATGGGGCTCCACGCCTACCTACCCCTGCGGTCCCTGGCTCGGCCGGAGTTCGCCTGGGGATTGCCTCACACTCCCGACGCCCTCCTGGCGGTCCTCAGCGGCCGCTCCTTCGCCCACAACTTCTCGCCGTCCGACGGATCGATGTTCGTGCACAACCTGACCGTGGTGGTCGGACTGCTGCTGGACGACCTGGGACCGGCGCTGATCCTCCTGGCCGCGGCGGGGACCGCCATCCTGGTGGTCGCGCGACAGCGCTGGCTCGCCTCCATCTTCGCCCTGGCCGTGGCCGGCAACCTGGGCACGGTGCTGTTCCAGAACAAGGTCTTCGCGTCGAACCCCGACCTGCACGGGTACCTGGCGTTGACCGCGGTGCTGCTGGCCGCGACGGCGGTCTACGCGGTCTTCACGGGCCTGTCGAAGCTCTCGGCCCGGATCGGCCACAGACGCGCCGCGCTGGCTGCGTATGGTGTCATCGGAGTCCTGCTGTGCAACGCCGCGCTGGTGGGATTCCAGGTGGATCGATCCCAGAACTGGCTCGCCGAGGAGCTGATGCGCTCCCATCTGGACGGGCTGCCGCCGGGCACCGTGGTCCTCACCTCTGGCAACTCCAGCGCGTTCACCGACCTCTACGCGCAGCGGATCGAGCGCCGCCGGCCGGACGTGGCGCGTTTTCACCGAACCCTGCTGGGGCACCCCTTCTACGAGCTCCAGCTGCAGACCCATCACGGGGCGCCCCCAGCCGGGATCGACACCGCAGCGCTGCGGGCTGATGCCCGGGCTGCGCTGACGGCCGAAGGCCGTGTCGTGGCCGTCGAGATTCGCGAGCCCGATCTGGCCTGGTCCACGCACATGCGTCCGGCGGGCCGGATGATGTTGCTCTCCGAGGAACCGGTCCCCGACGCCCTCGGAGCCCGCGATCCGTCGCCGCGGTGGTGGCCCGACACCTCCTCTCCCACGTTCCAGCGCGATCCTGACGCGGTCCAGGTCACCCTGTACGAGGGGCTGCTGCGCGCGTCGTACTACCGCGAGCGGGGCTTCGAAGACCTCGTGGAACTCGAGCTGGAGCGGCTCGCCACGTTCGCGTCGGTCGGCCCGGCCGACCTCCCCCGCCCCCAGGGCGAGGGCTGGTGGAGGGAGCGTTGAGCGGGGGTAGCCAGAGCGCGGCGGCCTGCGCCCTCGGCGGCGGTGTCTTGACGTGGATCGTGTGCGTCTGGGCATCGCCCGGCACGGTCGGGTGGTTCGACGCACCCGAGCTGGCCGCGGCTGGTCAGCAGCTGGGGGTTGCCCACGCACCCGGGGAGCCCGCCTACCTGCTGCTGGTGCGGCTGGCCCAGCTGCTTCCCCTGGGTGACCTGGCGTCGAGGGCGGTGTGGTTCGCCGCCCTGTGCGCCGCGGGGCTGGTGGCGGCGATGGTCTGGCTCACCCGGGAGCTCGTCCCGGAGGCCCCGGCGCTCTCGCTGGGCTTCGTCGCTGCGGCCTGTGCGTTCTGTGCGCCCTTGTGGATTCAGGGCATCGTCGTGGAGCTCTACGGTCTGCAGGCCCTGGTGACCGTGGTCGCCCTGCTGGTCCTCATCGTCTCGAAGGGGAGATTGCACGGGTACGCGGTCGCCGGAGCGCTGGTGGGGTTCGGCGCCGCACTGAATCCGTTGCTGACCGTCCTCGCGATCCCGGGAATCGGACTCCTGACCGTGGCCCGCCACGGACGCCCCGCCGTGCGCTCCATCGCCCTCGCCTCCGTGACGACGGGCGTCGTCGCGGTGTCGTGCTACCTGTACCTGCCGCTGCGCAGCGCTGCGGAGCCCGGCGTCTGCTTTGCTGTCCTCGACCGCCCGGTGACGATCCTCGAGTTCATCTCCGGCAAGCCCTACGCGCGATCCTTCGGCCACCTGGGGATGTCGGGTCTCGCCGGCAACGTTCTGCTGCACGTGCAGCTGCTCATCGGCTGGTGTGGTCTGCCGGTGCTCGCCCTGGCCACGCTGGGCGCTGTGATCCTGGCACGGACGGCCAGGGCTGCCACCGCAGGTCTCGTGCTGTTCGGTGCGGCCTCCTGGGTCAGCACGATTACCCGCCCGGAGTTGGAGACGTTCACCCCCGACGTCGCGGGGTACTTCCTGATGTCCTGTCTCGTGGCGGTGGTGCTCGCTGCCGTCGCAGTGACCTGGATCCAGCGTAGATCCCGCGCCATCGCGGCGGTTCTGGTGATCGTCTCCGTCCTGTGGACCGGCGCGGTCGGCTCGAACCAGCTTCGCCCCCACAGCGGTCGAGGTGCCAGCGGAGCGTCCCTCGCCCTGCTCGAGGCCGCCCCCCCTGGCGGCGTTCTCCTCGTGGGATCCGACTCGACGGCGCTGCCCACGCTCTACGCCACGACGGCCGGGCGACGCAGGCCCGATCTCCTCGTCTTGCCCATCTATCTGCTCGAGCCGGACCTCCTCGAGCGCGCGCTGGCCCGCCACAGCGGTCACTCCATCGGGAACCTCGACGGCACCCACGAATGGCTCGGGCGATCCCTGATCGCGGCGAATCGAGACCTCGGCGTCGTCGGGACGCCCCTCGTGTGGCCCCCCGAAGTGCTCGAGGGGCTCCACCCCGCGGGGCTGGGGATGGCGCTGAGTCGGCCGGGTGACTCCGCCGCCGACCTGGCTCGACGTGACGCGGCGCTGCGCGCGCGGCTGGTGGATCCCCTCTGGTCGGCGGACGATCTCCTCGCGGACCGACAGCTGCGTCGACTGCTGGGCTCCACGGCCTCGTCCCACGCGGGGATCCACCTGCGGCGCGGCGCGTCCGCCGACGCGCTGGACTCCCTGGCCCGGGCGTCCGCCCTGCACCCCGATCCGTGGGCGATGGTGCACCTGCAGCGCGCGAACATGGAGACCGGCGTCCTCGCGCCGCCGGTCGCCCGTCGAGGCGACGCTGCTGCGGGCCGAGCAGCCCTCGCCCGCGGCGACACCGCCGGAGCCCGGTCACTGCTCGAGGTGGCGGTGCGGCGTCACCCCGATGATCCGGATCTGTGGGAGGATCTGGCCCTGGCTCAGTACTGGGAGGGTGAGTTCGGGGATGCGTCGGCGTCGTGGTCTGCGGCGTTGAGGGCGCGGCCGGGCTCGCCGTTCGCGCTGGCTGGCAAGGAACGGCTGTACTCCATGGGCATCCCGTGATCGACCGCCGCAAGCTCGTCGGAGCCGTGCTGACCGTGATGGGCATGCTGGCCATCTACGCGCTGGGCTTCCACGCCCGCACCAGCATCTTCGCCACCATGTCGCTGGACCTCGACCAGCCGTTCTGGATGGAGTCGGCCCAGCGGTATCGCTACGTGGAGATGATCGCCGAGGGAGAGGAGATCCCCAACCCGGACACCCGCATGTGGGCGCCCGACGGGTACGATCCCCGCACCGACACGATCCTCCAGGAGCAGCTGTACGGCGGCGTCTACCGCCTCCTGCCCATGGGCGATCAGTCCGTGAATGGCTTCGTGCGCGTGTTCACGCGCGTGCTGTACTGCTTCGGCATCTTCGCGCTTGTGGCCCTGAGCGGGGTGCTCACGCGCAACCGCACGGCAGCGCTGCTGGCGTGCTTTGCGTACGCGGTGATCCTGCCCGCGGTCGAGCGATCCACCGGACAGGTCCTCTACCGCGAGCACCTGGCCATCCCCTTGGTGGTGTTCCACCTGTACTTCCTCGCGGCATCGCTACAGCAGAAGGGGTGGCACAACCCGCTGCTCGCGGGTCTGTTCCTGCTCGTGGCCATGCTCGCGTGGAAGGTGATGACGTTCTACCTGCTGTTCCTGGTGGGGTTCTTCGCCATCGGCCTCGTGATCGATCGGCGGGGCCCTGTCCTGGCCGCAGCGGCCGCGTGTTTCGTCCCCGTCTGGCTCGTCTCCGTCCTGTTCCCTGTCCACCTGCACTTCGATCGGTTCCACTTCGGGACGGCCGGCGTCGCCTCGATGGCGTTGGTGGCGGTCGGTGTCCTGGACCGCCGATGGCCGCTACCTGTCTGGGGTAGAGCCGCCGCCTGGTTCGGGCTCACCGGCGTCGCGTGTCTGCTTCTCCCGGAGGCGCGCTCCTACGACCACGCGTGGGAGACGATCCTGGCTCGCGTGTCGCACCTGGGCCAGAAACCAGCCGATCCCGCGGAGCTCACGTTCCACGCGCGCCACTTCTGGTCGGGCAACTACCGGTCGCCGACGCTGCACCGCATGCTGCGCGACTTCGGCATCCCCGCCCTCGCGGCGTTGCCGGGGGTGCTGGGTTCCGCGACCAGGCTCTGGCGCACCCGGCGCTGGGACGGCCACGCGTTGCTGCTCTTCCTGACCTTGGCCATGGGCGCATCGTATCTGGTGTTCCGCAAGCTGCAGGCCTTCCCGGCGATGCTGCTCGCGGTGCAGATCGGGGTGGGGTGGACACTGCTCGCCGGGTGGCGGCGGTTGGCCCTGCGTGTGGGGCTCGTGACGCTGGCCGGCCTCATGGCTCTCCAGACCTACGGGGTGATCTCGGGCCCCCACAAGCTCCTGCCACGCCCTGAGACGGGACCCAACGTCTCCATCGTCCATACCGGCGGCGACCTGGCCGCACTCCACGGCTGGATCTCCGAGCACACCGAGTACGACGACGTGATCCTGGCGGACTTCGCCCTGTCGCCCTACCTGTTGACACAGTGCGACCGCCCCGTCGCCCTCAACTGCTTCTTCGAGTCGGCGATGGTCGAGCGATACCGCGAGTACACCGAGAGCCTCTTCGAGGACGAGGCGACCTTCGTGGCGTTGTGCCGGGAGCTCGATGTGCGCTACGTGGTCCATACGGCGCACCAGGCGCTGCGCGTGGACGACGAGATGAGCTACCGATACACGGCCGCGGCCCTCCGCTGGGATCCAACCTGGGCCATCGCCGCGATGCAGTACGATCCTCAGCGTCTCCAGGACCTGCACCTCGTGTGGGAGTCCACGTTCTTCCGGGTGTTCCGCGTGGCCCGCCCCGGGGAGGCGCGGCCGCACGTCTCCACGGGAAGTGAGCTGCTGTTCTCCCGCCCCCTCGCCGTGCACCTCTTCGGCGATCCGGGCCAGCCCGGCTGGCCCGAGCGCGGCCGCCCCGAGGAGCTGTTGACGAGCCAGGTGTCCACGTTGACCAAACTCGCGCTGGCCCAGACAGCCCTGACGGCGGGGAACGTCGACACGGCCGAGCGGCTCCTCGGACGCGCGGTGGCCCGGTCCCCCTACGAGCCGCGGTGCTACGAGGCGAAGGCCCGTGTGGTCGAAGAGCAGGGCGGGGATCCGGCGTTCGCCTTGGAGATGACCCGGAGGAGCCAGAGCCTGAGACGCGCCCTCGCAGGCGAGGAACCGATGCCGGCCCTCACTCGCGATCCGTGACGCTCGCCCCCGTCTCGATCCGCTCTGCGGCCTCGCCCCCGTCGGCGAGCCAGCCCAGCTGTCCCAGCCGCTCCAGGACCGCCTGGGCGGCGATGGCGTGGCCGCGGGCGTTGGGGTGGACGGGGTCCGAGGGATCCGCGAGCAGCTCCGTGTAAGGAACCTGGCGGTACACCTCGCCCAGGTCGATCACCTGGAAACCGGCCTCGCGGTAGTCCTCGACGATCATGCGGTGCTCCACGTGGTCCTCGTAGCTGGAGTAGCCCTCGATGAGGTGGGGGAACACCGCGACGAGCACGGGCACACGCTCACCGATCCGGGCGAGGGTCCGCAGCGCCTCGCTGGATCGCGCCTCGTCCAGGTTGATCACGCCGTCGTCCGAACCGAGCCCGGCCGAGCCAAGGGCCCGGGCCAGGTACCGCGCGAAGTAGACCCTCTCGAGCACCATGCGCTCCAGCGGTCCCAGCGGGAGCGCATCGGGGAAGGCCTCGTCGTAGAACGACACCCTCCACACCTGACCCTTGCGTTGCACCTCCTGGGGAGGGGCGAAGTCGTTGAGGCACGCTCCGATCACGATCACGTCGGGATCCAGTTCGTCGCCGCGGCGCTCGAGGAAGGCCGCCTCCTGGACCACGTTGTAGCCTGCCACTCCGGTGTTGAAGACCTGGTACCGCGTCTCCGCGGCTGCGCTGTTGAGGGCGTCCTCCATCACGTTGGCCATGACCCGGTCCACGGGCACCGGATCGCTGGCGGAGTCCCCCTGCATGATGGAGTCGCCCACCACGACCACCCGCTGCACTCCGTCGGGTTTGGCCGCGTCGTACTCCCGGTCCCGGAAACCCAGGGCGTTGATCTTGAGGTCGTACTGTTCCGCGCCCGGCACGAACTCGTACGCCTGCGGCCCGGAGACCAGGCGCAGCAGCGCGTAGTTGGGATTGTCCAGGGTGTACTCGTGGATCTCCGTCGGATGGGACCACCACCATACGCGGGCGGCGACCTCGGCGGCGGCGAGACCCAGCGCGATCCCCAGCCCCATGGCCAGGAGGCGCCGAGCCCAGGATCGGGTTCGTGGGCTCATCGAGCGATAGACTACCCCACTTCGACCCGCTCCCGCTCCCCCAGTTGCGCCCATAAAGACAACAAAATCGATGAACAATGTGGATAATGTGTGCATTCGAAGCACACGTAATCGATGGAATCAAATGCCACCTTTTCGGTTGTATTTGACTTCCACCTCATCTAATTTTCCTTCGATCTATCATTCGAGATCACATCTCTTCAGCGAAGGGAACTGCTCATGAGATGGAGCTTGCTGTGGCTCCTGTGCTGCCTGCTGGTGACGGTCGGCTGCAAGGAGGACGAGACCCCCGAGGGGAACGCAGACGACGACGCCACGGATGGGGACGACGACGCCACGGATGGGGACGACGACGCCGAGGTGCCTCCCTACGCGGACGGAGACGGCGATGGCGTGCCCGACGAGCGAGACCTCTGCGCGGACACCACCGAGGGCGCCATGACCGACCCCCGTGGCTGCAGTGCAGCCCAGGCCTCGGGATGCGCTGTGACCCTGACCGGACCCGAGGACGGGGCGTCCGCCGGCAGCGACACGGTGACGTTCTCGTTCGACGGTGACTGCGACGGCTATCGCCTCTACGCGTCCGATTCGGAGTCCTTCCCGCCCCACCGGCGCCACCTGCTGGCCGACATGATCCCGGCGGGCGACGTGGACGTCTCCGTGGCGGCGCTGCCCACACCCACCGCAGGCGACACCCTGTACTGGGCCGTCGAGGGCTCCTCTCGCGGCCACAGCTTCCTGTCCGAGAAACGGACGCTGGAGCTCGAGTAGGCATGTCACGGCACATCGGAATCCTATCTCTGCTGCTGCTCGCGGTCGGGACGGCTCGCGCCGACGACTGGCCGGAGTTCACCGACATCATCGAGGACGCGGGCGTCCGCTCCTACGGGACGACGTTCAGCGCCGCCATCGACGACTTCAACGGTGACGAGGTCGCCGATCTGCTGGTGACGCGCACACCTGGCCTGCTCACCTACGAGCTGGTCCGCGGCGGCGAGTCGATGATGTTCTTCCAGAACACCGAGGACGGCGTCGGCACCCTGACCTTCGAGGAGGTCGGCGAATACGCGGGCGTGGCCAAGTCGTGCGAGAACCGCTGCTTGTACCTGGCGGACTACGACGGCGACGGCGACCAGGACATCTACAACTCGGTGGCCCAGCGCAACGAGCTGTACCGCGCCAACGGCGACGGCACCTTCGAGGAGGTCGCGCGGGACGTGGGCATGGACAGCGACTGGACCAGCCACGAGGGCTTCTGGTTCGACTACGACCGCGACGGCCTGCTGGACATGTTCTTCACCAACGGCCCCAAGCTCGGCAGCCTGTGGAACATCCTGTACCACAACGAGGGCAACGGCCGGTTCCGCGAGGTGACCGACGAGGCGGGCGTCGAGGGCACCATCAGCGGCAAGGGCGCTTGCTTCCTGGACTTCGACGAGGACGGTTGGCTGGACATCTTCACCTCCAACGGCCTCGACTGCCGCAACTACCTGCTGTACCGCAACAACCACGACGGCACCTTCACCGAGATGTCCGAGGAGCTCGGCATGGAGACCGGGGACAACGACCAGTTCCTGGCCTGGGCCCTGTGCTTCGACTACGACAACGACTCGATGACGGACATCCTCGTGGGCAGCCACGGCATCCGCTGGCCGCGCAACACCATCTGGCACGGCCTGCCCGACGGACAGTTCGAGGAGACCGCCGAGGAGATGGGTGTCCTCGAGCCCTACGACGGCAGCGCCTGCATGATCGGCGACGTGGACAACGACGGCTGGTTGGACATCGTCTTCGGCCAGCGCGACTACCCCTACATCCCGCTGCGCAACAACCAGGACGGCACCTTCACCGCGGTGGAGGGTGCAGGAGGCATCGACAACGCCCACGAGGCCCCCAACTGGACCATGTCCCCCGGCGATCTCAACGGCGACGGCGCCCTGGACTTCTACCTGGGCAACGGCCGGGCCAACAAGCCGGCCACGGACCACCTGTTCCTCTCCAGCGGCAACGACAACCACTACCTGTGGGTCTCCGCGGAGGGCACCTCCTCCCACCGCTCCGGTTGCGGCGCGAAGATCACGGTCAAGGCCGGCGACCTGGTGCAGACCCGCTGGCAGTGCAACCGCAGGGTCACCTGCTCGGGCCCCCCCGGCCGCAAGGTCCACTTCGGCATGGGAGACCACGAGGTGGCCGACGAGATCGAGATCCTCTTCCCCAACGGGGCCATCGAGAAGCGCTTCGACGTGCCCACGGACCAGTGGATCACCATCACCGAGCACGAGCCCGAGGGATTCCACGACGAGGACCGGGACGGCGTCCCGGACTGGGGCGACATCTGCCCCTGGACGCCCGGCCTGAACGTCACCACTGCCAGCGGTTGCGCCGAGTTCGAGGGCGGGGACGGGACCGAGCGCCTGGAGCTCGTCGCGCCCGAGGACATGATCGCCATGGTCGGCCCGACAGAGTTCCACTGGTGGGGCAACGTCGACGGCTACGTCCTGGAGTTCGACGACGAGGCGTCCTTCGACTGGGATCGCGTCGAGATCGGTCCCCTGTCCGACCTGTCCTTCGAGGTCGACGAGGCCATCCTCGACGAGCTGTTCGAGCGGTTCGGCGACCAGCGGGTCTACTGGCGGGTCGTGGCCAGCACCGACGACATCGTCCTGCGCACCCGGGTGCGCGAGTTCTACCTGCCCGCGGAGACAAACTTCGTGGGCATCATCGCCAACGACATCAACACCTGGGATCCGGCCCACATCCAGGTCCGCGCCGGGGACACCGTGACCTGGCACATCCCCACCGAGGAGGAGGGGAACATCAACCGGTTCACCCACGACGTGCTCCTGACCGATCTGGACGGCAACATCATCGGGCGCTCCGAGTACCTCGAGCCCTTCGAGGGCCGCAACGAGTACGTGTACACGTTCGACGAACCCGGGCTGTACTACCTCAACTGCGTGTTCCACGGATGGTCCGGCGGGAACTCCCACGAGTTCGAGCTCATCGGCGAGGGCCAGATCGAGCCGGGACCGTACCCGTGCCACAGCGGCAGCGTCCACGTGGTGGAGCTGTGAGGAGGATGACGATGCGAACCATCTTGACGTGTCTTCTCCTGCTCTCTCTCGCCCCGGCCGCGAGCGCCCAGGAGGTCTGGCCCATCGCCGAGGCGCCGGTCTCGTTCCTCGGCACCGGCGACTGGTGCGGCGGCAGCCGCGTGGCCAGCGTCGGCGATCTGGACAACGACGGCACCGTGGACTTCGCCGTCGGCGCGCCGCTGGACGACATGGAGTGGCCTGACTCCGGGCGCGTCTTCCTGTTCTCGGGCGACGGCGAGTTCCACCGCAACGCCAGCCTCGAGGACGCCGATGTGATCATCGGCGGCGCCGCCCCCACGGACATGCTCGGCTGGGATGTCTCCGGCATCGGCGACATCAACGGCGACGGCTTCGACGACCTGGCGGTGGGCGTGCTGCTCGACCGCGAGGACAACGGATCGGGCACCGTGCGGATCTTCTTCGGCCCCTGGAACAGCTGGGGCGACTACGTGGACTTCGAGGACGCGGACGTGATGATCCGCGGCGAGCACCTGGTCGCCGGCACCGGCACGGTGACCGTCAACGCCGGCGACGTGGACGGCGACGGCCTGGACGACCTCTGGATCGGATCGCCGTACTCCAAGCTCGACTGGCTCGATGCCGGCGCCATGGAGGTGGAGGAGCTCAAGATCGGCCGCGTCCACCTCGTGCTGGGCCGGAACTTCTGGCCCGCGGAGATGGACCTCATCGACGACTCCCACATCTACTTCACCGGCGACGCCGAGGGCGGCCTGATGGGCTCGACCATCGCCGCGGGGGACATCTCCGGCGACGGCGTCCCCGACATGTGCGTCGGCTCCCCCGGCGCCGTGGTGGACTTCATGGAGGGGGTCGGCCAGGTCCACTGCTTCACCGGCCTCCACACCATGTCCCCCGGCGAGCACCCGCCCGGCTCGGCCCGCTTCATCGTCGTCGGCCCCGCGGAGAACACCCGCGCGGGCACGTCGCTGGTGTTCGAGGACTTCAACGGTGACGGTACCCTCGACATCATCGTCGGCGCCCCCTACTCGGACGAGGCGGCGAACGCCGGCGGCTCGGTCACCGGCTACATCGGCGGCCCCAGCCTGCCCATGAGCACGCCGCCCTGGGGTTCGGGCATCCTGTACATCCGCGGCGGCGAGGCCAACGGCTGCTTCGGCTACGAGATCGCCGGCATCGGCGACGTGGGCGAGGACGGCTACGGCGACCTGATCATCGGCGCCCCCGGCACCGACAGCGACGAGCAGGCCACCGGCCGCGTCTACCTGCTCACCGGCCGCTCCCCGGCCATGCCCTTCCCCTCGTCCACCGACGACATCCCCATCCGCGTCCAGGGCGAGTTCGAGATGGACCGCATCGGGACGCACCTGTCCCACCTGGGGGACATCGGCTGGGGCTACCCCGTGTTCATGATCGGCAGCAACCACGCCGACCACGGCGGCTTCGAGGCCGGCAAGGCCTTCCTGCTCCACTCCGGCATGACCCTCGACGACGACGGCGACGGCTTCTCCGAGGTCGAGGGTGACTGCCGTGACGACGATCCCGGGAGCTACCCCGGCGCCGACGAGGACACCGGCGTGGACGACGACTGCGACGGCTGGACCGAGGACGACGGCGACTGCGACGACGCCTGCGCCAACTGCTTCCCCGACGCCCCCGAGATCGAGGACGGCCTCGACAACGACTGCGACGGAGACATCGACGAGATCGACGTCACCGCCGTCGACGACGACGGCGACGGCTGGACCGACGAGGACGGCGACTGCGACGACGGCGACGTCACCGTCTATCCCGGCGCCACCGAGGTCTGCAACGGCGTCGACGACAACTGCAACGGTGTCCTCGACGACGTGGACGGTGGCTGTGACGAGGGCGACGACGACGACGACGCCGACGATGACGACGACGATGTCTCGGACGACGACTCCTCCGAGCCCGCGGACGAGGGCTGCACCTGCAGCGCCGTTGCCGCCCCATCCCCGACGGCGCTGACCGCGCTCGCGCTCCTCGCCGGGGTCTTCCTCCGCCGCCGATCCTGAACACTCTCGGATTCCCGTTCGCCTCCGGAATCACCACAGAGATGGAGGCACGGAGAAACAAGAGGGGGAAGAATACCTGCTTCGAACCAGCCCCCAGAGCCCCTCGCCCGCCCCGCAGCCTCGAACCACCCCCGAACCTCCGTGTCTCCGTGCCTCCGTGGTTTCCCTCGTTCCCCTAGTCCTCCCGCACCGCCTGCACCGGATCCCGCCCCCACAGCGACGTGTTCTCCGGATCGAGCTCGACCTTGGTGACGTCGCCGGCGACACCGGCGATCTCCACGGTGGTCTCGTCCTGATCGACGGTCACGGTGCGCCAGACCTCCTTGGATCGCCGCCCCTTGTCGAGCGTGATGCGGACCGGGATGCGTAGCTTCATGGGCGGTCCCTGGTGGACCTGGCGCACGGTGAGCTGGATGGGGGAGCGTCTGGCGGAGCCGAGGCGATAGGAGGCCTCGACCTTGGGCAGATGGGGGCTGCGTAGCCAAGGATCGAAGAACCAGCCCATGTCGGTGCCCAGGCGCTTCTCGGCGATGGCCTGCAGATCGTCGGTGGAGAGGTTTCGGTGGGCGACGACCTGGCAGGTGGTGCCCAGCAGGTCGATGAACTCCTTGTCCCCGACCCAGCCGCGGAGCATGTGCAGTACGTAGGGGCCCTTGTGGTACCACAGCGGGTAGCGGCCCTTGCCCAGCCGCCTGCCGGCCAGCGCGACCGCGCCGAACTTCGACGACTCCCTGGCGCCGTCGCGCCACATGTCCAGCCGCGCCTCGTAGTCGTCGGGACCATAGTAGTGGCCGATGTAGAGGTGGCTGGAGTACTCGGCCATCGCCTCGCTGATCCACTGGTCGTCGGGCGAGGCCCAGCCGACCACGTGGCCCCAGTACTGGTGGGCCAGCTCGTGGGACAGCACGGACGAGGCGTAGTGGGGCCGACCCCGCGTCGGGCTGTTGATCCACTCCACCGCGACCTCGTACTTGGTGATCAGGATCAGCCCCGGGGGGGCCTGCCAGAACCCCATGTTGACCGACATCTCGGCCACGTCCACCTCGGCGAAGGGGAACGGCCCGTAGAGGTCCTCGTAGTACTGGATCACCCGCAGCGCCTCACCGACCGCCTCGGAGGCGTGCTGCTCCTCTGCGGGCGTGAAGAACGCGCGTACGACGACCCCCGACGGGGTCTCTCCCTGCTCCACGGTGGTGAAGTTGCCGATGATCATGGATGGGAAGTGGACCGGCGTGTCCTCCTCCCAGCGCTCCGTCCGAACGCCGTCGGCCTCCTCGACCCGCACCGTCGTGCCGGTGCCGGCCATGCGCAGCGCGGCGGGGTAGTGGACGGTCACGGCGAACTTGCCGCGGTCGGAGAAGCCGTTCATCGGATACCAGGGCCAGGTGTTGAGCACCCAGTAGCTGTCCTGGTCCAGGGCGAACAGGGCCTCGCCGGAGTAGCGGATGGTCAGGGTCTCGGCCTCTCCCGGCTTCAGGGGCGCACGGAGGGGCACCAGGAGCTTGCTGCGGTGGTGGACGTGGGGCAGCGGCTGGCCGGTGTAGTCGACGATCTCCTCGACTACGAGCGCCACGTACCTGTCCTGGTACCAGCTGTAGGTGCGCGTCAACAGGTCCAGCGCGACGCTGTTCACCGGCGCGGCGGAGGCCGTGAGCTGCACCTGAACCGTGTTGTGGATCGTGGACAGTCCGGACGCGCCGCCCGACGGGATGGTCAGCTCCATGTCCGTCGAGACGACGTCCACGGGCCGGGCCGATCCGGCGAGGGATCCCCCACAGAACACCTCGACCAGGTGACCGAAGGGGGACCTCTGATGGCCGAACAACGCGCTGCTGCGGCCGCTGGCAAGGGCTCCCCCGGGCATGGACAGGTAGCTCACCCAGTCGAAGGGGCGCATCACCTGGGCGTCCTGATACGGCCTGAGCCCGGCGAAGCCGAACTCCGCCAGGACGAATCCCTCACCCGCCCCGCCGTCCAGCTCTCGCTGGATGCGCGCCACCTCGAGGTTGGGGCCGTCCCCCCACTTGGGATCCGCGTACTCCTCCCAGCGCACGTGGAAGATCGCCCGCGCCCGGGCCGGCACATCCACCTCGACCGCGCTGGCGGGCGCCAGGGTCGCGAGGGTGTCCGCGTCGTCGGTCAGGAAGAACGCGTGCTCCAGTGGCCCGTCCAGGCGATCGTGCCCGGTCTTACGCTGGAGCTGGTACCGCTCCAGCTCGTCCAGAGGCTCGTAGACCAGAACGCCGCCGCCCAGGTACACCGCGCCGATGGCGTCTCCATCCGCCGACAGGATCTGCACCAGGCTGCCGCCACGCAGGGTCGCGGTCAGCTGCTCACCGCGCACCACCAGCTCGTCCACGGCGAGCGCCGTCTCGGCCAGCCGTGGCTCCAGGAGCTGCTCCAGGCGCATCCCCGCGTCCGTCGACTGCGCCAGCGCCGCCGTACCCGCGAGGAGGACCCACGCCGGCAGAACTGCAACGAACATCCACAACCTGATCATCATCACTTCCCCGATTCGAACGGAGGGTAACACCGGCCCTGGAAAAAAAAATGCCCGCCGATTGATGATTCTCGCCCCCACGAACGTCTTAACCCCCAGACATTGAATGGAAACCGGGAAAACCCCTGGAGAGGAGACCGACAATGACTCGCACCATGCTCACCCTCGTCGCTGCCCTGAGCCTCGGACTCCTGACCACCGTGGGCGCCTCGGCCAGCATGATTCCCGCTGCCTTCTCCAACCTCGACGGCAACGTCAACCACGCCTGGGATCGAGGTCAGCTCACCCGCGGCGAGCTCGACGAGGTCCGTGCGCTGCAGAACCTCGCTGACAGGGTCATCCGCGACGCCCAGCGCGACGGCATCGTCACCCCGGCAGAGACCCGTCGGATCACCGACGCCACCGACGCAGCGGTCCTGACGTTCCGCCGATACCGGGACAACAACAACTTCCGGTCCGTGGCGGTCCGGCCCGTGGTCCGCACCGTCGTCCGACCGGCCCCGAAGCACGCCGTCGTCGTGCGCCACAACCACCACCCCAAGCCAAGGGTGAAGGTCGCGGTCCGGCCCGGACGCCTCCACATCTGCGTCCGCTAGCCCCCTCCCACGACCTCTCCGTCCCTTGACCTTTCCCTCCATCTCTCCGACCCTTCCCCGGTCGGAGGACCCATGCTCCCTGTCGCAGAAAAAGCCGCCCGCGCCGCCGGTGAGATCATCCGCCGGGGTTCGGCCCAGCGCATCGACCACAAGGGCGACGTGGACCTCGTCACCGAGGTGGACCTCGCATGCGAGGCCGCCATCCGCGAGATCCTGGAGCGAGAGACCCCCGGAGTCCCGATCCTCGGCGAGGAGGGCGGCGGCGCCGAGGGGGCGTCCACCCGATGGATCGTGGATCCGCTGGACGGCACGACCAACTTCGTCCACGGCTTTCCGGCGTACTGTGTCTGCATTGCCCTGGAGGACCGCGGGGAGCTCCGCACGGGTGTGATCCTCGATCCCGTTCGAGATCGCTGCTACAGCGCCTGCAAGGGTAGGGGCGCGACGATGAACGGCGAGAGGATGCGGGTCTCGGGCTGCTCGAGCCTCGACGCGGCCCTGCTGGCGAGCGGATTCCCCTACGATCGGCGGCGCCGTGCCGCCGAACTCCTCCGCTACGTTCAGGCCTTCCTCGAGCGCGGCCAGGGGTTCCGCCGCGCGGGCTCGGCGGGCATGGACCTGGCGTTCGTCGCGTCGGGGGCGCTGGACGGGTACTGGGAGTTCGGCCTGCACCCGTGGGACGTGGCCGCCGGGATCGTCCTGGTGCGCGAGGCTGGCGGAGCCGTGACGGACGTGGCCGGCGGCGAGCTGGATCTGGACGCCCCCCGCATCCTCGCCTCCAACGGGGCCATCCACGACGAGATGCTGGCCGTCCTTGCCGATCTGATCGAATCCTGATCGGGCAGATATCGACCCCCCCAGAATGTTTACCGTAACGGTCGTGTTCTTCGTTTGACCGAATAGGAGGAGCGCACGCGCAGTCGGTCCTCCTAGAGGACGAGAACGATGACCGAACTACTTCTACGATCCATCCATTCCTTCAACTGGCGTTCGACCGCTCTCGGTATCGCTTCGTACATGCTGGCGCTGGTGTTCCTGGGAGCCGGCGGTGCCAAGGTCATCGGCATGGAGACCCAGGTGGAGCAGTTCACGCGCTGGGGCTACCCCCTCGGATTCATGATCGCCGTGGGCGCCGCAGAACTGCTGTTCGCCGTGCTCGTGGCGCACCCGGACACGCGCTTCGGCGCGTCGATGGGGCTGTTGCTGATCATGGCCGCGGCCGTCGGAACGCACCTGTCGGTGGGCGAGTACGGCATGGCCCTGGTGCCGCTGGGCTACTCGTTCGTCTGCGCGGGGATCGCCTGGGTGACCTGTCCGGTGGGGTGGTTCAGGGAGCCTGTGCGCGGGTTGGCGGATCAGGAGTAACCGAACACCCAGATGGGCACGGTGACGTAGTCGCCCTCGATGCCCTCGATGGGCTCGTTGGGGTTCGAGGGATCGGCGAACACGGTGCCCATGGCCGACCAGGAGTCGAAGGTGCCCAGCCCGCCGATGTTGCCGTTGGGGGCCTCGAAGTAGTTGATGCCGTACCCCATGGCTCCGTTGGAGCTGTCTGCGGGGCGGATCCAGACGCCCTCCATCGGGCCGTATCCCCAGGTGGTCTCCGCGATGGGACCGAACTCGTTGCACCAGGCGCCCAGGGTGCCGTTGGAGAGTCCGGCGGAGTACAGGTCGTCGATGTACTGCTCGGCGGCGAGGTCGGGGACGGCGGTGATCTGGTCGCAGGTGATCAGGGCCAGGGGGCTGATGAACCACTCGACCGCGCCGATGGGATCCGCGGTGGCGGCGAAGTCGTCGTAGGCCTCGGGACAGGTGGAGCTGAGCTCGGTGCCCGACGTGAAGGTGAGCGCCAGATCGATGTAGGGATAGTAGTCGTCGCCCAGCCCCGGGAGGATCTCCGGATAGGAGGCGTTGTAGGCGTACTCGTAGGCGCAAAGCTCGTTCTGGGTCTGGGTGCTGTCGATCATGGTCCAGGTGAGCGAGACGTTGGCCGTCCCCGGCCCGCTCCCGCCAGACGCCGTGAACGAGACGTCGAACCGGCAGCCGCCGGGCTGCGCCGGCCCCACGAGCACCGAGTCCTCCACCTGGTCGGAGAAGTCCTGACCGTCGAAGGCCCTGACCTGGCAGGTCCACTCGTCCATGTCCACGGTGGCCTGCGGGGGAACGCTCTCGGCGGTGATGCCGCTGTCCGCGCCGTTCTGGAGCCACACGTAGGCGTAGGCGATGGGATCGTTGTCCACGTCGGTGGACTCCACGTCGATCACGCAGGTGAGGGTGTCCTGGGCGAAGGGCTCCGCCGGATCGATGTGTACCTCCGGCGTCGTGGGCGGATGGTTGCCGGTGAAGTCGTCGTCGTCCCCCGCGGAGTCATCGTCGTCGCCCACGTCGTCGTCGTCCCCCGTCGCGTCGTCGTCGTCGTCCGCGGCGGAGTCGTCGTCCGGGTCGTAGTCGTCTCCGGGGCAGCCGATCCAGGCGGCGAACCCGATGAACATCCAGGCCATGAAAGCGGTACGGCTGAGTCTCATGCTCCCCTCCAGGCGTTTCTCTGCGCGACCATTGTAGCAGCGGCTCCGTCGCCCCGGGGCGCCCGCGCGTTTGCAGCGCTCACCGCTCCGCGGTCGGCCGCGGCAGGGGGTAGTCCATCTGGCGGAGGATCCAGGCCGCCTTGGCCTGCGCCGTGTCCGACGGGTGCCGCGGATCCCGATGCACGGGGTCCGGCAACACCGCAGCGAGGGCGCACGCCTGAGCGCGGTCCAGGTCGTCGGCGCCACAGGCGAAGCGGTGCCGGGCCGCGGCCTCGGCACCGAAGATCGACGGGCCCCACTCGGCCTCGTTGAGGTACAGCTCCAGGATGCGCTCCTTGGGCAGGAGCAGCTCCATCCACAGGGTGTAGATCGCCTCGAGTCCCTTGCGCGACCAGCTGCGTCCCTGCCACAGGAACACGGTGCGCGCGCACTGCATGGACAGCGTGGACGCGCCGCGGAGCGGTCCGCCGTCGCGGTGCGTCTCCAGGGCGGCCTCCACCTCGTCGAGATCGAAGCCTCCGTGCAGGTAGAAGCGCTGGTCCTCGGAGATCAGCACGGCCTGGACCAGCTCGGGGGAGATCGCATCGAGGTCGCGGTGCCGCTGGCGGTGGCTCGGCCATCGCCCCTCGGCCATCGCCTCGATCCCGCGCTGGACGCGCGTCCCCGTGGTGGGGGGCTCCACGAACCGCAAGCTGAGCACCTGCAGCGGCGGCAGTGCGAACAGCAGGATCGTGGCGACGACGAGGATGCGCAGGAGGCGTCCGGGCCAGCTCGCGCCAGCCTTGCGGCGCGCGGCTGCCCTCCGACGGGGAGGCTTGCGGTTCGCCGTCTTGCGGCTGCTCGCGCCCTTCTTCGCTGGCGCGCGCTTCCTGGGGGCACCTGCCATGGGATCATCTTCGCAGGGCGCGCAGGAGCGGAAAAGGGGAAATGGTAAAAACCGCCAGGTTTGGCGCAACCCAGGGGGGGGATCAGGCCTGCTCGAAGACCTGCATCACGATGGGATCCGGATCGGTCTCGGTCACGAAGCCCGCGTAGAACGCCTCGATCTCGGCCACCACCGCGGCCCAGTCCCGCTCCTCGTCAGAGCCCCAGAACATCTCGTAGTTCTCGACGAGGAAGGTCTCGGTGATGGGCACGCAGTAGAACTTTTCGTCGAAGCAGTAGCCGCCGGAGTCTCCGCTCTGGTGCTCGTAGCCGCCGAGGGAATCGCTCCACGAGTTGGAGGACTCGCCCCCGGAGCGGATGGCCAACCTCAGCACGTCGGCCTCGCGCGACAGATAGAAGGTGCGGTCCACCTCGTACGCGTCGGACACGTCGAAGGTCGCCGACACGTCGTCCTCCGTGTCCGGCTCCCCGTCGGGCCCCGCGCTGATCACGTCGTAGTGATCCTCGTCGGGTACCTCCAGGGTCATCTCGTTGCCCCACCCGTCGAGGCCGTAGGTCTCGAGCACGTAGGCCATGGCATCGCTGGGCTCGTCCACCGGCAGGGCCACGCTGTCGGCGAGCTCGGCGAGGCTCCCCACCTCACCGTCGGTGAAGTGGTGGTCCATCAGCCCCTCCTTGACCACCGAGTGCAGCAGCGCCGAGGTGTAGGTCTCGGGGTTCTCGGTCTCCTCGGGCTCGATGTCCTCCCACGGCGCCTCCACGCACGCGGCGAGCACCAGGACCGCGCCCATCGCAGATGCCTTCGCCGGGACCTGGCGCGCGTACCGGGCGAGCAACGCCACGACCGCAGCGAGGGCGGCCAGTCCGAGCAGGTGAGGGGCCGCGACCCCGAGGGTCTCCACCAGGCCGGGGAAGAGACCTACGGCGGCCTCGTTCGTGGCCGGGGCGGCCAGCCGGAACGCCTCGTCCAGGCTCATGGCCGTACCGGTGTTGGCGGTATCGGCCAGGGTCGGATACTCGAGGATCTGGGCCGACGGCTGCGCCGAGATGTACCCGGCGTGCAGGAAGGTGTCGGCTGCGTCGGTGGCGCTCGCTGCGAAGATCTTCATCGTCGTCCTCCACGGTTCGATTTGCCGTCCGACAGTTGCAAGGTCGATGCCACCTTGCCGGGCCGTCGAGGTCAGACGAACGTTTCTCCGGCGGCCGGGGCCGCCAGGCGGGGATCACCGTCGGCCGTCAGCCACATCAGCTCGACCACGAGCTGGCGCATCTGCTCGCAGTGGGGGGCGTCGCCGCGGACGTCTCCGCACAAGGAGAGCACCTCACCTCGACAGTCTCCCGCGCACCAGGAGCGTACAAGACAGCCGCGGCACGCCGGGTAGCGGTCCACGTGGTAGTCCCGGCGCACCGCGTTCATCACCTGCGAGTCGCGCACGATGTCGGCCAGGGTTCGCTGCTGGACGTTGCCGCAGCAGAAAGCCTCGAGCCGGTGGTTGGGGCACGGGTACACGCTGCCGTCGGCGTCCAGGAAGACGACCTTTCGACCGATGCCGCAGCTGGTCCGCGCGCCGCCGCGGCGGCAGACCTCGCGGGTGATGGTGAAGAAGTCGCGGTGGAGCAGGGCGCGGGCCTCGGGTCGACGGTCCAGCAGGTCCAGCACGTGGTGCAGGGCCGCCAGCTGGTCCGGGGCGCGCCCGGGCTCAGCAGCGGCGCGGCCGATCAACCTCAGCGGGATGAACCGGACCTCCCGGGCGTCCAGCGCCAGGGCGAGGTCCAGGTAGGCCTCCATCCGGTCCAGGTTGTCGCGGTCGTAGACCATGCTCAACGTCACCCCGAGGCCGGCTTCCCCCAGCAACCTCACGCCGCGCAAGGCGCGGTCGAAGGTGCCCTCGCCGCGGATCGGATCGTGGGTCGCGGCGTCGGGACCGTCCAGGGAGACCTGCACGTCCACATCGAGCCCGGCGAGGCGCCTGGCCATGGGTTCGTCCACCAGCGTGCCGTTGGTCGAGAGCATCGGTGGGACGTCGAAGAGATCGCGGGTCCCCCGGACGATCACCTCGAGGCGGTCCGGAGCGAGCAGGGGCTCGCCCCCGAGGAGGATCAGCGAGGCGCCATCCGCGAGCGCCGGCCGGATTCCCTGCAACCCCTCGGTGAGCTCGAGGGCGCCGAGCTCCTCACGGTCGGGCGCGTTGTAGCAGTGCGTGCAGCGCAGGTTGCAGCGGTTGGTGACGTTCACCGTGACGTTGGCGATGGACACGGTGTCGTCCACGGCGCGGACGGGGCCGATCACCCCCAGGGACCGCAGCGCGTCCACGGCCT
The DNA here is from genome assembly GCA_964425605.1 of uncultured Rickettsiales bacterium. Taxonomy (GTDB): domain Bacteria; phylum Myxococcota_A; class UBA796; order UBA9615; family CAYRNR01; genus CAYRNR01. Next base: position 23,268 of record CAYRNR010000027.1, on the reverse strand, counting down.
GGCCCACCTCCGCCGTCACCTCCTGCTCAGGACGGCGCCAACGACGCGCCAGGTCGCGCGCCACCCGGATCAGCGGATCGCGGCCGTCGAGGCGTCTCACGAGCTCCACGAGCTGGCCGTCGCCCACCAGCCACGCGCCTGCCTCGGCCCAGACCAGCAGGTGGCGCTCACCGCGCCGCTCCACGAGATCCGGTGCGCGGGCCCTGGGTCTGCTCAATCTCGACTCCTCCACCAGCTGCCGAAGGATAGCCCGAAGCCCGCCACCAGAGGTAGGAGCAACGCCACTGGGACCTGTTCGCGGTAGGCCACCGCCAGCGCGTTGTACGCGCAGTGGACCACGATCGGCAGCGCGACCGATCGTGTGAGGACGGCCAGGGTGCCCAGGAGCGCTCCCGCCGCGGTCATCATCCAGACCTGGGGCCACCCGAGGGCGTGGTGCATGAGCCCGAAGGCGCACGCCGACGCGACGACGGACGCGGCCCGGTGGCCGGGGGCCAGCCTCAGCAGCGCGCCGCGGAAGAAGATCTCCTCGGCGACCGGCACCGCGAGGACGACCAGGACACCCTGCAGCGCCGGAATCCGTGCGCCGGCGTCGACGTGGAGGAGACCGAACAGCGCGGCCGCGGACACGAGCGACAGGCCGGCGGAGAGCGCGGCGGGGGTGTACCAGCGGCCGGGGACCGGGAGCCAGCCCGGGCGCCGGTCGCGCGCGACGAGAACCCCGCCCAGCAGCAGCACCGCGCAGGTGGCGAGGGTGTGGACCTCCACCGGCTCGAACCGGACCGCGGCGAGCCCGCCGGCGAGCGCGAGCACGGCGACGGCGAGGGCGAGGCTGGAGGCGGAGGCCATGGGTGGATCCTCCACGCCACCGCCGCCACGTCAAAGACTTCGCGCGCACCAGGACAGTAGCCCCCGCGCACAAGATTCGGGCGCTCGCGCTCGAGCGTGTACAATACGACGCTGATTCGAGACCAGAGAGGTACTCCATGCGCTTCACGTCGCTTCCCTGCACCGTGCTGCTCGCGAGCTTGTTGACCACCCTGGCCGGGATTCCCGCCTGCGGCGATCCGCAGGGCGTCCTGGTGGCGGACGAAGATCCCGTCGATATGGGGGAGACCTATCCGTTCTCCGTGCTCGAGGGCGCGGTCTGGATCACCAACGACGGCGAGGGGATCGTGGACGTGCTCCCGCCCCACTTCGAGGGGAACACCGACGACCTGTTCGCCTTCCGGGAGGTGCAGGGACCCAACGCGCGCATCGCCCTGTCCCCGGGTGAGTCGGCCTCCTACGGCATTCGGTTCGAGACCGAGGTGCCCGGCGACTTCTCCGTGACCCTGGTGGTGCCGTACTACCCGCTGATCAACGAGGAGGGCGAGGCCGAGGTGACGGTGTCGGTGCTGGCGTCGGCCCTGGCCGGGATCACCGACGAGGACGGCGACGGCTACACCCTGGAGGCCGGGGACTGCGACGACGCCGATCCGGACACCTACCCGGGCGCCGACGAGCTGTGCGACGGCATCGACAACGACTGCAACAACATCATCCCCGACAACGAGATCGACGGCGACGGCGACGGCTACCTGGCCTGCGGCGGCGACTGCGACGACGAGGACGCCGGCGTCAACCCGGACGCCGAGGAGGGGTGCGACGGGATCGACACGGACTGTGACGGGATCATCGCCGACGACGAGGACCAGGACGGCGACGGGTACACGCCCTGCGACGGAGACTGCGACGACGCGGACGAGCTGGTGAGCCCCGACGCGGAGGAGGAGTGCAACGGCATCGACGACGACTGCGACGGCATCGTGCCGGACGACGAGCTCGACGCGGACGCCGACGGGTACTCGGTGTGCGAGGGGGATTGCGACGACGAGAACGACCAGATGGGGCCCGGGGCCGAGGAGCTGTGCGACGGGATCGACAACGACTGCAGCGGCAGCGTCGACGCCGACGAGATGGACGCGGACGGTGACGGCTACATGGTCTGCGACGGCGACTGCGACGATTCCAGCGTCGACGCCTTCCCGGGGAACCCGGAGATCTGCGACGGCGCGGACAACGACTGCGACGGGACCCTCAACGCCGGGGAACAGGACGTGGACGGCGACGGCTACATGGCCTGCGACACCGACTGCAACGACGGCGACGCCGATGTCCATCCGGGCGCCGCCGAGGTCTGCGACGGCCACGACAACGACTGCGACGGCGCCCCGGGCGCCGAGGAGGTGGACGCGGACTTCGACGGCTACATGATCTGCGAGGGGGACTGCAACGACGCCGCCGCGGGGGTCTACCCGAATGCGCCGGAGTACTGCGACGGTCAGGACAACAACTGCAACGGCGTGGTGCCCGCCGACGAGTTGGACGTGGATGGCGACGGCGTGCTCGCCTGTGGCGGTGACTGCGACGACAACGACCCGAACGTCCACGTGGGCGCCACCGAGATCTGCAACGGCGAGGACGACAACTGCGACGGCGCCCTGCCGGCCAACGAGGCGGACAACGACGGCGACGGCGTCATGGCGTGCGACGGCGACTGCGACGACATGGACCCGAACACCCTGCCCGGCGCGACCGAGATCTGCGACGGCGTGGACAACAACTGCAACGGTGTGGTGCCCGCGGACGAGGCGGACGCCGACTTCGACGGCTACTTCGAGTGCAACGGCGACTGCGACGACAACAACGCCCAGCGGACGCCGGGATCACCCGAGTACTGCGACGGCGTGGACAACAACTGCAACGGCGTGGTGCCCGCGGACGAGGTGGACGCCGACGGTGACGGCTTCATGGAGTGCGGCGGCGATTGTGACGACGCGGACGCGGCGGTCCACCCCGGCGCGACCGAGCTGTGCAACGGCCAGGACGACGACTGCAACGGTTCGCTGTCCGCAGAGGAGACCGACGTGGACGGCGACGGCGTCGCCGCGTGCGAGGGCGACTGCATGGAGGGCAACGCTGCAGTCTACCCGGGCGCGCCCGAGGTCTGCGATCCGGTGGACAACGACTGCGACGGCGTGCTGACCGAGGCCTGCACGAGCTGCCTGGACGCGCTGCAGAGCGCTGCGGCGACCGTCGATGGTGAGTACCTGATGGACCTCGACGGCGCGGGCGGCTTCTCGGCGATGACCGTCGAGTGCGACATGACCACGTCCGGCGGCGGCTGGACCCTGGTGCAGCAGACCACGGACGACTGGTCCGCCAGCGGGGATCTGATCACCAACCACGCCACCTTCTACGGCACGAACCACGGCTCGCCGTCGGGCGTCTACCGGATGGCCGGGCAGCTGTGGCCCGACGTGAACGCCACCGGGGACCTGCTCGTGGCCGTCACCCCGCGCGAGACCAACCTCGCGTCCTGTGCGGACACCCTGTACTACGACGCCCGCAACCTGGTCCTCGACGTGCCCGAGGCCGGCCCGGCCACGGTCACGGGGTACTTCCAGACCGTCGAGCTGATCGGCTCGGACACCTTCTCCACGACCGACATCGGCCCCAACATCGGCTGCGTCAACGGCCAGTCCGCCGTACCCTGGTTCCTCGGCGTGTGCGGCGCCACCTGCCCCACCCTGGACGCGGGCTGGGCCGATCCGGCGCCCGCTGTGGAGTTCCTGGACACCGCGGCGGACCTCTACGGCTCCACGGCCAACGACGTCTGCAGCTCCGTGGACTCCGTGGCCGGCTACGAGGCGGCCACCTCGATGAAGATCTACTTGCGGTAGATCAGCCGTCGCCCCACGTCCACGGCCAGGGCCACCAGCAGCGCCATCAGGAACAGCACCAGCCCGGCGCTGATCCACTCGATCTCGTCCGCCATCAGGTACTTGCGCAGGAGGTAGACCAGCCCTGCGATGGTGGTGGGCACCAGGAACGCGAGGGGCAGGGCGATGTGGAGGAGCTGGGGTAGGCCCACCTTCCGCCCCTCGGCGCGGTGCATCACCAGCAGGACGCAAAACGGCAGCAACAGCAGCAGCAACCCGCCGAGCACCAGGCCGTTCCACAGGTCCATGAACGGCACCTTCCAGTACAACAGGAAGCCAGCGAGGGTGACGAAGCCGCTGGCGACGAGGGGCCGGGAGAGGGGAGTGCGCCCACCCAGTTCCTGGACCACGTAGCGGCCGGTACGGGCGAAGCTGTCCAGCGTGGTCAGCGTCAGCGCGGCGAGGGCCAGCGCGCCGATGGTGGAGCCGACGACCTCTGGGATGCCCAGGTGTCCCATGGACCGGCCCAGGGCCATGGCGAACGCCTCACCCACCTGGACGCTGCCGCCGTAGACCTTCTCCTTGAACTCGTCGTAGCTGTACGCCGAGGCGATCATGGTCGCCGAGAGCAGGGCCAGCACGGTCTCGCCCTGCATGCCGCCGTAGGCCACGGGGAAGGCGTGCCCCTCGCTGCGCAGCTGCTTCGAGGTGGTGCCCGCGGCGATCAGGGAGTGCCAGCCGCTGGCCGCGCCGCAGCTGATGGTGACGAAGAGCATGGGCCAGAGGGGGCCCCGCTCCGAGTCGTAGGACACGAACGCCTCGAGCTGGATCTCCGGGCGGCCGACCACGAGCCCGGCCAGGCCCAGCACCAGCCCCACGGCCAGGACGCTGCTGTTGAGGTAGTCCCGGGGTTGCAGCAGGATCCACACCGGCGTGTAGATGGCCACGAAGGTGTAGCCCACGAAGATCGCGGCCCACCAGGGCGCGGCCAGGGCGATGGGCAGGTACACCACGCCGATCCAGGTGCACAGCCCCACCGCCAGCACGCCCACCGCCGTGGTGACGCTCAGGGGGAGGCCGGCGCGCAGCATCAGCCCGCAGCCCACGGCGATGGGGATCAGCGCCAGCGTGGGAAACGCCGCGGTGGGCGTGGACACCAGCGTGTTGATGATCACGTACAGGAAGATGGCGTAGACGAGGATGCCGCCCAGCGCGAGCACCAGCGACGCCATCAGCCCGGACGCGGGGCCCAGCCGCTCGCGGACGACCTCGCCCATGGACCGCCCGCCGTGGCGCACGGACGTCATCAGGGCGAAGTAGTCGTGCACGCCCCCCAGCAGGATCACTCCGACGATCATCCACAGCACCGCGGGCAGCCACCCCCAGACCAGCCCCACGATGGAGGCGATGATCGGCGACGTGCCGGCGATGGACATGTAGTGGTGGCCGAACAGCACCAGGGGCCGGGTCGGGACGAAGTCGCGGCCATCGGCGGCCTGCGTCGCGGGCGTGGGGCGCTCCTCGTCGGGGCGCACGACCGACCGGATGGAGGCGCCGAGGCCGGCGTACCCGGCGGCCAGGGTGGCGTACCCGGCGGCGAGCAGGTGCAGGACGTTCATACGGAGAGTTCTACCGCGTTCGTCGGTAGAAGGCAGCCACGAGCAGCGTCAGGAGCGCCGTCGCACCGACCGGACGTCGGGGGCCCGTGGTGCACGCACCACACCCGTCGCCCTCGTCGACGCCCGGCAGCAAGGAGTCGCCGCCATCGTCGTCGTCGTCGCCGGCCGTGTCGTCGTCGTCGTCGTCGTCCGTCTCGTATCCCTCGATCCAGATCTGGACCTGTGCCTCGTCCCCGGACCAGTCGTCCTGCCTGGGATCCAGGGTGCCGTCGCCGACCTGGGCGATCACCGCGAGGACGTTGTCGACTCCGGGCAGCACCTCGGTCGAGGCGTGGGCCTCGCCGGACGCGATATCGCCGATCACCCGCTCCATCACGGACTCGGTGGAGGTGTCGAGGCTGATCAAGGAGAGGGCCCATCGCTCGGAGTCGGTGTCGGCGGTCAGGTCTGCGTGGACGACCCAGCCCTCGTCCGGGTGCCGGATCAGGACCGCTGCCGAGCTCAGCTCGCCCATGGCGTGGGCCAGATCGATATCCACGGGGCCTTGCTCGAGGGACGCCAGGCTCGCGGTGCCGGCTATGGGGAGTTCGATGCCGTAGTGCAAGTTGTCGGGGTGGCCGTGCTCGAGGTAGCCCTCGATCCAGTTGGCCCCCAGGAAGTAGCGCCACTCGCTGAACTCGCGCCAGGCGACCTCGGTGTACGTCTCGTCGCCGGACGGTTCGGCCAGGTCGTCGATCCAGTGGCCCTCGAACCAGCGCTCCAGGGCGGCCATCCAGGTGTTGGAGTTGCCGAAGTCCCCCTGGATCGAGTCATCCCAGATCTCCCGGGCCGACACCGGCGTCCCGTCGGCGAACCGCTCGGCCACGTACTGCAGGAAGATGAACGAACCATACTGGGGAGGCTCGGCGTAGGCGTAGTAGTCCAGGGAGCGGTAGTACCCCTCCTGGTAGCCCGCGGCGAAGCCCCAGGCGCTCCCCAGCTCGGGGTAGACCCAGTCCTGGGCGAACACGGCCGAGGCCTCGAGCATCTGCGGGTCCTCGGCGCAGTCGGTCCACAGCTGCAGGACGTGGTTGAACTCGTGGGGCACGGTGATGCGCATCGAGTCCAGATCCATCGCGCGGTTGATCACGACGTGCCCGGCGCACTGGGCCTGCGTGGACGTCTCCCACCAGTCGTCGGGCGAGACGTAGCCGCCGAACTGGGTGTCGGCGAGGTAGTAGTCCACGGCGTCCGAGCCGCCCAGGCCGTCGTCGCTGCCTGGCTCGGCCCATCCCCACTCCTCCACCTGCATCTGCCAGGAGAGCTCCGCGGCCTCCAGCGTCACCGCGGCCGCCTCCTCCTCCCCGTACGAGTAATGCACCCGGATCGGGTAGAAGGACGACTCCGTCCAGGTGTCGCACTCGGGGCGGTCGCGCGTACCCCCGGCGGCGAGCATGAGCGGGGTGCCGCAGGGCAGGGGCATGGACCACGCGAACGTGGAAGGAACCATCAGAAGGATCGCGATGAGGTAGCGCATGGAGTGATCGTACCGTGGCGGCGGGGAGAGGAGAGGGGAAACGTTTGTCTTGGCGGGACTACCCGGGGCTCTCCGGCGGCTTGTCCAGCGCCGACAGGAACGAGGCTCCGATGGCCGCTCCGAGCAACCCGGCGACCGCCGGGTTCGATGTGTAGAATCAGTGGCCCTTGCAGCCGATGGTCAGCGCGAAGGCCACGCCGATCCCGCCTCCCACGAGTCCACCCGCCACTCCCTTCCAGCGTCGCTTCAGCCAGCCGGCCATCGTGTACCTCCTGTAAGGACAAGAGTCATCATAGCCTCACAACGATTCAAACCCGCCGTGGATTCCTTGCCTCGCACGGCTCGACGGCCGAGAATCGCCCCATGACCGAGCCCCACCGCACCCCGATCCGAGTCGCCTTCGACGAGGTGGACATGTACGGCATCGTCCACCACTCGAAGCTGCTGGTCTACCTCGAGCGCGCCCGCATCGCCATGTTCGTGGAGGGCGGGATGACCCCGGGGACCCTGGAGGAGACGGGGTTCGGCCTGGTGGTGGTGGATGCGCAGATGCGGTTCCGCACGCCGGCGAGGTTCCCCGACGAGCTGGTGGTGGAGACGTCGGTGCTGAAGGTGTCGCCGGTGACCGTGACGCTGGGCTACGAGGTGCGGCGGGGCAGCGACGTGATCCTGAGCGCGTCCACCCGGCTGGCGGCGGTCGGCGCCGACGGCCGACCCACGCGGCTGCCCGATGCTGCCCGGGCCCTCCTCCAGGGGCAGCTAGTTCCCGTCTGACTGGGCCAGCGCCATCAGCGTGGTGCCCACCCCCATCTTGAGGTCGTCCACCAGCGGGATACCGACGTAGTTCTCGTAGCTGGTGGGCACGGTGCCGAAGGAGGTGTCGAGCAGGGTGAGGTGCCCGTCGTCCTCCTCGCGGAGCTGGCCCAGCAGGCCGGCGTGGGCCGCGACGAGGGCCGGGCGGTACTCGTCGTCGGAGAGCACGCCGGCGTCCAGGCCGAGGGCCAGGCCGTAGGCGAACAGGGCCGTGCAGGACGTCTCGAGGTAGTTGTCGGTGTCGCCGGGGCGGTTGAGCACCGTGTAGAACAGGCCGCTGTCGTCCTGGTAGCGCACGAACCCGTCCACGACCCCGCGGTAGACGTCCTCCACCAGGGCTCGGTCGGCGTGGTCGGCCGGTGCCACGGACAGCCACCAGGCCGTGACCGCCGCGATCCAGCCGTTGCCGCGGCCCCAGTAGATGGGATCCGCGGGCACGTTGACCTGGCCGGCCTCGTCCCAGGCGTGCAGGAACAGCCCCTCGTCGGGATCGCGACACAGGTCGGCGAACACCTCGACCTGGTCGGCGAACGCGTCCAGGTAGATCCCGTCGCCGGTGTGGTGCGCCATGGCGGTGAGGTAGCCGCCGACCATGAACAGCGAGTCGATGAGGACCTCCTCGCGGTCGGGGAACTGGGTCCCCCAGTGCAACACGGCGCCGCCGCTGGTGGTGGGGACCGTGGCGAGGTAGTCGTCCACCTGGGGTGGGATGGCGTCGTAGCGCTCGTCTCCGTACAGGCGCATCAGCTCCACCGCCACCATGTTGGGGGCCACGCGGTCGGACGCGTCGGGGTACCGATCCTCGATGTCCGCGTAGTAGTGGTCCACCCACGCCGCCGGGTAGGCCAGGTGCTCGGCAGCGCCGGTCAGCTCCGACGCCCGCACCATGCCCATCATGTACACGGCGTCCATCCAGTCCCAGTACTGGTCCTCGGGGGGCTCGGCCGCGATCCACTGGTCGGCCAGGCGTGAGACGATCTCGGCGTTGTCGAGCAGGTCGTCACCGGCGGTGGTGTCGTCGTCGTCGTCCGCTCCCGGGTCGCCCTCGCAGCCAGGGGTCGCGAGCAGCAGCAGGACCAGGGGCCAGGCGGTGCGCATCACGCCTCCTGCTCGAACGCGTCGTTCCACGCGTCGGGTTGGTAGTGGGGGTACTCGCGGTACAGGGTCGCGAGGAGCTCGTCGAAGGGCAGGTCGTCGCTGGGCCCGCGGTCTCTCAGGTACTCGAACTGGGGTCGCCCCGCCGCGTCGAGGGGGCTGAGCAGGGCGTCGGACCGGCCGTCGAACACGGTGGGGACGATGCCCCGGCGGCGGCAGGTCTCGGGATCGAACGACGGCGTGACCTTGAGCCAGCGCCCGTCCAGCTGCATCTCCACGTATCCGTGGAAGTAGAAGACGTCGGTGTCCATCAGGGCGCGTAGATCGTCGGGCACGAGCCTGTTGCGCAGATCGGCGAAGTGGAGCCGGGCCGGAATCCCCTCGGCGCGCGCCAGCGCCGCGAGGAGGATCGACTTGGGCACGCAGAAGCCGTTGCCCCGCTCGAGGGTGACCGACGCCCGGTACGCCTCGATGTCCGCGAAGTCCACGTGCACGGTGTAGCGGACCCGGTCGCGGACGTACTCGAACAGGCGCACCGCGCGGCCGGCGGGGTCGTCCACACCTTCGCACAGGGCCGCGGCCAGCTCGCGGATGTAGGGGTGATCGCACTCGATGGTGCGCGTCGGGGCGAGGCAAGGATCCACGGGGAGCTCCTGGTCGTGTGGCCCCCTATTACAGGCCCATTCTGCCCCGGGATCAAACCTGCCCTGTGATACGGTGGGCCTCGGCGCGGCGCGCGTCGTGGAGGAGCGGAGGCCGAGATGACGGTATCGAATGCAGCGGTGAGGTTGACCCTGGCGACGTTCCTGGGGGTGGTCCTGTTCGGTTGTCCACCGGCTCCGCCCGACTGGAGCGACGACGACGACGACGACCAGGTGGGCGACGACGATGACGTCGAGGGCGACGACGACACCGGCGACCTGGACGACGACGACGACGACGCGGTGGGCGACGACGACGACGACGCGATCGGGGACGATGACGACATCGTGGGCGACGACGACGACGTCGTGGGTGACGACGACGACGCGTCGGGTGAATGCCCAGGCTGCGTCTACGAGTTCGCGGTGACCTTCACCACCGCCGCCCAGAAGGGCCAGTGCCTGTGGTGCTGGGACCTGGAGGACGGGACGTACGACATGGGGTACGGCGGCGGCACGATCTACCTCCACTACGACGGGGGATACGGCGCGGCCTGGTACTGGTGGTACTACGGCTCCCAGAACGGCAACACCGTGGACTTCTGGTACGAGGGGTACTACTACGACTACGCCTTCGCCCAGGAGGGCTACTGGAACATCACCGGCGGGGGCTCCGCCATGACCGGCCGGGCCATGGTCGAGGAGACCACCGCAGGCGAGATGTCCTACCGCTGCGTACAGCAGCTGACGGGCACCGGAAACTAGGCGGAACCGGGGCCTGCAACCGCACCGGGCTAATTTCTACGCGGGATCAAACGAACCCTGTGACAACTCGGAAACGTGCTGGTATATGTACCCGCACGGCCGGGGGCACACATGGCCCTGGAGTGCCCGGTAAGCGAGAGCGGCCCTTCAACACCCAGGGCAATGATGAGATGAGGAGAGCGAGATGAGGAACCTGAGCCTTTTGACCAAGCTGTTCATCATGGCCTTCCTGGGCCTCGGGCTGGCCCTGTTTGGCTGCCCCCCGGACTCCGAGGGCGACGACGACGACGACGCCGCTGGTGACGACGACGACGCCGTGGGCGACGACGACGACGCCGTGGGCGACGACGACGACGCCGTGGGTGACGACGACGACGCCGTGGGCGACGATGACGACGCCACGGGCGACTGCCCCGGATGCGTGTACACCTTCAGCATCACCTTCTCGACCATGAACGAGAATGGCGAGTGCCTCTGGTGCTGGCAGCTGGCTGACGGCACCTACTCCATGGGCTACGGCTCTGGCGCCGTGTACCTCGAGTACGCTGGCTACTACGGCACGGCCTGGTACTGGTGGTACTACGGCACGCAGGCTGGCGACACCGTCGACTTCTGGTACGACGGCTACTACTACGACTACGCCTTCACCCAGGAGGGGTACTGGAACATCACGGGCGGCGGTTCGGACATGACCGGCCAGACGTCCACCGAGGAGACCACCGCGGGTGCTCCCAACTACAACATCGTCCAGAGCCTGACTGGTGTCGGCATCTAGTCGATTCTGAACGCGACTGAACGGACGGGGTGGTTCATCCGAGCCACCCCGTCCTTTTTTTTGGTCTGGACCGTGCGAGATTCGAAGATCACCGGCTTCGGCGTCGTGCTCGCCCTGGCCATGCTCGTCTCCGCGCCGCTGGCGTCGGCCGCCGAGTACCGCCACCCCATGGCCAGCAAGCTGCTGCGGCGGGAGGCCTTCCGCGCTGCGGCGCGCCAGTACCGCGACGCCCATCAGGGCCGCCCGGCCCTGGCGGGACCCCTCGCCGGGATGGCCCTGTGCCACTGCCGGCTCGGCGAGCTGGACAAGGCCTCGATCAGCATCGAGGGTGCAGAGCAGCGGGACCTCACCGAGCCGATGATCTACGAGGCGCGGGCCTGTCTGTCCGAGGCCGAGGGGGACCTGGTCGCCGCCGCACGGTACCTGGAGCAGGCGGCCGATCTGTCCGTAGACCCGACCCGCCTGAGTCAGCTCGGCACCCACCTGCAGCGGCATGGGCTCTTCCTCGAGTCCATGGACGTGGTCTGGCAGATGCGCGACGCCGGCTACCTCGGGCGCAGCTCGTCCGCTCTGGCGGTGCGAGCCGCGCTGGCCGAGGGTGATGTCGCCGGCGCCTCCCTGGTCGCCGAGGAGATCGCGCAGGAGGGCAAGACCCACCGCAGCGGGATGATCCTCGGCACCCTGGTGGCGCTGTCCCACGAGGACCTCGTCGGGGAATCGGTGGAGCCCTACACCCACTACGCGCCGCGGACGCGCACCGCCGACTCGGTCCTGCTGTGGCGCGCCGAGGCGTCACGCCTGCTGGGAATGCTGGACACGGCCGAACAGCAGGCGGGTCGGTGCAAGCAGGAGCCGCAGGACCCCTATGGCGTGTCGATCGTCGCCCGGATCGCGTGCGATCTGGGTGATCTCGCCGGCGCCGAGGCCCACCTGGAGGTGGCCCGGCTGCGGTGGCCCCTGCACCCGTCGCCCATCCTCACCGAGGCTGTGCTCCGTACGCGCCAGGGACGCATCGATGACGCGCGCCGACTCCTGGACCTGGCCCGCGAGCGGGGCATCCCCGCCTGGGACCGGCACGTCGAGGACGATCTGATCGGGGAGCTCTCCCGGGTCGCGCCGGCCTACTGAACCCGCCGTCCCTCCACCGAGGCGCCCACCGGCAGCTGCTGGCGCTTGAGATCCACCGCGCGCTGGAATGCCTCCTCGCCCTCCACGGTGCGACCCAGCTTGGCCAGGACGTTGGCCAGGAGCATGGTGCAGTCCGCCTCCTCGGGCTGGATGGCGAGGCAGGTGTTCACGGAGTCCAGGGACTCGTCGTAGCGTTCGAGGTTGAACAGGGCCTGGCCGTGGGCCCGCTGCATCCCGACGTGGCCCGAGTTGGTGGTCAGCGCGACGTGCGACCACTCCAGGACCTCCTCGCTGCGCCCAAGGGCCTCGAGCTGCATGACGGCCGAGTACAGGGCCGTGCGGTGCTCGGGGTACACGCCGTACTCCGCGAGGAAGTAGCCCAGGGACGCCTCGGCGTCGCCCTCGTCGGCGGCCATGACGCCGAATGCGAAGTTGGCCCATGGCGGGTTGTGGCCCCCGGAGAGGGAGGCCTCGAGCACCGGACGCGCCTCTTCGGGCCTGCCCATGGCCACGAGGGCAGCGCCGCGATAGCTCGCGACCGCGGGCACCCCCGGGAGCACGTCCTCCGCCTCCTGGGCTCTGGCCACCACCTCGTCGTACTGCTGGGCCTCGAACAGCACCTCGAGCATGCGCGTCCAGACCCGCGCGTCCTGGTTGTCCACGACCAGCGCCCGCTCCAGCTCCAGCAGCGCCTCGTCGGTGCGGCCGTCTACCGCCAGGGCCAGGGCCCGCAGGGAGAGGATGCTCGTGCGCCCCGGCGCCATCCGATCCGCCTCGTCCAGCTGGCGGATGGCCTCGGCCACGTCGCCGGTTCGGATGCAGATCTGAGCGAGCATGCAGCGGGGATCCACGAGCTGCGGCTCGGACTCCACCACCTCCTCGTACAGCTTGCGGGCCTGGGCGGCGTTGCCGGTGCGCATGGCGGCCGTACCCCGGGCGAACTTGGCCAGCACGTCGGTCTTGTCCTTGGGATCGGGGAGAACGGCGCCCTCCTCCACCTCCACCTGGGTCGCCACGTACCCGAGCGCCTCGAGGCGGGCCGCGGTCTCCGGGTCGATGGTCGAGGTGTTCCCCGACGACTCGTGGGCAGGCCGGGCATCGAGGATGGCGGCCAGCTCGGCGGCCTTGTCCGGGAGGGACTCGGTCAGGTTGTCGTGCTCCTTGGCGTCCGCGTCGATCTCGAACAGCTCGGGCCGCGTCGAGGCGATGTACTTGTAGGGCCACTGCACGACCATGCGCTGCTCGGACCAGCCGAAGTGGTAGCGCGCGTACATGGACTCGCCGTAGATGGCGCGGCGCGGGGGCTGCTCGCCCTCGATGGTCCCGGACAGGTCGATCCCGTCGAAGTCGGCGGCGTCTGCCTCCAGGCCGACCATCCCGAGCACGGTGGGGGTCACGTCGATGAGCCCCACGGCCTCCTCGACCCATTGCGGCGCCGAGCCGCCCGCGGGCTTGAGGATCAGCGGCACGTGGGTGGTGGCGTTGTACACGAAGATGCCGTGCTGGTGCTCCTTGTGGTTGCCGAAGGACTCGCCGTGGTCCCCGGCGACGATCACGGCCGTGCGGTCGCCGGCGCCGAGGCGCTCGAGGGTGTCCAGGAGCACGCCCACCTGCTGGTCCGTGTAGGCGATCTCGCCCAGGTAGGGACGCTTGGCGAACGTCTCGTCGAAGGGGGCCGGGGGCTCGTAGGGGTGGTGCGGATCGAACAGGTGGACCCAGGCGAAGAAGCTCTCGTCCGCGTGCTCCTCGAGCCAGCCCACCATGTCCCCGACCACCTTGTCGCCGCGTCGCTCGGACTGCCAGATGTTGTCGGTCATCTCGTAGTTGGCTTCGATGTGGTCGTAGTAGTCGTCGAAGCCCTGGCCGAAGCCCCACTTGTGGTTGGTCACGTACGCGCCCACGGACGCGGCGGTGGCGTAGCCGGCGGCGTCGAACCGCTCGGCCAGGGTGGTGGCGTCCTCGGCCAGGAAGTGATCGCCGTTGTCCCGCACGCCGTGGCGATCCGGGTACTGGCCCGTGAAGATGCTCACGTGGGAGGGGATGGTCAGCGGTGTGTGGCAGAACGCGCGGCGGAACACCACGCCCTCGGAGGCCAGCGCGTCCATGCGGGGCGTCGCGCCCCCGTCGTTGCCGTAGATCCCCAGACGGTCCGCCCGGGTGGTGTCGAGGGTGATCAGGAGCACCGAGGGCCTGGACGCGTCGGGCGTGGCCTCCTCGGCGGTGGTGGTCTCGCCGCGGTTACAGGCGGGCTGCAGCGCCAGGGCCACGGCGAGCGCGGCGAACGCGATTCGCGTCTTCATTTCGAGCCTCTCAGGGGAAGTCCACCCCGTCGGCGAAGATCTGGTCGTAGGTGCGCCGGTTGACGTACTCCCAGTACTCCCACACCGGCTCGTCGTGGATGTTGATCAGCGACTGGTAGCTGACGAGCTCCAGCGAGAACACGTGGGGCGAGAACACCGTCCCCCAGCCTCGGACCGGGTCGCACGTCGTCTCGGGACCGTAGACGTGGAGCTTGGGCGCGTCCGTGGCGAACCGGAACTCGTTCATGCCCGGGCCGAACACGTACCAGCGGTCCAGGTCGTCCAGGGCGCAGTCCGGGCGCGCGTAGAGGCGCGTCATGTCCGAGCCCGCGGGGGAGTCCCACTGCAGGTGCCACGAGTCCGCTGCGGGCTGCGTCGTGTCGATCAGCTCGAGGAAGTCCGGGAGCACCACCTTGTCCCGGGTCGTGGGCGTGGAGACCACCCCCGTGGCGCGGCCGTCGTAGTCGACGCCGCCCTCCCACAGGAACGCCAGGTGCCGGCTGGGCACGTCCTCGAAGATGCCGTCGCGGGCGGCCTCCCGCACCGGCATCCAGATGCGCTCCTCGAGCCCGCCGCGGGCGTTGGTCCCGGTCGCGTCGTCGTCGTCGTCGTCGTCGTCCTGCGGGGGATCGGCGTCGGGCATGTAGGGGTGATCGCCCGTGCCGAAGCCCACGCCGACGTAGCCGTAGTTGGCGAACTCGCGCCAGGACAGCACGAGGATCGGATCGGGCCAGTAGCCCCCCGGCGGCGGGGGCGCCAGGTCGAGCCAGGTCTCGATGGGGAGCTCGGTCTCCAGGTCGATCTGGATGCCCGAGATGGCGCCATCGGGTTCGAAGTCGTAGGGCTCGCTGAACCCCACGCGCAGGTTGTCGATGTGGCTGGTCATGGTGGGGAAGATGGCGCCGGTGCCGTAGGTGTCGAGGTTCAGCGCCAGCTCCAGGGCGATGCCCAGGTCGTACACGCCGCCCGCGGCGAAGATCACCCGCCGGCCCGGCTCCACGTCCCCGTGGAAGTTGTCCATGATGCCGCTGATCTGCACGTTCTCGGGCACCGTCCAGTTCAGCCCGTACCCCGACAGGTCCTGGTCCGCGCCCAGCAGCTGCTTGGCCTCCAGGGCGATGGGGTTGTCGAAGATGGACGGCACGGCCAGGGCCACGCCGATGTTGCCCTCGCCCATGTCACTCTCGTCGAAGTTGACCACCCCCTTCATCGAGCCCACGCCGTAGGCCTCCCCCGCGGGGTAGATGGGCAGGTAGACCTGTCGCGGCGCCACCTGGGCGATGGCCGCGCCGCGGAATCCGTCATCCTTCCACGCGAACAGCGTGACCAGCCCCTGGAAGCTGCCCTCCAGGCGAACCTGGCCCGCGGCGTCGGTCACACCCTGGACCAGGAACTCGTGACCGTAGGACACCGCGACGTTCACCCCGGCGGCGGGATCCCCGTTGCGCACGTCCACCACGGTCACGTCCATCTTGCCCGGGGCGACGATCTCGATGGTGGCGGGCTCGGCGGCGATGCCCTCCCACTGGTACTCGATGAGGACCGGCCCCAGGTTCCTGGGGATCAGGTGGCCGTTCTCGTCGATGGTGGCGCGGTCGTCGTTGGTGGAGCGCCAGGTGCCCCCCACGGTGTCGTACCAGCCGCCGTCGCGCGTGCGCGCGTGTGCTTTGAGATCGATGGGGGTGAACAGGTCGATCTGGACCACCGACGGGCGGATCCCCACGGACACCACCTCGTCGGGATCGATCTGGTCCCCCGTCTCGGTGTTGCCGGGCTCCAGCTCGTGGGTCTCGGCCTTCTTGCACTGCGCCTGGGTCAGCATCCACAGGGCGCAGACCGACGCGGCCATCGTCTGTAGTCTCATCGATGACTCCCAAGCAGTCCTTTAACACAACTCGACGCTGTGTAGTCCTCGTACAGGATCCAGTACTCCTTGCACTCGACGCCGCCGGAGTAGGCCTCCTCGCAGCACCAGAACGTCTGAAACAGCCACGCGAACCACTCGCAGGGGAACAGGGACTCGTTGTCCAGGTCCGCCTGTTCCAGGTCCATCACGTACTCGAGATCCAGGGTCCAGTAGTCCCAGAAGCCATAGACGGGATCCCAGCCGTATTCTTCGTTGGCCATGTGCCAGCCCGGCCGGCTGTATCCGTCGGACTCGCACGGCTCGCCGTGGCTGTCGTACCCCTCGCAGTAGTCCGACGACAGGTCCCAGAACTCCACCCAGCAGGTGTCGGCCCAGCCCATCAGCACCAGGTAGAAGTCGTACCGCCCGGTGGGTACGAGATCCGGGTTCCCGTGGTGGAGCGGCACGTCGATGGTGCAGTAGCCGTCGAAGGTGGACTGCTCCAGGTCCATGGACTCGGTGTACGGCGGCCAGGTGTCGTCGTCGTCGTGGGGACCGACCTCGTCGTCGTCGCACGGGCTGGGGCAGACGCAGCAGTTCCAGCCGCTGTTGTCCGGCAGGCACTCCTGCACCCCCATCGCCCCGTCCGGGCAGTGGCACTCCTGGGTCTGACCCGCCAGGCAGTGCACGGCCTCGGTACCGCTGTCGTTGCAGGTGCACAGGAACACGCCGAGCAGGAGCAGGGCGACGGCGATGGGCAGAGTCCGGCTCACCACGGCCCCCCTTCGTCGGCCTCGTCGTCGTCCCAGGGCGTGTCGTCGTCGTCCATGTCGTCGTCGCCCGTGTCGTCGTCCCCCGGGGTGTCGTCGTCGTCGTCGTACCAGTCGTCGTCCATGTCGATGTCGTCGTCGTCCAGCGGCCACGCGTCGTCGTCGTCCTGGCCCGGGCACGGCCCGGTGCACACGCAGCATTCCCAGCCAGAGCCGTCCGACTTGCACGCCTTGGCCCCCGTGCGCCCGTCCGGACACTCGCACTGCACGGTCTCGCCGGGCACGCAGACGGGCTCCTCGACCACCGTGCCGTAACAGTGCACGCCGCCCAGCGCGAGCCACGCGAACAGCAGCGACGAAGCCCTGGTCGGCACTCCCGTCACTCGATCACCCACAACCACAGCGGTATCCCCACGTAGTCCCCCTCCAGTCCCTCCACCGGCTCGTCGGTGTTGGAGGGGGCGGCCATCAGGAAGCCCATCAGCAGGTAGACCTCCACGCGCGTGGTCTCCGGCGGCGCGAAGTACCCGAAGCTGCCCAGGCCGTCCATCTGCCCCTCTGTCCCGGGGATGAGCCACACGGCCTCCATCGGCCCTGTCCCGAACAATCCCTCCGCCTGCGGTCCCGCGATGGAGCACAGGTCCCCGAACGTGCCGTCCCCCGCGTCCATGAGGATCGCGGCGTCCTCGGCCACGAAGGTGTTCGACAGGGCGGGCGTGGCCGCCACCTGGTCACAGCTGACGAAGGCCATGGGGTGGTACCCCCAGCGGTAGTCCTCTACCGGATCGCCCTGATGCAGCTCCCACTCGCCGGGGCAGTCGTTGGCCACCTCACCACCGCTCGTCCAGACCACGATCTCGTCGGAGTACGTCCACTGGTTCGGGCCCTGGTCCTGACCGTGGGAGTACGTCGCGTCGAACTCGAACTGAGCCGTACACAACGGCTGTCCGTGCGGATCGCCCAGCACCAGGTCGAAGGTCACGT
The DNA here is from genome assembly GCA_964425605.1 of uncultured Rickettsiales bacterium. Taxonomy (GTDB): domain Bacteria; phylum Myxococcota_A; class UBA796; order UBA9615; family CAYRNR01; genus CAYRNR01. The sequence continues at coordinate 5,312 of CAYRNR010000027.1, read as the reverse complement.
CCGCCCAGCCTCCGCCGGTCCCCCCTTCGGCCCACAGCGTCATGCCGAGCTGCAGCGAGCTCGGCCAGTCGGGGAAGCTGTCGTCGTCGTCGGTCGCGTCGTCGTCCTCGTCGTCCGGAGGTGTGGTGTCGTCGTCGCCGCTGTCGGCCGTGTCGTCGTCGCCGTCCGATCCGTCGCAGTGGCAGCACGCCCAGCCATCTCCGTCCGCGTTGCACCACTGGGCGCCGGTTCGGCCGTCGCCGCATTCGCACGGCCGCGTCGCGCCCGGCACACACAGGGGCTCGACCTCCTCCTCGCAGCCCAGCGCCAGCAGACCGATGGCGGCCACGATCCAGCACAGCGCCTTCATGGGTTCACCCCCAGCGGATCGGACGAGTCGTCGTCGTCGCCCGCGCCGCACGAGTCCTCGCACTGACAGCAGTCCCAGCCCATCCCGTCCGCCAGGCAGGCCTGGAGTCCCTCGGTGCCGTCGGTGCAGTGGCAGGCCTGCGTGTCGCCGGCGGCGCACACGAGCTCGTCGCCCTCGATGTCACCGCACGCGAGCAGGGACAACGTCAGGGTGATGCAGCAGGGGAGCCAGAAGCGCATGGAGTCGGGTCCTGCAAGGAGGATACCACGCGCGCGGGCGCGAAAAGACCGGACGGTGCCTACAGGAATTTCTCCATGTAGTCGCTCCAGTGCCGGTACCCGAGGCTGTCGTAGAACGCCCGGGCCGGCGATCCCGTCACCACGTCGAACAGGACCTTGGTGCAGCCGCGCGCGCGCGCCTCGTCCTCGAAGTGGTCCATCAGGAGCCGGCCCAGGCCAGCGCCCTGGGCGTCGGGATCCACCAGGATCATCCGCAGGTGCGCCACGACGTGTGGCCCCGTGTGGTCCTCGTGACGCTCCCAGGCGAGGTAGCCCAGCAGGACACCGTCGGACTCCCCTGGCGCGACGACCATCCAGTAGTCCTCGCTCCCGACACGGTCGCGGAGGTTGGCCTCGACGCGGCCGAGGTCATGGTCCCGCCCGCTCTCGATCCAGACGGGTCGGATGGCCCTGCGGTACAGGTCCATGACCGCGGGGACGTCGTCCGCGAGCAGGGGGCGAAGGCCGGTGCGGTTGGGTGCAGCAGGCATCGAGCACGATTGTCGTGCTCCGGCGCCGGGTGGTCAACCGGGGCGGTCGCGCGCACGCCCGCAGGACAAATCGTGCAAATCTGCGCACGGGCACCCCCGCGCACGGGCACATGACCGCCCTTTCGCCGCTACCGGGTTTCTTGCTTTTCTTTGTATACACACCGGACCGGCGACGGTTCGCGACAACCCAGGTGAAGGAGAACATAAAAATGAACCTGAAACGACTGCTCGTCCTGCTCGCCATGGCCTTCCTCGGCCTCTCTCTCACCTTGTTCCTCGGCGGGTGTCCCCAGGAGAACCCGGCCGATGACGACGACGACACCACCGGCGGCGGTGACGATGACGACGACGACGATGACGACGACGACGACACCACCGCAGGGGACGACGACGACGACGACGATGACGACGACGACGACGACGACACCTGGCCCGCCGCTCCCGGCGGCATGATGCTCGACGTGCAGCTCGAGGCCACCGGCGGCGAGGGCCCCGGTACCGCGACCATCGACCTCATCTGGACCATGCTCGACGACACCCAGAACCAGAACCAGCTCTGCGCCTACACCTACGAGTACGACGCCGAGTACCCGGCCATCGCTCCCGGACAGGGCGACGACTACTACCAGTTCATCGACCTGGCCATCACCTTCACCGCTGGCACCGAGATCGACAGCAACTGCCCGGCCGAGTACGACGACTACGCCGGTGGCGCCGACCCCGTCGCCGCCGTCGAGTGGTTCATCAGCCCCCTGGCCATCATCACCTGCGACCTCATCGCCACCGTGCCCAACCTCCAGGGCACCCAGTACATCGACGACCTGTATGGCGCCGGCATGACCGACGGCACCATGAACAACTGGTGCGTCGAGTTCGGTCCCGCCGCGGGCGGCACCTGGGGCCTCGGCCCGATGGAAGGCCTGTGGGTCAAGCCCTCGGACAGCTCCGGTGGCGCCGGCTCCTACGGCATCGAGTACTACCCCGCCCCCAACGGCGACATCGGCGGCCTCGGCTACGCCGACTCCTGGTCCGCCATGGGCACCATCTTCGCCGCCTCGTCCAACGCCTTCGAGCCCGCCGCGGGCATCGAGGGTGAGTACGTGACGGTCCCGATCTGGGTGTTTGGCTACAGCGCGTAGGCTGAACCTCGTGGCCAGGGCGGAGTGGTTCGCCCCGGCCTTCATATTCTTATCGACAAGGCTCTTGTTCGGCGGGACGCCGTCGTCTCATGGGCGATTGAAGGCTCGTCGGTGGGGAAATCACGCCAAGCCGCCAAAGCGCCAAGCCGCCAAGAATAGGTTCTCACTGCGTGTGGGGTGGAGTGCCGGGAGGGGCTTCGACTCGGTCTCGGATCCCGGATACGCCTCACCGTTGCGACCATGACTTCCGGAACGATTCCGCAGCGGCTCTTGCTCTTCCAACTGCCCTCGATCTAACCGAGCCATGCGAAGCGAGCGGCTGCCCGTAGCCCGCGACTACCCATCACAGGCCTCCAAAGCTGCTCTGGCTTCCCGCAGTTCGTCGTGTTTCCGTAGTCTGGAGAAGATCTCGATCGCCTGTTGAGCGAAAGGTCTTCCATCCGCTGCGCGGCCCTGTCCCGCGTATGCCTTGGCCAATCGCCAGGAGGCGCAACCAAGCATTTCCAAGCTCGGGTACGACTCAGTCAGGCCAATGACTTTCTGTGCGTGATCCTCAGCTTCGGTCCAGTCTTCCCGTTTCAACGCAACTGTTGCTAGACTGATGCGGCATATGGCTACTTCAAAAGGAGTGTGCTTCCTGCTCGAGAGCGCCAGCGCCTCTCGGAGTACCTTCTCCGCTTCATCGAGTTCGTTCTGTGATTCCAGGAACTGACCGTGGTCCAAGAGCGCCAGCACCATGCTACGGCTCTCCGGTTCCCGTTCTTTGTGCCACCTGAGCACATTCTCGTATGTCTGTCGCGCTGCTTGAAGATCGCCGGCGAGTTCTCTGCCAAATGCCCGGAGTTGCTCCGCGTGTGTTGTCTCGAGCCCTCCTGAGGAGGGCGATTTGGCCCAGGCCTCGGAAGCGCGATCTGCCCAGGTCAAGACATCATCCGCGTTCCCACGAAGGAAGCTGACCCATCCAGCCTGATAAGCGCACCAACCTGCACTATCCCAGTCCCCGTTGATGTTGGCCGATTCTCCCGCCCACTTGGAGAGCGATAGCCAGTCGTCCCATTTCCCCATGAAATCAAGAGGCGTGGACAAAGCAACGCGGACCTCTTGGATTGTCGTGTTCTCTCCTTCGACGATTCGGGGTAGCGCGACGTCAATCAGGGACCAATTCTCTTCAATGTTCGAGAAGGACTCGTAATTTTGGTACCCGTTTTCAAAAACGATCGCCATGGCTTGGCGTACCAAGCGGTCTCGCGTGTCTACTACCAATCCGGAGTGCTTCCGCCGTATGAACGCTGCGGTGAGTGAAGACAGATGGAAGAATTCCTCGGCAGGATCGCTAGTGATGACGGATCGATCAGCGAGGTCGACCAACGCCGTCCCAGCACTGGTCACATCCAGATCGGCAACTTTCGCAATCCAATCCACTTTGGCGGGACTCTTGAAGTGGGTCAATCCTGCGAGGACCGCCGTTTCGCTTCCAGTGAAAGTATCCAGAAGATCGCCAAAAGCATACTCCAGCGGGTCGTTGCCGGGCGGTGACTTCAGCAGGAAATCGCAGGCATGTGTCATGGTGCGGCATCCGCTTCCTGGTCGTCCAACCTGGCCTGCAATCCAACTCAGAACCAGCGGATTGCCACCACTTATCTCGTAGAGTCGCTCCCGTTCGTCCAATGTAGACGATGCCAGCTTGGGGTTGTGTTTGGTCAGATCGTCGAGCAGCTTCAGTGCATTCGTCCGCGACATTCGTCCAAGGCGAATTAGTTGGGCGTATGAGTCGGTCCTCCTGCGACTCGTGACAATGGCCTTGCTTCCGTTCGGTAGCTGCGCCAAAAACTGGTACAGACGAATTCTATCGCTTTCAGCGAGCGTCTCAAGGTTGTCTATGAGCAACAGGGAGGGGTATTTGGAGAGTAAGGTGAGGACGATCCTCGCGCGTGCGTCGGGATTGTCGCGGCCCAGATCGTCGCCGAGCAGACGCCCGAGCTCCTTGAGAACCGCTTGGAAACTGGTGAGCTCGTAGTCCTCCAGCGGCTTTTCACCGCTGGATGTCATCTCCCGTGCCTTGGCCGACAAAAATAGCTTCAGCGGGTAGTCTGCGTCGGAAGCGGCGTGGGCAGCGCGTAGTGCCAGAACAGTCTTGCCGATGCCTCCTTCGCCGTCGATGAGTACCCCCCAGGTGCGGATCTCGTGGTCGAGTGCCTTGGCGATGCGTTCAAGTTCCTCGTGGCGACCGAAGAAGGCACGCTCCCGGGGGAGGTTGGAGGTAGGGGGACGCCCGGGAGATAGGGGCCAAGTGAATCGTGGATCGGGGTGAGGCCAATGCGGAATACGTGGGGCATCGGCTCGCGTGGCGTCGGACGGCTTCTCCGAGTCGATGTAGTCCTCTTCCCCCTGACCTTTCACGAAGGCGCCCGAGTCCACGCCGCCCGAGGCAGCCCTTGGATCCCAGGTGAGGATCTGTGAGCGTATCCGGTGGCCATCCCTGTTCACACCGACGAGTCTTACGACGTTTCGCTGGTCCTTTGGGACGGCATCTGGGGAAAGACCAAAGCTCCCGGAAGCTAGCAGCAGGGTTTCGCCCCCAGTGGCCCACTTCCACGTTTCGAACGTGGAGGCGTGAAAGTGGCCGTGCAGCAGGATGGAGACACCTCCTTTGATGGCGACGCGCCTGAGTTCCTCGCGACCTTCCAGCCCCACTAGATCGGCCACGTAGCGGCGTATGGTCTGTTCGTCTAGGCCATCCTCACCCTTCTCGGCAAGCTTGGTGATGAGATCCTCGGCGTCCGCAGGAACGGTGGCCCGCGGATTGTGGTGAAGCGCGGCGATCCTAGTCCAACCGTCCTTGGGCGCTCCGGACCATGCGTCGAGTACTGCCTTGAGCTGATCCTCGCAGAGATGGCCCCTGTGATCTTCGTCGAGGTGGGACTCGATCTCGCATGAGTTGAGTAGAGCCAGGGACAGGCGCAGGTCCGGGCTCTCGACGAGCCTCCCACCACAAGGTAGTGGGGTGTGACTTTTCAGGATCATGCCCCCAGGGTTTTCACTGATCATGCCCCCG
>CAYRNR010000026.1:0-71642 GCA_964425605.1 uncultured Rickettsiales bacterium | reverse complement strand
CGGCCAAGCCTCCGGCCAAGCCTCCGGCCAAGCCTCCGGCCAAGCCTCCGGCCAAGCCTCCGGCCAAACCCGCTGCCGAGCCTCCCGCCGAGCCCCCCGCCGGGCCTGCCGCGCCCCTGGACGCCGGCGGCTGGACGTCCTTCGTCGCCTCCCTGTCCGGCGGCCCCCTCGGCGCCCTGCGCGCGATCATCGCCGAGGGACGGTTCCTCGAGGTCGCCGACGGGGACCTGGTGCTCGGATACCACAAGCCCGCGACGTTGCAGCTGGCCGCACAGCGCCTGTCCGACGTCGCCCTGCTCGCGGCGGTGTCCCGGCACTTCGGGCGCAAGCTCGCGTTGCGCGCGGTGGCGCTGGAGGACGACTCGGCCCCCCTGAGCCCGGCCGAGCAGGCCCGCGCCGACGCGGCGAAGCGGCGCCAAGGGCGGGAGGAGCGCGCCCGGAGCCACCCGGCCACCGAGCGTCTGCTGTCCACCTATCCCGACGCGGAGATCGTGAAGATCCGGCACCTCGTGGACTAGGAACGCGCTAGATCCCTGAATCCCCCACGACCGTCCAGCCGGCCCAGTGGTACGGGTGGACCTCCTCGGTGAACATCCTCACCTGGGCGCGCTGCAGGGCCGCGGCCGGGCCGCGGCGTGCCACCCCGCCGTAGTACGCGTCGAGCAGCGAGGTCTCGGCGTGCCACATTCCGAGCAGCACCGCGGGGGCCCCGGCGTGGAGGAAGCCCGACGCCAGGGTGAGGCGCGCCGGCGCGGGCCAGGGGGTGTGGTGATCGGCGTCCGGGCCGATCCACGGGGGGGGCGCGCAGCCGGCCAGGGTCACCAGGGGCGCCCCGAACTCCTCGGCGGCCAGCTCGTCCGCGGTGAGCAGGCCGTCGTGGGCGTGGTCCGGCGCCAGGACGAGGCGGCTGCTCCCCGGCAGCAGGGGGTTGAGCTCGCAGGCGGTGTGCAGGTGGATGATCTCGGCCCGGGCGAGCTGCGTTCGTACGATGTCCTCCGCCGCGGGCTCGCCGTCCAGGACCACGGGCTTGCGGAACAGCCGGGCCAGCGGCTCGACCGGCCCGCCCCCGGCCGAGTCCCCCACCAGCACGGCGAGGGGCTTGCGCGACAGCTCGACGCCGGGGCGATCCAGCGCGAGCTGGCCAGGGGCGACGACCAGGGTGTGCCGCTGCGCGAGGACCTCGTCGGCCTCGTCGTCCAGCAGCGCCGCGAACGGCAGCTCGTTCAGGGGGCCGTGGGGGAGCAGCACCAGCGCCGGGCTGTCCTTCAGCTGGTCGTGGACGGGCGCGATGAGATCGACGTACAGCTCGCTCGCGGGGACGCGCCACCCGCGGGCCAGGCGGCGGCTGCCGCGGGGCGGCGCGCCGACCTCGGCGAGGTAGGTGTCGATCCGCCGGGCCAGCTCGTCACGGGGGATGTCTCGCCGGTGTACGGACAGCCAGCCCGGGGAGGCCACGAAGGTCCAGACCTCCCGTGGGGCGACCAGGAACAGCAGGGCTGACGCGTCCTCGGGCAGCGCGTCCTGCAGGGCGGCGAGATCGGGGACCGCGGCGTCGGCGCGGCCCGCGGCTCGAGCCCGGGCCGCGGCGCCAAAGGCGGCTTCCGGGTCGCCGGCCTCCACCAGCAACGCGACCAGATCGGCGTGGACCTGCAGCGCCGGTGGCAAGAAGAGGTGGGGCTGCAGGGGGTCGTCACCGAGCCGCATCACGGCCCGCTCCAGGGCCTCTCTCGCGCCCTCGAGGTCCCCCGCCCGCCACCGCGCCATGCCCAGCCCGTGGGCAGAGGCCCAGCTGGCCGCGCCGCCGAGCTCCAGCTCGCCGAACACCTCTGCGGCGCGGTCGATGTCGCCGAGCTCCAGCGCCAGGTAGCCCGCGGAGGCCTGGGCCTCGGGGGCGTGATCCACCAGCGCGCTCGCGGCCTTCAGGGCGGAGCGGGCCTCGTCTCCGCTGCCCTGTTCGAGGTCGGCGCGGGCGAGGACGACGAAGGCGCCGGCCGCAGCGATCCGCGATCCGTAGCCGGCTTCTCCCCCGGCCTGCTGGAAGGGATCCCTGTTCTCGGCCAGGCTACGGCGGGCCTGTCGCACGGCCTCCTCCCAGCGGCCCAGGCGCGCGTCCACCGTGGCCAGCCGCAGCCGCTGGAGGACCAGCTCCTCGGTCAGCGCCTGAACCGCGTCGGCGGTCTCGAGTTCATCCAGGACGATCTCGTGGATGGCGCGCGCCTCGTCCAGCTCGCCCAGGGCCTCCAGCCGAGCGGCGAGCACCAGCTGGAGTTCGGAGATCAGCTGCGCGTCGCCCTCGCTCTCGGCCCGCTCCAGCGAGCTGCGCGTGGACTCCACGCTGGCTGCGTACCAGCCTTCGCGCCACTGCAGCGCGGCCCGGACGGACAGCAGCGGGGTGGTTTCGCCCGCGGGCAGGGCCAGCCCGCGATCCATCGCCGCCCTCGCTCGATCGTCCTGACCCACCTGCAGCGCGACGATGGCCAGTCCGGCGAAGAGATCCGGATCCCCCTCCCCCATGGCCTCGGCCGCGTCCGCCGCGTCCTCCATGTGGTCCAGCGCCAGGTCGGAGTCCCCGGCCTCCAGCGCCTGGACGCCGCGGGAGAACACCAGCAGCGGGATGGAGGACCTCCCCTCGTAGCCGGGCGCGGCGGCCAGGCGGCCGTCCACGTGATCCAGCGCGCCCTCCACGCTGGCAGGGTCGTCGGCGATGGCGCGGCTCGTGCGCAGGTAGGCCGCGGCGGGCGCTGCGACGAACTCCGCCTCGCCGCTGGCCGCTGCCGCCGCGAGGGCCGCGTCAGCCCAGATCAGGGCGTCCACGGGGCGGTCGTGGTCCAGGTACACGTCCACCAGCAGCAGTCGCGTGGCCACCGGGACGCTGCGATCCACGGCGCCGCCCGCGAGGGCCACCGCGGCGGTGAGTTCGGCCACCGCCTCGTCGAGGCGGCCCAGCTGAGCCAGCAACAGCCCCAGGTTGATGGCCACCAGCCGCATCCCGCGCGCGTCGTCGAGCTCGCTGAAACCTTCGCGCGCGCTGCGGTAGCGAGCCTCGGCCTCGGCGTGATCCCCGCGGGCCTCGGCTTCCCACGCCGAACGAAGCAATCCCTCCCCTTCGAGGGGGGCCTCCGCCCCTTCGACAGGATCTTCCGCGGCCGCGGCCGGCGTTGCCGCGGCCATCGCCAGGATGGACAGCATCAGGAGCGTGCAGGGTCTTCGCGTCATGGGGTCGGGTCCCGGACGGGGTGAAGGGGCATCTTATCACCCCCCAACTCCACGTTCGGACGAGGTTTTTCGCGCACGCGCTCAAATTGACAGTGTTCGAAAGCGCGTGATAGCGTTTCGGCTTCTAGCGATCGAAGCCGGGACCGGGACCGCCAACAGGAGGATCGATCGGCGCAGGCCCACAGGGTTCGCGTCGAATCCGGCTTCGCCACTCGATGCACAAACCATCCGCAAGACCGCGGGAAGGAGAGTCGCCATGGCCGATGCTGCGCAGATGAGCAGTGACGACCGTCTCGTCGAGATCAACAATGAGCTGAACGCCATTCTCGAAGAGCGCATCACGTTCCTCACCTCGACCCTGAAGACCACCGAGAGCTTGACCCAGCAGATCGCGAGTGCGGAGCTGGACATCAAGCGCAACCAGGAGATGCAGGCCAACCTGGAGTCGGACGCAGGCGGCTTCGACGACAAGCTCGCCGAGCTCAAGAAGACCACCGAGGAGCTCACCGCGGCGCGCGACGAGAAGCAGGCCGAGCGGTTCAAGACCGAGCGGCAGATGCAGGATCTCGAGGTGGAGATCCAGAACAAGGGCAACGAGATCGAGTCCGACGAGCAGAAGATCAAGGATCTCGAAAAGGAGCTCGAGAAGATCGAGCGCGAGAACAAGAAGCTCAAGAACCGGGTCAAGGTCCTCGAAGAGGGTGTCACCCGGATGCGCAAGGTCCGCGAGGAGTACATGCGCAGCATCCAGGACCTGAACACCGAGATGAAGGACCTGGCTGCCGCCCCGGACGAAGGTGCTGAAGGCGGGGAATGAGGTCGACCGGAGGGTCGCTCTCACAGCTGGTCACAGGACCAGTTCAACCCAACACCTATCTGGGGTGAGTCATGGCTAAGAAGAAGAAGAAAGCCGCGCCCGAGGCGACCGAAGCGGTCGAGGCCCCTGCCGAGTTCGACAGCGGCAAGGCCCTGTCGGCCTGCTACGGCATCCTCGCGTCCGTCAGCGCTGCCCAGGAAGTGATGACCGAGGCGGTGCAGGGGCGCCTGGAGTACAAGCAGCGCCAGCGCATCCTCGTCGCGGGCATGTCCTCGGCGAGCAAGACCGTGGAGATGCCCTGGGAGGCCCAACGCCGCAACCTGATCGCAGGTGGCTCGGTGGTGGGCACCTCCGGCGGATCCGACGACGGGCTGCGCCGGGAGGAGATCGAGGCGTTGATCTCCCACCGTGCCGGGCTGGCCGTGGAGAAGGCCGTGGCCGAACTCCGCGGGCAGACCAGCCAGGCGGGCGAGGTCCGCGATCTCGTCGAGCAGGCCATCAGCCATCAGGCTGGCGCGCTGGAGAGCAAGCTGCTCAACATCGTCCGCGAGAACCTCACCGACTCCTTGATGACCCTCGAGGAGAGCCTCGAGGAGCGGATGCGCGAGATCGCCAGCGCGGCGGCCGAGCGTCAGCGCGTCAACCAGGCCCTCGAGGATGCCCGCAAGGCAGCCGAGAAGGGGATCCGCGAGGCGGGTGGCGACGAGCTGCTCGACCAGATCGACGACGTCCGCGACGTCAAGCTGGACGTGGGTGACCTGTTCGTCGGCGATATCGAGGAGCGCAGCAGCGTCACCGACGAGCTGCCGGCGGATGCCATCCAGGAGAGTATCTCCGAGGACATCGCCCTGGGCGGCGAGGCGGCGGACGACGACTTCGAGATCGAGGCCTCTGCGGCCGAGGAGGAGGACTTCGCCATCGAAGCCTCCGCCGCGGAAGACGAGGACTTCGAGATCGAGGCCAGCGCGGCCGACGACGAGGAGATGGAGATCGACGACGGCGTGGAGATCGACCTCAACGAGGACGAGGAGGACGCCGTCGAGATCGATGTGGGTGGCGACGACATCGATCTCGACGTGGCGGACGACGAGGTGGAGGTCAGCCAGGGGCTCGGCCCCTCCCTCGACGATTCCAAGCCCGAGATGGTGGTCATCGACAGCCTGGACGCCGGCGCGGAAGAGGACGCCATCGACGAGGCGGTCGCCGAGGGCGACACCGAGGCGGTGGGCCGCTACCTCGAGCTGGCGGCGAAGCTGAGGGATCGCAAGAACTACTCGGCGGCCACCGAGCTCTACAGCAAGGTGCTCGAGCTGGACGAGAGCAACGTGGAGGCCCACATCGGCCTTGGCGCCGTTCACCTCCAGACCCCCGACTTCGAGGCCGCGGCGTCGGAGTTCGGCAAGGCGCTGGAGCTGGACGCGGACAGCCCCGCGGGCTACCTCGGCATGGGCGAGGTCCACTTCCTGCAGAAGGACTACGCCGCCGCCATCAAGCAGTACACCAAGTGCATCAAGCTCGACGACGAGCTGGGGCAGGCGTACTGCAACCGCGGGCTGAGCTACTACTACCGCAAGAACCACAAGAAGTCGTTCCTCGACCTGCAGAAGGCCTACCGGATCGATCCCGAGATCCCCAACATCAAGAAGTACCTGCAGATGGTCATGAAGGTCCTCAAGAAGAAGGACAAGTAGACCTCCCGCCCGGCTCCTCCTCCTGAACTGCGTAACTCCCTTCGCACCCCACCGGCGCCGAACTGCGTACCCCGTTACGCTCCGGGCCTGGCTCCTGGCGCGAGCCTCCTGGCGGGAAATCTCAACTCCCCGAGATCACTCCGTTTTGTGTCTTTGTCTGCGCGGGACGCTCCTGGCCTGGATCTTGCTTAGAGAAGGCGCAACCTGAAGCAGGAGTGGACATGGTCAAGCAAGAGCTGAGAACGCCGAAGTACAGTGGCAGCGAGTGGAAGCGGACCCGGGGGATCATGGCGCGCTCCATCTACAAGGAGCTGAGGGACAATGGCCTGACCCATCAGCAGGTCATCGAGCTCACCACGCAGCTGCTCCACCAGGTCAACTCCGACCTGGAAGTGGGCCCCCGCTAGCTTTCCCCCGATCCGGATTCAAGACAGAACATCCTCGTCCCCGAACCGGGGGTGAGGTGCGTTTGGCGGGCACGGGCACGGGCTGGGCCGCATGCGGACGGGCACGGATCTTTGGGAGGGGATCTGAAGGGGGACTAGAAGTAGATCATCACGGAGCCACCACCACCGATCGGGTGATAGTGCTGCCAGTGACGGTAGAAGTAGGGCGCGCGCAGGGCCAGGGTGATCTCGATGTTCTCGCGGGGGAACAGCTTGATGCCGGCGGCGGCCTCGTAGAAGCCGAAGTACTCGGTGACGCAGTCCACGTCGTCGTTGCTGTCGTCGCCGCAGGTCTCGCCGATGATGGCCTCGTAGCTGGTCATCTTGCGGATCTTGTTGTGGCCGGTGGTCTCCAGGAAGATGGTGACCTTCTCCGACGGGCGCAGGCCGAGGTTGAGGCCCAGGTGGGCGTCCCAGGACCACGGCGTGAAGCGCATGTCCATGCCGGCCTGGAACTGCAGGGTCACCGGCTTGTCGCGGGGGCAGACGCCCACGCCGATGAAGGGGTCCATGCCGAAGTAGGGGCCGTTGACGCTGCCGCCCTTGATGCCGAGCCCGAAGGTCAGCAGCCCGCCGGTGCGGGTGTCCTTGATGGCGGCGTACTTGACGCCGGCGTGGATGTTGAAGCCGATGCCCTGACCGAAGTGGTCGGCCAGGCCGAACACCGAGAAGTTGCGCTTGATGGCGTACTCGACACCCAGGGCGTAGTTGAACGTGGACTTGTACCCGTAGGACATGCCCAGGTGGACCTTCTTGCGGGTGTTGTTGGTCAGGAACCCGAACGGCTCGACGAACGGCAGCTCGTCGTACTTGGCGCCGCGGGCCGTGTCCGTGACGTCCACGTAGTCCGGCGCCTCGGCCTCGGCCTCGTCGAGCATGGCGCCCTCGAGCTCGTCGATGCGCCGCTCGATCTCCTTGCGGTAGGCCGTGTCCGGGTACTTGGCGAGGTAGCGCCACCAGGCGTCGAGCTCCTCCTCGATCGCCATGCCCTTCAGCTCTTCCTTGAATGCACGGTAGATCTGGAGGCTGTCCACCACCAGAGGCTCTTCCTCCTCCTCGTCGAGGATGAGGAGATCGTCGTCGTCCTCGTCCTGGGCCAGTGCAGGCGTCGCTACCACGACGACGGCCAGGAGCATCCACCCGAGGTGCTGCCGAATCATGCTTGCCTCCGCGAGACCCATCCCACCCCGTGGATCGGGGTACAGGGCCGGTCCATCTAAGCCCAATCCCCCGGTGAGATCAAGCAACGTGCCCCCGCGCGCCCCCTCGCACGGGCGTGTTACCCTCCCTCGGAACATGGATCTGGGACGATATCTGCAGGAGATCGAGGCGCTGGTGCAGCACCTGTCGACCCACGCCGGCCTGCTCGGCGACATGGACCTGCACGTCATCGACCAGTGGTTCGCCGACGGTGTCCCGCTGGAGGCGGCCCTGGCAGGCACGCGCAAGGGGGCCCAGCGGCTGCAGCGGCTCAAGCGTCCGCCCAAGGGGTTGCCGCTGAAGCGGGTGCGGCCGGACGTGAAGCGCGAGCTGAAACGTTTTGTCTCGTCCTCCGGCGGGATCGAGGCCGCCCCGGCCGCGGCCGTCGCGGTCCCTGAGCAGCCCCCCGGAGACGAGACCTGGCGGGCCGTGGTGAGGACCCTCGCCGGGGAGGCCCCGGCAACCGTGGGCGCCACCCTGCGCGCGCTGGCCGACGACGAGAGCCTGGGCGAAGAGCGCGCCTTCGTACGCTTCCTGGCGATCTCCGGCGAGTACTACCAGCGCAAGCTCGACGCCCTGGAGCCCCGGCAGCGGGAGATCCTCATGACCCAGCTCGCGACCTCGGCCCGGGCCGCGCTGGCCCCCATGAGCCCCACCGCCCGCGACGAACTGCTGCAGGAGCTGGCCCGGCGCCGGCTCGCCAGCGACGACCCGGTACTGGAACCCCGGCGTTTCTGGCAAGATTAGGAGACCATGGCTGCGCCCGCGAACCGAACCGAATCGCTGTACCGCGTCGACGTGATCGACGGCCGGGCCGTGGCGTCGCGCGCCAGCGCCGCGCCGTGCCCCGAATGCGGCGATCGGGGCATGGTGTCCGACCAGGACGAGGACGGATACCGCGTCTATCGCCCCTGCGACTGCCGCATGCTGCAGCTGCGCATCGATCGCTTCAACCGCGCCGGCGTGCCCGGAGAGTTCGCCCACAGCACGCTGGGGACCTTCGCGCTGAGCAACGGTGACGTGGGGGAGGCCCACCAGGCGGCGGCCCAGTTCCTGCGCGGCTTCACCCCTGGCCAGCGAGGCCTGCTGCTCTGGGGTCCGGTGGGCACGGGCAAGACCCACCTGGCCACCGCGCTGGTGCGGGAGCTCACCCTGGAGATCGGCGTCAGCTGCCAGTTCCTCGACAACCTGCAGCTGCTGCAGGACCTGAAGATGGCCTACGAACGCCGGGAAGGTACGGCCGAGCTGCTCGAGCCGCTGGCTGCGGTGGACGTGCTGGTCATCGACGACCTGGGCAAGGGGCTGGGGAGCAAGTGGGAGATCACGGTGCTCGACGACGTGGTCAACCGCCGCTACAACGCCGGCGCCACCACCTTGGTCACCACCAACTATCCGGACAAGGCCACGTCGGCCATCGCCGACGGGTTCGAGAGCCTGGCCCACCGCGTGGACCAGCGGATCTACTCGCGGCTCAAGGCCATGTGCGACTTCCATCAGCTTCAGGGCGAGGACTATCGCCAGTCACGCGGTTCGCGCCGGGCGCGGCTGCGCCCGTAGCCGGGACGAGAGGGAATGAGCATGTCAGACGACAACGGCAGGACGGCCGATCAGGGCAACGCAGGCGACGGCCTCGGTGGGTACGGCGCGCCCCCGTCGGGCGGCGGGTTCATGCGGACCCTCATGGGTGAGCCCGAGGACCGCAGGACCCGGCTCATCGGCGCCGCGGGCGTGGCGGTCGCGCTGGCCGTGCTGGTGCTGCTGACCTGGGCCAACCAGCGGTCGCGGGAGCGCAAGAACCTCGAACTCCTCGCCGCGTCCATGGCCGACGCCCAGGCCGTCGTACAGCTGACCGTCCAGCTCCAGGAGGTCGTGGAGGGGGCGATGGTCACGCGGATCAGCCTGGTGGAGGTGGACGCCGCCGGGACCGCCAGCGAGCCGAGGCTCCTCGACGTGATGGGGGACACGGTGCACGTGGGCGTGGGCCACGCCTCGGTGAAGCACCGGCGCATCGACGCTCCGCTGGAGTTCTACTACTTCGACGCCCTGTCGGCGCTCGAGGTGGAGCCGTTGACCCTGCTCGAGGATCCCCCCGCGTACTACGAGTACCGCGGGGATCGCCAGGGAACCGTGCGCAAGACCACCGGCCGGATCTGGGACTGGCTGTCGGGGGACCGCCCGGTGCCCGGATACCTGGAGCTGACCACGGCGCAGCTCGCGGGCTTCGACCTGCCGCTGCTGCTGGGCGAGCAGTGGGAGCTCCAGCTGACCCCCACGGGCATGGTGGACTCCCGCCGCCTGCGCTCGCCGCGGGACGGCTACGAGCGCTTCGACGTGTCCTCCCCCATCGCCACCAGCAGCGGCCTGGAGGTGGTGGTCGAGGAGGCCATTCGCCAGGTGGAGTTCGCCGAGCGCATCGATCCCGACCTGGTGTACCACCGGCTGCGGGTGCGCCTGTTCAACAAGGGCACCTCGTCGCTGACCATCGATCCCAACCGCTTCCAGCTGCAGGACGATCGCCAGCAGGTGTTCCGGCCGGTGCGGTCCACCACGGTGACCCTCGGCGCGGGTCAGGGACAGACCCTGCGTATCCGCTTCCTGGTGCCGCCCACGTCCAGAGGCCTGCGGTTCACCATTCCCGGCGAGACCGTGGCCGGCGGGGACGACTCCCAGCCCGTGGTGGTGTTCCTGCGTCCGGACGACGCGTACACCGGCGACGCGGTCCCGGTGGGCGACTACCTGATCAGCCTCGACCACGTGGAGCGCAACCTCACCGACGCCGGCTTCGACGTGGTCGCTCTGCTCACCGTGGCCAACCTGACCTGGGACGCCAGGACCCTGGAGGCCAAGCAGTTCCAGCTGGACGATCTGGGCTTCGACAGCCGCAAGCCCGTCGAGGCGTCGAGCCTGTCCATCGCCGAGCTCGAGCCGTTCCTCCCCGAGAAGGTGGCGGTCACCTTCCCGGTGGGGGAGTCCATGGAGCGGGTGGATCTCGAGTTGCAGATCTCGGCCCTGCGCAAGAAGGTGGTGCACAAGGGCGCCACGTTCGACCTCACGCCGCTGGATCTTACCGAGAACGAGGCCGGCGCCGGCCGGCTCTACATCCACCAGCTGTGCGGCGCGCGGCACTTCCAGAAGTACGACGATCTGATCAGCGGCGGTGCGCGCGGCGTGCTGGGACTGCTCACGGATCGCAAGGCGCGGGAGCGCGAGGCCCGGCACCACCTGGACCTCGCCAGGAGCTACTTCTCCGGATCGGTGGTCATCGGCGCCGTGGCCACGGCGCCTTCCGCCGAGTAGGCGCTACCTCGCCAGCCTGGCGAACCAGGCGATGATCCCACCCAGCAGCACCAGCATGGTCATGCCCGGGACGGCGATGACGCCGATGAGGGCGCGCTGCCAGCCCATGAGGTGGATCGGGCGATCCTCCTCGTCGCGGGCGCGGATGGTGATGAGGTCCTCCTCGCGGGCCATGTAGCTCAGGGAGTTCAGGACCAGGTCGGCGTTGCCGAACAGGGAGATCATGCCGTTGGCGGCCAGGTCGCTGTCGCCGATGACCAGCACCGGGGCCGTGCCCGGGCTGGCCTCGCCTTCACCCATGGCGCCGGCCGGGGCATACCTGGGCTTGCCGCTGTCGTCGTCGTCGGCTTCGCG
Organism: uncultured Rickettsiales bacterium; assembly: GCA_964425605.1. Classification (GTDB taxonomy): domain Bacteria; phylum Myxococcota_A; class UBA796; order UBA9615; family CAYRNR01; genus CAYRNR01. The sequence continues at coordinate 60,621 of CAYRNR010000026.1, read as the reverse complement.
GCGATCGACGGGAATCCGGGGCACCTCCACCACGGCGGCCAGGGCCAGGGGGCCGGGCTCGTCGGTGTCGGGGTCGTAGTCCAGCTCCAGGGACTCCAGATCGCTCTCGGCCCACGCGGAACGGCCGGACATCAGCAGCTCGTGCACGTCCATGCGGCCCTCGACGGCGCCCACGGTGCGGGCCTGCTGCAGGATCGCCGGCACGGCCAGCTCGGCGGTGATCTCGTGGTAGCCCAGGTTGGCGAAGATGGTGGAGTGGTCCCCCACCATGGCCTGGCCCTCGAGGTCCACGACCATGTTCGGACCCACCTCGATGCCCCAGGTCCGCAGCAGCTCCTCGAGGCCGCTGTCCACCTCGGGCTCCAGCAGCACCATCAGCCCGCCGCCGCGCCGCTCGACGAAGTCGCGCACCAGGGGGATCTCGCTGGGCAGCAGCTCCGTGGCCGGCCCTGCGATGACCAGCACCGTGGCGTCGGCGGGGATCAGCCCCACGCGGTACAGCTCCAGCTCCTCGACGATGAAGCCCGACTGCTCGAGCTTGCCGCGGACCTCGCCGTAGCCCAGGGCGTCGGAGCTGGTGATGTCGTGTTCGCCGTGGCCGGCGAGGAAGTACACGGTCTTGGTGCCGTCGCGGGTGACCTTGACCAGGGCGTTGGTCAGGGCGTTCTCGTCGGGGACCATCACCCGCTCCTCGCGGTCGCCGCAGGTGACGAAGACCACCCCGTTCTGGAACACGCCCCGATCGATGGCCAGCGCGGGCTCGATGTCGGGATCGATGACGTCGCTTGACAGCAGCTCGGTGTGGACCTCGTAGCGGTCCACCAGCCCCAGGAACAGCTCGCGGGTGCGGAACGCCTCACCCGCGGCGTCCATCTGCTTGTAGAAGCCGGTGACGTGGACCTCCTGCTCCAGGCCCGCGAGCACGTCCAGGGTCTCCTGGGAGAGCGAGTGGATGTTGCCCTCGGTGATGTCCTTGTCCCAGTGATGGCGGTAGCTGAGGAAGTTGACCAGCACCGCGATGCCGATCCCCAGCACCACCAGCAGCCACGATCCCGCCTGGCGGCGAGTGCCTCGGCGGCCGGTGATGGCGGCGATCAGGTCCCAGTCCAGGAAGATCCACGACGCGATCATCAGGATCGACGCCAGGCCCAGGCCCAGGAACAGATCCGACGGCGCGGTGGTGATGAGGTAGCGGAAGGTGACCACGACCGCGGTGAGCAGTCCCACCGCGCCCAGGACACGACCGGCCCAGATGGCGTTACGGCTCATGGTCCTACCTCCACCTCAGCGATTCGATCCGCTGCTGTCCCACGAACAGGAACAGCACACAGAACGACAGCATGAACACCACGTCTCGCGTGTCGATCACACCCTTGGTGAAGTTCTCCACGTGCCGCACCAGGCTCATGGCCTCCAGCGTGGACTTGATCCACTCGGTGGAGGTGACCAGGGTGCCGATCTCGATGACCCACACCAGCAGCAGCAGCACGATGCCCAGGATGGCGCTGACGATCATGTTCTCGCTCAGCGAGCTCGCTGCGATCCCCACGGACACGTAGCAGGCGATCAGCAGCACCGCGCCGAGCAGCGACGTCAGCATCACCGACGTGTCGGGCTCGCCGAAGATGTACAACACCGCGGGCACGTACATCATCAGCAGCACCAGCACGCCCATGAGCGCCATGGCGCCGAAGAACTTGCCCAGCACCACCTCCCACGAGCTCACCGGCGACGTCAGCAGCAGCTCGATGGAGCGCTGGCGCCGCTCTCCGGCGATCAGGTGCATGGTCAACACCGGGACCAGGAAGATCAGGATGAACCCGCAGGCCATCACGAACGGGTCCACCACGTCCGTGTGGAGGTTGTAGTGGGTCGGCCCGTAGTACCCGCCCCCGTCGGGCCGCTGCGACACCTCCGAGAACCACGCGATCTGGCCCGAGAAGATGAAGCCGAGGATGAACACGGCCGCGGCCAGCACCGCATAGGTCCAGGGGCTGGAGAGGTAGGACCGGATCTCCCGGCCGGCGATGTGCAGGATGTTGGTCATGCCCTCACCTCCCCCACCAGCTTGAGATAGATCTCCTCGAGCGAGGCCGACTCGAGCTTCTGCTCCAGCAGGCCCCAGCCGCCGTCCACCACCGTGCGCGCCACCTCCTCGCGGGGATCGGCGTCGCCCACGAGCAGGCGATAGGCGCCGTCCTCGAGGTCGATACCCTGCACCCCCTCCACCGCCTCCAGCGCGCCCAGGCACCCCTCGTCGGGCCGGGCCACGTCCACCACCAGGCAGCGCTGGGCCAGCACCTTCTGGGCCAGCCCCTGCTCCGAGTCCTGGGCGATGATGTGGCCGCGGTCGATGATCACGACGCGATCGCACGTCATGGTGACCTCGGGGAGGATGTGGGTGGACAGGATCACCGTGTGATCGCCGCCCAGGTCCTTGATCACGGACCGCACCTCGGAGATCTGTGCCGGATCCAGGCCGGAGGTGGGCTCGTCGAGCACAAGGATCTCCGGCTCGTGGATCAGCGCCTGGGCCAGGCCGACCCGCTGCCGGTAGCCCTTGGAGAGCTGGCCGATGATCCGCTTGCGCGACTTGGACAGGCCGCACATCTCGACCACCCGGTCCACGGCCTCGCGGCGTTTGGACCGCTTCACGCCCTTGATGGACGCGGCGAACGCCAGGTAGCTGAGCACGGTCATGCCCGTGTACAGGGGCGGGAACTCCGGCATGTACCCCAGCCGCTTCTTGACCTCTCGCGGCTTGTCGTGCACCTCGAACCCGGCCAGGGACGCCGAGCCCTTGGTGGCGCCCAGGGAGCCCGACAGGATGCGCATGGTGGTGGTCTTGCCCGCGCCGTTGGGGCCGAGGAATCCGAGGATCTCGCCCTTGCCCACGGAGAACGACACGTCGTCGATGGCGGTGAGCCCGCCATAGATCTTGGTCAAACCAGTGACCTCGATCATGGGCAGCTCCTTCCTGCTTGGTGAATGTCGCGGCGAAGAACACCCGCGCGGGTGTTCTTCATCCAGCCGGCAGCAAGGGTAGATCCTGACCGGGTGGTGTCAAGCGAGGCGGCGACGTGTGGCCAGCAGCGCCAGGGCCGCGGCGATCCACGGCGCGCCAGCCGAGCCGTGGGCCGAGCAGCTGCAACCGTCGCCAGAGTCCACCGGGAGGTAGGGCGCAGGGAGGTGTCCGCTGGGGGGGCCGTCGTCGTCGCCCCAGCCCGTGTCGTCGTCATCGTCGTCGCCCGTGTCGTCGTCGTCGCCCGGGCCCACGTCATCGTCGTCGTCGTCATCGGCCGCGTCGTCGTCGTCGTCCCCCACCATCGCCGCGATGCCGTCCCAGAGCTCGTCGTCGTTGCCGTCGTAGTTCAGCGCCCAGAACCCGAAGCCGCCGATGCCGTAGTCCGCCACCAGCTCGATCTTGGACAGGAGGGAGTCCGCGTGGTCGTACCACACCTGGTGCCATCCGCCGTCCTCGAACATGTAGTACGGCGTGGTGGACTCGGGCTCCCACTGGGAACCGTACACGGCCGCGTCGGCGATGGCCGAGGTGTAGACGATGGCGTCGGACGTGTCCGTGGCCTCGCCCGGGATGGAGTCGTCCACCGACGGCCAGTCCCGGCCGTACAGGGGGAGCCCCATGAAGATCTTCTCGTTCTCGCCGCCGTACTCGATGTAGTCCTCGATGGTCCACGCCAGCGAGTAGGGCCCCCACAGGGTGCTGCCCTCCTTGGGCGCGAGCGGGCCGGGATCGCCGCCCGACCAGTGGTAGCCGTACCCCATGAAGAACAGCCCGTCCGACGCGTACATCAGCTCGTCGTAGTCGTACGCCCCGCCCCAGTCGATCGACGGCGTCGCCAGGGTCAGCCACGGCGAGGGCAAGGCCGCCTCCAGGGCTGCCTGCAGCTCCTGGGTGAACGCCGTCAGGTGCGGCTTGTCCTCGGTGTTCATCCCCTCGAAGTCCAGGTCCACCCCGTCGGCGTTCATCGCCACGACCTCGGACACGAGGTTCTCAACGGCCGTGGCCCGGTTCGATGGCGACGACAGCAAGGTGTGCAGCTCGTCGTCGTCGAAGTTCGTCACGCACAGGCACACCCGGCATCCCTGGGCGTGGGCCAGGGCGATCAGCTGCTCGGAGGCCTCGTCCCCCCAGCCGTGCAGCGACGAGATGGAGCCGTCGGCCTCGAGCTCGGCGCTGAAGTAGTTGATCTGGGTCAGCACGTCGTAGCGCAGGTTCTCGATCCCATCGACCCAGTACGCCAGATACCCGATCACCTCGACGTTGCTGCGGCTGCGGTGCGGCCGCGTCTGCTCCCAGGCCCGTGCCGCGGCCAGGGTCGACTCCGGGAGCTGCGGCAGGGGCCCGAACGGCGCGTCGAAGCGGTGGGCGTTCAGCTCCAGTTCGTGGATGCCCGGCAGCGGCTCCACGTCCGCCTCGGGCGGCGCCGTGGCCAGCAGGGGCGCGCACAGCAGCGCCAGCAGCGCGGCGACCCCTCGGTTCATGGTCATCATCGTCTCGCACCCTCCGCTGGACGCGACCAGCGCCGACAGTGTATCCCCAAAGGACGAGGAGCGGCCGTGCCTGATATCCCGCAGCACCAGATCGCCCTGTCCGGGGAGCACCTCGCGGAGATCCTGTACTCTCTGGCCCCCGACGGCGCGGTGCTGTTCATCTCCCGCACCTGCGAGCGCCTCCTCGGCGTCCCGTCCGTCGCCGTCTGCGACAACCCCGGGCTGTGGCCCGACCTCGTCGATCCCGGGCACCGCGCCCGCCTCCTCGACCAGCGTCGCCGCGTCGCCGAAGACAACGCCAGTACAGAGGTCACCTATCGGGTCCACAACCGCGCCACCGGCCGCCAGCACGTCGTCCGCGACTGCGCCGTGCCCGTGCTCTCGGACGCCGGCGAGGTGGTCCGCATCGACGGCGTCCTGCGCGACCTGACCCCTGCGGCCGCCCGCGACGACGACCTCGATCGCCAGCAGCGCATGGAGACCCTGGGCCGCATGACCTCGTCCGTGGCCCACTCCTTCAACAACATCCTCACCGTCATCTCGGGCTACTCGTCGGCGCTGGAGGACAACCCCCAGCTCGACCCCCTCGAGCGCCGCGCCGTCGGCCAGATCGGCGTCGCCGCCGACCGCGCCGCCGACCTCTCCCACCGCCTCGTCGCCTACGCCCGCGGTGACGAGCCGGTCACCCGCCGCGAGTTCCAGGTCGTGCGCCTGCTCATGGACGCCCGCGACCTGTTGCGCGGCATCCTCTCGCGCTCCATCGAGCTCAAGATGCTCGCCCAGCCCGATCTCCCCCACCTCGCCGGCGACTCGCTGCGCCTGCAGATGGCCCTGCTCCACCTCGCCGCCAACGCCAAGGCCGCCATGCCCCGCGGGGGCACGCTGACCCTGAGCGCGGAGATGGATCCAGACGCAGCCGGGTTGCTGCTGGTGAAGTTGATCGACGACGGCGACGGCATGGCCTCCGACGTCCTCGCCCGCGCCCGCGATCCCTACTTCACCACCCGCGACCAGGCCACCGGCCTGGGGCTGACGCTGGTGGAGGAGATCGTGGTGGAGCACGGCGGGACCCTGGAGCTGACGAGCACCCCGGGGAGCGGGACGACGGTGTGGATGCGGTTGCCGGTGGTGGGTTAGAGCCGCAACCGCTCCTCGATCTCCCCCAGCTCCTCCACCCCGTCCCCCTTCAGCGTGATCTCGTCCGGACCGCTCACCCCCACACCGATCCGCGCGGCCTCGGCCAGCTGGACCTGATCCCACACGGGCCGATCCTCGATGTGGGGCTCGGTGCCCACCACCTGCAGCAGCGCCAGCCCGGCGGCGTCCACCGCCACGCGGTCCTTGCCGAGGATGATCAGGCCGGTCTCCGCGGTGTCGCCGGGCGGCGTGGGCCCGCCGGTGGTGCGGATGGTCATGGCGTCCATGACCTGCAAGACGGGATCGAAGGCCAGGTTCATCTGGGCGAACATGCGCAGGGGCCGCTCGGGATCGGTGTCGTTGTCGGGGTGACCGTGGACCTGGGTGTTGCGGGTGTCGGGGTGGACCCAGCCGAAGAGGTTCTTCATGGCCATGGTGAACACGGCGATGTCGTGGGTCTTCATGGCCGGGACGTTGATGACGTGGTCGACCTGGTCGAGGAGGGCCGGCACGAGGAGTGGCTCGGTGTAGTCGTCGGCGCCGTCGGGGAGGACCTCGATCCAGGGCTCGTCGTCGAGGGGGAGGAAGGAGCCGCCGGCGGCCTCGATGACGTCGAGCATGGAGCGGGAGAAGCCGTCGTACAGCGGGTAGGTGACGACGTCGATGGTGTTCAGGGGGCCGAAGGTGCGCTCGGCCACGATCACCTCGCCGGCTCCGGCGTCGAGGCACGCGCGGATCATGGCGTCGAGCACGTCGGGGCCGGTGGTGTCGGGGGGCTGCAGCGGGCCGGTGAAGTTGGGCTTGAGGGCGACGGTCTGGCCGGCCTCGATGAAGGTCAGGCCGCCCATGAGCTCGAGGCCGCGGGCCACGGCGGTGGCGGCGTCGGAGCGCACGAGGACCACCTGGCCCCGGGGTGTGTCGGCGAAGGTGGCGTCCGGATCGGACGCGTCGGGTTTCTCGGCGTCACAGCCGAGCCCGAGGGCGAGGCCGGTGCCGGTGGCGACGGTGGTGTGGATGAACCGGCGGCGGGTGGGGCGGTAGGACATGAAGGCAGCCTCAGGCCCGCAGGACCTGGATGTCGTAGGCCTCGATCTGCCGGTCGTGGGTCACGAGCGTGTAGCCCGAGCTAGCCTGGGCCACGAGCAGGCGATCGAACGGATCCCGGTGGTGCCAGGGGAGCTCACCGACCGCCATCGCGTCCTCGGGGGAGATGGGCAGCCAGTCGATGCTGGTCTGCTCGAGAGCCCTGGGTAGCCACTGGCTCGCCGGGGCCGGAAGGGAGAGCTTGCCCAGGGATTGTTTGATGGCGATCTCCAGGGCGTTGACCGCGCTGGCGTAGACCTCGTTGTCGGGGTCGACGATGGCCCTGGCCGCCGCTGGAGTGAGGCGCGCTGCGTCGCCGAGCACCCACAGGAGCACGTGGGTGTCCAGCAACAACCTCATCGCTCCTCCCCTTCGAAGGCGGCGGCGATGTCGTCGGGGAGCTCGTCGAAGTCGTCTCCGACCTGGATCTGGCCCTCGAACTGGCCGAGAACCCTGGGTCGCCTCTGCTTCCGCCATGGAACCAGCCGAGCCACGGGCTTGCCCGCGCGTGCGATGATGATCACCTCGCCGTTGGCCACGCGTTCGAGCAGGCGGGAGAGGTGGGTCTTGGCCTGGTGGATGTTGACCTGTTCCATGCGGGCCTCCTGTTCTTGACTAAACTAGACTTAGTTTAACTGTCGATGGAAGGGGCGTCCACGCTGGCGTGAACAGGGCGGGGATGTCCGGGAGGGCCGGGGAGGAGAGCCTGCCCTAGAAGTGGATCGTGTCCGTGCCTGCCAGCGCGGCCTTGCGGGCCTTGGCGGCGCGGTGCATGGCGGTGAAGTTGAACCCCACGTTGATGCCCAGGAAGTTGTCGCGGGCGCAGTAGGTGCCGGCGTCCACCTGGTTCTGGGCGGTGCCCGCGAGGCCGGTGGTCATGCCCTCGCTGACGTCGAGGCCGACGGTGCGGGACTGGCGGATGATGTGGGCGTAGGTGACGTGGAACTCGAAGCCCTCGAAGTAGGCGGACAGGCCGGTGCCGATGAGGTGCTTGTTGTTGTCGATCATCAGCACCGAGATGGTCTCGTCGGGGATGGCCGTGGCCTCGAAGGCGTAGCCGAAGCGGATGCCGAGGCGGCCGGGGTAGGGCTGGAGCTCGCCGCCGAAGCGGATGCCCGCGGTGTTCTTCCAGTTCTGGGCGATGGCGTGGTTCCCCTCGCCGTCGGAGCCCTGGTAGTTGCCCAGAGCCGAGCAGTCCACCAGACCGAGCGTCTCGTCGCAGGGGTCGACCGGGGCGGTGCGGGACTGGAGCTCCTCCATCAGCGAGTGGCAGTCGTCCCCCTCGCAGTGGTTCAGGGGCACGTCGATGCCCGAGGCGACGATCTCCTCGGCCACGGACCAGAACTCGAAGTGCCCGTCGAGCTCGAGGTTGAGCCACGGCGTGGGCTGCACGGCGACGCCGGCCTTGAGCACGGCGGGCTGGTTGGTGGTGACCTCGATCTCCTCGTCGATGCCGCGGATCAGCAGCGGCGAGGTGTCCAGGTCCACACCCATGAGCTCGAGGAGGGGACCAAAATCTTCCTTCATCTGTCCGAGGTAGCGGGAGCCCATCTCACCTTCGAGCTCCACCGAGCCCTTGCCGTTGAAGGTGTAAGGCGGCGCGAACGAGATGCCGATGCTGATGTTGTCGTGGGGCATCATCATCACACCGAAGTTGCCGAAGGGGCGGACCTGATGGGCCTCGAACTTCGTGAAGATGTCCCACTGGTTGTCTTCGGGGTTGAGGTTGCGGCCCGTGGCCTCCAGGTCGGCCGAGGCCGTGAAGTCCTGCTCCATGCCGATGGTCATGATCTGGAACGACCCGCCGATGGCCAGCCAGTCCATGGCGCCCGGCAGACGCCAACCCACGCCGAGGGCGAAGTTGCCCTGCAGCATGGTCATGCGCGACAGGCGGTAGCGGCTGGAGCCGTGCTTGGGGTAGTCCACCCACGGGGCCAGGGGCGCGTACAGGCCCAGGGCGATGGTCAGGTCCGGGTTCTCGAACCCGTAGGAGATGGAGAACGCCGGGATGGGCCGGAGCTGGGGATCGTTGTGGACCGCGGAGTAGCCGCCCTCGGTCACGAGGTTCCCCTCGGGGTCCATCTGGTAGTAGCCCTCTTCGCTGAGCTTGATCCTGCCTTCGCCGCCGAAGCGCTGGAAGCAGGTGGAGTGGGAGTGGCCCAGGAGCCCGCCGTTGATCTGGAAGCCGTCCATCTGGAACAGCCCGGCGGGGTTGTAGTACAGCGCCGAGTTGTCGTCGGCGGTGGCCACGAAGGCTCCTGCGCGGCCCATCGCCTTCACGCCGACGTCCGGCGTGTACAGACCCGCGGCCATGGCCGAGCCGGCCCACATACAGGTGATCAGGAAAACCAGGGTCGATCTGCGCATGTATTCCTCCCGAAACGGTGGCTGGCTTCTAGCACGGGCCGGTGCGTCAGGCCAAGGGATACCTGTGCGCGCGCAGCGCCTCACGCGCGCGCACGGCGCTCCTCGACGAGGCCCCTCAGCGTCGAATGCAGCCACGTCGTCACGTCGACGCTGGTGTCGAGCATGCGGCTGCGGCGGCGGGCCCAGGTCTCGGCGGTGCGGTCCGGGTCCTCGGTCAGCTCCAGCGCGAGGCCCATGGCGCGCTCCTGGCTGGTGCGCGTGAACAGCAGGCCGAAGCGCTGCTCGAGCTCCTCCACGTACCCCAGCCGCGCGGTGTGGACGAAGACCGCCGGGGTGCCCAGCAGGGCGGCCTCCACCGCCGTGGTCGCGCCCTCGCCCACGTACAGGCTCGCCGCGGCGAGGACGTGGTGCAGATCCTCGGGCGGGACGCGGAGCTGATACCCGGCGAGCTCCGGGGGCACGCCCCGTTCGGCGCTGATCACCACCCGCATGCGGCGCGAGAGCTGGCGCACGAACTCCACCGGGTCGGAGAACCCCTTGTCGCCCACGTCGTGGCTGGCCTCCCAGCTGACCAGGCGCAGCAGACAGAACGGGGACTCGAGGCCGTGGGGCTGCAGGCGCGCCGGGTCGGGCTGGAAGCGGGACGGGTGGAGGTACGCCAGCTCCTGGTAGCCGTCGTAGCGCCGCTGGTTGCCGCGGGTGCGGCCGCGGTAGGCCCGCGGCGTGGCCACGCAGGTGGCCATGGGGAACACCCAGCTGTTGGTGGCCACGGCGGTCTCGGTGTCGTAGCACACCAGCGAGGGGATGCTCAGCATGCGGCCCACCGGCGCGATGCACGGCCCCATGATCCCGGCCAGGGCGTCGGGCTGGAAGCGGCGGCAGACCGCGGCGAGGCGCCCGGAGCGCACCACCAGCTCGCGCGCCAGGCCAACGGCGCCGCCGCCGATGCCCGACAGGATCTCGTGGGGCAGATCCGCGGCGCGCAGGAGGTCCACGGTGACCTCCTTGTGGCGGGCGGTGAACAGCACCTCGCCCCCCGCGGCGGTCACCTCGGCGGCCAGGGGCCTGAAGAAGTGCACGTGGGCGGGGTGCAGCACGTCGAACAGCAGGCGCAAGGTCGGTCCCCTAGTACACGGTGGGTGGAGCCGTGTCGGCGGCGAGGCCGGTGGCCAGGAAGTCCGCCGCGGTGGCAGCGGTGTAGTAGCACTCCTGGATGACGAAGTGCCCGAGGTTTCCGCGGGTGATGAGGCCTGCGGTGATCGTCTCCCCGTCCGCGGCCACGACGTTGCCCGAGTAGGGTGGGGTCTGCAGCTCGAGCCCCACCCAACCCATCTCCGGGATCCCCCACTCCAGGGGGGCCACGGGGGGCAGCCCGCCGGCCACGGCCATGCCGTCCACGGTCACCGGCAGGGTGTACGGATCCACGAACCCGGCGCTGGCCAGCACGCTGGTGGCCTCCCCGGGCTCGGCGTCGAGGAACCAGGGGCGGGCGTAGTTGAGGGGGTCCACCACCTCGGACAGCAGCTGGGCCAGGCCCACCGCAGGGTGGAAGATGGTCAGCGGCGTGTCGGTCTCGCCGATGCCCTGCCGGACCAGCTTCTCGATGTCCACCGGCGCCTTGCGCTCGATGATCGTGTAGGCCAACCCGCCCCCCATCGCGCTGATGAACACCGGGTCGAGCTCGGGCTCCACCGCGGCGACCATCGCCCCGATGTGCCCACCCTGGGAGTGGCCGAAGAACCCCAGCCGGCCCGTGTCGAGGGTCAGCTCCGGGTGATCGGGGCCGATGGCCTCGCGCAGCAGGCGGATGGCGAAGGTGGTGTCCAGCGCCTCCTGGCGCAGCACGCACCGGCTCGATTCGGGGTTGAAGTAGTTGTACGTGTGCAGGTCGGGTTGGGCGCCGTTGCCGCGGGAGCCGGTCAGGGGCGGCTCGAAGCTCAGGGTGGCCACGCCCCGTTCGGAGAGCAGGCGGCCCTGGGTCGCTGGCCCGTCGGGCCGGAAGTGGTCGTAGATGGTGCCGTCCGTCCCGGGCAGGGCGATGACCACGGGGTAGCCGTCCTCGTCGGCAGGCTCCGCGGGTACGGTGAGGGTGAAGGTCACCGGCTCGTACCGCTGGATCGTCGGCTCGCCGTCCCAGAACACGAACCCGCCCCCCTCGATGGCGAACGGCGGCTCGCCCCGCTGGAAGATGGGCGTGAGGTAGGTGCCCACGTACACGGTCATGAAGGGGTAGTTGGCGTCCTGGGACCACACCTCCCAGCTGTCCAGCGCCGGGGTCTCGGTGTGGTCCGGCTCCATGAGCCAGTCGCGGATCTGGCGCAACTCCGCCGTGGGGTGACCGGTGGTGAAGACGGTGGCCGCGGCCACGGACGAGGCCGGGATGTCGGCGCGGTCCAGGGCCGCCGCGAGGGGCTCGAAGACCGCGGCCAGGTGCGCGTCCCCGGTGCCCGCCAGGGCGCGCTGCAGGGGTTGTGGCAGCGCCAGGGGCAGCCCCTCGGCGTCGAGCAGGGAGTCGAGGATCACGAAGCCGTAGGTGGTCTCGGGCGCCAGGGGGAATCCCACCGCGGGCACCGCCGCGAGGGTCCGGGGCTCCACGTAGACCCGCTGCTCGGTCTCCCAGTGGAGCTGCACCGGCGTGAGCTCGCCCAGGGCCGGGCTGTCGGGGTCCACGTTCATCAGCAACACGGGGCTGTCGGCCCGGAGGGTCTGGACCGGGGCCGGCCACAGATCGGGATCGAGCTCGCCGTCGAAGCGGATCTGGATCAGCGGCTGGGTACCGAAGCCCTGGACCAGCGTCTCCACCGCCAGGACGTAGGTGTCGAGCAGGCCACCGTCCTCGGCCACGGGGAACCCGGTCATGTCGGGCGCGCCGTCGTCGGTCACGCGGCTGTCGGAGGGCCACGGGAAGGCGTTGAATCCGCCGTCGAGGGTGGCGTCGAACAGCGCCGAGGCGCCGCGCTCGGTCGGATCGGGCTCCGGCGCGCACCCCGCCGTCACCAGCAGCGCCAGCGCTGTCATCGCCATGCGGTTCATCTCAGCTCGATCCTTGCTGCCCCTGCTGCCCCTGCTGCCCCTGCCTGCCCGATCCCCGGCCTCTGCGCCGGCGCGGCCGCCGGCGCCGCCGCGGGCGCTTGCCCTCGGAGCCCTTCTTGCCCTCGTCGGCGGGCCTGCCGCCGCGGTCGGCCGCGCGGGGCTCACCGGATCGCTGCGAGTTCGCCGGGGACGCCGCCTCGAGGGTCCCGCTGTCGGGCCCCCCGCCGCGCGAGCGCCTGCCCTTGCGCCGCCTGCCCTTGACGGTGCGCACCGCGTCTTGCTCGCTCTGCTCCGACTCGAGGCGCGCCTGCAGCGCCGCCTTGGCGTTGCGCTGGTACTTGTGGGGTACGTAGGGCTTGTTGGCTCGCTCCACGGGCTCGAGGATCTCCACGGTGAGGTCCCCGAGGATGCGTGTCTGGCAGGCCAGCCGCTCCTGCGTCACGTGGAACACGTTGCCCAGGTGGTTGCGCTCGTCCCACTCCATCGGGGTCACCGAGGCGTCCCCGCCGGGCAGCTTGACCCGGCACAGGGCGCACCCCCCGCGGCCGCCGCACTGGCTCTCGATCTCCACGTCGGCCTCGATGGCCGCGGCAAAGATCGAGGTTCCGGAGTTCACCTCCACCGTCACGTCGTCGGGCTGGAACGTCACCTTGGGCATGGCGTGAGTATACTCCCCTCCCCATCCACCCACACCCCACCGGGGCCAGGCAGCAGGCCCAGCGCCGCCTCGGGCGCTGAACCGGGCGAGGGCAGCCACAACCCGGGCAGGGCGGGATCGGCGGCGAATCCATCCACCGCCCGCGCCAGGTACCGCTGCACCAACTCGCGGCTGACCATCGCAGCGCTGGTGGCCCCCAGGTCCAGCCCCCGGAGGCGTCCCTGGGCGTCCACCACGATCTGGGTGTCGCCCGCGAGCCAGGCGGGGTAGGCCCCGGCCATTCGCGCGCGCAGTCCCACCGTCGGGGCGAGGGCGGTGGCCGGCGCCTCCGACAGCCAGCGGCCGTGGTCCAGCGCGTCGAGCAGCGCTGCAGTGGCCGTATCCCAGGGGCCGGCGGTCCACGTCGCCGGCACCACGGCGCCCCGCGCGGGTGCGACCGTGTCGATCCCGAGGACCTCCAGGCTCGGCTGGACCAGGTGGAACGGATCGTCCACGGCGGCCCACGGGGTGGGGTGCCCCACGGCGGCGCCCCCGGGATGGAGGACCACGCCGCGACCGCCGGGCTCGAGGGAGACGGCCGTCGGGGCAGGACCGAGGGGATCGTGGAGCCACGTCTCGTGCAGCGCCCGGAGCTCGTCGAGGCCCGGGCAGACCAGGGTTATCGGGGCACCCCCGCGGGGCACCAGCGTGCGGTGGTCGGAGAGATCCGTCGCGATGAAGCCCATCAGCGCCAGCGCGCCCGGCACGGTGACGCGTCCGGAGCCAGCCGTGGGTGCGCTGAGGTCCGCCCCTGGCGGCGCCGGGACGGCCGCGGTCCAGTCGGGGATCGTGGCGCGGGTGAGCAGATCCACGGCCCAGCGGGGCAGCGGCGGGCCGACCAGCGGCGCATCCACCAGGGTCGCGGAGCTGCGCGGGAGGGGCAGGTCCGGGGCGAACAGGGCGCGCGCCACGACGCCGGGCTCCGGGTCTTCGTCGTCGCACTGGAGGTCGGCGGAGGGCGCGCGCCGCTCACCGTCCACGGTCCAGCTCGCCCACTGCCCGCCGTCGCCCCAGCCGAGATTGTGGCGGACGCTCCCGCGGGAGCCCGAGATCCGGCCGCGGTTGTCCAGCAACACCGACACGGGGGCCGCGTCACCGGGCTGGATCTCCACCTCGCGCGTCCCCCACGTGTAGTCCAGGGGCGGCCGGTCGTGGGTCTCCACCCGCACGGGGGTACCCTCGTCGCCGTAGGTCAGGGCGATCCACTCGACGCCGGCCCGGGCCTCGGCCAGCTGACCCACGCCGGTCCAGGACAGCTGCACGGGCGGCCCCGTGGGCCCTGCCATGCGCGTCGCCCGCCCGGCCGTGTCCACGGCGAGGGTCCAGATCTCGCCCGCGGGGGACTCGACCTCGTGGGGCCATCCGCGGAGCCCGCGCGTGATCCGCCAGGTCGCGCCGTCCCGCCCCGCCGCGATCACCTGTCCGCGGCTGTCCCGCGTCAGCTCCAGCAAGGCGTCGTCCCCGGCGCCCACCCGGATCACCCGGCCGCCGAGGTCCCGCGCCAGCGGCACGGCCAGGGTGCCGCTGGGGTTGACCGCCGCGGCGCGACCGGCGGCATCCCGGGTCACGGTGTAGGGAATCCGGAGGCCATCGGCGATCCCGGACCAGAGGCCACGGGGCCCGCGCGACAGCGTGACCTCCCTCCCGCCGGTCGACGCGATCCGATCGGGACCGTTGCCGTTGCCGGGGAATGTCCAGGAGGACGATCCGACGCGGGTGGCCATCAGCCGCTCCCCGTCGTGGTCGAAGCTGACGAGCCCCAAGACGTCGTCGTCGAGGCGACTCGTGAGGTTGCCGTCGTGGGTGACGGCGAGGGTGCCCCCGGCCCCGTACTGGGCCCTCGACAGCAGGCCGCTGGCGGAGTGGATCAGGGTGACCCGGCGGCCCGGGTGGGTGCCCTCGACCGCGGTCAACCAGCCGCTCCTGCCGCGGGAGAACGACACCACGCGCCCCCTCGCGTCGGACAGGACGAGGCCGCGGGAGCGGGCCACCGAGACCTCCCGGCGATCGGCGCTGACGGCTCCGACGAGTCGGTCCCCGTCGTCCCACTCCAGCCGCAGCTGAGCTCCGGTGCTGGTCTGGTAGGACGCTACGCGGCCCCCCGGGTCGCGCTCGAGGTAGGCGGTGTCCCCCGTCGGCGTGATCACCCGCATGATCTGGCCCCACAGGCCGCGATCGATGCTCACCGTCGCCGCGCCGTTCTGCTCGCGAACCAGCAGGCCCAGCCCGTCGTACATGTAGTTCTGGGTCACGCCTGCGCCGTCGTCGGCGCGGACGAGGCGGCCCCTGTCGTCCAGCGCCAGCTGGACGCGTTGGCCGGTGGCGTCGGTGATCGACGTGGGCCAGCCGTCTACGCCCCGGTCCACCGTAAGGGTGCCCCGCCGCCCGGACACCGCGATCACGTGGCCCCGGTCGTCGTAGGTGAACGCCACGTCGTCCGCGCGGAGGGCACGGTTGAACCCCGCGTCGAACACCACCTCTGCGTCCCCCCGCGGCCCGCTGACCCGCCTCAGGCCTGCCTCGGCGTCCAGTTCCACCTCGACCGTGGCGGTGGGGCTGACGGCCGTGGTGTGGATGCGTGGTCCGTCGAAGGCGTACTCGAAGCGGGTGGTGCCATCGGGCCCGTCCAGGGTGGACACGCGCCCGTCGGCGTAGGAGATCGTCACCCGGCCATCGGGGCCCTCCACTGCCTCCAGCGCGCCGTGGGAGCCGTAGGTGAACCGCCAGGAGTCCCGGTGCGCGTCGATGCCGGTCAGCCGTCCCGCCGTGTAGGTCAGGCTCAGCCTGCGGCCCGCCTCCCCCGCGATCTCCGTGAGCCGTCCCTCGCCGTCGGTGGTCAAGCGCAGCTGGGGTCCCATGGCCACGGCCGCCCCCTCCAGGCTGGCTCCGGTGCGCTTCAGACTCACGGTCGGACCGGCGGCCGGTTCGATGGTGGTGAGGTTTCCCCGTGCGTCGAAGTGTTCCACGCGACCGTCTGCGCGCCGGCGGGAGGCCGAGCCGTCCTGCTCCACGGCCAGGATCTGGTGACCGCGACCCTGACTGGCGTACATGCCGGCGAGGGCGGCGCCGCCGCCGAGGAAGCGCGCCCGCATGGCCTCCAGGAAGAGGTCGTCGTGCTCGAGCTGGCGCCTGAACCGCGCCCCGGCCGGGATGGGCGTGCCGCCGGAGCGGCCGCCCGTGCGCCGGGCCTGGACCAGGGTGTCGACCAGCTCGTCGCGGCTCACGGCCTGCTCGTCGGTGATCGCATAGTAGCGGTGGACGAATCCGTCGTGCTCCACCACCTCCATCGCGCCCCACGGGCCGGGCCTGAGCTGGGTGGAGAGGGCGTGCGTCCAGCCGAGCGGGAGCTGGAGCTCCTCGTGATCCGTGGCGCGGGCGTTGTAGGTCAGGGTGAACCCCAGGGCGCTGCGTGGCGTGCCGTGGGGCAGGAACGCGCCGTGCCACACGAGGTTGCCGTCCAGCAGGTTCACCCGGACGCCGGAGGGGCCCAGCGCGAAGAGGTCGGCCGCGGTGCCCAGGCCGAGGTGGCCCGTGAGCAGGTCCAGCCGGCAGGCCCGCAGCTCCTCCTCGCCCAGCACGAACGCCAGGTCATCGGGGTGTGGCGTGCCTCCGTCTTCGTCCTCGTCGCTCACCACGCCCGTCTCGGTGAACTCCTCGGGTGGCGGCAGCCGCTTGGCCCAGGCGGTGGAGGCCATCAGAACGCACGCGCCCACCGTGATCAGGGTCCGATTGACGCGGTCGGATCGGCGTGCCACCATCGGCGCTCCCATGCCTCGTGAGCCCTCAAGCATACCCCTTCCCCGCGCCCTGCTTGATGCAGTGGACGACTCGGTGGGTCTGGATCGCCGTGGCGAGTTCGTCTCCCGCGCCGTGTCCGCGGCCCTGCTGCGCCGCAAGCTCTTCCACGACGCCGGTGATCCGGGCGTGGAGGCGTGGTGGCCGCTGGAGGAGATGGACTTCGTGCTGCTGTCCTCGGGGGAGGCCTGGCTGAGGGCGTCGGAGGAGGAGTAGCTCTACTCGTCGTCGTCTTCTTCGCCGTCGGAGCTCGAACGCCGGACCCAGCCCGCCACCGATCGCCCGGCCGATCCCAGCCCCTCACCCATGCGGCGCAGCGCCACCATCAACGGATCCGACGAGACCTCCACGTTCTCGCGGTACGAGCTGGCCGAGCGCAGGACCTCCTCGTACACGCTGGCCTGATCGTCGGCGCTGCGGCGCTCGTAGTCCCCCTTCAGGATGGTGTCGTAGTCGCCCGAATCCACCCAGCGCCGGATCTCGCGGATGCGCAGCACGGGGAAGGGGTGGGTGCGGCCCAGCAGGTTGACCACCTTCATCACGCCGTCGAGCACGTTGCCGTGGCCCTCGTACTCCTCGGCCTGGGTCATGAACGCGTCCATGTTCATCTGATCGGTCATGCCGCCCCCGGCGAGCTTCATCTGGGTGCGGTAGATGACGTCGGGGTCCTGGCACACGAGCAGGGCGGCGCGGTCGGCGCTGAGCTCGCTCTTGCGATCCCACTCCATCAACGCGGCGATGATGGTGTACAGCGCGATGCCGCCGATGGGCACCTGCAGCGCGAGGATGGACAGGCGCACCAGGAGCCGCAGCATGGTCTTGTACAGGGCGTGGCCGCTGATGCAGTGGCCGAGCTCGTGGCCGAGGATGCTCAGCAGCTCGTCGCGGTCCAGCATCGCGATCATGGCCGAGTTGATCACCACGAACGGGCGGTCCACACCCACGGCGCCGGCGTTGACGAACGGCGTCTGGGTCACGTACAGCTCCGGCGGCTCGGCGATGTCGAGGATGTCGCACGCCTCGAGGTAGTCGTCCCACAGGTCGGGGAACTGGTCGGGGCCGACGCGCGCCGCCGCCGCCAGGTGGATCAGCCGCAGGGAGCGCTCGCCGACGGCGCCGAAGAGCTTGCGCAGCACCAGATCGAACCCCGGGACCTTGCGCAGGGTGACCAGCGCGGCGCGGTCCGACGGGTGCTCGTACGCGCGCGGTGAGATCTCGGGGAACCTCACGCGGCCCGTGGAGGCCCGCGGCGCGGCGTCCTTGGCTCGCTTGCCGGTCTTGCGGCGGGTCTTGCCCTTGCGGGGGGTGTTCTTGGGGGAGTCCTTTGCCATGGCCGCCTCCGGGCGATTCAGAGGGTGTCGCCGGCGGCCTACCAGGTCCTCGGATAACCGTGGTGACCCACCGAGCGGAGATTGAAGTGGCGCGGCCCACGCCGCGGGATCTTGCACTGGTAGCCGTGGATGGTCCGCCCCGTGTCGTTGAACTCGATGAACAGGTACTGCTCGGCGGCGATGTGGTTGGTGTAGTCGGACAGCAGGCGCTCGAATCCGCTGACGAAGTCCCCTGTGGGCCCCCCCTGGTTGGGGAACTGCCACGAGGAGTAGATCATCACCTTGGTCTGGCTCTTGGCGTCGAGCAGCTTGTAGAAGTCGCGGAAGACCTCCTCGAGGTTGCGGCGGTACACCGCGGTGCGGGCCCGCTGCCCCGGCCGCCCCCACTCCACCTGGGCCGCCAGGGCCAGACGCCGGTACGGCTTCTTGGGGAAGGTCAGCCCGGGGATGCCCGCGCCGGACGGCGGCGTGCGGGGGCGCACGCGGTCCTCGACGCACCACGCCACGTCCCACAGGTAGGAACCCGACTTGCGGCGGTTGTCGTTGAGGAACGGCGCGAACCCGTGGCGCTCGCCGAGGCGCTCGAAGGATTTCTTGACCGCACTGGTCCAGTTGCCCTTGCGCTCCTCGAGGTCGAGCCCCTTGGCGCGGACGATGGATCGGCAGAACTCCTCGAACAGGACCGTAAGGTCCATCAGCGTCTCCTCGCGGCGCGTGGGTTGAGCCCCCCCACCCTCGCCTTCCACCCAGAGGAGATCCTACCCCCCCTCGCAGGGGTGTCTCAAGCCCGCCCGACCGGTAGACTGGCTCGCAGATGTCTCGCCTGGTCCCACACTGGTTGCCGCTGTTGTCCTCGCTGGTGCTGTCGTGCGGCTCCCTTGCCGCGTCCGCCGCCGAAGACGGCCCGGTGCCGGGCATCGCGGTGGCGCCCTTCGGCGCCCTCGAGGTGGCGCCCACCACCGCCGCGATCCTCACGGGCGTGGCCGAGGGGATGGCCATGGAGCTGGCCGCCGGCGGGCGGTTCGTGGCCCACGGTGAGCTGCTTCGCACCGTGGACGCCGGGCCGGACGCCGGCTGCCGCGACGAGGACTGCCTGGCGCGTGCTGCGGCCAGCCGTGGCGCGGATCTGTTGCTCAGCGGCGAGGTGGGCCGCCTCGGGGACACCTACGTGGTCACCGTCCAGGTGGTGGGCTGTCCCGACGCCGAGACCCTGGCCACGGTCAGCCGGCAGTGCATCGAATGTGAGGAGGGAGCCCTGCCGACCCTGCTCGAGGACGCGCTGGCCGAGGCGTTGCGCGGCCCGGAGCCTGCCGCGCCCACCCTGTCCGACGACGGCCACACCGTGGTGATGGCCCTGCAGCGACGCGGCGGCGCGTTCTCCTACGATGATCCCTACCGCACGTTGCTGCGAAGCTCGTTGATCCTGGACGACGTGGAGCTGTCCAGCCTCACCCGCCCCGCCGAGGATCTGGGCTGCAGGGGACCGGACGAGGGCGCGCGGTTCCTGGCCACCCTGCTGGCCAAGAACGGCCACGAGGATCCCCGCGCGGTCCAGGGCACGTTCCTGGTGGAGGTCACCGACGACAGCAGCGGCTCGCAGCTCGCGCTGATCGAGCACCCCGTGGCCCTGGATCTCTCCGGTGCCGGCGCCGAGGAGGGGACCTCCACCGGTGTGGTCAAGGTGGAGATAGCCGTGCCCGCGGGCGTGCGCTCGTTGCGCGTGCGGTGCACCTTCGACGAGGAACTGCTCGAGGAGCTCGTCACACGGCCGGTGGGCCGCGTGGCCGAGGTCGGCGACTTCTATCTGGTCCACGGCGCCCAGCGCGTAGCCCAGCTGGCCTGGGGCGAGCCCATGGAGGCTCACCTGCTGCTGACCAAACCCCTGGCCGGCGCGGCCGCCGAGGTGACCGTGCGCCTCGAGCGCAAGATCCGCTACTGGTTCGACACCGAGAACCTGCAGTCCGTGTACGAGATCCCCGCCGACGAGGTGGGGGACTTCCACCTGATCCTCCCCTTCGTCCCGGACCCGGCGCGGCGCGAGAGCACCGAGGGGTACCACTTCGAGGTCTGGATCAACGGGTGTCAGCAACAGCGGACCGGGCTGTATGCTTCAGAAACGGGCACGGGCACGGGCACGGGCACGGGCGAGAGGGGAGAACCATGAAACTGCGATGGACGTTGGCGGCGCTGGCGGCGCTGGCCGTCGCCCTGGGCTGCAACGAGTACGATCTGGGCCACGGGGACGACGACACGGGCGCGGACGACGACGATCTCGGAGATGACGACGCTGGCGACGACGACGCGAGCGACGACGACGCCGGGGACGACGACGCCGGGGACGACGACGCCGGGGACGACGACGCCGAGCCCCCCGATCTCGAGGACGTGGTCATCGGCTGGTACGTCTACGACGACGGCATCGCCTACGAGACCACCTCCAACCCCCAGTTCGTGGTGGACCACCACGGTGACGAGGACCTGTACTGGTACGAGCCGTCGGGGGGCCACGGCCTGCTCGAACCCACCCAGGGCCACCAGCAGGCCTTCGGCCTGATCGAGCAGCACATCATCGACCACACCAACCTCGACCCGTCGTACCTGCAGGACGAGTTCAGCTACGAAGGCTCCTCCACCCTCGCCACCTACGAGTTCGCCACCTTCACCTATGCCATGGCCTACCTGACCTACTCGGCCCAGTACACCGGCGACTGGACCATCACCGTGGGCTCGGTGGACGACGGCATCGAGGTGATGGTCAACGCGCACATCATCGGGTTCATGAAGCTCAACGAGTCCAACGGGGTGTTCGACCTGAGCACCGACATCGACGGCAACACCGGCGTGCTGCAGGCCGGCGTCCAGAACGTGATCATCATCATCCTGGTGGACGACTCGGCGGTGGACAAGTACATCCGGAACCTGGTGTTCGCGTACGACGGGGTGCCGGTGCAGATGGGGAGCTAGGAGGGGCCCATGCGCGTTCGTTTCCACCTCGCCTTCGGCGTCCTGATCCTCGCCTGCGCTGTGTTCATCCTGTTCACGGGCCTGGCGCTGGGGGGCCTCCACCTGCTGCTGCTCGGAGTCATGAACCTCGCCATCGGCCTGGGCATCACCGTCCAGCCGATGTTCGTCGTCCACGACGATCGCATCGAGATGCGAAACCTCCTGGGGATGACGATGAAGACCCACACCTATCCGTCGCTCGCCGCGCTCGAGATCCGCGGCCGCAAGATCCACCGCAAGGGTGAGGACAAGGCGCTGGCCAGCGCGCTGGTGGGGCGTGGATCGGACTGGGAGGTGGTCCGGGCCGCGATCGAGGGCGCGGCCGAGTAGCCGTCAGAAATCCAGCTTCAATCCCACCGACAGCTGCCACCCGGTCAGGTCCAGGGCGCTGTCGGACTGCCAGTCGGGCAGGTAGTCGATCTTGGTCATGTCCACGACGAAGAACGCGTCGTTGAGGCCGCTGCTGGCGTCGTTGCGGCCGGCGCGCAGGGGCTCGACGCGGTCCAGCAGGAAGGCCAGGCCGAAGCCGTAGTGCCACGCGCCCTTGCCGCCGCTGAGCTCGTCGGTCGATGTGTGCTCCTTCCACAGGATGTAGTCCCAGCCGAGCAGGCCGAAGGGGACCACGGGCCACTCCTCCATCGGATCGATGCCGAGGCGGAAGCCCCACTGCAGCGGCGTGAGCGTCATCATCACGTTCTCGCCCGAGGACTCGTCGCTGGAGACGCCCACCTGGTGGCCGGCGTTCTGGGCGAAGCCGATGTTGAAGCCGAACTCGAGCTGGACGTAGCGCGCGATGGGCACGATGCCGAAGTGCAGCTTCCAGATGGTCTTGGCGCCGCCGTCGTACACACGCGTGAAGTTGGTGTTGTCCGAGCCGGGGAACCAGAAAGTGGCCGTGAGGCCGGTGGTGAGCCACTTGGGGCTCTCGTCGGGCTCGTTGACGATGGCCGCCGAGGCGGTGAACGGGGCGAGCAGGGCCCCGGCGATCACCAGGGCCGCGAGGGTGCGCTTGAACGTCATCTTCGTCACCTCTTGATCCGTCGCACGGCGCCCAGCAGCAGCAGCAGGCCCAGCGCAGCGATCTCTCCCGTGGGCGTTCCGTTCACGGTACACCCGTCACATCCGTATCCGCCAGGGTCACCGGCGAGCCAGGCCGCGCCGCCGGTCTCCTGGGGCATGGCGGCCAGGACCTCGGTGAACGCGCCCATGTCGCCGTTGGAGTCCACGGCGGCCACGGCGAAGTAGTAGGTCGTGCCGTTGGTCAGCGGATCCACGGTGGTGCTCACCGAGGTGTCGCCGCTGGTGTCGTCGTCGTCGTCCGTCGAGGCCGTGTCGTCGTCGTCGTCGTCGCTCGCCGAGTCGTCGTCGTCGTCGGCCGCGTCGGCGATCCAGCCCAGCACCGTGGTGCCGGAGCTGACCTCGAAGCCGGAGCACAGCTCGCCGTCGTCGTCCTCGCAGTACCCCGGGTCGCCGGCCGCGGGGTCGAAGTCCGCGTCGCCGAAGTAGACCAGGTAGTGACTGATGGTGGTGTCGGAGTCGGTCACCGGAGCCCAGGTGAGGCTGACCTTGGCGTTGCCCGCGGCCACGGCAAAGGCCTGGGGCGCGGAGATCTCGGTGTTGGTGCCGGTGCTCAGCTGGATCGCAGCCCGGCCCGTGGCGCCGTCGGCGTCCTCGACGAAGGCGTAGATCACGGAGTCGCCGTCGGCCAGCGAGGCGGCGGAGAAGGTGACGTCGGTCTCCTCCTCGGCGGCGAGTTCGGCCACGTCGGGCTCCAGGTCGGCGCCGCTGGCGTCGATGTCGCCGCCCAGCAGCAGCGTCAACGTGCCCGCCACGTCGCTGGTCAGGGTCAAGGTGACGTCGCCCTCGAGGTCCACCGGGTCGGGCTGGGCGTCGAGGATGCGCACCCACGGCACGTCCGCCAGCACCTGGACCAGGTCCGCGTCGCCGTCCACGGCCATGAGGTAACCGTCGCCCGAGGCCGCGGCCGCCGCGGTCCCCGAGGACACGCTCACGGCGCCCTGGCCGTCGCCGCTGCCGGGATCCACGTAGGTCAGCTGGCCGTCACCCAGGACCACCAGGAACTCGGCGCCGTCGTCGTCCATCAGCGCCAGGCCCGCGCCGGCGGTCACCGCCGTCAAGACCACGACGGCGTGGCTGCCGGCCTCGTAGCTCATCACCGTGCCGTCCGAGGACAGCAGGTAGAACGGCCCGTCGCCCACGACGTCCACCAGATCCAGCTCGCCGGTGTCCACGTGGGTGGCGGTGTACATCTCCTGGCCCAGCTCCACGTCCACGAGCCAGCCGTCGGACAGCGCCGCCACCAGGGCCGTACCGTCGGACGAGGCCGCGCCGGCCACCACGTCCACCGTGGCGGTCGAGGCGCTGTCGTCGTCGTCGTCGTCGCCGACCTCGCCGGCCAGGTCGATGGGGTAGTACGAGTCGGTGGTCTCGGCCGAGGTGGCCAGGTCGGCGTGGAAGATCCAGCCGTCGCTGGTCAGCGCCCAGGCGTCGTCGCTGGCGATGGCGAGGTCCACCAGATCCACGTCCTGGGACAGCTGGATGTCCGTCAGGGAGCTCAGCGAGGCGGGGAAGCTACCCAGGGAGACCGAGTAGCGCGCCATCAGGCCCGATCCGCAGGCCAGGACGAAGGCGTCGCCCGAGAACTCCACGGCCGCGGGATCGCTGCAGGTCGACATCGTGACCAGCCCGTCCGCGGGCTGTGCCGTGTCCAGCAGCGACAGGGTGCTGGCGTCGGCGTTGACCACCACGCCGAGGCGGTGGCTGTCGCTGAACGCGGCGTCCACGGGCCCGCTGCCCGTGGTGAACTCGGCCTTGATCTCGTCCGGCAGGGCCTGGGCCGAGGCCGCGACCACCAGCGAGGTGACAAGTGCGATCCATCGAATCAACATGACGCGGATCTCCTCGCCGGGAAAAAGTAGCAAGGAGCGTGCCAGGCCAAACCGGCCCAGATCGCTGCATTCACGGGGGGAAACGGCGCCTCGCGGGGACAAACTGTCAAACGTCCCGAGGCCACCGTGCAAGGTTTGACAATCTGTCATCGGGGGGAGGGAGGGCGCGGACGGCGTACGCCGACGCAGGGTCGAGGATCGATTCCGGAGACGAGCGCGGCCTAGTGTCCGCTGGAGCGTCCCACCTGGACGTCGTAGTTGTAGTTCCGGTCGAACCTGAGATCCACCTGGATCGGCCGGCTACAGACTTCACAGTCCTCATGGTAGTGCTGAACTCGCCTGCCCAGTTCCACGCGCACGGTGACGATCTCACCGCAATACGGGCAAACCACATCCACGGTCGTATCCATCGCTAGGGCCCTCCTCACTGCCAGTGGCGCGAACCTGGGAGCGGTCGTCAGAGCGTCAGCGATTGAAGAACGTTCACCTCCTGCGTCAACGGGTTCTGTGCCACCTGCCCGTCATCTTATCACCGCGCCGAGCGGGGTCGAGAACAAAGAAATCGCGGAACAACGTACCCTGGTGCCGTGAGCGGGAACCGGGACCACGACAGCGCGCGACCCTGGGAACGGTGGGCCCTCCCGCCGGCGCTGGCGGTCCTGGCCGTGGCGGTCCAGGGCTACCGGTTCGGCACCACCGACCAGACCATCCACCTGACCCTGCTGCGGCGGCTGGTGGAGCCCGGATCCCTTGGGGGGGACCTGGTGGCGACCCACGCCGACGCCCACGCCTCGCTGTTCTGGCACGTCCAGGTCCCGCTGGTCCGCGTCCTGGGGTGGGATCGGCTCGATGAACTCTACCTGGTGGCCTACCTGGGCTGCCTCGTGGCCACCTTCGCGCTGCTGCAGCGCATCGGCGAGACCCTGTTCCAGCGCCGGTGGGCCTGGGTGCTGGGCCCGCTGCTGCTGGTGGTGTTCAGGGCCTGTCCGGGGCACGTACACACCTTCGAGCCGTCGTTGATCAACCGCACCTTCTGTCATCCGCTGGTGCTGTGGGCGCTGTTGCTGGCCCTGCGGGGGCGTGTGGTGCCGGCGGCGGCGGTTTGCGGCCTGGCCTTCGACCTCCACGCGTCCACCGCGACCCACACGTTGCTGGCGGTGCTGGCCGTGGGTGTCCTCGACGCCGGTCAACGGCGGCGGCTCCCCATGGCCCTGCTGGGATTCGCCCTGTGCGCGGCGCCGTTGCTGGTGATGGTGGCCTACCGCGGCGGCCCGGGCGCCTGGTGGGTGGATCCCGAGTGGATGCACGTGCTGCGCTGGCGCATGCCCCACCACCTGTTCCCCGGTCGCTGGCCCGCGGGGGTTTGGGCGGTGGCCGCGTTCCAGCTGGGGCTGTACCTGCTGGGGTCGCGCTGGATCCCGGACCGCGTCACCCGCACCCGCTGTCACGGCGCCGTGCTGGGCGTGCTGATCTGCGGCCCGCTGCTGGGCACCCTGGTCGCCGGCCCGCTGCCGGTGGCGCCACTGCTCGGGCTGCACCTGTGGGAGTCCTGGATCGTGCTGGCCGTGCTGGCCTACCTGGTCGCCGGGGGCCTGCTGGCGAACCTCCTGGAGGGGCCGAGCGTCGCGCGGAGGGCCTGCGGCGCCGGGGTGCTGGTGCTGCTGCTGCTGGGCGGCGAGGCTCGATTGATGGGCCGGTCCGAGGAGCGGGTCTGGCAGTGGCGTGCGCCGGGCGGGGACGCCGCGCAGCTGGTGCGCACCCTGCGCGAGGTCATCGGCCCCGGTGAGCGGCTGATGGTGCCGCCGACGGGCATGGGCTGGGTGCGGCCGGCGGGCGGGCTGCCGCTGCTGGTGACGGTCAAGGATGGCGGCGAGGTGGTCTTCGACCGCGCCATGGCCCTGCAGTGGCGCGAGGCCCTGGCCGACCTGTGCGGGGAGGACGTGATCGCAGGGGAGCCGCCGGCCGGCGAGTGGCTCGGGTATCGATCGGTGGGGCGCCGGGCCGCGGCGGCGTTCGCCGCCCAGGAGCCGCGCGCGCTGCAGCAGCTGGCCCTGCAGGAGCGGGCCTGGCTGATCCCCGTGCCCGTGCGGGACGCGCGACAGGACCTGACGCCGGCGTATGTCAATGATGGGTATCTGGTGTACGACCTCAGACTTCCCCTGCCGGAGGATGCCCCATGACGACTCGCCTCTATCACGCCGTCGGTTCCACACCCATGGGCCCCGTGCTGCTCGTGGCCTCCGAGCGCGGGCTCGTGGCCTCGACCCTGCCCGGCTGCGACTGGCCCGCGGATCTGCAACGGGTGACCGCCCGGTACCCCGGCTGCGAGGTGCTCGAATCCGAGGACGAGCTGCGGCCCTTCCTCGACGCCCTCGACGCCTACTTCGTCGGAACACCGTTCCCCGGCGATCTACCCCTGGATCTACGCGGCGCGCCGTTCCAGACCGCGGCCTGGCAGGCCATGCGCGCGATCCCCCAGGGCCAGGTCGTCACCTACGCCGAGCTGGCCGAGCGCGCGGGCAGCCCCCGTGCCTCGCGAGCGTCCGGCAGCGCCTGCGGGGCCAACCCCGTGCCCCTGTTCGTGCCGTGTCACCGGGTGGTGGCCGCCGGTGGCGGCCTCGGGGGATTCGGTGGTGGCCTGGAGATGAAAAAAGCGCTGCTGCGCCACGAAGGGGTGGGGGGCTACTGAAGCCAGGCCGGCGCGTAGGAGACGTCCAGGAAGAACAGCCCCTCGTACTGGTCGGCCGGCACCATCCAGCTGTCCGAGACGATGTACTCCTCGCCGTCGTCGAGGAAGACGGTGCCGTTGTTGGGAGAGAGATCCACGGCCAGGTACGGGAACTCGTACTGGTGGAGCAGCCACTCCACCGAACGCTCGTCGGTGGGCAGCGGCGGATCTTCGACGCCGGGCCAGTCCGTCGTCACCTCGTAGCCCACCAGCCCCACCGCGGCGTAGTCCACCTGCTGGGCCAGGATCTGACCCACCGAGGTCCAGGCCGCGGGGTCGTCGCCGGCCGGGGTCGTGTCCGTGTGCGCCTCGGCCATGCGCCGGTTGTCGGACCACAGCACCACCTTGGAGTCGGGGTGTTCCAGCCGGAGGATCTCCTGCGCGGCGTATGCGGCTCCCGCGTCCAGGGCCGCCTGGCTCGCCGTGGCGTCCACGGCGAACTGTGCGGCGGACTCCTCCCACGCCTCGAGCCCGGTCAGGGAGATCCGGGCCCAGTCGAGATCGTCCTGGGAGGTCATCGAGACCAGTTCGGCCTCGTGGTCGTCGAGATAGTCCCGCAGGGCGGTCAGGCCGATGACGCACGTGTCGTGGTCCGCGGGGTCCAGGCCGGCGAGGCGCTGCTGATGGTCTGCGGACGCCTCGTACGAGGCCAGGTCGTCGGCCTCGACGCCGTTGCAGGTCTCGATGCCGGTGATGAGATCGTCGGCGATGCCCACCAGCGCGTCGTCCAGGAACACCTCGAGCAGGTCCCGGTCGTGCCAGGGCTGCTGCACGCCGAATCCGAACGCGCGCACCTGGTCGTAGTAGAACGCCAGGTTCCACCAGCACAGCCAGTCCATGGCGCCGGCCACCGCCTCCTCGCGCAGCTCCGGGCGGAGCCCGGCGATCACGTCGTCCTCGGGCGGGTCCTCGTCCTCGCACGTGGCGGTGAAGTCGGTGACGGCCTTCGCGTCGTACCAGGGCGAATCGAATCCCACGGCGCGCACACCCACCGTGGCGATCAGGAACTTCAGCAGCCGGAACTTGGCCTGGTAGTAGCCCCCCGACGCCGGGGCGCTCTCGCCCATTCCGATCCATTCGGCGTCGCCGACGATGAAGTGGAACGGCGCCATGTCGTCGAGCACGTCGTCGGTGTCCAGGGTCAGCAACAGGTAGACCCCGTCGTCCACGTCGAAGTCGTAGTCGTGCCAGTCGTCGGGGATGTCGTACTCGGTCTCGTCCTCGGGATCCTCCGGCGGGGTCGGGTCCTCGCACGCGTCGTCGTCGCCGCACGGGGAGCACTCGCCGGGCTCGTCGCCGGGGCAGCCCACGAACAGCAGGATCAGCACCACCATGACCGAAGCTCGCGCCATTGCATCTTCTCCGGGAGGCGCCATTATAGTCGGTGCCCCCGAGGCAGCAGTATGATGGGTACGCAGCCGGGGTCGTGCCAGGCCCGCCGGGCCAACCCAGGGAGTCCCTGTTCGGATGATCCGCCTCCCCGAAATCCTCCTTCTGTTCCTCCTCGCGGCGATGCTGCTCGTTTCGGGCTGTGCGTCGAACGCCGAGTGCGAGGAGTGTGCCGACGACGACGACACGTGTGGCGGCGAGTGGGTCGGGGCGCCGTGGGAGTCCATCTCGGCGGGCGCCTTCCACGCGTGCGCCCTGCGCACCGACCACACCCTGGACTGCTGGGGCCTCAACCACGCCGGGCAGACCGACGAGCCCGGGGTGCCCCTGGTCCAGGTCAACGCCGGCGAGGAGCACACCTGCGGCATCACCGAGGACGGCGAGGTGCTGTGCTGGGGCTGCGACGGGTACATCGAGGACGCGGGCCAGTGTGATCCCCCCGCAGGCACCTTCGTGCAGGTGGAGGCGGCCACGTCGCTGTCGTGCGGCGTCCGCACCGACGGCACCGTGGAGTGCTGGGGCAATGACGCCGCCAACCAGGTCACCGACGTGCCCGACGGTACCTTCGTGTCCGTCAGCTCCTTCTACGGCAACGTCTGCGCCATGCGCGAGGACGGCTCGGCCGAATGCTGGGGCTACAATCACTTCGCCCAGAACTACCTGCCCGAGGGGCCGTTCAAGCAGGTCGAGCCCGTGGACTGGGACACCTTCTTCCTGTACCCGGACGGCAGCCTCGACTGCGTCGGCTACATGAACTGCGAGCCGCTGGACATCCAGTTCGAGCAGATCAGCGCGTACGGCACCAACACCTGCGGCGTGCACGCCGACGGCAGCATCGAGTGCGTCACCGCCAACCTCGGTGGACGGAACGAGGTGCCCGACGGCACCTACACCCAGGTCGCAGCCGGCTACAACTTCACCTGCGGGTTGACCACCGACGCCGAGGTCCGCTGCTGGGGGTGCGGAGAGTCCGAGCCGGGCGATCCGGCCAACTGGGACCACTGGTGCGAGGACTTCGGCCAGTGCGAGACCCCTCAGTAGAGCTTCGTAGAACTCCATGAGCGTCCCGCGGCGCGTGGCGCTCTTCCTCGGCGTGGGCCTGCTCGCCGCGAGCCAGTCCGGCAACATCATCCGCCTCGCCGACGCCCACCCGGTGGCCATCGTCGCGTGGCGCCTGGTGATCGCCACGGCCCTGCTGGCGCCCCTGGCGGGCAAGCGGTGGCGCACCCTGGCGACCCTGACCCGGGGGGAGTGGGCGTTGCTGGTGGTCGCCGGCGTCGCCCTGGCCAGTCACTTCGTCACCTGGACCGCGGCCGTGCAGCGCACCACCGTGGCCAACGCCATGGTGTTCTTCAACATCAACCCGGTCTTCACGGCGACCGCGGCGTTCGTGCTGTTCCGCGAGCGCATCACCTGGCAGCTGGTGGTGGCCATCGTCGTGGGGGTGCTGGGCATCGTCGTGATCGGTGTGGCCGATCTGAGCCTGCGGCCCGAGGTGATGGACGGCAACCTGCTGGCGGTGCTGTGTTCGGGGTTGTTCACGGTGTACTTCCTCGCGGGCAAGCGCCTGCGCCGCAAGCTCGACACGGCCGTGTACGTGCCCGCCCTGTACGCCGTGGCCGCGGTGGTCTCCATGGCCGCGCTCCCCCTGACAGGAGCGCCGCTGGTGCAGTACGACGAGGTGACCTGGCTGGCGTTCGTGCTCATGGCGCTGGTGCCGACGATGATCGGGCACACGTCGCTCAACGCCGCGGTGAAGTACATCGACGCCGGCCGCATCTCGGTGCTCACCCTGACCGAGCCGGTGGCCGCGGGCGGCGTGGCCTACCTGGCCTGGGGCGAGCCGTTCACCTGGCAGACTGCGGCGGGGTACGTGCTCATCTGCCTGGCGGTGCTGGTGCTGTTCGCGGATCGTTGGGCCTCGCGCTGACGTTGCCGTGGAAGTAGGCTTCGGTCAGGGGTGGAGACAACCAGGGGAGAGAGCATGGGAACCAGGTACTGGCTGATTCTGGGGCTGCTGGCTGCGCTGCTGATGGGGTGCAACGGCGGCGATGACGACGACGATGTCACGGGCGACGACGACGACGTGACCGGCGACGACGACGACGCGACGGGCGACGACGACGACGCCACGGGTGACGACGACGACGCCACGGGCGACGACGACGACTCGGCGGGCGTCTGGGGCCAGGAGGCCCTGGACCTGATCACGGGCATGGTGGGCACCTACACCGGCGACTTCGTCATGCACGGCCTCGACGGCGCCGACGCCCCCTATCCGGCCATGTCGTGGGCGGACACGGCCGTGGCCTCCAACCCCCGCATCGACGGCGACCGCGCCCAGGTGGACGTGCACGACACCATGGTGATGGACGGCGGCGGCACCTACGAGCAGGAGTGGCTCGAGGGGATCCTGATCGAGCCCGACGGCTCGGCCGGGGATCGGTTCATCGACATGGATGGGGTGGTCACCGTGCAGACCGAGGTGACGCCTGGCGTGTTCGAGTACGAGCAGCCCATCGAGGAGTACGACTTCTACAACTGGACCAACGTCACGGCCGCCAACCTGATCGCCGGCGGGCACCTGATGCACAAGGAGGTCGTCGACGACGGCGGGATCGAGACCCACCTCATCTCCCGCACCACCTCGCTGGAGTACGAGGACGCCGGCGGCAGCACCGTGTCCGTGGAGTACCTCAGCCTCGAGGGCACCCACCAGAAGTCCGAGTAGGCGCCCTTGCCGAGGCGGGATCAGGCGCTGGACCTGCTGCCCTGGGGGGCGGTGCTGCTGGCGTGCCTGCCGCTGCTGGTGGGCGGCTTCCCCGCTGGACACGACTGGACCTTCGAGCTGACCCGGGACTGGGCCTTCGGCAGGGCCCTGGAAGCGGGGCAGGTGCCCCCCCACTGGGCGTCCGACCTGTACTGGGGTTGTGGTTCGCCGGTCTTCCTGTTCTACCCCCCCCTGTTCGCTGCTGTGGCCGCCGTGCTGTCCTTCGCCACGGGATCGGTGGCCATGGGCGCGACCCTGGCGCTGGTGTCGTTCACTGCGGTGGGGGCGGTCGGTGCGATGCGGATCGCGCGCGCCGCGCCGGGGGGGACGCGCGCCGGGGCGCGGGTGGCCGCGTACCTGCTGGTGCTGAGTCCGTACCTGATCGCCGACGCGCTGATCCGCAACGCCTGCGCCGAGTACGCGGCCCTGTGCCTGATGCCGGTGGCCATTGAGGGGCTGCTGTCGGTCGAACACCGGCCTCGCCGTGGAGCGTTCTTGCTGGCAGTGGGCGTGGCGCTGGTGGTGCTGGCGCACAACCTCGTGGGGCTGGTGCTGGTGGCGGGGCTGGCGGCCGGCGCTGCCGGGCTGGGCCTGGGGGGGCGGAGGCTGGCGATCCTGGCCGGCGGGACCGGCCTGGGGCTGGTGATGTCGTCGTTCTACTGGGTGCCCGCGCTGGCGCTCACGCCCTGGGTCCGCACCGGCGATCTGCTGGTGGACAAGCTCGACTTCCACGCCAACTTCCATCCGTTGACCGAGCTGCTCGCCTACGAGTCGTTCTTCGCGGTGGGGGTGCTGCCTGCGGTGGTGTGGGCGGGCGTCGCCGTGGTGGCTCTGCGGCACCGGGGACCTCGCCGCTTGCTGACGTGCTGTCTCGCGGCGGTGGCCGCCCTGGTGGTGCTGCAGCTGCGCGTCAGCACGCCGTTGTGGGAGGCCGCCCCCACCCTGGCGTACTTCCAGTTCCCGTGGCGGTTCATGGGCCCCCTGGCCGTGGTGACCGCCCTGGCCGGTGGCGTCACCTTTTCGCGCGTAACTATGGACTGGTCGTGGCGCGCGGTCCTGGCCGCCGAGGTGGTCGTGCTCGTGCTGTGCGCGGCCAACGCCTGGCCCCACCTGAGGCAGTACGCGCCGATGGAGCCGGCCCAGCTCGCGTCGTTCGAGGCCTCGTTGAATCCCGGCGTGCCCGCCGAACACCGCGTGACCCTCGGTGACGAGTTCCTGCCCCGGGGGGCCTCACTGGATGCCTGCGCGTCGGAGCCCGGCCAGGGGTTCGACTTCCCGGGCCTGGAGCGGATCGAGGGTGCGCAGGTCCGCCGGGCGCCGCGGGTCCGGCGTGTGTGCACCTGGATCAGCGCGCTGGGGCTGCTGGCGCTGGTGACCGTGGGGTCGTCGCGCCGGCTCCGTCAGTCCAGCTGAAGCACCCGCGTGGGCTGCGGGCAGGCCTCCTGCTGGGTGCAGTCGTCCATGTCGCAGCAGGTGTGACAGACCCGCTTGAACCCCTGGAACGACTCCAGCTCCACCCGCGGCGAGAGGTAACCCTCGCGGATCGGCTCCTCGGCCAGCAGGTCGGTGGACAGGTACTTCTTGTTGGAGTCCGGGAACACCGTGGCCACCACCGCGTCCTTGCCTAGCTCGTTCTGGATCTTCAGGGCGCCCAGGAAGTTGGCCCCCGACGAGATGCCCACGGCCAGCCCCAGCAACCCGGCCAGCTCCTGGGCCATGAGGATCGCGTCGCCGTCGTCCACGGCCACCACGTGGCCGAGTTCGTCGAGGTCGACGATGGCCGGGATGAACTCGTCGGAGATGCCCTGGATACGGTGCTGGCCCACCTTGTGGCCGGTGGACAGGGTGGGGGAGTTGGCCGGCTCCAGGGGATGCAGGCCGATGTCGGGCACCCGGGTTCGCAGGAACCGCCCGGTACCCATGATCGTTCCGCCCGTGCCCACACCGGCCACGAACGCCTCGGGCTTGAGCCCCTGGAACCGCAGCTGCCACCACAGCTCGGGCCCGGTGGTCCGCTCGTGGGCGCCCACGTTGGCCTCGTTGGCGAACTGGCTGGGCAGGAACACGTCGTCGCGCTGTTCGGCCATCTCCTCGGCCAGGCGGATGCTGCCCAGGAACCCGCCCTGCTCGCGGGTGACCGGCACGATGGATGCGCCCAGGCTGCGGATCAGCTCCACCCGCTCCTGGCTCATCCAGTCCGGCATCATGATGGTCACCGGGTGCCCCAGGGCCCGGCCGATGGCCGAGAACGAGATGCCGGTGTTGCCCGACGTGGCCTCGACGATGGTGTCCCCGGGCTGGATCGCGCCGGTCTCGTATGCGTCGTGGAGGATGTGCAGGGCCATGCGGTCCTTGATGGACCCCGTCATGTTCAGCGGCTCGTACTTGGCGTAGAGGACCCGCGGCTCGCCGCAGTAGCGGAACTCGATGGCGAGCAGGGGCGTGTTGCCGACCAGGTGCCACAGGCCCTTGAAGCGGCGCTGGAGAGCGGGGGAGAGGGACATGACGAACTCCTCGGCAGAAAAAGCCGAGGAATTCTATCCCAGACGTGGAATTAGACCAGCCCGATCGAGCTGAACACCTCGGCGCCGGGGAAGCGCGCGGCGGTTCCCAGCTCCTCCTCGATGCGCAGCAGCTGGTTGTACTTGGCGATGCGATCGGTGCGTGACAGGGATCCGGTCTTGATCTGACCCGTGCCCGCGGCCACGACCAGATCGGCGATGGTGGCGTCCTCGGTCTCGCCGCTGCGGTGGCTCACCACGGCGGTGTAGCCGGCGCGGCGCGCCATGGCGATGGCGTCGAAGGTCTCGGTGATGGAGCCGATCTGGTTGAGCTTGATGAGGATCGAGTTGGCGGCCTGGCCCTCGATGCCCCTGGCCAGCAGGCGGGTGTTGGTGACGAACAGGTCGTCGCCCACCACCTGGACCCGGTCGCCGAACATCGCCTTGAACTTGGCCCAGCCCTCCCAGTCGTTCTCGTCCAGGGGGTCCTCGACGGACACGATGTGGGTGTACTTGCCCAGCAGTTCCTCGTAGAAGCCCAGCATCTGGTCGGTGCTCAGCTCCTGGCGCTCGGCCGGATCCTCGGCCTTCTTGCCCAGCACGTACACGCCCTTGTCCGTGTCGTAGAACGACGACGCTGCCACGTCCAGGGCCAGCTTGATCTGGTCACCCAGGGTGTACCCGGCGGCCTCGATGGCCACCATGATCTTGTCCAGCGCCTCGGCGTTGGAGGCCAGGTTGGGCGCGAAGCCCCCCTCGTCGCCCACCGACGTGGCCATGCCGTTGGACTTGAGCACCTTCTTGAGGGTGTGGAAGATCTCGGCGCCCCAGCGCAGCGCCTCGGCAAAGGACGAGGCCCCCACCGGCATGATCATGAACTCCTGGATGTCCACGTTGTTGTCCGCGTGGTCACCGCCGTTGAGGATGTTCATCATCGGCACGGGCAGGGTCACCGCGTGTACGCCACCGAGGTAGCGGTACAGGGGCACCTCCAGCTCGGCGGCCGCGGCGTGGGCGCAGGCCATGGAGACGCCCAGGATGGCGTTGGCGCCGAGGTTGGACTTGTTGTCGGTGCCGTCGATCTCCAGCATCCGCTGGTCGATCAGCGCCTGGTCCAGGGCCGAGTAGCCCAGCAGGGCCGGGGCGATGGTGTCGTTGACGTTCGCCACGGCCTTGAGCACGCCCTTGCCCTTGTAGCGGTCCGGATCCTGGTCGCGAAGCTCCAGCGCCTCGAGCAGGCCGGTGGAGGCGCCCGACGGCACGGCCGCGCGGCCCAGTACGCCGCTGTCCAGGGTGACCTCCACCTCCACGGTGGGGTTGCCGCGGGAGTCGAGGATTTCGCGAGCGTGTACATCAGTGATCATCGTCATCGGAGCTCTCTCCATGGGGAGTCGGGTTTGCCGATTGCGAGACGAGGATTATAAGTAAGTACGTCGAGGGGCGCGTCCAGCCCCTTTTTCGAGATTCCTGGAGGACACCATGGGCCTGGTCCGCAACGCACTCTCCCTGGCAAAGGATTCGGTCCGCGGAGGTCACGAGGACGACGCCGCGAGGCTGCGCGAGCAGGCCCTGCGCGACGACCTCCACCGCCTCTCGCGCCGCGTCGAGCAGCTCGAGGCGCGCCTGCGCAAGCTCGAGCCCCAGCCCGAGGGGAGGTTTCACCCCGACATGACCATCGCCGAGGTGCGCGAGGCCCACCAGGACGCGGACGCGGTCCTCGCGCGGTATCACCTCGGCGGCTGCGCCTCGTGCGCGGTGAGCACCGTCGAGACCCTGGGTGAGGGGGCCAAGCTGCACCAGGTGGACCTCGACGGCCTCCTCGCCGATCTCAATCGTCTGTAGTTTCCTGCCCCTTTTTGGACCACCCGGTCGAATGGGGGCCAGAATTCCACCGTCCAGGTCTGGTATAGTTCTAGAGATCGGGAGTCTTTTCCCTGGAGCCCAAGAAGGTTCCTCTCACGCTACACCGGGACGCATGAGCGCATGGCCGACTCGTTTCGTTGGATGCCCGTCTTCGGGCTGATCGTCAGCATCCTGGTGGCCGCTCCGGCGGTCGCCGAACCCGAGGACGTCGTGTTCGAGACCGAGGACGGCGTCCTGATCCACGCTCGCTACTTCGCCCCCCTCGGCGAACCCCGCGGCGGCGTGGTGTACCTGCACCAGCCCGGTCGCACCGGCGGGGACTGGGAGTACGTGGCCGGCAAGCTCGCCGAGCTCGGCCTCGCGGGCGTGGCCCCCGATCTGCGCGGCCACGGCGAGTCCCTGAGCACCGCGGGCGGCGATCCCATCGATCGCGAGCTGTTCGGTCCCGACGACTTCTACGCCATGTCCCTCGACGTGGCCGCTGCCGTGGCCTACCTGCGCGACGAACGCGCCATGGCCACCGGCGGCCTGCACCTCGTGGGCGCCGACGTGGGCGCCTCCGCGGCCTTGATGTACTCGGTGGAGGACCCCGAGGTCGCCAGCCTCGCCATGCTCAGCCCGGGCCTCATGTACGACCACGTGGACACCGTCGGCTCGGTCGCCGCCTACGGCCAGCGCCCGCTGCTGATGGTCGTGTCCGTGGAGGACGGCTACGCCGTCAAGTCCGCCGACGTGCTCGGCCGCGAGGCCAAGGGCGTCTACCACCTGGAGATGTACTACGGCGTCGGCCACGGCACCAAGATGCTCAACCGCGAGCCCGGCCTCGAGCCCCTGCTCACCGCCTGGCTGATGGGGACCTTCCAGACCGCCGACGGGGTCTCCCTCGCCGAGCGCCGCGCCCTGGTGATGCAGGACAAGGGCAGCGCCAACGGCCTCGACGAGCTCGCCGCCGAGGAGCGCGCCCGCGCCGAGCGCGACCAGCAGGCCACCGAGGACGGCGAGCAGAGCCAGCAGGCCGCCGAGGACGCCGATCAGGACCACCGGCGCTGGGACTGAGCTCCCCCCCTTCGCATCACCCCTCGTCCACCTCGTCGTCCGGCGGCGGCGGCTCGTCCTCGTGCCGCGTCAGGTACGCGTAGTCGCTCCCGTCCAGCGTGAACACCATGTCCATGAGGGTCAGGGTCGGCCGCGCCATCACGGTGGGGACCTCGGCGGTGGTGTCCTGCCACGCACCCATGGACAGCTGGCAGGTCTCGTGGTGGCCGCAGTCCTCCTGCGTGAGCGTGGCGTAGAGATCCCAGCGGATGGTCATCTCGCTGATCTCGAAGCTGGCCTCGCCGGCGAGGAAGGCGCCGCTGGCGGGGAATGCGACCTCGATGGGCACGGTGAAGGTGGCGAAGGGCTGGCAGGCGTCGAGGGCGTGGGCGTCTTCGGCGTCGGGGTAGGTGGTCAGGACGGGTTCGCCGATGGGATCGCCGACGACCAGCACCATCGGCTCGGAGCCGGTGCCCTGCCAGGGGACCTCTCCGAGCCACTCGCCGACGAAGAAGTCGCGGGCTTGCCCCGCGGTGGTCGACCACCACTCGACCTCCTCGCCCCACCCCAGGGTCCGGACCTCCGGGTCGTTGCATCCGAGGTCGGTGTCGTCGTCGTCGCCGATAGTATCGTCGTCGTCATCGTCGCCGACGGTGTCGTCGTCGTCGCCGACGATCGTGCCGCCGTCGGTGCAGCCAGCCAGGGTGAACAGTGCGATCCAGGTCCAGACGAGCGTGCGCGCCATGGGTCACCTCCTGCGGCTCACACGAGCACGTTGCGTGCCAGGTGATCGGGCGTCGTGGATCAGTACTGCTTCGACGGCACGCCCACGTCCACCTCGTAGTAGGCCGGGGCGTCGGCGTTGCGGTCTGTGATGTAGATCGCCGTCTCGCTCCAGCCCCCGATCCCGGAGCCCCACTGGAGGTTGGTCATCCAGCCGTAGGCGTTCAGGTCCATCAGCGTCTCGGGCTCGCCGCCGTCGCTGGAGAACCGGAGCAGCCGTCGGCCCTCGTGCAGGGCGTAGACGTTGCCGCAGCGATCCACGCCCATGCCCAGCAGCTCGCCCCCGTCGGGGCTCTCGGCCCAGAGCTCGGGGGGACCCGTGGGGGTTCCGTCCACGTCCACGGGCGCCGCGAAGATGCCGTCGTGGGTGCCGATGTACAGGGTGGAGTAGTCCGCGCCGAACGTCATGCCGTTGGGCATGGACAGGACACCGGAATCGATCAGGATCTCCATGGTCTTGCCGTAGGGGTCCAGGCGCATGATGCCCATCAGGTCGGCGAGGAACACCGTGTCGCCGGGGTGGATGTCGATGCCGGTGGCATACCCCAGGGCACCGTAGATCACCGCGGTGTTGCCGTCGGGATCCACGCGGTACAGCGTCGAGGTGTCCACGTTGGCGTAGACCAGATCGCCCGTGGAGAGCATGCGCATGCTCGCCGGACCGCCGGGGCCTCCGTCGGTGATGGCGAAGGGGGTGACCGAGCCCGGGGGGTACTCCTGGCGGAACAGGGCGTTCATGTCGTGGCTGATCAGGTGGCCCGCGTCGTCGAAGCAGAAGTCCTCGGAGGCGTACAGGTCGGTGAGCGTGGTGTAGGGGCGGGGACCGGGGGGCAGCGCGTCGCAGTCGAAGCTCACTGTGTCGTCGTCGTCCCCTGGCGTGGCGTCGTCGTCGTCGCCTGCGGTGGCGTCGTCGTCATCGTCCGCGGTGGTGTCGTCGTCCCCGGCGCTGTCGTCGTCGACGGCGTCGTCGTCCTCCGAACTCGAGCCACACCCCGCGGCCAGGGCCAGCGACAGGGCCAGTATCGTCCACATCCGGAGCATGGAGTCCTCCCTCCACAGCACGATAGCGCGGCTGCCGTGTCACCATCCAGTTCATCCCCTGGTCCGCACTCGCGGTATGAATGAAGCAGGAGAGAAGCGGAGGACCCCCATGCTCGACCGGCGAAAGAGCCTGCTGGCGATCTTCGAGATGGCCCTGGCCGCGAGCCTGGCCGTGTGCGGCTGCTCCGACTACGACGTGTGGAGCGACGACGACGACCTGCTCGATGGCCCGGGTGGTCTCGGCGACGACGACGATGACGACGACGACGGGTTCCCCCACGACGACGACACGGACGACGGCGACGACGACGACACGGGCCTGGGTGACGACGACATGGGCACCGGCGACGACGACGACACGGGCGTGGGCGACGACGACGCCCACGCGGACGACGACGCCGACGCGGACGACGACGACGGCGAGGACGACGACTGTCCCGGCGGCGTCACGACCACGGTCACCGACTCGGACGGCGACGGCCAGGTGGTGATCACCACCTCGGATCCAGAGGACTGGGCCATCATCCAGGTGCCGGTGTCTGGCGTGTACGAGATCTACGACACCCAGCTTTCCGAGAGCGGCGCCAGCCAGATGAACGAGACGTCGTACGTCTACGTGAGCAACTCGGTGAACCCGGTGGGCCTGCCGGTCACCGCCAACTGCGACTCGCGGTGGATCATCGGCGACACCGACAACAACGGCACCCCCGTCGCTCCCATCTACGTGGGCACGTTCTCGTTGATGGCCGGCGAGGACAACCTGCTGACCCTGCACCATTACTGCCCGCTGTACCAGAACGGGCAGTGCCCGTCGTTCCACAACGGCGATCCCAACACGGGCTCCGGCTGCAACACCAACAACGCCAACAGCGTCCATATGGATCTGGACGGGATCTGCATCATTCCGTGGTGACGTAGGGCAAGGCTGGCGGAGTTCTCGGTCGGGCGATAGGCTTGCGCGTCCAGGTGGGACGCCCGTGATCGCTCGTATCCGCACCCATGGACCCGAGATTCTCTTCTATCTCCTATGGAGTCTGGCGCTCGTCGGTCTGCGCAGCAGCCAGGTCCTGAGTGAGCTGGATCGTATCTACGATCTGGAATTCACGATCATGGGAAGGTTGGCGCTTTCCGTGGCCCACGGCACCCTGGACGTGAGCGATCCATGGGCGCTTCCCGCGAGCTATCAGTACATGGCGTTCGCCCCGGGCACGCTGGTCACTCAGGTGCTCACCTTGCTGTTCTCGGTTCCCTTCGGAGCCAACGGGTTCGCGCTGATCGGTTCGTCCGTGGCGTGCGAGGTGGCATTCCTGGTCGCGTGGATTTACTGCGGGCGGTCGATGATGTCGCGCCGCTGGGTCAGTCTGTCGCTGCTCCCCGTGCTGTTCGCCCCCTGGCACGCGGTCCAGTGGCAGCTGATGCCGTTCGGCAACCACTCGGAGTTCCTCGTCGTCCCGCTCGTCGCCCTGGCGTTCTACGTGCGCGCCGTGGACATCCGGTGGTGGCACTGGTTGGGGCTGCTCGCCTGGGTCGCGCTGGGCGTCTTCCTGTACCGCCTGACCCTGGCGAGCGCTGCGGGGCTCGCCCTCGCCGCGTTGACCGTCCGGGGGTCGAGGCGACCCACCGCGGCGCTGCTGATCACAGCCACGATGGCGTGTGTGGCGCTGCTCGTGCTGCGCCAGGGGCCGGGCATGGGCTTCTCCGGCGAGCTGGTGATCCAGAGCTGGGAACGACTGTCGCCGATGTCGCTCTGGGCCACCGCCTGGGACAAGCTCCCCCAGCTGGCCCATCCCTGCTGGGGCATGATGACCGCCTGCGAACCGATCACGGCGCCTCCGGGATGGAACGTCGCCTACAAGTCGATCCTCGCGGGGTTCGCCCCCCTCGTCCTGTGGGTCGGATACAGGCACCCCGCGACGAGAACCCCCGCGGCCTTCGTGTTCGGCTGGTGCGCCGCCGCGTTCCTCATCCCGATCGTGATCCAGCGGGAGGGGCTGACCCTGCTGCCGAGCCGCTATTTCCTGGCGACCTTCTACGCCCTGCTGGCCTGCGGGCTCGTCGCCCTGGGACGAGGCGGGACGAGGCTCCGCGTCGTCGTCGCCGTGGGATTCGTGCTCCTCACCGTGGGGGGGCTGGACGTCGCGCGTCGCCACCATCACCCCGAGAAGTGGTCGGCCAACCGCCAGCTCGACGTGCTGGCCCTCGGGCACCGTATCGGGGCGACGCGCATCTACCTGGACGACATGCCCTACTACGAGCGCACCTTGCGGGCGCGCCGTGATGAACCCTACATCCACAACCAGGCCACCACGCACATCCTGGACAACGACACGCTGTGCTGTCCGGGCGGCGACGGCCTCTTGCCCGCCGTGCCGCACTGCTTGCGGCCCCAGGCCGGGCTTCGCTGGCACGATCCGTTGTCGCGATCCTGGCATGAACTGCATCCTGCCGACGGGAGCGCTGGTGTACCTCCAAACACGCTCCCACTGGCGGTATTCGTCGGAGACACGGCGTGGGCGGAGAGCTACGGGCTGGAGCTGATGCACGGTGGGGAGCCGGTGGCGGGGGAGCTGGAGCAGTGGAACGAGCCCGGCGACGGCCCCTTCTCGGCGCGCCGCTGGGTGAGGTTCGTCCCCGATCAGCCGCTGATCCCCGATGGACGTTACCTCTGGAGTGCGTCGCCCGGGCCCGCCGCGCTCGACCGGCTCCCCTACTCGGACATCGCAGAGGTCTCCTTCGTGGTAGGAGAAGAGGACCCCGCGGCCATCCCCTCGGCCCCGGTCGTGGCCTCGGCTTCCGCGAGCGGTGTGCGGGCTGGAGCGGGCGAATGCAGCTGGCACGGGTATCACCGAGTGGACCTGCGGATCGACGTCCAGCCCACCGCGCCCGGAACCCCCGGCCAGCTCCACCTCTTTGCCGGGGGCGAAGACGTCTCGCAGGGGCAGCCGTGGCGGACGGCCCTGGTCCCGGAGTCATACTCCACCGTTCACCTGACCTACCTCGTCCGCGGTGACGGTGACGCCCGCCATCCGATCTGCCTGCGTGCCGTCCACGTGAACGCCGCAGGAGAGTCGAGTGCCCCATCCGAGGAACGCTGCTTTCCGTATACCGACTGATCCTCAGGGGCTCACTCGCGGTGATCCGTGAACCGTTCGATCAGCCGCGTGAACCGCGGCAGCATCCCGTGGGGGACGGGGTGGACGTGGACGCGCAGGCCCATGGCGTGGCGGAACTCGGCGGCGACGCGCTGGGCCAGGGGCTCGAAGTCGGCGCCGCGAACCTCCAGGCGTAGCTCGATCTCGTCGAGGCGATCGTGGCGGGTGACGTCCACGCAGAACTCGCCGACCTCGGGGAAGCGGCGCACGATGTCCTCGATGGCGCTGGGGTAGACGTTGACGCCGCGCACGGACAGCACGTCGTCGATGCGGCCGATGACGCCGCCGGGGATCAGCGAGTAGGTGCGGCCGCAGGCGCAGCCGACCTCGGCGCGGCGCACCCGGTCGCCGGTGCGGTAGCGGATGACCGGCATGCAGGCGCGGCCGAGGTTGGTCACCACCAGCTCGCCCTCGTCGGCGGGCTCGCCCGAGACCGGGTCGAGGACCTCGGCGATGAACTCGGACTCGTTGACGTGGAGCCCGGCCTGCCGGTCGCACTCGAAACCCCAGGCGCCCACCTCGGTGGAGCCGGCGTGGTCGAAGGTGGTCGCGCCCCACGCTGCCTGGATGCGGCGCCGCGTCGCGGGGATGCCGGCCCCGGCCTCGCCCGCGTGGATGGTCACCCGCACGTCGCCGCCGGCGATGTCCACGCCGATCTCCTCGGCCACCTCGGCCAGGTGCAGGGCGTACGACGGGGTGGACACGAGCACCGTGGCGCGGTTGTCGTCCATGAACTTGACGCGCTGCTGCGTGGTCATGCCGCCGCCAGGCAGCACCAGGGCGCCCACCTGGCGCGCCGCCTCGTAGCCGCCCCAGAACCCGATGAACGGCCCGAACGAGAACGCGATGAACACCCGGTCGTCGCCGCCCACCCCGGCCGCGCGGAACACCGTCTCCCAGCAGCGGGCCCACCAGGCCCAGCTGGTGTCCGTGTCCAGCCAGCGCAGGGGCGCGCCGGCGGTGCCGGACGTCTGGTGGATGTGCGTGTAGCGATGGGGTTCGCACGTGAGGTTCGTGCCGTAGGGCGGGTGCGC
Organism: uncultured Rickettsiales bacterium; assembly: GCA_964425605.1. Taxonomy (GTDB): domain Bacteria; phylum Myxococcota_A; class UBA796; order UBA9615; family CAYRNR01; genus CAYRNR01. The sequence goes on along the minus strand of CAYRNR010000026.1, from coordinate 18,455 downwards.
GGCCTGGTCCTCGGAGAGGTCGGCCTTGGTGGTCAGGGGCAGCCGCGCGTAGTCGTCCAGGGTGGCCACGTCCTCGGGCCGGGTGATCCCCGCCTCGCGCAGCCGCTGGCCGTGAAAGGCGTTGGACGGCAGCACCCGCGCCAGCACCATCTGCAGCTTGCGCAGCTGGATCTCGGTCAGCGCGGTCCGGCCCAGGGTCTCGGCAAAGGAGTCCAGGGCCACGGGATCGGCGATGTGGTCGTCGGGTCGGGTCACGAGGTCACTCCTGGAACAGGGCGTGCTCGATGGTCGCGGGGAACTTCTCGGTGATCCGCATCAGCGGCTGGCCCCCGGTGAGGATGCGGTACGTGCGCACGATGAAGTCCTGGCCGTCGAGGCCGCGGATCGGCGAGGGCAGCCCAGTGCACGTCTCGCGACCACACCACAGCACCTCGCGCCGGGTCTCCAGCTGGCTCTGCAGCAGGATGCGCCCCAGCCCCTCGGAGCCGCCCTCGAGCTTGCGCTGGGCCTCCTCGGGCAGGCGCCCCGGCAGGATGCGCGACGGGGCGTACGCGTAGATCGTCCGCGACCACGCGCCGCGCAGCAGCACCTCGCGGTCGATGACCCGGTCCCCCGCCGACAGGCCCAGCCACGCGTCGTCGCGCTCGGCCGTGCGCAACTCCTGGCCCAGGTGCACGATCTCGATGCGCTCCATGGTGAACGCCTCGAGGAACTTCGTCACCGTCCCGTCGATCACCAGCAGCGCCCGCTGCGCCGGCGACAGCGCCCGCAGGTTCAGCGGCCGCAGGTGCTCGGGCCGCGCCGCCTGGGCGATGAACAGTCCGCTGAGCGGATTGAAGGGCTCGTCCATGGAAAGACCTCTACAGCCGGGGAGGGGGTTCGTCCAGTTCTCCCCGGGCTCAGTCCATCTCGTATTTCTTGAGTTTCGCGTGCAGCGTGGACTTGGCGATGCCCAGCATCTTGGCGGCGGCCGCCTTCTTGCTGTGGCAGGCCTCCATGGCGCGGTGGATGGTGTCGCGCTCCACCTGCTCGAGCAGACCGGCGACCTCGTCCTGGCGCAGGGCCATCAGCGGATCCGCGCCGGTCATGGGTACGGCGTCGAAGTGGATGTCGCGCGCCTCGAGGACCTCGCCCTCGGCCAGCAGCGCGGCGCGCAGCAGGCAGTTGCGCAGCGCGCGGACGTTGCCGCGCCAGGGGTGGCCGACGAGGCGGTCCAGGGCGTCGGGGCTCAGGCGCAGGGGACGATCGACCATCGTGTCGATGAAGTGTTGCGCGAGCAGGGCGATGTCTTCGGGGCGCTCGCGCAACGACGGCACGAGCACGGCCATGACGCCGAGGCGGAAGTACAGGTCCTCGCGGAAGGTGCCCTTGTCCACCTCGGCGGGGAGGTTGCGGTGGGTGGCCGCGACGATGCGCACGTCCACGTCCTGCTCGCGATCGGCGCCCACGGGCCGGACCTGCGAGGTCTCGAGCACGCGCAGGAAGCGGACCTGGCTCTCCAGGGCCAGATCGCCGATCTCGTCGAGGAACAGGGTGCCCCCGTGGGCCTCGCGAAAGGCGCCGGCGCGGTTGGACGTGGCGCCGGTGAAGGCGCCCTTGACGTGACCGAACAGCTCGGACTCCACCAGATCGCGGGAGATGGCGCCGCAGTTGACCGCGACGAAGGGACCCGCGGCGCGGGCGCTGTGTTCGTGCAGCGCGCGGGCGACGAGCTCCTTGCCGGTGCCGCTCTCCCCCATGACCAGCACGGGCACGGAGTGGGGGGCGACGCGGCGGATGAGGTTGAACAGCCTGCGCATGGGCTCGCTGCGGCCGACCAGATCCCCGAGGCGATCCCCCTCCATGGGGCGGATCGGGTCCTCGGCCGTGGAACCCAGCAGCTCCACCAGGGCCTCCCCGGCGCGGACCTGGGCGCCCTCGCCCAGGCGCACCTCGCCGCTGACCGAGGCGCCGTCCACGTAGGTGCCCTCGGACGAGCCGCCGTCGCGCAGCACGAATCCGCCCGAGTCCAGCTTGACGGTGAAGTGGTGGGGCGCCACGTCGCCGGGCAGCACCCAGTCACAGGTGGGATCGCTGCCCACCCGCACCTCGGGCTTGCGGATCACGTAGCGCTCGCCGCTGGCCAGCCCCTCGCGGACGCACAGCTCGCCCGTCTCCACCAGCACGCGCCCGCTCCCCGGCGAGGTGGAGACCACCGGCAGGGGGCTGACGAGCTCGCGCACCACGGTGGCGGATCGGACGTCGCCCTGGCGCATCACGAAGCCGATGTGCCACGGCGGGACCTCGATCCGGTCGCCGGGGAGCAGCGGCCCCTGCTCCACGGGGACGCCGTTGACCAGGGTGCCGTTGCGGGATCGATCCATCAGCGAGAACTGGTCTCCCTCGCGGCGGACCACGAAGTGCACCCGGGAGATGTGGTCCTCGGGCAGGGTCACGTCGCAGCGCTCGCCCCGGCCCACCTGCGTCTCGCTGCGGCTCAGGCGCACCCGGAAGCGGGTCTGGCCGTCCCGCTCGAACTCCAGCATCGGGATCATCGTCTCCCCCTACTCAGGAATGGCCGTAGCTCGCCATGAACTCCGTCTCGTACTCGGCCAACCTGCCCGCCTCGATGGCCTCGCGTATGCGCGCCATGAGCTGGGCCAGGAAGGTCAGGTTGTGGATCACCGCCAGGGTGGTGCCCAGCACCTCGCCCGCGTCGAACAGGTGATGCAGGTAGGCGCGTGAGTAGCCGGTGCAGCAGGCGCAGCCGCAGGTGGTGTCCACGGGGTACATGTCGCGCCGGTAGCGCCGGTGGGTGATGCGCATCTTGCCCTGGAAGGTGTACAGCAGCGCGCCGCGCGCGTGGCGCGTGGGGATGACGCAGTCGAACATGTCGATGCCGCGGGCCACCCCGGCGAACAGGTCCTCGGCCAGCCCCACGCCCATGAGGTAGCGTGGCTTGTCGTGGGGCAGCGACGGGGTGGTGAAGTCGAGGACCCGCTCCATCTCCTCGCGGCCCTCGCCCACGGACAGCCCGCCCACCGCGTACCCGGGGAAGTCCAGATCCACCAGCGCCTCGGCGCTGCGCTCGCGCAGGTCCTTCCACATGCCGCCCTGGACGATGCCGAACAGGGCCTGGTCCTCGCGCCTCGTCCAGGCCTTGGCGCAGCGCTCGGCCCAGCGGGTCGTGCGGTCCACGCTCACCTCTGCGTACCCGCGCTTGCACGGGTGGGGCAGGCACTCGTCGAAGGCCATGAAGATGTCGGCGCCGAGGTCCTGCTGGATCTGGGTGGCCCGCTCCGGGGACAGGAACACGCGCTTGCCGCCCTTCTCGTAGGCGAAGCGCACCCCCTCCTCGGACACCTGCTTGCCCGGCAGCGAGAACACCTGGAAGCCGCCGGAGTCGGTGAGGATGGGCAGCGGCATGTTCATGAAGCGGTGCAGGCCGCCGGCCTTGGCCACCAGCGACTCACCCGGGCGGATGGAGAGGTGGTAGGTGTTGGCCAGCACGATCTGGCTGCCCGTGGCCACGACCTGCTCGGGGGTGGCGGCGCGCAGCGCGGCGTGGGTCCCCACGGGCATGAACACCGGGGTCTCCACGGTGCCGTGGGGCAGCCGCAGCCGCCCCCGGCGGGCCTGGCCGTCCACGGCGGTCACCTCGAACCCGAACTGCTGCATGGGTGTCACCTCGCTGGTCCCGGGCAAGAGTAGCAGCGGCCCCCAGGAGGGGGCCAGCGAGCCGTGCTGCGGGACACAATCCGGGGCACCCGCTTGCACTGGACCGCCTCTATCCGGGATCATAGGCTTTCCCCTGATCAGTGGCCGGGGTGTGCCCGGACCACGGGTCCTTGGAGAACGATGAGTCGCAAGTCCACCGAGCAGACCGAAGAGCAGCTGCCCGACACCGACCGCATGGCCTCTGTTAGCGGCGCCTCCGAAGAGACGGTCCCCGCCATGCCTGTCCAGCGTGAGCTGCGCGCCGCTGCGCGCACCCACGAGGGCCGCATTCGCGAGCTCAACGAGGATTCGTGGCGCTTCGAGGAGGTCGGCATGGACCTCCAGCTCTATGCCGTGGCCGACGGCATGGGCGGTCACGATCGTGGCGAGGTAGCGTCCTCGCTGGCCATCGAGACCCTGTTCAAGGAATCGTTCAAGCGCTGCAAGCGGACCAAGAAGCGCGACGTGGCCAGCCTCAAGCGGCTGGTGCGCAACGCCTTCCAGCGCGCCAACCGCTCCGTGCTCGACTGCGGCCGGGACAACGAGAGCAACATGGGCACGACCCTGACGACCACGCTGGTCTACCAGGGGAGCGAGGCCTTCTTCGCCAACGTGGGGGACTCCCGCGCCTACCTGCTGCGCGAGGGCAAGCTCGAGCAGGTCACCCGCGACCACTCGCTGGTGGCCTACCTGGTGCAGATGGGTGAGCTCACGCGCGAGCAGGCGAGGACCCACCCTTCGGGCAACATCCTGGTGCGATCCGTGGGCTCCACGGACGACGTGGAGATAGACGTCTTCCACATGCCGTTGATGGAGGGCGACGCCCTGTTGCTGTGCTCGGACGGGCTGTGGAGCGAGCTGCCCGACGAGGAGATCCAGCAGATCCTCGTCAGCACCCCTGATCCGGACATCATCTGCGAGACCCTGGTGGATCGCGCCAACGACGCCGGCGGCAAGGACAACATCACTTGCCTGGTGGTCACACTCTAGGAGTATCGACGATGGCACGCTGGTTCGCGCTTCTGGCGCTGTTGCTGGCCATGCCCATGGCCGCGGCAGCGCAGGGGATGCTCGACGTGGGGGACGAGGCCCCGGCGTTGATGCTGTACTCGTACAACGAGGACGTGGCCCGCAAGGTGGCCGAGACCAACACGCCGGCCCTGGGGCAGTTCCTGGGCGTGTCGCCCGAGAAGCCCAAGGACGCGGTCCTGCTGGTGTTCTTCGACAGCTCCGCCGACACCGCGGCCGAGCTGGAGATGCTGGCCCGCCTGCAGCGCAAGTACGAGGCCTGGGGCCAGGGCCTGCAGGTCATGGCGGTCGGCGTGGCCTCGCGCGCCGCGGACGTCAACGACAGCCTCACCGCGGCTCGCGGCGTCAACTTCCCCGTGTTGCGCGATCGCTTCTTGATCGTGGGGCAGCGTTACGGGGTGGATCGCAGCAGCGCCCCGGCCGCCTTCCTGCTGGTCGGTGAGCGCCCGGACGTGGATCTGTCTCCCTCCGAGGAGGCGATCATGAAGGACGCCTACGTGGGGCGGGGCTACGAGTGGTGCGTGGTGATCAAGGCGCGGTGGACCGGCGGTCTGGTGGCCCAGGAAGAGGCCATCATGCGTTCACTGGAAGCGGTGCTGGATCGGTAGACGCGGGAGCTTCGGCTACTCGGCGGCCTCTTCCTCGGTCGCCTCTTCACTGCCCTCTTCACCCTCGGCAGCCTCCTCTTCCTCCTCCAGCGCGGCCTCGGGCGGCGGCTCGAGGGCGTCGGGCAGCACGGCGTGGTTGTCGGACAGCTCCTGGGGGCTGAACAGCTCGCCCTGCTCGAGGATCTGGACCACGCGGCCGTTGTGGAAGTACACGTTCATCTCCCACTGGGGCCGGTTGTAGGACTTGGGGTCGTCGCGATCGGGGGTGGGGATGGCGACGCCCTTGCGGTCCTCGTAGAAGAAGAAGGTGAAGATGTCCACGTAGGCCTTCTCGTAGAAGGTCTGGCGGATCTGCACCGGCCGGCCCCATGTCATCCACAGCTCGTCGCGGTTCATGCCCTCGACGACCTCGCGGCGCAGCACGTGGGGGCGATAGTCCTCGCGGATCATCTCCCACTTGCGGAAGTAGCCGGTCTCCTGGAGGTAGGTCTCCCTGGCGGCGGAGTCCTCGAGCTCGAAGTAGGCCTCGATCTCGTCCTCGTCCATGAACACCATCAGCGCGGTGATCATCTGGCGATCGGCGTCGGGCAGCTTCTTGAGCGCCTTGTCGATCTTCAGGGCCATGGCAGGCATCGCGATCGCGACGACCACGACAGCAACGACGGTGAACAACCAAGCGCGTGTACGCATATGGACCTCTCCTCCCGAGCTAACGTTCGGGGTGTATATCACGACTGTTACCGACGCGGCCAAGCCATCCGTATTCGATCACGCCCAGAGACGGGGTCTCCACCCAGCCCCGGGTGCCGTTCGCCAGCTCGACCTCGCACCATCGGTCGAGCCGGGCCAGGACGGTGACCTCGACCCCCTCGGGCAGCCGGAACATCTCCGACGCCGCGCGGTCCATGCCCGAGCGGCCCGTGGCGGTGCCGGTCACCACCACCGCCGAGGGCTGGGTGACCAGCTGCACGTGCTTGTGCGCGGCGGCGACGCCGAACAGCAGCGTGGCCGCCGCGAACACACCGGCGCTCCACGTAAGGATCTCGCCGCGGCGGAACAGGCGGATGCACAGCAGGGTCCACAGCACGAGGTTCAGCGCGGCCGTGGTCGCCCAGAGCTCCCCCGGCGACAGGCTGTCGTGGAAGAACAACAGCTGGCTGACCGCGGTGCGCCTGGGATCGGGCTCGCCCACCTCGGCGGCGGCGCGGGCCTTGGCCAGGTGCGACCGCAGCTCGCTGTTGCGCGGCTGGAACACCTGGGCCTGGCGGTAGTGGTAGATGGCCTCGCCGTGGCGGTCCAGGTGCAGCAGGGCGTTGCCGAGGTTGTGGTGCACCGGTCCGTTGTGGATTCCGTCGTCCACCAGGGACTCGTAGCACCCCGCGGCCTCGGCGTAGCTCGAGGCCTGGTACAGGATGTTGCAGGCGTCGAACAGCAGCTCGTCGGCGCTCGAGATCGAGGGCCACGCGAGGCACAGCGCCAGCGCCAGGGCCCTCACTCGAACTCCTCCGACAGCGCCTCGATCAGCGCGCAGCCGCGCTGCAGCAGCTCGTCCGACGTCGGCTCGGTGCGGCCGGCGTAGCGCACCGCGGCCACCGAGCGCATCCAGGTCTCCACCTGCGGCGCAGCGAGCTCGGCGCCCGCCTGCTCCACCGCGTCGCCCAGCTCCTCGGGGCTCAGCGCACCGGTGGCGATGCCGACGCGCTCGTGCAGGAAGGTGCGAAGGGCCTCCTCGGCGGCCGCGGCGCAGGCCACGCGATCGGGGTCCAGGGATCGAGCGGCGTCGAGGCTGTCCAGGGCCTTCCGGCGCGCCCTCTGGCGACGCAGCAGCTCGGGATCGGCGAGCCGTCGCCGTCGCTGGCGGATCGCGGCGCAGGCCCCGAACGCGCCCAGGGGCAGCACGAGCAGCAGCCCCGTCAGCGCGAACCTCGGCCAGGTCCCCTGCCGCTTCGAACCGCCGCGCAGCGCCACGGGGTAGGGTTCGGCGTTGAGCAGCTCGATGGCGCGCTCGTCCACCAGCAGGTCGGCGCTGTGGGCGCCGTGGGCCTGCTCCTCGCCGGGGTCCACGCTGATGTTGAACGGGCCCGCCGAGGTGGTTCGGTAGCCTCCCCGCACGGGGTCGAAGTAGCCCAGCTCGATCTCGGGGAGCAGGGCCTCGCCGGCCACCTGCGGCACCAGATCGAACCGGCGCGAGATCCTGCCCAGCGGCCCATCCTGGCCCCAGGAGATCTCCTGGACCGGATCCTCCGCGTACACCTTGAGCCCCTCGGGGGCCTCGATCTCCAGGTCGGCGTCGGAGAGGTTGCCGTGCCCGGTGAGCACCAGGGTCAACGACACCGACTCGCCCAGCTCGCAGCGGTTGCGCGACAGATCCCCGAGCAGCCGCGCGGTGCCCACCAGCCCGGTGTAACCCTCGGGCTTGCCCACGTCGGGCAGCGGCCGCACCTCCACGGTCAGCGGCTCGGTCTTGAGGTGGACTGGCCGCAGCTGGGCGGTGGAGAACAGCTGCTCGAACAGCGGGTCGTTGAACAGGGGCCGCGTTCGGCGGCTCACCCCCACCACCTGGTCGAACTTCAGCTCGGCCTCGCCGATCTCGTAGCTGCCCGGCCTCAGGGTGAACAGGGGGATGCGCCACTGGACCACGTGGAACGTGCGGCCGTCGATCACCTGGTAGGCGTCGGTGAGCTCGGGCTCGATGGCCGCCTCCTTGAGCAGACCGCCCCAGTCCGGGTAGACGACCTCGGGGTTGTTGACCGACGAGGCGAAGCCGAACTGCAGGTGGTACGTGACGAGCTGCCCGGCGTAGACCTCGTCCGGCTCCACCCAGGCGTCGACGAAGTGGTCGGCCACCGGCCCGGTGGAGGCCTGGGCTTCCCCCACGTCCACCGCCAGCGGCGTGGTCCACAGGGTGCTGCCGCCCGCCTCCACGCCGATGGAGTCGATGGTGAAGCTGCCGGCCTCCTTGGGGTACAGGTAGTAGGTCAGCACGATCTGCTGCGTGGCCCGCCCGTTGACCGAGCGCGAGCGCATCTGCGTGGGGCCCGGCACCACGTCGAAGGCGGAGAGGTCGGGCATGTGCGTGCGGCCCACGCGCCGCGCGCCGCTGACCGTGATCGTCATCGTCACGGCGGATCCCACCGTGGCCTTGCGGCTGTCCAGCCGCGCCGCTGCGGTGGCGGCCCCGGCCGCGTCGGCCCACAGCAGCGCCGGCGCCAGCAACACCAGCAGCAGGATCGGGGCCGCTCGGCTCACCAGTCCTTCTCCTTTTGCTTGCGGCGCTGCGGCCGGATGTTGTCCGGGCGGCGCTCGTCCAGGGCGTCGAGCAGGCGCTCGGCCTCCTCCGGGGTCAGCTGCACCGGCGGTGGACCCTCCACCGAGGGCTCGTCGTCCTCGGCCTCGCGGGTGGGATCCACGTTGATCATGTCCTGCTCCTGGGCCTCCTGCTCCTCGGCCTGCTCGGCGGACTGCTGCTGCTGCTGCTGTTGCTTCTCCTCCTGTTGCTGCTTCTGCTGGGGCGGCTGCTGCTGGCGCTGCTGCTCGCGCTGCTCGCGCTGCTGCTGGGCCTGCTCCTGGCGGCGTTTCAGCTCCTCGCGCACGTACTCGAGGTTGTGGCGGGCGTCCTCGTCGTCGGGATCGAGCTCCACGGCCCGCTCGAACGCGGTCACCGCCTCTTCCAGGCGGCCCTGGTAGTACAGGGTGTTGCCCAGGTTGTAGTGGGCCTGCTGGGCCAGCCCGTCGTCGCCGGTGCCCATGGACAGCACCCGCCCGAAGGACAGCTCCGCGGCCTCGTAGTCCGCCATGCGGTAGTAGGTGTCGGCGATGTTGAACTCGAGCTGGCGGTCGTCGGGCCGGTCGAGCTGGGCCCGGTGGAAGTGCTCGAGCGCCTCGGTGTACTCCCCTGACTCGTAGGCGTGCATGCCCTGGCGCAGGGGCGAGGGCGCGAAGGGGTTGCGCCAGGCCGCGGCCGCTGGGCCGGGCAGGCTCAGGCCGAGCCCGACGGCCAGCAACAGCGCCGTGGTCCGCCGCCGCCGCCGCACCTCGGGCAGCAGGCTCTCCAGCACCAGCAGGATCAGCGCCAGGCCCAGGGGCCACTGGAAGCGCTCGCGCCAGTTCTGGGAGCGGCTGGTGGCGATCTCGTAGGCCTCCATGCCCTGCTTGATGTCCTGGCCGTAGATGGCGTCGAGGTCCATGTCGCCGGTGGTGGAGCGCTCGTAGCCGCCGCCCGTGGCCAGGGCGATGCGCTTGAGCCCCTCCTCGTCGAAGCGCGTGAGGATCACCTCGCCGGTGGCCTTGTCCCGCCGGTTGCCGCCCCGCTGCAGATCGGGCACGGGCGCGGGGTCCTCGCCGCCGACGCCGATGGCGAAGATCTTGATGCCCAGCTCGTTGGCCTGCTCGGCCGCCTCGAGGCCGCGGCCCTCGTTGTCCTCGCCATCGCTGATCAGGATGATCGCCTTGGAGCTGAGCTTCTCCTCGTCGAAGGTCTGCACCGCCGTGGCGATGGCGGCCCCGAGGTCCGTGCCCTGCACGGGCATCATCCGCGGATCCAGGGACTCGAGGAACAGCTGGTAGGCGCGGTAGTCCACGGTCAGCGGGCACTGGACGAAGGAGGTGCCTGCGAAGGCCACCAGGCCCAGGCGGTCGCCCTCGAGCATGCCCAGCAGATCGGCCAGCTCGCGCTTGGCGCGCTCGAGGCGGTTGGGCTCCACGTCCTCGGCCAGCATGGACGTGGACAGGTCCAGCACCACGACGATGTCGACGCCCTTGCGCTCGATGTCCTCCCACTCGTAGCCGTACCGCGGCCTCGACAGGGCCACCAGCACCGCGACCACCGCGACGACCACGAACACCGCCTTGAGCACCTGGCGGGGCCGGCTCACGTCGGGCAGCAACCGCCGGAACAGCTCGGGCCGCGCGAAGCGCGCCATCACCCGGTCCTTGGTGCGGAAGGCGTGGATGTAGAACGCCGCGAGCACCGGCGTCATGACGATGGCCAGCGCCAGGAAGATCGGGTGGGCGAAGTCGATGCCGAAGATCGTCATCACGGCACCTTCCTCAAACGGGTGTTGACCAGGATCACTTCGGCCAGCAGCAACATCAGCGCCGCGAGCAGGTATCCGCTCCACGCCTCGTGGTAGTCCACGTGCTCCACGGTCTCGATCTTGGTCTTCTCCAGCTCGTCGATGGTGTCGTAGACCTGCTGCAGCGCGTCGGTGTCCGTGGCGCGGAAGTAGGCCCCCCCGGTGGTCTCGGCGATCATCTTCAGGGTGGCCTCGTCCAGGTCCACGGGCTTGTACATCAGCTTGGGGCCGAGCAGGCCGTTGACCAGGAACGGCGCCTCGCCCTCGGTGCCCACGCCGATGGTGTAGATCTTGATGTCCTCGGCCCGGGCGATGGCCGCGGCCTGCGCCGGCTCGAGCAGGCCCTGGCGGTTGCGGCCGTCGGTGAGCAGGATGATGATCCGCGACTTGCTCTCGAGGTGCTTGAGCCGCTGCACCGACACCCCGATGGCGTCGCCGATGGCCGTGCCGTCCCCGGCCATGCCGATGCGCATGTCGCCCACGAGCATCTTGAGGATGGCGTAGTCGGTGGTCATCGGGCACTGGGTGTAGGCCTCGGAGCCGAACACCACCAGGCCGATGCGGTCGTTGCCCCGGCCATCGATGAAGTCGGCCACCACCTGGGCGGCTACCTGCAGCCGCGTGGCGCGATCACCGCCCACGAAGAAGTCCAGCGCCTCCATGGAGCCCGAGCTGTCCACGGTCAGCACGATGTCGATGCCCTCGGTGGTCACCTCCACCATCTTGTTGCCGCCCTGGGGCCTCGCCAGGGTCCACACCATCAGCAGCGCCGCGGCGATGCGCAGCGCCAGCGGCAACCAGCGGCGGACGAACCCCACCGAGCCGCCCGCGGCGCGCACGGTGCCCAGGTGGGGGAAGCGGATACGCGCGCTGCCGGCGCGGAGCACGCCCAGCACCCCCACCAGCGCCACCAGGGCCAGGGCGAGCAGCCAGTACGGATCGTCGAGGTGCCACACGCGCATCTAGGCCACCTCGTCCGAGGCCTGGAGTTCTAGGTGGCTGCCGGTCTCGGTGACCAGCCCCTCGCACACGTCGGCCAGGTCCTCCATCTCATCGGCGGTGATCGGCCGGCCCGCGTACTTGACCAGGTCCGTGGCGTCGAGGACGCGGCGGATGTCGTCCTCGCGGCGCACCGACCGCAGGTCCTCGGGCAGCCCCTGCATGATCTCCGTGGTCGTCCACTCGGTCGCGGGGAACGTGAACCGCCGCCCCAGGTAGTTGCGGAAGATGCCGCTGAGCTCGTAGGCGAAGCGCTGGGTCTGGCCCTGCTGCAGCAGCCCCGAGTCCCTCAGCTTGCGCAGGTCTTGCAGCGCCAGCTCGTGGGCCGGCAACGGCATCGGCGGTGGCGGTGGCGCGGCCCAGCGGCGCCGCGACATCCAGATCCAGACCCCGGCGGCCACCACGAACACCACGGCCGTGATCAGCAGCCACAGCGCCACGTTGGGATCGCGCACCGGCTTCGGGGCGGCGATGTCGCGCAGCTGCTCGTCGAGCTGGATGGGCGGGCCGTCGGTCTCGGACTCCGGCGGTGGCTCGGAGACCTCCACCAGGATCGCTTCGGTCACGGCGCTGCCGCCGGTGCCTTTGGCGTCCACGTAGCTCACCTCGACCCCGGGGAGCTCGTAGGAGCCCGCGCGATTGGCGAGCAGGTGATAGTGGAACAGCTGGGTCTGCCGGCCGTCGATCTCGTCGGGGCCCTGCATCCGCTCTTCGGTGATGCTCAATCCCTCGATCTGGCGACCGAACTCCGGGATCAACGGTGTGATCCCCTCACCCCAGTCCAGCTCCACCGTGTACAGGAAGTCCTGGCCGGTGTGGACCAGGGAGCGATCCACCGTGGCGCGCACCACCAGATCGGGGCGCTCGTCGAGGACGTCTGCCCCGGAACCGCAGCCGATCGCGACCGCGATCAGCGCCCCGAAGACTGCCCATCTCATCGGCGGCGCTCCCGCATGCGGAAGAACCGCACCAGCGGCTTGACCCAGTCCTCGTCCGTGGTCAGGGCGATCTCGTCCACGGCGCAGCCCTTGAGCAGGTCCTGGCGGTCCTTGATCCGCGCTCGCGCTGCTGCTGCGTAGGCCCTGCGGAACCTCGGATCGAGGGTGTCGACCATGGCCCAGCCGCCCGTCTCGGCGTCGGCCAGCTCCACCAGCCCCATGGGGGTCAGCTCCAGCTCCCTCGGATCGGTGATGCTCACCGCGATCAGGTCGTGCCGGGCGCGCGTCACGCGCAGCACCTTGGCGAACCCCTCGTCGAGGAAGTCGCTGACCAGGAACACCACGACCCGCCGCCGCGCCACGTTGTTGAGGAACGCCAGCGCCCCGGCGATGTCCGTGCCGCGCCCCTCGGCCCGCGTCGTGAGGATCTCGCGGATCACCCGCCACACGTGCCCGCGACCCTTCTTCGGCGGGACGTAGGTCTCGATGCGATCCGAGAACAGGATCAGCCCGACCTTGTCGTTGTTGCGGATCGCGGTGAACGCCACCGCCGCGGAGAACTTCGCCGCCAGGTCCTGCTTGAAGTCCTCGGCCGTGCCGAAGTCCTGGGACGCGGACACGTCCACCGCCAGGATCACCGTCAGCTCCCGCTCCTCGCGGAACTCCTTGACGAACGCCGTCTGGGAGCGCGCCGTGACGTTCCAGTCGATGTTGCGCACGTCGTCGCCCGGCGCGTACTCGCGCACCTGCTCGAACTCCATGCCCCGGCCCTTGAACACGCTGACGTAGTCGCCCGCCATCAGGTCGTCCACCTGGTGGGACGTCTTGATGTGGATCTTGCGGATCCGGGCTATGACGTCGGCTGGGATCATCGTCGTCTAGGGCACCGGTACGTAGTTGAGCAGCTGAGCCACCACCTCGTTCGTGGACACGTCCTCGGCCTCGGCCTCGTAGCTCAGCAGGATGCGGTGGCGCAGGATCTCCGGAGCCACGGCCTTGACGTCCTCGGGCATCACGAACGCGCGGCCGGAGATGAAGGCCTGGGCCCGCGCGCCCTTCTGCAGGTAGATGGCGGCGCGGGGGCTCGCCCCGAACTGGATCATCCCGGCCAGCTCCCCGAGCCCGGCGCCGGCCGGGTCGCGGGTGGCGTGGACCAGATCGACGATGTACTCGAGCAGCCGCTCCTCGAGGTGGATGACCTCGACGACCTGGCGCGCGTCGAGCACGTGCTCGGGGGTGACCACGGCCTTGACCTCGGGGAACCCCTGGGCGTGGCGGGCCATGATGCCCATCTCGTCGGCCTTGGTGGGGTAGTCGATGCTCAGCTTGAGCATGAAGCGGTCCACCTGGGCCTCGGGCAGCGAGTACGTGCCCTCCTGCTCGATGGGGTTCATGGTCGCGAGCACCAGGAACGGCTTGTCGAGGATGTAGGACTCCTCACCGATGGTGACCTGGCGCTCCTCCATGGCCTCGAGCAGGGCGGACTGGACCTTGGCCGGGGCGCGGTTGATCTCGTCGGCGATGACCACCTGGGAGAAGATCGGGCCCTTCTTGGTCTCGAACAGGCCCGTCTGCGGCCGGTAGATCTGTGTGCCGATGAGGTCGGCGGGCAGCAGGTCGGGGGTGAACTGGATGCGGTTGAAGCTGCACCCCGTGGCCTGGGCCAGGGTCTTCACGGCCAGGGTCTTGGCCAGCCCGGGCACCCCCTCGACGAGCACGTGGCCGTCGGACAGCAGCCCCAGGACCAGCCGGTCGAGCATGTAGGCCTGGCCCACGATGGTCCGGTTCAGCTCCTGCTTGAGGGCTGCGACGAACCCGTACCGGGCTTTCACGGCCTCTTCGATCTTGGCGAGTCTGTCGTCGCTCATCGTCATCTCCCACGCGCGCGGCCAAATCTAGATCACCGCGCACGACGCGCAAGGGTGCACGAGGAAAGGGAAGAACGCAAAATGGGGGAGGGGTATTCCCTGCGGGATCAAGCCTTGAGCTTGTCGAACAGCGACTTGAACGCCCCGCCCTTGCCCCGCCTCACCTCGGACCCCTCGATCTCGGCGAACTCCTCGAGCAGCTCGCGCTGGCGGGTCGTCAGGTGCTCGGGGACCTTGACGAGGATCTGCATCAGCTGATCGCCGCGGCCGCCGCCGCGCAGACGGGGGATACCCTCGCTGCGGAAGCGCAGGACGTCGCCGTACTGGGTGCCGGCCGGGACCTCGAGGACCCGAGAACCGTCGAGGGTGGGGACCTCCACCTCGGCGCCGAGGGCGGCCTGGGCGAAGCCCACCTCGATCTGGCAGGTGACGTCGTTGCCCTGGCGGTCGAACAGCTCGTGGCCGGCCACGTCGAGGACCATGTACAGGTCGCCGGGGGGGCCGCCGCCGCCACCGGGCAGGCCCTTGCCGGCGAAGCGGATGCGCATGCCGCGCTCCACGCCGGCGGGGACCTCGACCTTGACCTTGACGGCCTCGGGCACGCGGCCGGAACCGTGGCATTCGTCGCACGGCGTCTCGATCTTGGAGCCGGCGCCGCGGCAGGCGGGGCAGGTGGTGCGGATCTGGAGCAGGCCACCCTGGCGGTGGATCACCTCACCGACGCCGCCACAGGTGGAGCAGGTGGTGGGGCCGGTGCCGGCGGCTGCGCCGCTGCCGTCGCAGGCCGGGCAGAGCTCCTCGCGGTGGACGTCGACCTCGCGGGTGACGCCGAAGGCGGCCTCCTTGAACGAGATCTGCATGATCTGCTCGATGTGCCGGCCGCGGGTGGGACCGCCGCGGCGACCGCCGCCGCCGAAGCCGCCGAAGCCGCCGAAGCCGAACAGATCGGAGAAGATGTCGCCGAAGGACGAGAAGATGTCCTCGACGCCCGAGAACCCCTGGTACCCCGCGTTGGACAGCCCGGAGTGGCCGTACTGGTCGTACAGGCCGCGCTTGCGTTCGTCGGAGAGGACCTCGTAGGCCTCGGAGGCCTCCTTGAACTTCTCCTCCGCGGCCGGGTTGTCGGGGTTTCGGTCGGGGTGGTACTTGAGCGCCGACTTGCGGTAGGCCTTCTTGATCTCCGCAGCGGCCGCGGATTTCTCCAGCCCGAGCACCTCGTAGTAGTCGCGTTTGTCGGCCATCGGGTCCTCGTACGGCTCGCCGTAGAACGCACCACGGCGGCCGACCCTCGCGGACCGGCCGCCGGATGGGATTCAGAGGATCAGTTCGTCTCTTCGTACTCGGCGTCGATCACGTCGCCGGCGCCGTTGTCGCCGTCGGCGGCCTGGGCGTCCCCGCCCATGCCCATGTTGATGTCCGGACCCATTCCGGCGCCCATTCCGGCGCCCATTCCGGCGCCCATGTCCGCACCCATGGAGGGATCGGCGCCCGCGGCGCCGGCCGACTGGTACATGGCCGCGGCGAGCTCGTGCAGGCTCTTCTCGAGCTTCTCCGACGCTGCCTTGAGGTCGGCGCCCTCCTCCTCGAGGGCTTTCTTGGCCTCGTCGAGGGCCTCGTTGATGCGGCCCTTGGCGTCGTCCGGGACCTTGTCGCCGTGCTCCTCGAGCTGCTTCTCGGCGCCGTAGACCATGTTGTCGAGGTGGTTGCGCGCCTCGACGGCCTCGCGGTGCGCGGCGTCCTCCGCCTCGTGCTCCGAGGCCTCGTTGACCATCTTCTCCACGTCGTCCTTGGACAGGCCGGAGCTGGCGGTGATGGTGATGCGCTGCTCCTTGCCGGTGGCCTTGTCCGTGGCCGAGACGTTGACGATGCCGTTGGCGTCGATCTCGAACTTGACCTCGATCTGCGGCACGCCGCGAGGCGCAGCCGGGAGGCCCACCAGCTGGAAGCGGCCCAGCGTCATGTTGTCCTTGGACATGGGGCGCTCGCCCTGGAGCACGTGGATGTCCACCGCGGTCTGGGAGTCGCTGGCCGTGGAGAAGATCTCGGACTTCTCCACCGGGATGGTCGTGTTGCGCTCCACCAGGGCGGTCATCACGCCGCCGAGGGTCTCGATGCCGAGGCTCAGGGGCGTCACGTCGAGCAGCAGCACGTCGGTGACCTCGCCCGACAGCACGCCGCCCTGCATGGCGGCGCCCATGGCGACCACCTCGTCGGGGTTGACCGACTGGTTGGGGGCCTTGCCGAAGAACTCCTCGACGGCCTTTCGCACCTTGGGGATGCGGGTCGAGCCGCCGACCAGCAGCACCTCGTTGATCTCGCTGGCCTTCTTGCCGGCGTCCTTGAGCGCGGCGCGGCACGGGCCGATGGTGCGCGTGACGATGTCGTCGATCATCTGCTCGAACTTGGCCCGCGCGAGCTTGATCTGCAGGTGCTTGGGGCCCGAGGCGTCCGCGGTCAGGAACGGCAGGTTGATCTCCGCCTCCTGGGCCGTGGACAGCTGGATCTTGGCCTTCTCGGCGGCCTCCTTGAGGCGCTGCAGGACCATGCGGTCGCTGCTGACGTCGATGCCGGAGTCCTTCTTGAACTCGGCGATGAGCCACTCGATGAGCCGCTGGTCGATGTCGTCGCCGCCCAGGTGGGTGTCGCCGGAGGTGGACAGCACCTCCACCACGTTGTCGCCGACCTCGAGGATGGAGATGTCGAAGGTGCCGCCGCCGAAGTCGTACACGGCGATCAGCTCGCTGTCCTTCTTGTCCGCGCCGTAGGCCAGGGCCGCGGCGGTGGGCTCGTTGATGATGCGCTTGACCTCGAGGCCCGCGATGGTGCCGGCGTCCTTGGTGGCCTGGCGCTGCGCGTCGTTGAAGTACGCGGGCACGGTGATGACCGCGGCCTCGATCTTCTGGCCCAGGTAGGACTCGGCGGCGCGCTTGAGCTTCTGCAGCACCATCGCCGAGATCTCCGGCGGTGTGTACTTCTTGCCGTCGATGTCCACCACGGCGTCGCCGCTGGAGTTGGTGACCACCTTGAAGGGCACGCGATCGATCTCTTCGGGGATGTCGTTGAGCTTCTGGCCCATGAACCGCTTGATCGAGGCGATGGTCTTCTCGGGGTTGGTGACGGCCTGGTTGCGGGCGGTCTGGCCCACGAGCCGCTCACCGTCCTTGGCGAATGCCACCACCGACGGGGTGGTGCGGCCGCCCTCTTCGTTGGTCAGGATCTTGGGCTGGTCGCCGTCCATGATGGCGACTACGGAGTTGGTCGTACCCAGATCGATGCCGATGATCTTGCCCATGTCTCGTCTCTCCTACCGCCCTGGCCCTTTCAGGGGCTCTCTGTGGGGCGTCTGGCGGCCTCCCGGCCGTTCGCTGGGGCAAACCTAATCACCCCCCAATGGCTGTCAAGAAAAGGGGGAATGTGGCCGACGCAACCCGTTTGTCGGCTCACGCGCGCGTGACCGCGCACAACGTGGGTGTTGAATCGCGCGCTGGGCTTGACAGGGTTTCGGCCGTGATTATTTCCACTCCCTGCAAACACTCCCGGGGCGTGCCAGCGGGGCGGCTCCGGCGACAAGGAACCAAGGAGGTTGGACATGAAGCTGAAACCGATTGGCGACCGCATCCTGGTCAAGAGGGTCGAGAGCGAGACCAAGTCGGCCGGCGGGATCATCATCCCCGAGACGGCCAAGGAGAAGCCCCAGGAGGCAGAGGTCATCGCGGTGGGCGATGGACGGCTCCTGGACAGCGGCGAGCGGATGGCCCCCCCGGTCCAGATCGGGAACCGCATCCTCTTCGCCAAGTATTCGGGCGACGAGATCAAGCTCGACGGCGACGATCACCTGATCATCCGCGCCGACGAGATCCTGGCCATCATCGAGCACTGACAAGCGCGTAGGAGACAAGGCAATGGCAGCCAAAGAAATCCACTTTCACGAGACCGCTCGCCGCGAGATCCTCAAGGGCGTCAACGTCCTCGCCGACGCGGTGAAGGTCACCATGGGCCCCAAGGGCCGCAACGCCGTGCTCGAGAAGAGCTGGGGCTCCCCCACGGTCACCAAGGACGGCGTCACCGTCGCCAAGGAGATCGAGCTCGAGGACAAGTTCGAGAACATGGGCGCGCAGATGGTCAAGGAGGTCGCCTCCAAGACCTCCGACGTGGCCGGTGACGGCACCACCACGGCCACCGTGCTGGCCCAGGCCATCTACCGCGAGGGCGTCAAGCTGGTCGCCGCGGGCGTCAACCCCA
>CAYRNR010000025.1:0-71989 GCA_964425605.1 uncultured Rickettsiales bacterium | reverse complement strand
TCGGAGACGACGACGACACGGTCGGCGACGACGACGACGACGACACGACCCAGGGTGACGACGACGACGACACGACCCAGGGCGACGACGACGACGACACGACCCAGGGCGACGACGACGACGACGACACGACCCAGGGCGACGACGACGATGACGACGCGACCCCGGGAGACGACGACGACGCGACCCCGGGAGACGACGACGACGACGACGCGACGCCCGGAGACGACGACGACTCGGCCGGGGACGACGACGACGCGACCCCGGGAGACGACGACGACTCGGCCGGGGACGACGACGACGCGACCCCGGGGGACGACGACGACGCGACCCCGGGAGACGACGACGACACGACCCCGAGCGACGACGACGACGACACCTTGCCCGAAGGCGAAGACTGCTCTTGCTCCGCCGAGCCCTCGACCCCCGGCTCGCCCCTCACGCTGGCGCTGCTGGTGTTGTTCGTGATCCGGGCGCTACGGCGAGCCTGACCCAGCGCCGCCCGCCCCCGAGGTCTCCCGCCCTCGGAGCTTGTCCGCGACCTGCGCTCCCGGTATCCTCGTCCAATGTTCCCACCGTGTGGAGGCACCCCATGAGACACCTACTGTGCATGTTCGCGACGTTGACGGTCCCCGTGGCCCTGGCCGCCTGCCTGTCTGCCCCGGCCTCGGATGCCGCCCCGGCGTCTGGAGGTTCCCCGGGCGAGGTATTGCCGGCCCCCGTCGAGGGAGGCGAGGCGGTAGCCGCCAATCCAGTTCCCATCACCCCCGGGAGCTGCTCGCCGACGTCCGTGGCCACGGAGAAGCACCCCATCGTGGAGGGGGAATCCGTCACGCTCAGTGGCACCATCGAGCACTCGGGGGATGCGTCGGGCAACATCCTCATGGACTTCTGGGTCACCGCGGAGGAAGGCTTCTTCACGACCGAGTACTTCCTGGTGTGCGGCGGCCCGGGAGCCTTCTCCGCGGTCGTGCCCCGCAACCTCGGCGAGGTTCACCTGGTGGCCCACCTCGACGCGAAGGGCGACGGCCCCACCAAGGGCGATCCCGTCGGACAGACCCCGGAGCCGATCGTCATCGCGAAGGACTCCATCGAGGGCATCTCGATCGTGCTCGGGAACGAGCCCCTCGCCGGCTTCCCCTACGCGTACTCGAAGGCGGGACAGGACCTCCCCGCCCCGACCAAGCCGGCCGGGTTGCTGGACGAGCCCAAGCCGCCGACCCCCTGACGGTATCGGCGGGCGCAGCGACGGCCCCGTCCTCTCCGCGAATTCCCTCGAGCCAGGTCAGTCCGTACCACCCGCGGGTCGTACCTCGGCTGCGGAAGCCGTGCCCGGGTGGAGCACAGCCAGGATCTCCGGCACCAGCAGATCGGTCAGGGCTCGGTGCCCGGCTGACGAGAGGTGGAGTCCGTCCGCGATGAAGAGCCCGGGATCCGGCACCACGCCGCTGGCGCCAGTGGGCAGGTCGCGGCGCGCATCCACCAGCGTCACGTCCTCCTCACGGGCCAGCCGGCGGATGCTCTCCTCCACGGCCGTCGTGGCGCGGTACTGGCCCGCCGAGCTGTCCCGTGCGTCCTCGAGGAGCTGGGCCGCGCGCTCGGGATCGGTGGCCAGCAACGCCATGCCCTCCTCCCAGGTCCTGCGGGCCTGCTGATACGGCTCGGAGTCGCTCTCGGGCACCGGCACGATCAGATTGCTGGCCGGGACGCACATCACCAGGGGCACGTCGCGGACCTTGCACAGGGTGATCATCTGGCGAAGGTTCCGCTCGAAGGCATGTTCGAGCGCCGCGATTTCACCGGGGAGCAGCCCCTCGTGCTGGGTACCGGGCAATTCGCTGCGGCTGATCGGGGCCAGCACTCTGCGGTACTGGACGAACAGCTGGGTGCCCTCCAGCAGCGGCTGGAGCCGGGCCGCGGTGCGGTCACTCAGGGACGCGTACCGCTGCAGCATGAACGCGTTGCCCACGTCACAGTGGCCCGTGTACAGGACCACCAGCGTCATGGGCCAGCTCAGCAGCTGCTCGAGCACCCTCTCCAGATCGTGGGTGTCGGCGCCGCTGCACCCCAGGTTGAGGGTCTCCACGCCCGTGCGTGCGGCGATCAGATCGGAGAATCGGCCTGAGGCGGGCACCTCGGCGTTGACGCGCAAGCTCGATCCTCCCAGGACGGCGATGCGCGGCTCGGCCGTCGCCTCCTCGAAGGGCTGGCACGGGCCTTCGCGCTCGCTCTCCTGGTAGCGGGTGTGGACCCACCCCTGTTCCACGGTGAAGTAGGACTCGTAGTCGCCGATCATGCTGCGGACCATGATCGGATGGGGCGGCGCTCCGAGGAGCAGCCGGAGCAGGCCCTCGACCGCCAGCAGGATCGCGGCGCTCACGGCGAGCCCCATCCCCAGCTTGAGGGGCCACTTCCGTTGCGGGCGGGGGGGCTCTCGTTTCACGACATCTCCTGGTGCGCGAGTACTATAGGCCTCCCCTCCGCGAACGGCCATGGGTCTCGAGCAACCCTGGTGGGATCGGACCGATTACGGCCGGGTCAGCGCAACCCCAGATCTCCGAGAATCGCCGCGGCGATGTTCTCGGCGATGAGCTGGTTTCCCAGTGCCGTCGCATGGCCGAAGGTCCCGTACCCTCGATCGATGAACAGCTCCGAGTAGGCATGCTGCTCGAGAGCGCGTGAGAACACGGCGCGGTTGTCGACGATGATCGGTCCGGGTTCCGACGCGAAGAGCTGCTCCAGGGGGGCGACCGGCAGTCGCGGATACTGGACGGCGACGAGGTGGATGCCGCGCGCGCTCAGCTCCTCCCACAGGAGGTGGTAGTTGTCCCGCAGCATCGGGTGGACGGTGCTCTCCCGCAGCCGAGCCGCCTTCTCGTCGAGCTCCGCGGCGTGGTCCAGAAACCCCCGCTTCCTGTAGTAGTCCGCGCACATCGCGAGGACGATGTCGTCCTCGGAGCGTGCGTCCAGGTGGAGCGCGACGAGCGCGTCGAGCTCCTCCAACCGCGCCGCCGGCAGTTCGCCGGCGAACAGGAACACGCAGGCCATGCAGGCGGGTTCGGCCGGATCGCGCCGGCGCAGGGCTTCGAGCAGGTGCTCCTCGGCCAGTTCCGACCTGCCGAGCTCGCGGTAGGTCGCCGCCACCTGCACACGCGTCTGTTCCAGATCGGGCTCCAGCTCCAGCGCGACCAGCAGCGCCTCGAGCCTCTCGTCCGCGCGCAAGTGTCGGGCCATCAGCAGGTGTGGCCGCGGATCGTCCGGGATCAGGGGCAGGATGTCGCGCAACCGATCGATCTCGTGGGGATGGCCGAGCTGGTCGCGTACGCCGACATCTGCGATCTCCAGGAGGATCTCCGGGGAGCTGGGATCCAGCTCGCTGGCCCGCGCCAGGGCCTTTTCCGCCTCGCGAAGGCGTCCCCGCCGCTTCTCGTACACCGCGGCCTCGAGGAGCACCGCGGGATCGTCCGGGAACTGCGCGCGCAGCTCCGCGAATCGAGCCTCCGCGTCCTGGAACTCACCCGCGGTGAAGTGGTCCCAGGCTCGAGAGATGCCGGGGCAGCTCTCCTTCGATTCCCCGTCCCCTTGCTCGGGATCGCACGAGGGTCGTGACACCCGCTCCTGCAGGGTGAGCGGAGTGCGCCGCGTCGTGTCCTGTGTCGCCGGACCCACCACCAGATCGTGGTGGAGCTGACGCACGAGCTTGTAGGTCTTGAGGCTGTAGGGGAGGCCTGTCCTCTGCGCGGCGGGGAGTTCGTCGAGGGGCAACGCGCCGGTCCTGGAGTTGTGGTCGTCGTTCGCGCCCATCATCGCCACGACGATATCGGGCTCGTAGCTGCGGAGGGCCTCGTCCAGCCGGGCGATCAGCACCGAGCTGTCCACACCAGGGACGCCCCCGTTGACCACGCGGAAGGTGCTGCTCCCCGATCGCTCGTTGAGGATCCGCTCGAGCTGAGCCGGGTAGGAGCCGTCCCCCCCCATGGCCGTCGTGGATTCACCGATGCACAGGATGTCGATGGAGCCTTCCCGCTGCATCGCGCGAACGGCTCGTCGCTGGTGCTGGGCGTGGAATGCCCACCCACCCAGGCGGAGGAGGACCTCGAGCAGTATGAACGCGACGACGATCCCACAGGCGAGGGCGGCGAGCCGCTCCCGGATGAGCCTCGACCGATGCGTGGTCGCGTCGCCCATGTCCTCGCCTACCTCTCCCCTCGACTCCGCCGTACCCTGGTGGGGTCAGTGACTGTGGAGCGTCTCGATCACGAGATCGATCCCGGACGCCGGCACGGGCGCCCCCATCGTGCAGGTCAGCGTGTACGAGACCGGGAGGGAGCTGACCGGGAGGGTCGCCGCCACCAGCAACGCCCACCCCGGGAACGAGCCCCATCCTGTCCACCCTCTGAACGATCGCATCGTCTCCCCCGATCCGATCCAATGGCATTCCACCATACCGCGTAGTCTCCACTGTGGGGTAGCCACGTTCGCCAGGGCTGTCGGCGGTGCTCGATGAGCCCAACGCGCTTGCGCACCTCACGGGTCGACGCGATCATGGAGCGGGTGGGCGGAGATGTGATGTTCCGACGTTTCGTGAGCGCCGTTCGAACCCTGGTCACGGCCGTCATCCGGTTCGTGCAACGGGTGGTCATGGCCGTCTCGCTGTTCATCGGCTACTACGTGGTCATCGGCTTCACGTTCGTCCTGGCCCTGCTGTTCCAGCGCAAACTGTCGCGGTGGCCGCGCGTGGGCAGGGAGTCGTACTGGGAGCCGGCCAGCGGATACGAAGCCGATCCGGAGCGCGCCGTTCGGCAATCCTGAGGGACCTGGAGGGCTCTCTGTTGAGGAAGCTCATCTACATCTTTCGAGAGATGATCTACCTGGTGCGGACCGAACGCATGTGGCTGCTGATCTTCGTGTTGTTGTTCCTGGGAATCCTGGCCCTCGTGGTCTACCAGGTCACTCCCCTGGCCGTGGTCACCTTCATCTACGCAGGGATCTGATTCCCCCGGCGGACATCCATCATGGCGGCGCTGCGCAACATCCTCGGGGTCTCCTGCCACTACCACGACTCGGCCGCTGCCGTCGTGAAAGACGGCGAACTCGTGTCGGCCTCGCAAGAGGAGCGCTTCGACCGGCAGAAGTACTCCCCCGGCTTCCCGATCCAGGCCATCAACGACTGCCTCCAGCGGGCCGATCTGAGCCCGCTGGACATCGACGCCATCGCCTTCCACGAGAAGCCGTTCCTGAAGCTGAGTCGTGTGCTGCTCGGGCACGTCGCGTCGTGGCCGTTGTCCTACCCGAACTTCGCCGCCATGATGCCGAGCTGGCTCGAGGACCGTCTCTCGCTCCCCCTGACCTTCCGCGAGCAGCTGGGCTACGAAGGTCCCGTCTACTTCGTCAAGCACCACATGTCCCACGCGGCGGCGAGCTACTACGGCTCCCCGTTCGAGGAGGCCGGGGTGCTCACCGTCGACGGCATCGGCGAATGGGCCAGCGCTAGCTGGGGATACGCGGAGGGCACCCACATCCACATCGAGCGGGAGCTGCGATATCCGAACTCGCTGGGACTGCTGTACTCCATCGTCTGCACCTACCTGGGTTTCAGGGTGTTCTCCGGCGAAGGAAAGGTCATGGCCCTGGCCGCACTGGGCGAGCCCGGCTTCGTCGACCACTTCGAGCAGTGCGTCGATATTCGTCCTGACGGCAGCTTCGGCCTGGATCCCCGCTACTTCACCCTCAACCGCGGCACGAGGATGTACGGACGCAGGTTCGTCTCCCTCTTCGGCGAACCACGCGGTGAGGACGAGCCGCTGGAGAAGCGGCACCTGGACATCGCGGCCAGCTTGCAGGCCCTGACCGAACGGGTCCTCGTCCAGATGGCGCGACACGTGCACGAGCAGACTGGCAAGCGAAAGCTGTGTGCCGGAGGGGGCGTCTTCCTCAACGTGGTGGCCAACACCCAGATCCTCCAGGACACGCCCTTCGAGGAGCTCTTCATACTCCCAGCCCCGGGCGACGCCGGCGCGGCCGCCGGGGCTGCGTTGTGGGTCCATCACGAGATGGGGACCGGCGAACGCGCCCGCCCCCTGCAACACGCCTACCTCGGCCCCGCGTACGACGAGCGCCAGCTCCGCCGCGCGCTCGATATCGCTGGCCTGGAGCACCAGGAGCTGGAGGAGGCCGAGCTGTGCGAGGCCGTGGCCGCGAGAATCGCCGACGGTCGGATCGTGGCCTGGTTCCAGGGCGGCATGGAGTTCGGCCCTCGCGCCCTCGGCGCGCGCAGCATCCTGGCCGATCCTCGGCGCGCAGAGATGAAGGACGACATCAACAACCGGATCAAGCACCGCGAGCCGTTCAGGCCCTACGGCATCTCCGTGCTGGAGGAGGCAGCCTCGAGCTGGTTCGAGCTGGACCACCCGAGCCCGTACATGTTGCTGATCGGTCGCGCGAGGGACGAACAGGCTGAGAAGATCCCGTCGGCGATCCACGTGGACGGGACCTGCCGCATCCAGACCGTCGATCGGTCCGGGCAGCCGCCGTTCTATCGCGGGGTGATCGAGGCCTTCGAGCGACTCACGGAGGTGCCCATGGTCATCAACACCTCGTTCAACGTCCAGGAGCCCATCGTCTGCACTCCCGGCGATGCGTTGAGCACCTTCCAGAGTTCCGACATGGATTGCCTCGTGATGGGTAGGTTCCTCGTGGACAAGCGCGGGGAGCCGTCACCGTCCGGCTGATCCGAGCCACCCCGTGTCCACGATCGCGTCGTGGATGGCCTCGGCGATCAACGCGTGCCCGTCGGGGTTGGGGTGGTTCTCGTCGATGCTCAACGCAGGGGCGACCCGAGGGTGCTCGTCGAGGTAGGCGTAGATCTCCGGCATCACGTATCGGGTATTGCCTGCGTCGTCGAACGGCACCTCGAGAAGCACGCGACCCTCGCCGCCGTCACCGCCCACCAGCCGCTGGTTCCCCTGCACGGTCTCGAGCACCAGCCCGCGCTCTCGCTCGACACGCCCGAAGAGCTCGGAGGTGTCGACCGTCGGGACACCGAACTCCTCTCCGATGGAGACGAGCTCGTCCGACCACCGGAGACCGTCCGGGTAGAAGAACGAGTTCACCGTCGGGGTCACGAACACGAGCTCGAAGCCGTGGCTCCGCGCCAGGTCCACGACCCTGGTCACCGACCCGCGGAACGAGAGCATCTCCTGCGCGTACTCCTCCTCGGACAGCTCGACGCGAGTCGGACCGAAGCCCACGTGCGAGGGCAGGAACACCGTGTTGGCCCCGGGACCGAACACGACGAGATCGGGGGAGTAGTGAACGAATTCCTGCTCTACACGGTCCGCGATCTGGTCGTGGGAAGCCGGCTTGCCGCCGTTGAGCACCTCGACGCCGCGATCCGGGTAGGTGCGGTCCAGCAGCTTGCCCAGAATGTGCGGGTACGTCTGCTTCCCCTCCACGCCGATGCCGAAGGTCACGCACTCCCCGGCGCAGATCACCCGGTACGTGCCGTCGGGCTTCGGGTCCTCGAACTCCGGGCCCCGCAGTCCCCTGGAGTTGGTGTCGAGCGAGAACGTCACCCAGCGGCCGATGGATTCCGGTGCCTCGATGTAGTCCGGGATGAAGTGCGGTCGGCCCGGAACCCGCACGCGCAGTCCCCGCAGATTCGGCTCCGAGTAGTCCACCCCCATGGCGGACACGGCCTCCCCCGTACCGGCAAAGCGAACGACTCGCACGACGATGAGCGCGATGACGACGACGATTGCGAGCATCAGCGCGGCCTCGATGAGCTTGCGCGAGCGCGGGCGCGGCTTTGCGTTCATCGTACGACTCCCTGGTCCGACAGGTAGGAGAACAGCTCGTCCGCGACGACCTGCATCCCCTCCACGTTGAGATGAACCCCATCCACGAGGGTCGCCTGGTTCACCCGGTGGGTATCCAGGAACTCGTAGACGTCTGGGGATACGGCCTGCTGGTGCTCCCCTGGCTCGTAGGGGACCTCGAACAGGGTGCGAGGGTGTCCCCACAGGTACTCGATCACCTTCTGGGAGCCGCCCTCCCGGACCAGCCGCAGTCCGTGGTGCTTCTCGACCTCGTCCAGGATGGCCGGGAAGTCGATCACGTCCATCTCGGGATCGGCGCCGACGATGGCGTCGAAGTGTCCCCGGTACTCCTCGTAGGACCAGGGGTAGAACGTGCCCCTCGGTTCGATGGCCACCACCATCGGAATCCGCTGGGTCTTCTTCAGGCGAACCAGCGACCGCAACGTCTCGGCGTAGTAGTCCGGCGACTTCCCGAACATCGTCAGGCCATCGTTGACGCCGTAGCAGAAGATCACGAAGTCGTACTCGAACTCATGGGTGGCTCGCCGTAGCTCGTTGACGCCGAGGTCGGTCGTGGAGCACGGCAAGGCCAGGTTGTACACCTCGTACGTCTGCCTCCCCTTGCGGTTGAGCTTGCGCTCGAGGATCTCGGAATACACGTCCTCGTCGTCCACTCCGATGCCGTAGGTGACCCCGGTCCCGAAGACCAGCACCCTGAAGACGCCCGGTCGCTTCGCGAGCTCGTACTCACGGACTCCGCGGTAGGTCAGCGAGTTCGTGGAGTAGTGGAACGCTCGGGTCCGGCGGCTGGGCGGAATGTACCCGCCCTCGGCCACCAGGTGGGGGATGTCGGGGAGGATGCACCTGGCGCTGCGCAGGCCCGCGATCTGTACCGGGATCAGCATCCCCGGGCCCGGCGGATCCCAAGACTGCTTCTCCCCCTGGAACACGAGGGGGTATCCCATCGCGGCCCACACCAACGCGGCCACCGCGGCCACCGCGAGCGCACCACCTCCGATCCAGCACACCCTCTTGAGGGGAATCCGGACGGGCTTCCAAGGTGAACTGTGAAATCTCGTCATGGTCGCGTGCAAGCCCGGGACAGATCGTGGATCTCCGACGACATCAAAGGGCTACCGGTCAGGGCAGCGGGGAGACAGAGGTTCATGGGGCAGGCGGCGGCGCCGTGATATCGGGGTTCTCGCCGTCCGGGATCGGCTCCATCGGGGGAACCATGCCGTCGTTCGCCGGTCCACCGGCCTCGTCCTGGACTGGATACGGACTGTAGGGGTCGCTCGGACGATTGTCCACGGTGGCGCCGATCGCGTTGCCGTAGCTCGCCACGTAGCCCGGCCCCCCCACCATGGCCAGCTCGTGCACGCGCGCCCGCAATCCGAGCAGCCCGATCCCCAGGATCACCCACAGGACCGCGAGAAGGCCGATGGCGGCCCACATGAGCTTCCGCTGGTCGATACTCAGCTCGTACTCCGTCTTGTCCATGTCCACCTCCAGACCTACACGTCGATTCAGGATACACACATGCTATGCTGGCGACGAAGAGGTTCCTTGCAGTGCCGGACACACGCAGCGCGCAGCCTACCCCGGTCAACCCCCTCCGACGCCTCGTCCAGTGGTCGCTGCTCGTCGTCGCGAGCGTCGTGGTCGCCTACGCCCTGTACGCGTGGCTCGTACCGCAGCCATCGGCGGGGCCCCTCATCTCGGACCCGATCTTCTACATCAACAGCCAGGGCTGGCCGCAGGTGAAGCCGGATCTCAGGGACGCGAGGTGCGTCATCCCGGGTCGGCCGCACCCCCTGCCGTTCAGGGGGGACGAGGCGGAGTACGCCAGCCGCATCACCAAGCGGATCGAGCACCGCTGCTCCACGAACTCCGTGGGCAACCGGGGCGTCGAGGAGTATTCGCTCGTGCCCCCGCCCGGCGTCACACGGGTGGTGACCGTCGGGGATTCGATCACGTTCGGGTACGGAGTCGCCGATCACGAGACCTACCCGGCCACCCTGGAACGCCTGCTCCAATCCCACGGTCAGTACCAGGTGATCAACGGCGGTTTCCATGGCGCCGACAGCCACAAGGCGCTGTACCACCTGGAGCACGAGTTCCTGCCGCTGAACCCGGCCATCGTGGTCATCTGCGTGGGAGTCAACGACACGGTCGCGGTGCCCGAGCACACCTTCCCGGACCAGCTCCGGTTGAAGCTGCCCGACGATCGGCACCAGCAGATGGTGGAGGGGCTCACCTCGAATCTGGCCGAGATGATTCGCCTCTGCCGGGGCGCGGGCGCCCGGGTCGTGCTGATGGTGCCCCCCGCCAACAGCTTCTTCCCCTTCCCCGACGTGTTCGAACTCACCGAGGAGGTGCGCCGCGCGGCGCAGACGCATCGAGTCCCGCTCGTGGACCTGGAGCAGGCCTTTCGCGAGCGCGAGATGACCGACGGCGTGGTGCTCCACACCCAGGCCACCGAGCAGACGCTGATCCGATACGTGGACGGCTCACCCGAGAACCTGCTCACCGTCCAGGTCGATCCCGATCGATACCAGTTCGTCTCCGACGAGGTGTACGCCTACCTCGACCGCAAGCCCGTGGACATGGCGCTGGCCTTCGACGGCTCACACCCCAACGCCGAAGGGGCACGATTGATCGCCGAGCTGCTCGTCCCCGTGCTCATCGAGCCCTGGCCTCGGTGAACGCCTTGCACCCACGGGCGCCGCTTCCTATCGTCTGATGATGGCCACGAAGAACCCCACCGACGCCGACGAGATGCTCGATCTGACGGATGTGGCGTGTCCCCGCAACTCCAGCCAGGCGATCATGCGCCTGGAGTGGATGGACCCGGGCGAGCTGCTGCGGCTGTTGATCGATGACGGTGAGGCCTACGAGAACGTTCCCGTGACCCTGAAACAGGAGGGCCACGAGGTGCTCGACATTCGGCGCGCGGGCGATCAATGGACTCTGCTGGTTAGGAGGGGACCCGATGTATGAGCAGCACCCCCTGTGCAGCCGCTGCGTGCTGCCGCACAGGCCACCGGACATCACCCTGGACAGCGAGGGCGTGTGCAACGTCTGCCGCGACCACGACCGGATGATGGCAGCGGGCCGGGGCGCGCCCCCGCCGCTGGAGACCGACTTCTACCGGATGCTCAAGAAGCACCGCGGCAAGGGGGAGTACGACTGCCTGGTGATGTGCAGCGGTGGCAAGGACAGCACGTCCGCGCTGGTGTACATGAAGCGCCGATACAAGATGAACCCGCTGGCGTTCACCTTCGACCACGGCTTCGAGACCCCTGACGCCATGGACAACGTCAAGCGCGCGGTCGAGGTGCTCGACGTCTCCTACCTCCAGTACCGCTCGACCTTCATCCACGACATGGTCCGTGAGCTGCTGCACAGCGAGTCCCAGGCCGTGATCTGCCACCTGTGCTCGATCTGGTACATGGACACCACCTTCAAGATCGCCGCGCAGTGGCGCATCCCGCTGATCGTCGCGGGCTGGACCAAGGGCCAATCCACGACCGAGGGCGTGATGTCCAAGTGCGCCTGCAATACGTCTGCGCCCGAGTTCCACCGCATGGGCGAGGCCACGGTCGAGTTCCTCGCTCGTATCCGCCGTGAGCCCAAGTACAAGGACTTCCCCTCCTCCATGGAGGAGGTGCTGAAGCGGGCGAAGAAGCGCTTCAAGACCACCGTGCTCTCCCCCCACTGGTTCTTGCCCACCGATCCCGAGGAGTACGTGGACATGCTCAAGAAGGAGGTGGGCTGGGAGTTCCCCGAGCACTCCTACCCGCGGCAGTCGACCAACTGCTACCTCAACTTCCTCGCGGTGCACAACTCGATGCGGTTCTACGGCTACTCCCACTACCACGTGGAGATGAGCAAGATGATCCGCCAGAACCTGATGAGCCGCGACGAGGCCCTGACCCTGCTCCAGCCCAACTACGACATCGACCTGCTCAACGAGATCGGCGCCAAGCTCGACTACCGATTCGACGACTGAGCTTCCGGACCGTGATTCAGGAGCGGAGACGCACCCGCAGAAACGCGACCACACCCACCGGCACGGCCAGCGCCAGCAGCAGGAGCACTCCCACGGTGACGACGTAGAGGCTGTCCCGGCGCGGCGGCGGCAGCTCGGCGGTCTCCACTTCGAGTGGCGGTCCGCCCACGTC
Source organism: uncultured Rickettsiales bacterium (assembly GCA_964425605.1). Lineage (GTDB taxonomy): Bacteria > Myxococcota_A > UBA796 > UBA9615 > CAYRNR01 > CAYRNR01. The sequence continues at coordinate 59,988 of CAYRNR010000025.1, read as the reverse complement.
CTCCATCGGCCGCTCGCACTTCCAGCCGACGAAGCGGCGGTCCAGGTCGTGTCGGTTGCAGTCCTGATCGACACCGTCAGCCTCGATCTCGATGGCGCCGGGGTGAACGCCGGGATCGGAGTCGTCGCAGTCGTTGCCGCCGGTTCGTACGGCGCAGAATCCGTCGCCGTCGGCGTCCCGATCCCGGGTGCAGGCCACGGCCGGGTCCGACAGGGCGCGCAGGACCACGGACCACGCCCCGGGCACCCGGTGGAGCGGACGCTCGGACAGCTCCGGGAAGGAGAGGTTCCACGCGCCATCGAGCATCCACGACCCACGGTCCGCGGATCGCGCGGCGAGGTCGACCGCCTCGGTGGAGCCGAACACGAGGTAGCTCAGATGACCGCTGCGCCCCTGATCCGGTACCGCGGACAGGCCCCCGGGGCTCTCGAGCGGCAGCAGGGTCCGGTGGAGGAAGCCGGAACCGGCCCGCAGCGCGCAGCACCGCACCTCGCCGGCGAAGCAGCGCTCGTCGTCGCACCCGGCGAGCCCGCCGAACGGCGCGTCGAGATACACCACGGTGTGGACCAGGTCGTGCAGGGCGTACTTTCGCAAGCTGGCGTGGACCAGCACGGCGCCCGCGCCCTCTGCGATCACCTGCACCCGCGGGGCGCCGGTGTAGGCGAGCACCGCGTGGACGAACTCCTTGACGTCGTCGGTGAGCTCCTCGAGGGAGCGCAGGGGGACGCCCGACTCCCCCACCTGCAGCGCCCAGATCTCGCACGGGCCGAAGCCCGCGTTCTCCAGCGCGCCGACCACTCCGCCGTCCTCTCCCGCGAGCCAGGATTCGGGGCCCTGCGCGTCACCGTGGACCAGGATCACCGGGTGATGGAGCAGCTCGCCACAGTCGGCACGGGTCTCCCCGCCGCCGAAGCCACCGCGGACGACGGGGGAGAGATCGAGGTCGCGAGGAAGCCCCTCTGCCGCGGACGCCGGCCCCGCCAGGACCAGGGCGAGAACCGCGGCGAGGGTCCACACAGGGCCTCGCCGAGGGCGCTCAGCCCCCAACCCCGGCGGCCTCCACCACGGCATCGACGATGCGGTCGCGGCCCCGTTCGGACAGGTAGGGGTGGACCGGCAGGTGAACGATCTCGGCCGCGGCCCTTCGCGCCTCGGGGCATTCGGCCGAGGAGCCGGGGAACATGGGGTGGGACGCGCAGTCGCACATGAACCCCAGGTCCGTGTCCACGCCGCGCCGCCGCAGCGCCGCGGCGAACTCCTTGCGACGGGGGTGCAGTACCGGGAAGCTCAGGAAGATGTTGCCGTCGCGCGACAGGGGGACGGTGATGCCGTCCGCGCCGCGCAGGCGCTGGTAGAGGTCCCATCCGCTGCGCTCCCGCGCCCGGTTGAGCTCCTCGTAGCTCTTGAGCTGGGCAAGGCCCACCGCGGCCATCGCGCCGGACGGTGAGCGGTAGTTCTCGACGCCCCGAAGCGGGCTGTCGGGTTCGGCCATCACCTTGTGGACCGGGTCCCCGCCACCGGCGCTGAGCAACCGGATCGCCGGGAACGTGGCGACCTCGAACGGCACAGGGCTCGTGGCCACCGCGATGACCGCGGCCTTGGCGGCCAGACCCAGGGCGCTGCGCACCCCCACGCGGCGGTGCTGTCGAGCCAGCTCGGCCATCCGCTGACCCAGATCGGGATCCGCGGTGGCCACGGCCCCGCCGCCGAGCAAGGTGAAGTTCTTGGTGGGGCCGAAGGTGAAGTAGGTCGCCAGCCCGAACGTGCCCACGGCGCGGCCCTCGTAGGTCGCCCCCACCGCCTGGGCGCAGTCCTCGATCAGCGGAATCCCCTGGTCCTCGCACACGGCGCTCACGCCGCCGAGATCGGCAGGGTTGCCGTACAGGTGCGTGATCAGCACCGCTCGTGTGCGCGGCCCCACCACACGCGCCAGCTGCTCGACATCCGGGCCGAAGCCGTCCCTGGCCACGTCCACGAACACCGGCTTCGCGCCGGCCGCCTCGATGGCCGCGGGCACGGCGGTGAAGTTGAACGCCTGAGTGATCACCTCGTCGCCGGGCGCCATGTCCATGGCGGCGAGGATCCAGTACAGGGCGATGCGGCCGGAGGGCGCCAGGATCACCGTGCGGTTGCCCAGCACCTCGCGGCCGAACGCCCTCTCGAACTCCCGCGTCAGGGTCGGTTTGCCCGGCAGGCCGGCGCCGACGAAGTGGGCGGCCTCGCGCAGGGTCAAGGAGGGTCGGAACCTCGCTACGGACATGGATCGATTCCCTCGGGTAGCAGCGCTACCATCCTAAGGGTTCGTGACAGAACAAGTACGCGAATTCTGGGCGTCGAGGCGCCCGGCTGGCAAGTCGAGAAGAGGGAGCAATGTCTCCCCATTGCGACCGATGAACGGCGCAGCCAGGCGGGATGGATCGGCGTCCAGAAACGTGGAGTTGTTTTGTCACGAGCCCTATCAGTTCAGGGGGAGCCCGCCTCTGCCGCAACGACGGGCGGGGACAGGGGGATGCACGCCCCGGGATAGGCCAGCCGCGCGTCGTCCCCGAACGCCGCGTGGAGCGGCTCCAGCGAATGCTGGAACGCGCGGTTGAGGCCGCAGTGGCTCAGGAACAGCCGCTGGAGGCCCAGGTCGTCGCGCATCTTCGCCGCCCGGGCCGCGAAGCCCTCTCCATCGAACACACCTTGCTCGGTGATCCCGCCGGTCTTGTCGAAGGTCCGCATCACCCCGCACGTTCCGGTGATCACCGTATGGATGGGCCCCGGCTCCAGCTCGCCGGCGTCCATCAACGCCTTGATCCGGTACGCCACATGGAACGGCGCCGGGGCCTGTTCGGAGTGGTCCAGGGGCAGGTGCGAGCACACGCTGTACACCAGGTAGCCCGGGGGCGCCGCCACGACCAGCACCGTCTCCTGGGGCGCGAACGGCACCTCGTCCACCTCCACCGGGGCGATGGCGTAGGTGTAGAGGAAGACCCGGCTGGAGAGGGTCCCGTCGCCCCACACCAGCGGTTCGAGGCCCGGCTCGAGGGCGTGGTGGGGGTGATCGCACACCGGCGCAACGGGCCAGTTGCTGTCCCGGCGCGCCACCGCGCACAGGTCGTCGAGGTTGGCGCTGCTCAGGGAGGCCTCGCCCAAACGCCTCAACGTCTCGTCGATCACCGCCGGCCCCTCCTCGGCGCGCCGGGGGATCTTGCCCGGCAGGATCATCCGGCCCACCGTGTGGGGATGGGAGACCACCAACGCACGGCGCGGGTAGGTGGCCTCCTCGATGCGCCATCGGTTCAGCCACGCCTCGAGGTTGTGGTTCATGGCCGGAGCGTAGTCCCCGAGATCCTCGACGAGCACCCCGCTGACGCCGTCGGCCTCGGTCAACCCGAGCACCACCGCCGGCTGCCCGCCCTGGCTCTGGTACAGCGGATCCAGGACCCGCTCGCCGTCCAGCAGGATGGTCAGGCTCTCGTGGGCCGCGCACCCCTCCCCGGCGATCTCCGCGAGGGGGACGTGGGTGTCCAGGGGCAGGACGGGGAGATCGTGGCGGGAGTCCTGTCGCTGGGTGGCCTGCGCCTCGACCAGCGCCACCTTGGCCGCGTCCTGATCCAGGGCCTGACCACCGCAGCCCGGCATCAGCCCGAGCAGGACCAGGGCCGGCCAGGCACACAGGCGTTCGATGAGGTGTCCTTGCATGGGCCTACTATTGCCCCGTCCGCGCCCGCGCACAAGGCGCGCGCACCGCGGCGCGCTGTCTTGACCGCCTTCCGAACCCGTGGGTACCATCCCGACGCACGACGTAGGGGGCGTCGAGGAGACCGAAGATGAAGACCCCGCACCTCGCTTTCCCGTTGCTGGCCCTGGCCCTGCTGCTCCCCGCGTGCAAGGGCGCCGCTCCGACGGAGTCCGTCGACCCGCACGTGGACACCGCGCCGACGAAGCCCGGCCCGGAGGAGCCCACCCCCGAGCCTGCCAAACCCCTGCGTGTGCACGTGTCCGAGTGGGTCGAGATCGGCCTGAACGAGGAGCAGATCCGCGCCAAGATCTCCGACGGTCAGCAGGCCGGACACCTCCTGGCCACGCCGTTGACCGACGAGGATGCCGAGGCCCTGAAGGCCGCCGGCGCCTCGGACGAGCTGATCGTCTGGTTGAAGGCCCTCGACCTGTCCGCGCCCCCCGCCAGCCCCTGAGCCCTCTCAGGGTTCGCAACCCGCCGCTGCCAGCTTCGCGTCCAGGTACTCTCGAGCCTGGGGCAGCAGCCGTGTCCACAGAGCGATGGCCCGGTCCATGGGCAGGGCGAAGCGCTGGATGGGGCGGAACTTGCGAACGGGGGAGGTGAAGAAGAAGGTCATGATCCCGCGCAGGCAGAACGGCTGGTGGGCCAGGTGGCTGCCGATGGACACCTTCTCCAGCATCGGCAGTCCCGCGCTGAGGCCGTACTGCTCGACCAGCCGCTGCTTCTTCTCGCGGCTCCACTCGTACTGGATGGCCTCGCGGAACACCAGGCCGTAGTCTTCCACGTAGGGTTTGACATGCTCGGAGAAGTCCCGGTGCTGCAAGAAGATCTCGGTCTGCTCGAGGGCCGCGCCGTCGCTGAGGTCGGTGATGCCGTGGGTGCGCGCGTACAGGATGAGCTCGGTGACCGAGGACATCTTGCACGCCATGTCGAAGATCAACGGCGAGCGGTACTCCCGCCACAGCTGGTCCGCGTCCATCAACAGGATCTGGATCAGCTCCACGGTGCTGATCTCCACGTGGAGGATACGATGGGGCCCGAGCAGATCCCGCAGCTCGCGGACGCGGCGGCGGGCGCCTCTCATGTTGATGCAGTACCCGTTGTCGAAGGTCAGCAGATCGACCGCGTCGTACTCCTTGAGGCGCTCCACCACCTCCAGGGTCGTGTCCAGGCCACCGGAGAACAGCAACGCCATCCTCTGGTCGTTACTGCCGGGTTGCCGGTCCGCCATGGGGTTCCTCTCGTCCTCCCCCGGCAACGTAGAGGCCACCATGAACGATGTCAAGCCATCGAAATCGCTGGCTTTCGACCGGGATGCCGGATCGCCGATGCTATAATGCGTCGGCTCCGGCGGAAGGAAGATCTATGACCGCGCCGCGCCCGCTCGCCCCGAGGATGGTGTCGGTGGGGACCTCGAACCCACCGCGCCGCTACACGCAGCAGGAGGTGCTGGACCTGTTCCAGTGCGAGGTGAAGCTCATCTCGCGGTTCTTCACCAACTCCCACATCCAGACCCGTCACCTGGTCCTGCCCGACCCGCTGCCCGACGGCTCGATGCCCGACGAGAGCGGTGAGGAGTTGCTGGCCAAGCACACCGACACCTCGCTGACCATCGGCTGCGAGGCCGTCGAGCGCTGCTTGAAGGACAGCCCGTACAGCGCCGACCAGATCGACTTCTTCGCGGTGGTCACCTCCACCGGGTTCCTCTGCCCCGGCCTGTCCGCGATGGTGGCGCGGGACTCGGGCATGCGCGACAACGTCCACCGGATCGACCTGGTGGGCATGGGCTGCAACGGCGGCATGAACGGGCTGATGGCCGCCACCCAGTTCGCCGCGGCCAACCCTGGCCGGCCGGCCCTGCTGCTGACCTGCGAGGTGTGCTCGGCGGCCTACGTGTTCGACATGACGGTGCGCACCGGCGTGGTCAACTCCCTGTTCGGCGACGGCGCGGCCGCCGTGCTGCTGGTGGCCGACGAGGATCTGACCGCGGCCGAGGGGCCCCAGGTGATGGGCTTCGAGTCGATCATGGTCGCGCACGCCATGAGCGAGATGCGCTTCGACTTCGAAAACGGCAAGTTCAACTTCTACCTGGGCCGCGACATCCCCTACCTCATCGGCGAGACCATCAACACGCCGGTGGGCAAGCTGCTGAAGGACCACGGGCTGAAGAAGCGCGACATCAGCCACTGGGTGGTCCACTCCGGCGGCAAGAAGGTCATCGACTCCATCAAGTACAACCTGGGCCTGACCGAACACGACGTGCGCCACACCAAGTCCATCCTTCGGGACTACGGCAACCTGTCCTCGGGGGCGTTCCTGTTCTCGTACCAGGAGCTCAAGCACGAGGACGTGGTCCACGCCGGGGACTGGGGCGTGACCATCGCCATGGGCCCGGGGATCTCCATCGAGACTGGCCTGATCCGCTGGTAACCCCTCGGGCCGGAGGACGTCCATGAACCCCCAGACGCTGCAGCTGTCGAGCGCCGACGGCATCACCACCATCACCCTCGACCGGCCCGACGACGGCAACGCCATCGACGTACAGATGGTCGACGACCTGCGCGAGGTCTGCGAGTACCTCGAGGACGACAACGACGATCCCGTGGTGCTCTTCCGCGGCGCCAACGATCAGTTCAGCTGCGGCATCGACCTGCGCGGCTTCCCCGCGGACGACAAGCCCAACGTCCACGGCTTCAGCCGCTGGGAGCGGGTCTGCCGCACCATCGAGCGGTTGCCCAAGGTCACCGTGGCCGCCATCGACGGCGAATGCGCCGGAGGCGGGCTGCAGCTGGCCCTGACCTGCGACGTTCGGGTGGCCACGGACCGGGCGTTCTTCACCCTGCACGAGGTGCGCGACGGGTTCCTGCCGGGCATGGGCACCTTCCGGCTGGCCAAGTTCGTCGGCCTGGGCCGCGCGCGCCGCCTGGCCCTGACGGGTCGCAAGCTCCAGGCCGCCGAGGCCCTGCGCATCGGCCTGGTGGATCACACCTGCGCCGTGGGCGAGCTCGACGGCGCGGTGGAGGCCGCCCTGGCCGAGTTCGGGGACATCGATCCCGTGGCCGTGCAGCTCACGCGGCGGCTGTTCGACGAGTCCTTCGAGACCTCGTACGAGGACTTCATCGGCAACTTCCTCGCCGCCCAGCACCGCGCCATCCAGTCCGAGACCTTCCTCGAGGGGATCCGCCGCGCCCACGAACGGGACGTTCCCCGCGAGAGGGACTGACCTTGGCCCAGGCCCCTGCCGCGCGGCGGCTCTCGCCGTTCCCGGTCGACCCCGACGCGAGGGCGCGTATCCACCCCATGAATCGGGCCCACCTGCCCGGCGTGGTGCGCCTGCACACGGCGGCGATGGGCCACTCGTTGTGGGCCCGGCTCGGCCCGCGCTTCCTGCGTCGGATCTACGCCGCGCTGGTGGACCACCCGGACTTCCTGGGCTGGGTGTACGTGGAGGAGGGGCGGGTGCGGGGCTTCATCGCCGGCACGGCCGACGGACCCCGCATGATGCGCGACACCTTCGTTCGCCACGCCCCGGGCCTGGCCGCGGCCACTGCGCGAGGGGTTCTCCGGCGGCCCGCAGCCGCGTTGCCCCTGGCCGAGACCTTCCGCTACCACACCCTCAGCAGCTCCGACGAGGGCCCGGAGGTGCGGGCCGAGTCCATGTTCTGCTCGTTCGAGCCGGGACTGCGGGGCAAGAAGATCGCGGGGCTGATCAACAAGGTGCTGTTCGACGAGCTCGCCGCCCGGGGCCACACCCACGTGAAGATCACCACCGAGGAGGACAACGCCGGCGCCGTGCGACAGCTCACGTCCTGGGGTTTCGAGCGCGCCGGGCGCTTCCGCTTCTACGGCAAGCCGATGCTGGTGTGGCACCTGGATCTCGTGCGGTGCGAGCGCGTCGCGGGCTGAGGCGCTAGTTCGACTGCAAGCCGGCCTCGACGGGCTCCGCGGAACCGCGGAGGCGCTCGTGAAGGGACACCGACCGCTGCCACCCCAGGATCTCGTCGATCGTCGCTCGCCGGGCCGCCTGCTCGAGATCCCGCCGGGCTCTGAAGGTGGCCTCGTCGAGCTCGCCGCGCTCCTTCTGCCGCACCAGCTCGAGGATCGTCGTCTCGCTCTGCTCCATCACCCGGGTCAACTCGGCAGCGGCGCCCTCCTCGATCCGGTGGTCGGCCACGAAGGAGGCGACGCGCCTCAGGGCCTCCTCTCCGATGACGTACTCCATGTGGGTGTTGTTGGGCGTACCGCCGAGCTCCCGTGGGGCCCGGGCAGCAGCCAGCAAAGGATCTTCGGTCACACCCACGGGCCCGGGTGGTCCAGCGTCCGCAGGCGCGCGCAGATCTCCTCCGCCTCTCACGGCTTCCCCGTGCAACGGAGGCGGAGGGAGCCCGGGTAGGCGGGCATGTCCGGCCTCCTGGGCGATCACCGGGGCGAGCAACTCGGCCATGGCGCGGTGGCCATCCAGGGTGAAGTGGAGCTCGTCCGCGAACAACCAGGGAGCCGGGATCGAGCCGTGGTCGTCCTGCGGGAGCGACCGCCCAGCCACGACGAGCCTCACGCCCTCTTGCTCGCCCACCTCGCGGGTGATCGCCTCGATCCGCGTGCTGGCCCGCACCGGCCGCAGGGACGCGTCTCGGGCCTCCTCCAGCAGGCTGCGTGCGCGCTGCGGGTGGGTGGCTCGCAGGGACATCCCCTCTTGCCATCGCTCGTAGTTGGCCTGTCCGCGCGGCCCCGAGCTGAACACGGGCGGGTAGGTCAGATCGCACGCCGGCGAGACCAGCACGAGGCGAACCCCCGCTCCTCGACCGAGGGCGACGATCCGTTCGAGGTTGGCGCGGAACTCGGTCTCGATGGTCTCGACCTCGCGGCTCGACAGGGGTGGATCGGGGATCGAATCCGTCGCTGCCGTGGCCGGTACGGAGCCCTGGAGCACCCGCCGCATCTGGACGAACAGCTGGCTGCGCTCCAGCCACGGGTGCCCCTGGATGGCGATCCCCCGGAGCCCGCGGTAGCGCTTCTCGAAGTAGGCGTTCCCGAGTTCGCAGTGCCCCGCATAGACCACGACCACCGAGACCGGGTACTCCAGCAGCTCCTCGAGGATGCTCACCAGGTACCCCGAGCTGGTGGCCGGCTGGCCCAGATTGAGGGTGGGTATGCCGGTGATCTGCTCCAGCAGCGCCGGGAACTCCATCTGCCACATGTCGTCCGCGCTGATGCCGTTCCCCGGCGTCCCTCCGTGGACACTGCTGGCGCCCAGTACCGCGACGCGGGGCCCGCCCGGATCGACCGCGAAGGAGCCCACCACCGGCGCCTGGTAGGTGGTGCGCACCCGATCGCCGTCCCGCACGAGGAACGATTCGTGATCCGCCAGCCCCATCGTCACCCGTATCGACGGGGACGGGCTGCCGAAGACCAGGCGCAGCCCCCCTTCGACGATCAGCAGAACCAGCGCCGCGACCGCCAATCCGCGCAGCAACAGGCCCGCGCGCCCCGGTCCGTTCCGGTCCCTCATGGATTCCTCCCCGACGGCTCCAGCCGATACACGTCCACGCCGTCCGATCCCATCACCGGGGCGCCGAACAGGGCGTGGCAGAGCGCGGGCAGGGTCGACTCCGGGTGCAGGAGATCCCGATGGAGCACGAACCAGACGATCCCCGCCGCTCCCATCCTCTCCAGATCCCACTGGAGCTCGCCGAGCAGCGCATCGTCGCACGGCGCATCGGCCACGAGGCATTCGCGCAACCGCGCCGCCCGGACCTCGATCTCCCGGGGCGCCAGCTGCTCCCCGCGGGGCTCCCAGCTGTTCGTCCGGTGGCCACACGGCCGCATGCAGCCCACCATCAGCGCGTGGGCCGCGAGGCTGTCGCTGGACAGGGAGCCGGTGAAGTACAGCTCGCTCGTGGGGAAGTTGGAGTGGAGGATCGGGCGGCCGTGGAACAGCTGATTGACCACGTACCGGTTGCGCGCGCGGATGTCGGCCCGGATCGGCAGATCGAACACGGCCCCGGTCTCCCCGGACAGCGCCGCGACGGGCCCCGCCGGCGCGATGGACTGCGTGAGCATGGGCACCGGCGCACCGGAGAGGAACAACGTCTCGAGCCACAGCAGGGCGCCGATCCCCAGGAGCACGCCAAGGAACCAGGGCTTGCGGCCCGTTGCATTCACGCGCGCCAGGCCGAGCCCCAGGGCCGCGGCGAAGCACAGGTGCACGAGGACGAAGAGGCGATACGGGAACTCCATCGACTCGAACCTGGGCACGATCGCGGCCAGCCAGTGGTGCGGCAGGAGGTAGGCCACGGGGCCGAGCTCGACGGCCTCCCTCGAGAACACGATGATGGGTCCCAGGGACAGCGCCAGGAAGAAGAGGCCGCCGCCGATCCAGGCCACCAGCGCCCGGCGCTCACGGACCACCACGCACAGCGCCAGCAACGCGATGGGGAGGACGAATCCCAGGTAGGTGAGGTGGATGAACTCCATCTCGAACATGGTCGGACGGGCCGCGAAGAGGTAGGCCAGGTCCGTGGCCTTCTCCGCGGTCCAGCTCCCGGGCGCCAGGCCGCGCGTGAGGGCGAGGGGGCTGTGGGTGAACGAGAGGAACGACCGGATCACGGGGAGCACCACCGCGAGGAAGCCGGCCACGATCCCCAGCGACCACAACCCCACCCGGAGGCGCCCGGGTTCGAGCAGGTGGACGATCACGAGGCCCACGAGGAGGAATCCCCCGTACATGCCGTAGTACCAGTGGCTCCCCAGCGCCGCAGCGATCCAGGCGCCGGTCGCGGCCAGGGCCCAGCACGCCGCGCGCTGCCAGCGCCGCTCCCGGGCGGGCTTGCGCAGCACGCCGAACAGGGCCAGCACGCACCCCGCGAACAGGGGTAACCAGCCGCACTGGAGCAGCTCCCAGACCCCGTTGTTGACGTGGCCGAGGTTGATGGGGGACAGCCCGAAGACGAGGCCCGCGACCATCGCGGCCCAGGGATCCCCGGTGGAACGGCGCACGAGCCAGAACATGGCCCAGCACGCGAACAGGAGGTTGCCGAAGATCAGCGCGTTGGCCGCCACCACCGGGCCAGCCAGCCACACCAGGGGCAGGACCAGCGGCTGCCCGATCAGATCGGCCAGGAAGAGCACGCCACCGTCCGGGTGGTGGAGCAGGGCGTCGTAGGTGGGGTAGAGCCTGCCGTGGAGCGTCTCGGCGGCCTGCCAGCTGAGCAGGTGCAGGTGGTTGAACACGTCCGACGTGTCGGCCCCCCACAGCTCCTGGCCAGGGTGGATCCAGCCCAGCGTCGCCAGGATGACCATCGCGTACGCGGCGAGCGCGACGACGTGAATCGCCTGGCCCCTGATCATCGCGGTCACGCGCGCCGGCACGGGTTCAGAACTCCGAGTACGCGAAGGGGAGCAGGGCGGGGATGTCGGCGGCGAGGACGAACAGGGTCAACGCCAGCAGGACGACGCCGGCGACCACGAGCCACCACCTCTTCTTGAGAAGTTCCATCGCGCCGCGGATACCCCGCACTCTCACCTCTCGCTCGGGGCCGGGCTGGCGGCACCCGGGTCAGTATAGCCCTGCCGGCGCTGGACCGGATACGGCCTTCGGTGGCGAGGGTGGGCGCCATTGGCTATCCTCGACTCCGAGGTTCACGTTGAAGCTCCGCGGCCTCAGGCAACTCGGTCGTACTCCTGTCGCGCTCGCTCTGGTGGCCGCGGCCCTGTGCCTGTACACGCTGCACCACGCCCGCTCGCCCGCCCCGCCGGACCCCGATCGTTGGCTCAGCGTGGCCGTGTCCCAGCACCCCCTCCCCCCGTCCGCGTTGACCGCCGCGGGCCGCCTCGCGCCCGGGATGCAGCTGAGCGCCCACGAACAGGTCGTGGCCCGTCTGGACATCGAGCCGGCCCTCGACGGACGGCTGGAGTTCACCGCAGACCTGGCCGACGAGGGAGAGCTGCACGCCATCGTCCGCGCGCGTCAGGGGCAGGACCGCGGCGCCACCCAGGGCGTGTCGCTGTACCTCAGCCGTATCCACGGTTCACCCCTGGGGCTGTACCAGCTCGAGGGCTCACGGCTGTCGCGGCTGCCCTGTCCCTGGCTGGGTAGCCCGACGCTGCCGAGGAACGTCGCGGTGGACGTGACCCTGTCCGGTGACTCCATCACGGCGACGGTGGACGGCGAGACCGTCCTGGAGTGCCGTGACCGGCAGCCCGCGCCCGGCGGCGTGGCCTTCCGCTCCGGAGAGGCGCCCGTCACCGTCGGGGGCATCACGCTGGCCGGCGGCTCCGGCCAGGACCTCTTCACGGACGCCCCGGAGGTCCGGCAGACGAGCCCGGCCCGGCTGGCGCTGCTGTGTCTGGCCGTCCTGGCGATCTTCGGCGCGGTGTGGGCGGCGGACGGACGACTGCTCGCGGTGCTGGTCGCCGGCGGATCGGCCCGGGGAGCTCGACTCGCGGCCTGGTCCTACCTCCCCCTGCTCGCGCTGCCGGCGTTCGACGCGCTGGACCTCGACGGCTTCCTGGCCGGCATGCGCCTCGGGCACACCTCGATCCTGGCGTTCCAGCTGGGGCTCGTCGTGGCCGGCGTCGCGATGATCCGGCTGGTCCAGCTCCTGCTGTACTCCCCCTGGCTGCGCGTGGGGACCACCGTGCGGGAGCCGCGCGCGATGCTGCGTTCGGCAGCCGGCATGCTCCTGATCACCCTGACCGCGGTGTCCGCGCTGTCGCTGGGGGCAGCGGCTGGGAGCTCGGGCGGTTGGCTGGCCGGGCTGGGCACGGCGCTCCTCGTGGGGGCCTACCCCCTGGTCTCGCTGACCGCTGTGAGTCGTCTGACAGATGGGACACGAGCCTCGGCCTGGCACGCCGAGATCCTCGCAGTGCTCCCGCTGGCCATCGCCGGGATCGTGGCCCTGGTCGGCCCGGGTGACGGCGCGGGGTGGAGCCCACCGTTGATGCTCGCGACGGGAGCGACCCTGTCCGCCGCGATCAAGTTCGCCTTCCTCCACGTCAACGCGCGGTGGTTCCGCGGATACAACGTACTGTCGCTGGCGGGTTGCCTGGTCCTGGTGTCGCTGGCCGAGCTCACGGTCCGTCAGACCTACCTGGACTCCGGCTGGGATCCGGTACCCCAGGCGAGGTTCCAGTCCCACCCCCTGCTCGGGTGGGTGCGGGCCAGCCGGGAGTTCGACTACATCCTCGACGTACAGGAACCCACGGACTATCCCCTGAGCCGGTTCCCCGTGGCGTTCGACGAGGCGCGCGGCGACGGCCCGGCGCGCATCGTCTGCACGGGAGGCTCCAGCACCGGCGGCGCCTACCAGAACGACGATCTCGACACGTTCTATCCAGCGCGACTGGAGCGAGTCCTCGACGACGCGGGGCACGATGCCGAGGTGCTCAACCAGGGGGTCGGGGGCTGGAACAGCTTCCACGTGAGGCTCTACCTCGGGGAGTTCATCCACCGACTCGGTCCCGACGTGCTCACGGTGTACGTCGGCATGAACGACCTCAACACCCTCGGCGGCTGGACCTACACCGAGTACTGGCAGACCTACCAGCGCAGCGGCGGCGCCGTGCCCGTCGTCCGCCAGTGGTTGAACCGATCCAGGCTCTACGTGGCGTTCAAGAGCCTGCTGCTGCTGCGCGGCGGCTCCGGGCAGGTGCCGGCCGTGCCGGTGGAGGACGCGAGGGACAACCTCGGGGCCATCTGCGACCTCGCCGCCGAGCAGGGCACGGAGGTGGTGCTCGTCAGCGAGGCCATCCGTCCTCCGCCGGCCATGTACGACCGCTACCTGTCGATGATGCAAGAGGTCAGCCAGGCGCACGGCGCCCACTACCTCGACGCCGCCGGGCACCTCGAGGCGAGGGGGTTCGAGGATCTGTTCCTCGATCAGAACCACCTCACGGATCGGGGACACGAGGTCCTCGCCGACCTGCTGGCCGAGCACCTCGTCGGAGCCGGCCTGCTCGAACCGTGACCGTGCTCTAAGATGGAATCGGAGAGGACGGCGGGCTTGGGCGAGAACAACGACCGCGACCGGAGTGTGCACACGCGCGCGGCGCTGCTGGCGCTGGTCCTGGTGGGGATCGCCGTGGCCAACGCCCTGTGGATCCACCACAACGCCGACTACATCCAGGACGAGGTCTCCGTCCACCTCGACGGCGCCGTGGACTTCCGCAACCGGGTCTGGGGGGTGTTCGCCGGCGCGTCCAACCCGGTCCACGCGGTCGCGGATCTGCTGGACCTGATGAACTCCCGGTGCGGCGGCAGCCTGGCCTGGCCGCGCGCCACCTACGCGGTGTCGGCGCTGATCTCGGCGCTCCCCGGCGCGCCCGAGCGCTGGCCGTTCTTCTCCAACTTCGTGTTCTACCTGCTGTCCCTGGTGGGCACCTTCGGGGTGATGCGCCAGCTGTATCCGCGCGACGCACGCTGCGCCGTGGAGGCCGGCCTGATCGCCGCGGCCGTCTGGTCGATCTTCCCCGGGACCTACGGCCCGCTGCGGCTCTACGGGCTCGATTTCCCCCTGGCGTGCTGCCTCATGCCCGGGCTGGCGCTGCTCATGGCGAGCCGGGGATTCGCGGACCGGAGAATGACCGTGGCGCTGGGCGCCTTCACCGGGTTCGCCCTGCTGGTCAAGGGACAGTTCCTGCTCTACCTGGCGCCGGCGCTGCTGATCGTGGGCGTGCGCGCCGTGGCCGACATCCGCCGCGGCCAGGGCGCCGGGCTCGTCCCGAGGCTGCTCAACCTGTCCCTGGCGGGCATCCCGCCCCTGCTGGCCGTCCTGCTGTGGCTGTACGGCAGCCTCGGCGAGGTGGCGCGCCTCTACTACATCATGGTGTTCCCCGACGCGGTGGACCCGGCCGTGGACTCCATCCGCGCGCCCCCCAAGCCGTTCGAGTGGTTCTCGATGCAGTGGCTGACCTACTGGGTCCGCGCGAGCGTCGCGAACCTCGGCGTGGCCGGGACCGTTGCGCTGGCCCTCTCCGCGGCGCTCCTGGGCACGCGCCGCGGCCGCGCCTCCCTGGGCGGCGCCGGGTGGCTGATCCTGGGCACGGCCGTCGGGATGTTCGTCCTGTGGACGGCGATCCCCGCGCGCGACATGCGCTTCGTGTTTCCGCTGCTGCCGGTGTACGCCGCTGTCGTCGCCATGGCCCTGATGGTGCTCCGGCCGCGGCTGCGGGGGCCCGTGGTGATGATCCTGCTCGCCACCGGGATCGGGTTCGCCGCGCGCATGTCCCTGGACGAGGGACACAACCGGGTGGCCGCCGAACGGATACACCGCGCGCTGGGGTGGGACGCCGGCCACATCATGGTCCGGCCACCGACGCCGCCGCCCTTCCCCGGCCTGGCGGACGTGCTCGACGACAAGCTCGACGCCATCGGGCGGCCCGCGCGCGTGGCATTCGCCGCGGTTCCCTACGCGGACGGGCGCTCGCTGTTCGACCACTACAACGACCAGGCGCGGGTGGAGCTGTTCCGCCTCAAGTGCCTCCAGCGAAGCGTGACCTGGAGGGACAACCCCTTCGTCCACCCCCGCGCCGTGGAGGAACTGGGAAGCGCCGAGCTCCTGGACCCGCGCTACCTGCCGCAGGACTACCTCCAGCACGCCGGACAGCAGCTGGATCTACTCGTCGTGTTCCACTTCTACACCGAGTACGAGCTCGTCGAACCCCGATACCCGTCGTGGGTCCACGCCGGGTCCATGCCCGCGCTGTTCTCCGCGCGCACCCCCGAGGACATCGCGGCGAGGGCCCCCCAGGGGCTCGATCTCACGGGTTACCTGGAGTACGAGGGGCCGCAGCTGCCCCCGGCCCGCGTGTACCTGCTCGAGAGGCGCTAGTCGTCCTGCTGTGACCCGCCTTCGAAATCCGTCGACTGAGCGAGGCTCTTCACGGTGAGCACCTCGGCGAGGCTGATGCGGGACATCAGCAATCCCAGACAGCCCGCGACCAGGCCGCTGCCCAGGAGCACCACGTGGAACGCGATCACCACGGCAAGGGCCTGGTCGGCCGCCATGCCGCAGACCGTCACCAGGGTGGTCTTGCCCGCGAACTCGTAGATGCCCACGGCGCCCGAAGTGGTCGATGGGATGGCGAACGCCACGTGGATCGTGGCCACCGATGCGAGCAACTCTCCCCCGCTCAGGGACATGCCCAGGGCCTGCGCGACGCACCAGAACGAGGCACCGAGCAGTCCCCACTCGGCCACAGTGATGGCGAGGACCGCCGCGAGCGTCGCCGGGCGGGTCGCCGCCGCGCGCAGGCCGTCCAGCACGCCCGAGGCGAACCCGATGACGCGCAGGATGCCAGGAATCCCCCACCGGCCGACGCGCTCGAACGCGACGTCGAGCCAGCGCCGTAGCACCACGGCCAGGATGGTGACCACCAGGATGCAGACCACGGCGGCCACGGCGCTGTACAGGACCTGGCCGGTCCCCTTGGGCAGCGTGTGGATCAACCCGACGGTCAGCAACAGGGTCGCCAGCACCACGCCGGCCACGGCCCGGTCCGCGACCACCGCCCCGAACACCCGCCCCATGGGGAGGCGCTCCGACCGGCTGATCAACAGCGACTTGATCAGCTCCTGCAGCCGGAAAGGGAACGCCACGTCCACCATGATCGCGATGGTCTCCGCGGCGAAGAGCGTGCGGAAACCCACCCGGCGGATCGCCGCGAGCAGCAGCCCCATCTTGGTGCACTTGACCGCGTTCATGCCGATGAGGATCGCCGCGGCGAGCACGATCCACGCCGGTGAGGTGGCCCCGAGGGCCTCGGCCACCCGCGAGAGATCGACGTTGGCAGCAGCCAGCCACAGGCACAGGACGACGAAGACCAGGCTCAGACCGTGTCGCAGGACACGGCGCAGGGTGGAGTTGGCCTTCGGTGCCGAGCTGTCCGCGCCGCTGGTCAAGCCGTGATCCAGCCGTCGGGGGTCCAGAAGCGACGCAGCACACGAAGGCCGATCTCGCCGTCCCGATAGGCCCCCGGGATTCGACCCGCCATGGCCGCCGCGTTGGAGGCGCTGGCCATCTTGGCCACCAGGTCGGGGTGTCGCCGCAACCAGGGGTCACGGAACATCCTGCGCAGGCGCGCCGGGGTGAACCAGGGCTTGTTCACCATGGTGAGCATGCTCACCCAGAACAGGCCCTCGGGACTGCGGGACCATTCGAGGCTGACGCGGTACTGCTCGAACGTCTTGGTCGCCACCCCCTCCACCTGGTCGGCGGTGATCCGCCCGTCCGCGAGCAGCTCCTGCTCCAGCGCCGTCCCCGGCATCACGGTCAACGAGAACAGATAGAGCTGATACGGCCGCGGGATGCGCGTGAGCATGTCGAACAGGGCGATCCGGTCCGACTCCTCGGTGGAGGGATCGTCCACCATCACGTGGTAGCGCGTCTTGAGGCCGTACTCGTCGAAGAGTCGGGCCACGCGGAGGACCTCGCCGTTGTCTGCCTCCCGCTGGTACAGGGTCTTCGACACCCGATCGTTGGCCTGGATGCCGGTGTACACCACGTCCATACCAGCCTCGACCAGGCCCTCCAGCAGCGGCCGGTCCACGACCCGCGCCTCGAGGAAGGCCTCGAAGGGCACACCGATCTCCCGCCGGTACCGCGGCAGGAACTCGGCCAGCCAGTCCGGGTCTGCGGGGAAGACCTCGTCGTCGAACCGGAACCGCTTGAGCCGGCGGAACACCCGTCGCGCCTCGGCCAGCTCGACCAGCACGTCGTCCACCGGGCGCAGCCGGTAGTACGCCCCCTTGCCGTCCACGAGCTTGCGGATGGCGCTGTTGTAGCAGTAGGCACAGTGGAACGGGCAGCCCCGCGAGCAGGTGATCAGGTAGATGGGGTCGTCGATGATCGGGTCGGTGCGATAGCGGTTCCTGCCGTCGATGACGAGCTTGTCCGGGTGCAGGAAGTCGCGACGCATCACCTTCGACAGATCCTGCTCCAGCGGCCCGAGGGGGTTGTGAACGGCGCGGCCGTCCACCACGGCGCTGGTGTTGAGGATGTCGTGCGTCGGTTCCCCACGCTCGATCCGTCCCAGGAGCTCCAGGATGGCGCCCTCGGCCTCGCCGCGCACCACGTAGTCGGCGAACTCGAGGGTCTCGTCGGGGCGGACGGTGGGGTGCACCCCGCCGACGAGGATGGGCAACCCGAGCTCGCCGCGCAGGTAGCCCGCCAGCTGGCGGCAGACCGAGACGTAGGCCGAGGCGCGCAGGGAGAAGCCCACGACATCGGCCTCGAAGCGGCGGATGCCCGTGGCCAGGTGCTCCAGCTCTATGGCCGTGGGTTCGATGAACGCGTTGTTCTTCCAGTCCTTGAAGTAGATCTCGAGGGCGTCGTGACCTGCACAGCGCAGGGTGTTGGCCAGCACGCGCAGCGCGTAATTCTCCACGTCGTACAGGGAGATCAGCGCGATCCTCATGGGTCGGCGTCCATGCTCAGGGACCGGGTGGCGTGCACAGCAGCGGGTTGATCACCAGCACGTAGACCGCGGCCAGGGCGACGACCAGGACCAGCCCCCCCATGTACAGCCCGAACTCCTTCATGACTTCCCGCGCTCCCTCAGGAACCGCATGAAGCGACTCCACCGCGGAATGAACATGGGGACCTCCTGCCGGTACCTCTCGTACCGCTCGCCCAGGTTGTCCAGGCAGACCTGCTCCTGGATCACCTTGTTGGTGATCCACGAGTACAGCAGCAGCACGGGGATGAAGACGACGAGGAAGGCCGGCGACCGCATCAACACGCCCAGGCCGATGACGCCGATCAGCTTGCCGATCACCGAGGGGTGACGGATCCACGAGTAGATGCCGGTGTCCACCAGCTCGGTGGTGTAGCCCATGTGGCCACCCGGGCTGCCCTTGCCCTTGATGAACAGGTATCCGTACGAGTACCAGATGATGTACGCGCCGACGATCCACAGCACCGCGCACCCGATGACGTTCCACGGCATGCCGATGGTCTCGGGCCAGCCCCAGTCCCTGTCGAGCATGCGCGCCAGGTACGCCATCCCGAAGGACGCGGGGATCAGGATGAAGACGTGCACGACGAGGTTGCCCCACAGCTCCTTGTAGCGCATCGTCGAGAAGACCTCGACGACGGTGGGCTCTCGATCCAGGGTCTGTCCGCGACGGTAAATCATGGCAGGTCATCATAGCCCAGATGATCGCCTTCGTCGCTCGCGGCCGCGCACGCGCGCGCACCGCCTGCGCAGCAAGCCTTGCGCTCGGCGCGGGCCCATGGCATTTCGCCCCTGGGACCGTCAGCCGACCGTTGTTATCCTCGGTCCAGGAGGCCGAACGTTGCGTATCCTGCTGATCCACCCCCCCAAGACGCACCAGGTCTGGGCCGGCGTACCGTCGGTGTTCAACGACAAGTACGCATACCTGTTCCCACCGCTCGCTCTGATGAGCCTGTCGGCCTGGCTCAAGCGCCACTCCCGCCACGAGGTCCACACCCTGGACTGCATCGTGGACGATCTGGACTTCGACGCCATCGAACGACACGTGGGCGACCTGCGCCCCGACGTGGTGGGCGTCTCCGCCACCGCCTCGCACAACATGGTCAACGTGGCGCGCTGCATCGACGCGGTGAAACGCGCGCTCCCCGACGTGTTCGTGGTGATGGGCGGCCCCCACGTCAACGCCTTCCCCCACCTGGGCGCCCGCCTGCGCGGCGTGGACGCCTGCATCCAGGGCGACGGCGAGCAGCCGCTGGTGACCCTGCTGGACACCCTCGAGGCGGGCGGTGACATCCACGACGTGCCCTCCATCCTGATCCAGGAGGACGACGGCACCGTGTTCGAGGGCGAGAAGGGCGACCCGATCCACGACCTGGACACGCTGCCGCTGCCCGACCGCGACGACTTCCCGCCGGGCAAGTACTTCACCCCGGGGATGCGCGGCGCGCGCACCACCACGATGATGTCCAGCCGCGGCTGCCCCCACCGCTGCGTGTTCTGCAACGTCCCCAAGGCCTATCGTCCGCACAGCCCCGAGCGGGTGGTGGAGGAGATGGCCGAGGCCGCGCACCGCCACGGGATCCAGGACATCCACTTCGTCGACGACCTGTTCAACCCCACGCCCGAGCGGGTGATGGCCATCAGCGAGTTGATCCTCCAGCGGGGCCTGAAGATCTGGTGGGGCTACAAGGGCTCCATCCGCCAGACCACCCCCGAGATGATCCGCCTGGCCCACCGCGCCGGCTGCTACCGGATGCACTACGGCGTCGAGACCTTCACCAACGAGGGGCTCAAGGCGCTGAACAAGAAGGCCACGGTCGCCGAGATCAAGGAGGTCTTCCGCATGACCCAGGCCGAGGGGGTCAAGGCCATCGCCTACATGATCATGGGCAACCCCCACGAGACCTCGGCGCAGCAGATCCTCGACGTGATCCCCTTCATGCACGACCTGTCCCCGGACTACGTCGTGTACTCCCTGTTCACCCCCTACCCCGACGCGCCCATCTTCCAGGACGGGGTGGACCGCGGGCTGTGGCCGGCCGACTGCTGGGAGAAGTTCCTGCTCGATCCCCACGAGGACTACGACCTGCCGACGGCGTGGGAGGAGCACCTGACCAAGGAGGAGCTGCTGGAGCTGTTCAAGCTGGTGAACCGGAAGTTCTACTTCCATCCCCGCACCCTGCTGCGCACCTTCGCGCGGATCCGCACCCGCGCCGAGCTCAAGAACATCCTGCTGGGCGGCTTCCAGCTGGGCCGCATGGAGCTGCTCAAGGCCAGCCAGTCGAAGATCTAGCCCGGTTCCCACCCGGCCCGCCGAGGGATTCACATGGCCGAGAAGCTCAAGGATCGATTCCTGCTCCCCGCCGACGTGCGCAAGTTCGCCGACGGGATCGCCGCGGCTCACCCCGCGTTCCCCCGCGATCGGTACGTGGATCTGGTCCTCGACGGGCAATGGGAGGAGCGGGAGCTCAAGCAACGCCTGCGGCACCTCGCCGAGTGCCTCGGCCCGGTGTTCGACGACTACGGCGAGGCGCTGGAGATCCTCGCGCGTACGGTCGATCGAACGGATGGGTTCATGGGCCTGGCCATGAGCGAGTACGTGCTGTGCCACGGCACACACGATCCGGAGCGTTCCCTGCCCGCGCTACGGCTGTTCACGCGGTACGGCAGCAGCGAGTTCGCGGTCCGGCCCTTCCTCGAGCAGGACCCCTCCGGCACGCTGGCGGTGATGCTGCAATGGACCGGGGACGACGACGAGCACGTGCGGCGGCTCGCCAGCGAGGGGTGCCGCCCGCGTCTCCCCTGGGCGCCCGCGCTGCCGGCCTTCAAGGACGACCCCGAGCCGCTGCTGCCCATCCTCGAGGCCCTCAAGGACGACCCGGCCGAGTACGTGCGGCGGTCCGTGGCCAACAACCTCAACGACATCTCCAAGGATCACCCCGACCAGGTCCTGGACATCGCGAGGCGCTGGATCGGCGTGTCGGAGCGCACCGACTGGATCGTCAAGCACGCCTGCCGGACGCTGCTCAAGGCCGGTGACCCGCGCGCCATGCGCATCTTCGGCTTCGCTGATCCCGCCCGCCTGCGCGTCGAGTCCCTGCACCTGAGCGCGAGCTCGGTCCCCATCGGCGGGCACCTCCACTTCGAGTTCGAGCTGCACAACGACGAGACCGAAGCCCGCAAGGTCCGCCTCGAGTACCGGGTGGACTACGTCAAGGCGCGGGGCAAACGCTCGGGCAAGGTGTTCCAGATCAAGGAAGCCGAGATGGCGCCGGGCGCCCACGGTGTGAAGCGCAAGCTGGCCCTGAAGGATCTGTCCACCCGCAAGCACCACCCCGGCGTGCACGGCCTGGCGGTGATCGTCAATGGTGTGGAGAAGGAAAGCACCTCGTTCGAGCTGACGGCGGCAGACTAGTCGCGACGCGACCTTGGGTTGGCTGCGAGTAGGTGTCGGAGTGGGTCTCAGCGAACCCTTCGTGGAGGAAGCACGCAACGCCGCAACGACGCCACGACGCCACGAAGGCAAGGGATGGCTGCGCGAACGTTGGCCGGTCCCTTTGCCCGATCACCGTTGCGGCGTTGCGGCGTTGCGTGATTCCCCCAGCCGCCGCCACGTCGGCCGACCCGAAACCCGCCCGAGCCACCGGGGGGTGGCCAGGTCATCCAGGGAATTCCAACACTGCTCGGGAAATTCGGATACGGGGCACTAGAGTTCCCAGTCAGCGCCGACTTGACTGCCGATCGACGGGCGGCCTCGCACCACGATCCCCACTCGAACGCCAGTGCTATCCTGGATTCGACGCGGTCCGCCAGGCTGCTACTCAGTGCAGGCGGCCGAGAAATGGACTGCAGCGGGGGGCTTTGATGGGCCAGGGCTTCGGGCTCACAAAACATGCGGGCCTCGCGGTGGCCCTGACCGCCATGTTGGGTGCCTCGCCGGCCTGCGAAACGTCGGCGGTCGAGGTCCACCACAGCTGGGTTCAGGTGAGCGCCGGTGACGCGCACACCTGTGGTCTGACGACCAAGGGAGAAGTCCGTTGCTGGGGCTGTGGAAGTGGACTGGTGCCCGGTGTGGAATGGCCCGACGCCGGCCAGTGCCTGGCGCCGCCAGGCGTCTTCACGGCCATCGACGTCGGTCGGGCGCAGTCCTGTGCACAGCAGGAGGACGGTAGCGTGACTTGCTGGGGCTGCGAGGTGACCGACGTGGACGATGGTCAATGCCGGGCTCCGGATGGTCCGGTTCAGCAGGTGTCTGCCGGCATGGCCCACACCAGCGCCGTGAAGACGGAAGGCCGCATCACCACTTGGGGTTGCGGCTGGGCCGGGCAGGAGTACCCGGCCGACTGGGGACAGTGCTCGGCGCCTGAGGGTTCGTTCGACAAGGTCGCCTCGGGGGCATACTTCACATGCGCGATCGACGCCTTCGGGCTCATGCACTGCTGGGGCTGCGGAGACGATGCGGCCAGCGATCCGACCTGCCTGCCTCCCACCGGCAACTTCGTGCGCGTCTCCGCTGGCTATGCGCACAGCTGCGGCGTGACCTCCGGCGGAGGTGTGATCTGCTGGGGGCAGAGGGCCGAGCCGGTTCCCACTCTCGAACCCGGGGTGACATTCGTCGACGTGGCGGCGGGCACGCGCCACACCTGTGGCCTGACCAGTGAGGGAGCGGTGATCTGCTGGGGAGTGCAAGCACTCCCTTATTTCCTGGAGGCACCGGCAGCGACTTTTGTGCAGCTCGATGCCGGCGCCGAGCACACCTGCGGGGTCACGGATGGCGGTGAGATCGAGTGCTGGGGCAACAACTACGATGAGCAGTGCGATGTCCCACCTTGATCCTCATGGAGGCGGCCGACTCCTGCCCCTCCTGCTGGCCTCGGCGGTGGCGGCATCCAGCTGCGACAGCACGTGGAGCGAGCGCGTTTGCACCGAAGAGGAAGACGAGTTCATGGATCTCGGGCTGGAGCACATGCAGGCCGTCGCCGGTGCCGTGGACTCCATCGTCGCGCAGCGCTTCGACGGCGAGGCGATCCCCTTTGACGATGTGCTGCAAGAAGCCCAGCGCCGCCGCGAGGCCGGTGATATTCGCTGTGCAGCCCCATCGTGGGACAGAGCCTCGCTCGACGGCAGGTCGATGGAAGCCGGCGGCATCGCGTACATCGACAAGGGTCTGATCTACGTCAACGTCGAAGGCGGGAACTGGGCCAAGGCCGTGGACCTATGGCACCAGGGGCGCGACTACGGCGCGTTGGATCCGCTGACCATCGAGCAGCGGGTATCCACAGCCAGCTGGGACGAGTTCGCACAGCTCAAGCAGCAGGCGCGCGGATGGTATCTCGGGCCTTCCTTGCCTGCGAGATACCTCGCTCACGAAGCAGCCCACCTGGCGACCGGGCAGGTCCACGAGGGAGGTCGGTTCGCGCTCGGGGCAGATGGCGCGCTGACGGACGAGGTGATCGAGATCGGATTGGCAACACAGACGGCGATCTACTGGGAGCTGTGGCAACTAGAGAGCGCCCGGCTCGACGAACTGTACGTTGCAGCGCATCAGGATCAATGAGGAAGGATGGGGCTCGCGGCGACGGGTGACTTTCCAACCCCCTAGCGATACGTCTCGACGTCCGTCAACGGCACCCGGCTGCGCTGGAAGGTGCCGCTACCGCGCGCCACCTGCGTGTCCTCGCCCAGATAGAGCACGGCCTCGGCCACGAACAGGTTGCTCGTGGCGCTGGTGACGTGGCCCTCGGCGCGCAGCTGCCCATCGACCACGGGGCGCAGGAGGTAGAGGTTGAACGACACGGTCAGCACGAAGCAGTCGTCCACCAGGGAGTTCACGGCGAAGTAGGCCGCGTCGTCCAGGGCCTTGAAGTACGCCGAGCCGTGCAGGGCGCCGCCGCCGTGGTGGAAGCGCGGGTCCACGGGCATATGGATCACCGATCGCCCCTCGGAGACTTCGAGGCGCGGCCGGTACAGCTCGTTGACCGGGGCCGCGTGGTACATGTTCTCGAGCTTGCGGTGGTGGTCCGGGGACATCAGGCGCGGGTCTCCCACAGGGTGCGCGCGATGGAGGGGAGCTCCCGCCACAGGCGCGGTGTCGCGGCCTTGGCGGCGAGCAGGTGGGGCCTGAGGTAGAAGCTGCGGTAGGCCCGGGCGAGCAGGGCCTCGAGCTGCGACCGATCCAGACCGGCGCCGGTGAAGTACCCGGGATGCTCGGAGACGCGGCCCAGGGTGTACTCACGCCAGTAGTCGTGGGGGATCGTCCCGTCGGCGAGGGCGTCCTCGTAGATCCCCGTGCCCGGCAGGCCCAGCGTCAGGGTGTAGCTGGCCCAGTCCAGCGGCAGATCCAGGGACAGCTGGATGGTCTGCTCCATCTCCTCGACGGTCTCGCCGGGGTACCCCAGCATGAAGTAGCCGCGGGTCTCGAGGCCGGCCTCGCGGGCCGCTTCCAGGGCGCGGCTCACGCCGTCGAGGCGCAGGTTCTTGTTCATCAGCCGCTGTACGCGCGGGCTGCCCGTCTCGATCCCGACGTGCACGCTGTGGCAGCCCGCCTCGGCCATGGCCGCGAGCACGTCGCCGTCCAGCCGATCCACCCGGGTGCGCACGTTCCAGGGGACGACCAGCCCGCGCACCAGGATGTCCTCGCACAGGGCCAGCACCCACTCGCGGTCCATGGTGAAGGTCTCGTCGAAGAACACGATCTCGCGGGCGCCGAAGCTGCGCTGGGCGCGGACCATCTCGTCCACGACGCGCGTCGCGGCGTGGGAGCGGTAGCTGCCCCCCACGTAGACCTGTGAACAGTATCGGCAGCGGAACGGACACCCGCGGCTGGTGACCATGGACACGAAGGGGTCGGGCAGGTCCAGGGACCGATAGCGGGCCAGGGGCAGCACGTCCAGGGCGGGCATGGCCAGCCCGTCGAGGTCGGCGATGGGCTCGCGCTGGGGACCCCGGACCAGCTCGTCGCCTACACGCACGATGGTCCCCGCGACCCCGGCGAGATCCTCGCCGGCGTCCACGCGGGCCAGCAGCTCCACCAGGGCCTCGTCGCCCTCCCCCACCACGGCGAGGTCCACGGCCTGCTCGGCCATGCACTCGTCGGGGTACAGCGAGAGCTGGGGACCGCCGATCCAGATCCGCAGCTGGGGCTGCTCGCGGCGCAGCTCGCGCGCCATCTCCGCGACCAGGGGCCAGTCGAAGGTGGTGCAGGTCAGGCCCACCACGTCCGGGCGCACCCGCGCCACGGCGTCGAGCAGCTCGCGCCGCGTCAGGTTGTTCGCGTACGCGTCGATCACCGAGGCAGGGTGTCCCGCGTCGCGGGCCGCCGCCGCCAGGTAGGCGAGCCCGAGGGGCGGGTAGATCCCGGACACGTTGGTCTCTTGGAGGAAGGGGTGGGCGTCGGATCGCCCGTTGGCGCGGATCAGGATCAGCCGTGCCATCGGGACCTCAACCCAGGGGCCGGTTGGTGAACATCACGTTGGTCACCAGCGGCACGGCCTTGAGGTACTTGGTGAAGTCCGACGGGCGGCGCATCACCCGGACGTGCTCCCAGATCAGGGCCGGCCGCAGGTAGAACCGCCGGTAGAAGCTGCGGTGGGCCTCCTGCAGCTGCATCGCAGTCATCCCGTCGGGTACGAACACGGGCTCGAAGAACGAGTACGAGGAGGACTCGGCGTCGTTGATGTGGCCGTACTTGAGGCACTCGTCGTACAGCGGCGTGCCCTTGAGCGGCGTGTTGATCTGGACGGTGACGTCCTTCAGCGGCAGCGACAGGGCGAACTGGATGGACTCCTCGATGGTCTCGGGGGTCTCGCCCATGTGCCCGACCATGAAGAAGCTCTTGACCTGGAATCCCAGGTTCACGGCCGTGCGCACGGTGTGGGCGAACTGCTCCTTGGTGATGCCCTTGCGGATGCGGCGCAGGATCTCGTCGTTGCCGCTCTCGATGGCGATACGGATGCGCCAGCACCCCATGGCGCGCATGCGCCGCAGCAGCGACTCGTCGAGCACGTTGGCCCTGCACGAGCAGGTCCACATGGCCCGCGGCGGGTCCGCCTCCATGGCCTTGAGGACGGCATCGATCCGCGGCTTGTTGGGGGTGAACGTGGAGTCCACGAACGCGATGTCGCGTATCCCGTAGGTGTCCGCGAGGTGGTGCATCTCCTCGACGATGCGCTCCGGGCTCAGGGAGCGGTACGACGCGCCAAAGGTGCTCTTGTCGCAGAAGATGCAGTGGAACGGACACCCGCGGCTCGTGATCATCGAGGTCTTGGGCAGCAGGTGGTGGTCGTTGGGCATCGGCCGGTAGGCCTTGATCGGCATGAGATGCCGTGCGGGCAACGGCAGGAGATCCAGGTTCTGGAGCATCTCCCGCGGGGGCGCCTGGTGCAACTCGCCGTCGCGCGCCACGGCGACACCGTGGACGTCGTCGTACCCCTGCCCCGCCTCGATCCGCTCGACCACCTCGCGCAGGGTGAACTCCCCCTCGCCGCTCACCCCGAAGTCGATCGCCGGGTTCTGCAGCAGCAGCTCGGGGTGGGCGTTGAAGTGGGGGCCGCCGATGCAGATCGTCGCCTCGGGCAGCTCACGATGCAGGGTCTTCGCCGTCTCGGCGGCCTGGTCGAAGTGGGACGTGGTCGAGGTCAGCCCCACGAGCTGCGGCCGGAAGGTCCGCGCCAGGGTCGCCGTGTCGCCGATGGTCAGCTGCTCCACAGGGCAGTCGGTGATCCGAACGCGGTGGCCGGCGCGTTCGAGCACCGCGGCGATGTAGGCCAGGCCCAGGGGCGGAGAGTTGTAGAACAGGCTCTGGACCACCGCCCCCACAGCGCTGGGCCTCTGTCGGATGACGGGGGGATTGATCAGCCAGATCCTCATCGTCCACTCCTACTGGATCAACCGCCTGCGGAACGAGGCGTACTCGGCCAGCTTGAACCCCGACAGCTCGCCCCGGCGCAACATCCTCAGCGCCGTACCGCCGAGCTTGACCACGTTGGTGGCCTCGGCGGCGTATCGAACGGAGGCAGGGTGCTGTCGCAACCAGGCGTTGCGGCCCAGCCCGCGCAGCAGCCGGCGCGGTACGAACCCCTTCGACGTCATGGAGATCAGGCTCGCGTAGAACGTGTCTTCCGCGGCACGAGGATAGCTCAACGACAGACGGAACTGGGAGAACGATTTTGTGGCCCGTCCCTCCAGCTGATCCTCGGTGATCAGGCCCTGGGCGAGCAGCGTCTGGGCCAGCTCGGACTTGGGGAACACCGTCAGCGAGTACAGGAACAGGTTGAACGGCCGCGGCAGCTCGAGCAGCAGCTCGAGCATCGCCTGCTTGTCGCGCTGGCTGGCCAGCGGGTTGTCGAGGATCACGTCGTAGGTGACCTCGATGCCCAGCTGCTGCAGCTCGCGGCCCACCTCCAGGATGCGCGCGTTGGAGCCCTTGCGCGCGTAGTGGTCCGACAGCTCGCTCTCCGAGGCGCTCTGCACCCCCACCTGCACGTGGACCAGGCCGGCGTCCCGCAGCGCGCGCAGGGTGCGGAAATGGGTCGCCTCGGGGTTGAGCAGGATGTCGAAGGGCAGCCCGATACGGCGCGGGTACTTCTGGACGAACTCGTCGATCCAGGCCCGGGGGAAGACGAAGCTGTCGTCGTCGAAGCGGATGCGCCGCAGCCTCGGCAGCGCCTGCACCGCGCGCTCGATCTCGTCGAGGACGTGGTCCACGGTGCGCACGCGGTGGTAGTGGCCGAGCCCGTCGAAGATCTCGCGGTACTGGCTGTTGTAGCAGAACGCGCAGTGGAACGGGCACCCGCGCGAGGCCATCACCCGGTACAGGGCGTTGTCGTCCGAGGGGTTGCCCTGGCGCAGGCGATCGTTGTCGATCACCGCCATGCGGGCGTCGGCGAGGGTCTCGAAGGGCAGCGAGTCCAGGTCCTGGATCAGCGGCCTGAGGGGGTTGCGCGTCACGCGGTCGCCGCGTCGCACCCACAGGTTGCGGATCGACTCGACAGGCTCGCAGCCGCGCACGGCCGTGGCCAGCTCCAGCAGGGGTAGCTCGCCCTCGCCGACACACACCGAGTCCGCGTGGTCGATGCAGTCCTCGGGGGAGATGGTCGCGTGCACGCCGCCCCAGACCACGTGGGCGCCGCTGACCCTGCGGACCCGCCGCGTGAGGTCGGCGACGATGGACAGGTACGGCGTCCCCAGGCCGAACCCGATGACGTCGGGCGCCTCCTGCGCCACGAAGTCCTCGAACAGGCGCAGCTCGGTGGCGGTGGGCGGCTGGACGTCGTTGTTGCGCCAGCCCTTCATGAACAGGATGGGGGCGTCGAACCCGTCGCGGCGGAGCACGGCCGAGAGCATGCGCACGCCCATGTTCTGGAAGCCGTAGGGCATCACCAGCAGAACGCGCGCCATCGCCTCACTCCCGGCCCGAGGACCGCAGCATCTGCCAGCCCGCGCGGGCCTTGCGCCGCAGTCCACCGCCGCGCAGCATCCGCAGCACCACGCTGGGACGCCAGTAGAAGGAACGATAGGCCTCGGCCTGCAGATCGGCCAGCTCGTCCCGGGTCATGAACTCGTCCCAGATGGGCTGCACGAAGTCGGCCGTGGGCGCCTCGGCGAAGCGCTGCCACACATCCCCATCCACCAGACCACGATCGACGGCCTGCTGGAACAGGGCCGTGCCCGGGTACAGGGTCAATACATTGAACATGGCGTACGTGGGCGCGATCTCGCGCGCGAAGCGGATGGTGCCCCGAATGTCGTCGGCGGTGCGCTCGTGGGGGAGCCCGAGCATGAAGTAGGCCATGGTGCCCACGCCCGCGCGCCGGGCCGCGGCAAAGGTCTCCCGGATCTGCTGCACGGTCGTGCTCTTGCCCAGGATACGCAGCCCCTCGTCGGTGTGGGTCTCCACGCCGATCTGGATGCGCTGGCACCCCGCCCGCTTCATGGCGCGCAGGTTGTCCGCGCTGAGGCCGGCCGCGGCGGTCCGGCAGCTCCACGACGGCAGGTCCTCGCGGCGCGCGAGGGCGCCGCACAGCTCGTGGAGCCGGCGGCCCTTGACCGGGAAGTTGTCGTCGAGGAAGTACACGTGGCGAATCCCCAGGCGAGCGCAGGACTCCATCTCGTCGATGATCGCCGCGGTGGACCGCTCCCTGAACCGCTCGCGCGGGGTGGAGCAGAAGGTGCAGCGGTACGGACAGCCCCGGCTGGTCACCAGGGTCGTGAAGACGTCGTCGTCCTCCACGTGCCCCCGGTAGGCGCCGACGGGGATCCTGGAGCGGTCGGGGAACGGCGTGTCGTCGAGCTCCACCAGGCACGGGCGCTCGTCGGTGAGCCCGTCGGCGCTGCCGTCGGCCGCGAACAGGCCCGGGATACGGCCGTCGACCCGCCCCTCCTCCAGCGCCCGGACCAGCCGCGGGAGCGTGGGCTCCGCCTCGCCGGCCAGGACGTAGTCGACGCCCTCGAGGGCCGCGGTCTCCCTGGGATAGATGTCCGTGTGAGGGCCACCAATCACCACCTTGGCTCCGGGGAAGACCTCCTTGACGGTCGCGATGGTGTGGAGCACGCCGACCAGGTTGGGGGTCATCGCGCTGACGCCCACCAGGTCGGGGGCCTGCCGCGGGTACCGCTGGCGCAGCGTCGGCGCCAGGGCCACGATGCCGTTGGCGTCGAGCACGTCCACCCGGTGGTCGCCCGACGCCTCCACCGCGGCCTGGAGGTAGAGCAACCCGATGGGGGGCTGGGCGCCCGTGCCCTCCTCGGCCGCGTCGCCCGCCTCGGACGTCAGGGCCTCGGAACGCGTCGGATGGATCAGCAGCACCCTCACGGCTCCACCCCCAGGTCCAGGTGGTGCTCGATGGCGCGCGTGTCCACGGCGGGACGGCGGCGGCGGGCCAGAAGCTGACTGCGGGCCATCTCGGCGAGGCTGTCCGGGCGCCCCATCAGCAGCCCGATCTCGGCCCAGCAGGGGCGGAAGCACCCCTCGCACCCGGCCGCCCGCTGGCGGACGTCGTCACGGTACTCCCGCGTGGCGAACCTCGCCTCGAACTCCCGGTGGTCGATGCCCCACTGGCCCTCGAACGCGTGGCACGGGGAGATCCGCCCGTCGGGGCTCACCGAGAGGAACTGCTCGCCCGCGCGGCAGGGCCAGCTCGCCGAGCCGTTCAACAGGTACTCCGGGCTCCGCTCGAGGAACGCCGTGGAGTTGACGATACGGGCGCCGCGGCGTTTCCGATCGAGGATATCTTGGTACACCCGCCGAACCCGCCGCTCGTCGGCCCGGGTGAAGCGCAGTCCCTCGTCGCCGGAGTAGAAGCGGTGCTCGTCCGAGTCGCTGCCGGCGAGGTGGATCGGGATCAGCGAGACGAAGAAGCCGAGCTCCTCGGCGAAGTCCACGATGTCCAGCAGCTCGCCGAGGTTGCGCGGCGTGACCACGGTGTTGAGCACCGGCAGGCTGCCTCGACGGGGCAGGATGCGGGCCAGCGCCAGCAGGTTCGCCATCTTGGTGCGATAGGTCCGGCCGGTGTTGTCGAGGCTGTCCTGGACGCCCTCGTCCAGGGAGTCCAGGGAGAACGAGACCTCACGCAGGCCAGCGGCCACGAGGTGCTCGCTCAGGTCCGGCGTGAGCGCCACGCCGTTGGTCAGCACGCGGGTGCGGATGTGATTGGACTGGAATGCCCGGACGATGTCCGCCAGATCCTTGCGCAACGCCGGTTCGCCGCCCCCGAGGCTGGCCTGCACGCAGCCGAGCCGGGCGAACATGGCCGCCATCGTGGCGATCTGCTCGGTGTCCAGCTCGGGCTCGTCGCGCCGCCAGATGACGCAGGAGCGGCACCGCAAGTTGCATCGGCTGGTCACGGCGTAGTGCACGTACACCGGCCTGTCGCGTAGCAGGAGTGACCGTCCGAAGCGCAGATAGGATCGAAGGGACATGGGAGACGTGGCCCAGATCGTTGGCTTTTACCCCGATCGTGATTAACGTAGTCGTGGCATCGGGCCCTGTCAACCGGAGAACATCCCCGAAAGACCGCAGCAGCGCTCGCCTGGTACGGATTTTGCTACAATGGCGCGCAGGAGAACGCAGTGTCGATTCCGGTGCGCAACATCGTCCGCATGGCCAGCGCGTCCGTCGCCTCGAGGACGCTGGGCAGGCGGCGGCCCCTCAACGTCATGCTGGCGGTCACCGACCGGTGCACGGGGAGTTGCGTGTACTGCGCCCTGCCCGAGCGCGGCTCCCAGGAGATGTCCCTGGACGAGATCCGGCGGCTCCTGGACGAGGCCGCGGACATGGGGTGCCAGCGCGTGGGGTTGTGGGGTGGCGAGCCCCTGTGTCGCGACGACTTCGGGGACATCGTCCGCCACGCCAAGCGCAACCGCCTCTTCGTCACCGTGGACACCAACGGCCACCTGGTCGCCGAGCGGTACGACACCCTCGCCGCCGCAGACCACGTCAACATCTCCCTCGACGGTGATCGAAGGGCCCACGACGCGGCCCGCGGCAAGGGAAACTTCGACCGCACCATGCGCGGGATCGTCCACCTGGCCGGTCGCAAGCCGTTCTGGACCATCACCGTCCTGAGCAAGCTCAACCTCGACCAGGTGGACTGGGTGCTGGACCTCGCCCGTCGGCTCGGCTTCCTGACCACGTTCCAGATCCTGCACCACAACGACCTCATCGGCCGCAACGCCGGCCTGCGCCCCGACGACGCGGACCTCAGGGAGGTCCTGCGCCTGCTGCAGGCCCGCAAGAAAGAGGGCGCGCCCATCGCCTCGTCGCCGCGCTACCTCCAGCACATGCTGGACTGGCCCGACTTCAGCGTGTCCCGACTGGATGAATACAAAAAATATCCCGCCTGCCTGGCGGGGAGCCTTTACTGCAACGTCGACGTGAACGGCAACCTGTACCCGTGCTCCCTGTTCGTGGACGAGATAGACGCCCCCAACGTCCGCGAACTGGGCTTCCGCGCCGCATTCGAGAGGCTCGCCGAGCCCCCCTGCAAGGCGTGTACGGCGGCGTGCTTCACCGAGTACAATCTCCTGTACGGTCTCGACTGGCAGACCGGGATCAACTGGGTCAAGGCGCTGAGGAAATGACCGTGGTTCAGAACCAGCCTGTCGTGATCGTGGGCGCGGGTGTCAGCGGACTGTCGCTGGGCCTGTTGCTCGCCCAGAAGGGCATCCCGGCCGTCGTCCTCGAGAAGGAGGACGACCCGGGCGGGCTCGCCCGGTCGTTCCACTACGACGGATTCACCTTCGACATCGGCCCGCACCGGTTCCACACGGACGTGGACGAGGTGGACCGGTTCATCCGGCTCGTGCTCGACCAGTCGGCGCGGAGCATAGGCCGCGAGAGCTGGGTCCGGTTCGCCGATCAGTTCTATCCGTGGCCGCTGCACCCCTCCAAGTCGATGCTGCGTATCCCCCCGGGCGTGGCCCTCGGTGCGGCGGTCGACCTGTTCAGCCTGTACCACAAAAAGCCCTCGCACTCGTTCCGAGATCACATCGTCAACATGTACGGCGAGACCCTGTACCGCCACTTCTTCGAGGGGTACTCGTCCAAGTTCCTGGGGATCGTGCCGGAGCTCACCCACCCGGACTGGGCCCAGACCGGCATCGACCGCGCGATCATCGACAAGCGGCTGAAGATGAACAACCTGTTCCAGCTGCTGTCGGGGATGCTCACGGTCCGCCGCGCTCCAGAGACGCGCTTCCTCTACCCGGCCGGCGGGTGCCAGCAGTTCATCGACAACCTGGTCTCCCGGTTCGAGGCCCTCGGCGGCCAGCTGTACTGCGGCAAGGCCGTGACCTCCATGTCCCTCGACAAGGACGGCGTCCGCGTCATCCGCGCGGGGCGCAGGTCGTTCAAGCCGTCGCTGGTGGTCTGGACCGGGACGCTGCACTCGCTGGCCCAGGTGGCCACGCTGCCCGAGCCCGACCTCGAGTACCTCTCCCTGGTCTGCTACAATATGGAGCTCTCCGAGGGGAACCGCTTCCCCTTCCAGTGGTGCTACCACGGCGCCTCGGACGTGCTGTTCTCCCGGGTCAGCATCCCGGAGAACTTCGACCCGGGCAACACCCCGCCGGGCCGCCGCGCCATGTGCGTCGAGGTCACCTGCCGCGAGGGTGACGAACTCTACACGAACCCCGAGAAGCAGCTCGATCGTGTCATCTTCGACATGAAGCGAGAGAGCCTGCTGCGCGCCGACAGCGAGTTCCTGGACGTCCACTACGAGCGCATCCCGTGGGCGTACCCCATCTACAAGTTCAACTACCGAGAGAAGATGGGCGAGGTCCAGAGCGCGGTCGACGACATCGGCAACCTGTTGCTGGCCGGGCGGCTGGGGCGGTTCTGGTACAACAACATGGACCACTGCATCGAGGCCAGCCTGGAGCTCGCCGCCGACATCATACGCCGGCTGAATCGGAGCTAGCGCCGTGCGCACCCTGCGGACCACCCGGGGCACCTGCCCCGTCTGCGTCGAGATCGTGGACGCCCGCGTGATCGAGGACGAGGGCTGCGTCTACATCCTCAAGAGCTGCCCGGAGCACGGGGAGAACCGGGCGCTGCTGTCGCGCAACCCCGCCTACTTCGCCGAGTTGATGGAGTACTACTTCGATCTGCTCCCGGACAGCCTCCCCCAGCGCGACTACATCCTGCGGCTCACCGGCCGATGCAACATGCAGTGCCCCATCTGCCTCGCCAGCGCCGACGACTACGAGGAGCAGGACCTGAGCCTGACCCAGCTGCGCGACTTCATGGCCGGGCGAAAGCGGATGAAGCTCGACCTGATGGGCGCTGAGCCCACGCTGTGGGCCGACCTGGAGACCCTGGTCCGCGAGGCCGACGACCAGGGCCACATCACGGCCCTGCACACCAACGGCATCCAGATCTCCGACGAGGACGAGCTGCAGCGGCTGCTGGACGCCGGTCTCAAGGAGGTGCACCTGCAGTTCGACGGGTTCGAGGACGACCACGACCAGGTGCTGCGGGGCCGCCCCATGAGCGGCGTTCGGAGCAAGGTCCTGCGCAACCTCGAGCGCCTGAACGTGGCCACCGACCTGGTGGTGACCGTGCTGCAGGGCCTCAACGAGGGCCAGATGGAGCGGGTGCTGGACTACGCCAACGACCACCCGTTCGTCAAGGAGGTGTTCTACCTGGGCTGCCGCCCCCTGGGGCGGGCCACCGAGGACTTCAAGGACCGCTGCTTGACCCCGGACGAGGTGTGGGATCTGCTGGTGGAGCAGACCGGCGGCAGGGTGAACCGCGACGACCTGCGCGTATTCCAGAAGCTGTACTTCGCGCTGCTGGCGATCATGGGCGTGCGCAAGTGCTTCTACATCCACCACTACATGGTGCTGCGCGGCCGCGACGGCTACCGGCCCATCTCCGACTTCATCGACCTGCGCTACCTCGAGCCCAGGCTCGACCGGTTCCGCGAGCTGTTCCCCCGCAACCGCGCCTCGGCCATCACCTATCTGGCCCTGCACTGCGCCGTGGCCGTGTCCCTCAAGGGGGGCTACCCGCTGTTGACGGACGGGCTGTTGATGAACGTGCTGCTGTGGCTTGGCTTCGACCTGTCCCGCCTGTCGAGCAAGATCATCCTGCTCGGATCGATCACCGCCTGCGACCCCTGGATCCACGACGTGGCGGTCTCGGCCAACTGCGGCAAGGGCGAAGTGGCCAACGACATCGGCGTGAACGAGTCGGGCGCCGACGCCAACGTGGGCCGCGAGCGGTACCACCTGAGCGTCTCCGGCGGCTGAGCCCGCTCAGTCCCGGGGCTTCACCGGATACGCCACCAGGGCATCGGCCGGGTACACGAGGGGTGGGCCCAGCAACGCCTCGAGCCACGGCGGGCCCGCCGAGCCGGCGCGGGCCACCTCCCACGGGGCGAGCTTCACCACCACGTACCCCACGTCCAGCTCCACGAGGGCCTCGCGGAAGCGCGCGAGGGTCGCACCGTCCGCCCCCGGCCCGGGCACGACCAGCGAGCCATCCTGGTCCATGTAGCCGTTGATCAACCGACGGCCGCTGATGGGCGGGACGGCGAGGTGATCGTTGGGGAACAGCGGCTCGGTGGGCAACATCAGCAGGGCCGCGAACTCCTCGCCGCGGGTGTCCTCGTAGAACTGCGGTACCGGCTGGGTCGTGACGAGGAACCGGCCGTACTCGGGGAACACGAGCCGGTTCTCCGCGATCACCAGCACCAGGACCACCGGGAGGAGGCCCCTGGCGACGCGCGGCCAGCGGCCCTTCAGGGCCCCCTCGATCGCGCGCAGGCCGCCTCCGGCGGCGATCACCGTGGCGATGAGAACCCAGGGATAGAGGCGGATGGGGAACTTCAACACGCTGCCCATGGGGAGCTGGCCCAGGTAGTAGAACGGCAGCGCCGCCGCGCCGCGGGCGTCCCCGTCAGGGGCGAGGTAGGGGCCGATCATCACCACCAGCATGGCCAGGCACACCAGGCCCAGCGTCCGCGCGTAGCGGACCCCCAGCCCCGCGGCGAGCACGGCCAGGCCGGTGAGCAGGATCGGCAGGCCGAGGGGGAGCTGCGGGATCAACGGGCACGGCGGGAGCTCGAACGTGTGCTCGTAGGGGAACCAGCGGAACGGGGAGAGGGGATCGAGGTACCCGCCGAGCAACGCGTAGTTCTGGGGCCCCATCTCCAGGGTCGTGGGACGCGGGTCCCCCTGGATGGCCAGGCCGACCCCGGCGAAGGCCACGACGATGAACGCGGCCAGGGGCGCGAACCGTCTCACCAGGGCCCGCGGATCGCGGAATCCCTGGCCCAGCACGAGCAGGCCGCCGAAGACCACGCTGAACACGGCGTAGGGGGGATAGATCGCCAGCATCACCAGCAGCCACAGGCCGCACAGGACCTGATCGCGGCGGCGACCGTTCTCCATCACCCGGAACAGGTAGAGCAGGAACAGCGGCACGGCGAACAGCGTGGCCTTCTGGAAGAACCCCTGATCCACTTTGAGGAAGGCGAAGGGGCCGAAGCCGAGCATCAGGCCGCCCACGTAGGCGTACCACTCGCGCCCCGAGCGCTCACGCACCAGCAGGTGCATGGCCAGCGCATTCAGCACCAGGATCAGCAGCGCGGTGAGGTTTCGGCTGGCCAGCAGCCCCAGGACGGTCATGAAGACCACGTTGGCGGCCTGGTGCGCCGAGAACGCGACCCGGCGGTCCACGGGCAGTCCTTCGGGGTGGTGCAGCAGGTCCGTGTGCAGGATGTCCGGCCAGCGCCTCTGCTCCATCTGCACCTGGAGGTTGTAGGTGAAGAACAAATCCCCCTGGTGGCCGGGATGGGTGGCCTCCCCCAGCACCCGCTCGTCCAGGTGCAGGATCAGCGGCCAGCTCAGGGCGACCGCCACCACACCGTAGACGACCGCAGCCGGCGCCGTGCGCAGGAGCCAGCGCCGGGTGGTGGGGCTCAACGTCCCACCGGGAGCGCGTACACCGCCATGGCGTCGGCAGCGTAGATCCGCGGGTATCCGCAGTACCGGTCCAACCACCAGAAGTGCGCCGGGCCGTGGTCCGCCACCTGCCCCGGCGCCAGGTGAGCGCGCTGCTCGAGGTAGTTCGGATCCACGAGGTCCAGCCGGATCACGAGGTACCGCGCTCCCAGGCGGGTCACCTCCTCGACGAATCCGGCGCGAACGGATTCGTCGTCCTCGTGGCGCGGCACCTCGACGTCCGAGTCGCCCCCCCAGTACCCGTTGAGCACCGGCCGGTCCAGGGCGATGACGTCCAGCAGGTATCCGTTCCGGGTGGTCGGCTTCGCCGGCAGGAACATCAGCGTCTCGAACGCCTCGTCTGCGACCTCCTCGTAGAACGTGGCGGTCGGCAGCTCGGAGGACCAGAAGCGGGCGTAGTCGGGGAACAGGACCCGGGCCTCCACCACGGTCACGACGATCAGGGCGCTCACGAGGCCCCGCGCGGTCACCTCGCCGCGGGGTCCCAGGGCCCGCCGCACCAGCGTCAGCGCGCTGCCCGCGGCCAGGAGCAGGGCGACCAGCACCCACGGGTACAGGCGGATCGGGTAGCGCAGCGCGCCGCCACCGGGCAGCTGCGACAGGTAGTAGAACGGGAGCTTCACCGTGGTGACGCCAGGATCGCCCGGATCACCGCCGAGGCCGAAGTAGGGGCCGGCCATCACCAGGGCGAAGGCGCCGCCGATCAGGGCCATGAGGCGCGCGTCTCGTCCACCGAGGACCACCGCGAGGGCGGCCAGGCCGGTCAGGGCGATGGGGAATCCCAGCGGCAACCACGGGACGAAGTCCGCCGGCGGCGTCTCGAAGGTCTCGAGGTACGGGAAGAACAGGAACGGGTGGAGCAGGGGCATGAAGCCCCCCTCCTCGCGGAAGTCCGCGAGGCTCACCGCCATCTCGGTCATGTCACCGCGCTG
Source organism: uncultured Rickettsiales bacterium (assembly GCA_964425605.1). Lineage (GTDB taxonomy): Bacteria > Myxococcota_A > UBA796 > UBA9615 > CAYRNR01 > CAYRNR01. The sequence continues at coordinate 22,413 of CAYRNR010000025.1, read as the reverse complement.
GGTGTAGGCCACCGTGAGGAAGGCGAGGACCACCACCACCAGCGACGGCGCGAACGGCCAGACGTCCTCCCACGATCGCCCGCCGCGGAACGCTCGATAGAACACCACCGCGGCGGCGAACACCACGTCGAACACCGCGTAGGGCGGGTAGATCCACAGCATGGCGAACAGACAGCCCAGGACGGCCAGGTGATCCCGGGCCCGGCGGTGCTCGATGGCGCGCAGCAGGAACAGCACGAACAGCGGCAGGAGGAAGAGGCACGCCTTCTGGGGAAACCCCTGCTGCACCTTGAGGAAGACGTACGAGCCGAACCCGAACACCAGCCCGGCCAGGTAGGCGAAGTCCTCCCTCCGTGTCCGCTCACGGATCAGCAGGTGCATGCTCAGGGCGTTGGCCACCACCATCCCCAGCACGGCCAGGTTGTGGCTGACCAGCAGCCCGAACACGGTCATCAGGGCGGCGTAGACCAGCAGGTGCGCCGCGAACATGTCCCGGGCGGGCAGCTCGAGCCCGCCGGGGTGGTTCAGGGTCACCAGCCGTCGATGACGGGGGAACTCGCCGAGCTCCATCTGCTGTTGCATGTCGTGCTGGTAGAACAGGTCACCGCGGCAGCCCGGGTGGTCGAGGTCGCCGATCACTCGCGACCCCAGGTGCATCGGCAGCGGCCAGCTCAGCGCCACGGCCACCACGGCGTAGACCAGCGTGGCCACGAGGGTGGGTGGAACGCCTCGGCGTGGGCCCACGATGACCTCCGGGTGGGTGGGTCCGTCAGCGCCGGCGCAGGACCCGCAACACGAACGCTGCGAGCAGGGCCAGGGAGAGCGGGGAGGCCGGGGAGGCCGGATCGCTGCTGCACGAGCAGTCCTTGTCCTCCAGGTAGGAGTCGTCGTCGTCGTCGCCCGGGGTGTCGTCGTCGTCGTCGCCCGCCGAGTCGTCGTCGTCGGCTGAGCCGCTGTCGTCGTCGTCGTCGTCGTCGGCTGAACCGCTGTCGTCGTCGTCGTCGTCGTCGCCCGCCGAGTCGTCGTCGTCGTCACCCGCCGAGTCGTCGTCGTCGTCGTCGCCCGCCGAGTCGTCGTCGTCACCTGCCGAGTCGTCGTCGTCGTCGTCACCACCGCCGCAGTCGGGATCGCCGAGATCCGTCAGGCCGTCGCAGTCGTTGTCGTAGCCGTCACCACAATCGGTCTCGGCCAGGCAGGTCAGCTCTCCCGCGCAATCGGGATCGCAGCAGTCCGTGAGCCCGTCGTAGTCGTTGTCCAGCCCGTCGTCACACAGCTCGTAGGCGCAGTAGGGATCGGCGGCGCAGGTGGGGTCGTCGCAATCGACCAGCCCGTTGCAGTCGTCGTCGATCCCGTCGTCGCAGACCAGCTCGCCCAGGCAGGACGGCGCGGTCTCGCAGTCCGCGTCGCAGCAATCGGCGACGCCGTCGCAGTCGTCGTCCCAGCCGTCGTAGCAGACGGCCTCGGCCAGGCAGGCCGCGTCGCCGAAGCAGTCGGTGTCGCAGCAGTCGGTGTCCCCGTCGAGGTCGTTGTCCACGCCGTCGGCGCAGTCCTCACCGCCGCAGTAGGGTTCGGCCGCGCAGTCGGGATCGGCGCAATCCACCATGCCGTCGCAGTCGTCGTCCCAGCCGTCGTAGCACAGGGCCTCCGCGAGGCACTCGGTCACGCCGAGGCAGTCGCTGTCGCAGCAGTCCGTGTACCCGTCGCCGTCGTTGTCGAAGCCGTCGTAGCAGTTCTCGCCCAGGCAGTACGGGTCGGCGAAACAGTCGGAGTCCACGCAGTCGGTCCGGCCGTCACAGTCCGAGTCGTAGCCGTCGAAGCACTCCGTCTCCATCACACAGGCGGCGTCTCCCAGGCAGTCGCTGTCGCAGCAGTCGGTCAGCCCGTCCAGGTCGTTGTCCACGCCGTCGGAGCAGTCCTCGCCACCGCAGTAGGGGTCGTTCAGGCAATCGAGATCCGCGCAGTCGGCGGTGCCGTCGCAGTCGTCGTCGTAGCCGTCGTGGCAGGTGACCTCGGCCAGGCAGTGCGCCTCGAGGGCGCAGTCGGGATCGCAGCAGTCGGCCAGCCCGTCGCCGTCGTTGTCGGCGCCGTCGTCACAGGTCTCACCCAGGCAGACCGGATCGCCCGCGCAGTCGGGATCGTCGCAATCGACCAGGAGGTCGCAGTCCGCGTCCAGGCCGTCGTGGCACAGCAGCTCGGCCAGGCAGGCGGCGTGGACGCCGTCACAGTCCAGGTCGCAGCAGTCGATGGCCCCGTCACCGTCGTCGTCCACGCCGTTGACGCAGTCCTCGGCCGTGACGCAGCTGGGATCGGCGAGGCATTCGAGGTCGTGGCAATCCACCAACCCGTCGCCGTCGTTGTCCACGCCGTCGTCGCAGACCTCGCCCTGGCACGCCGGTTCGGCGCCGCAGTCGTCGTCCACGCAGTCCACGAGGCCGTCGCAGTCGTCGTCCAGGCCGTCGCCACAGTCCAGCTCCTGGAGGCATTCCGCCTCGAGGGCGCAGTCGGGATCGCAGCAATCGGCGAGGCCGTCGCCGTCGTCGTCCAGGCCGTTGCCGCAGGCCTCCACGAGGCAGTTGAGATCGGCGGCACAGTCGCCGTCGTCGCAGTCCATGAGGCCGTCGCAGTCCTCGTCGTAGCCGTCCCAGCACACGATCTCGGCCAGGCACACGCTCGCAGCGGCGCAGTCCGGATCGCAGCAGTCGGTGAGGCCGTCACCGTCGTTGTCCAGGCCGTCCTCGCAGTCCTCGCTGCCGCAGTAGGGATCCACCGCGCAGTCGGCGTCGTCGCAATCCACGTCCCCGTCGCAGTCGTTGTCGAACACGTCGAAGCAGACCGCCTCGACCACGCACGCGCCGTCGCCGGCGCAGTCGGGATCGCAGCAGTCCAGCATCCCGTCGCCGTCGTTGTCCACGCCGTCGTCGCAGACCTCGTCGATGCAGATCGGGTCCGCCACGCAGTCGGCGTCGGCGCAGTCCATGTCGCCGTCGCAGTCCTCGTCGTAGCCGTTGTCGCAGTGGGCCTCGGCCGCGCAGTCCGCGTCGCCGGCGCAGTCCGCGTCACAGCAGTCCACGTCCAGGTCGCCGTCATCGTCCACGCCGTTGGCGCAGTCCTCGCCGCCGCAGGCCGGCTCGTCGAGGCAGTCCGGGTCGACACAGTCGGTGAGGCCGTCGCAGTCCTCGTCGAAGCCGTCGAAGCAGGCGACCTCCTCGAGGCAGTCGGCGTCGCCGGAGCAGTCGGGGTCACAGCAGTCGGTCAGGGCGTCGAAGTCGTTGTCCAGGCCGTCGTCGCAGACCTCGGGGTTGCAGCCGGGATCGTACGCGCAGTCGGGATCGTCGCAGTCCGTGAGCAGGTCCCCGTCGTCGTCGATGCCGTTGAAGCAGTCCTCGACCGCGCAGGCCGGGTCGTACACGCAGTCGGGATCGGCGCAGTCCACCGGGCCGTCGCAGTCGTCGTCCCACCCGTCGTAGCAGATGGCCTCGGCCACGCACGCCGCGTCGCCCGCGCAGTCGGCGTCGCAGCAGTCGACGTCGCCGTCCACGTCGTTGTCCAGGCCGTCCTCGCAGTCCTCACCGCCGCAGTAGGGGTCGGCCAGGCAGTCGACGTCACCACAATCGACGAAGCCGTCACAGTCGTCGTCCCACCCGTCGTAGCAGACCAGTTCCTCGACGCAGCCGACCTCGCCGGCGCAGTCCACGTCGCAACAGTCCACGTCGCCGTCGAGGTCGTTGTCGTACCCGTCCCAGCAGTTCTCGCCCAGGCAGTAGGGATCGTTGAAGCAGTCCGCGTCGGCGCAGTCTGCCTGGCCGTCGCAGTCCTCGTCGTACCCGTCGAAGCACACGGCCTCCGCGACGCAGGCCGCGTCGCCCGCGCAGTCGCCGTCACAGCAGTCGACCAGCCCGTCGAGGTCGTTGTCCACGCCGTCCGCGCAGTCCTCGCCGCCGCAGTAGGGATCCAGCAGGCAGTCCCCGTCAGCGCAGTCCAGTAGCCCGTCGCAGTCGTCGTCGTATCCGTCGAAGCAGACCGCCTCGGCCAGGCAGTTCGCCTCCAGCGCGCAGTCCGGATCGCAGCAGTCGGCCGCGCCGTCGCCGTCGTTGTCCACGCCGTCATCGCAGATCTCGCCCAGGCAGAAGGGATCACCGACACAGTCGGGATCGTCGCAGTCGACCAGCCCGTCACAGTCCACGTCCAGCCCGTCGTGGCACAACCCCTCTGCGAGGCAGCTGGGATGGACACCGGCGCAGTCGTCGGCATCGCAGCAATCGACGTAGCCGTCGCCGTCGTCGTCGATCCCGTTGACGCAGTCCTCGACCACGACGCAGCTGGGATCGTTCACGCACTCGAGATCGTGGCAGTCCACGAGGCCGTCGCCGTCGTTGTCCAGCCCGTCGTCGCAGACCTCGCCCTGGCAGACGGGCTCGGCCTCGCAGTCGTCGTCGAGGCAGTCCGCCAGACCGTCGCAGTCCTCGTCCTGGCCGTTGTCGCAGCCTTGCTCCTGGAGACAGTACGCGTCGCCCGCGCAGTCGCCGTCGCAGCAGTCCACGAGGCCGTCGCCGTCGTTGTCCAGGCCGTCGTCGCAGCCCTCCTCGACGCAGTTGAGATCGACCGCGCAGTCGGGATCGTCGCAATCGACCAGCCCGTCGCAGTCCTGATCGAAGCTGTCGTAGCAGATGGCCTCCGCCACGCAGCCGGCCTCGGCCGCACAGTCCGGGTCGCAGCAGTCGGCGAACCCGTCACCGTCGTTGTCCACCCCGTCCGCGCAGTCCTCGTTACCGCAGGCAGGCTCGGCCAGGCAGTCGGCGTCGTCGCAATCCACATCGCCGTCGCAGTCGTTGTCGAACCCGTCGAAGCAGGTCGCCTCCACCTGGCAGTCGAGCTCGCCCGCGCAATCGCCGTCGCAGCAGTCCACGAGGCCGTCGCCGTCGTTGTCCACGCCGTCGTCGCAGACCTCGTCCACGCAGGTCGGATCCGCGGCGCAGTCCGCGTCGTCGCAGTCCACGTCCCCGTCGCAGTCCTCGTCAAAGGCGTTGTCGCAGTGGTCCTCGGCCACGCACTCCGCGTCGCCGAAGCAGTCCTCGTCGCAGCAATCCACGTCACCGTCGAGGTTGTCGTCCAGGCCGTTGGCGCAGTCCTCGCCGCCACAGACGGCCTCGGCCTGGCAGTCGGGGTCCACGCAGTCCACGACGCCGTCGCAGTCGTCGTCGTAGCCGTTGAGACACAGGGCCTCCGCCGCGCAGACGGGTTCGAGGGAGCACTCATCGTCACAGCAGTCGGTCAGGCCGTCGCCGTCGTTGTCCACACCGTCGTCGCACAGCTCCTCCAGGCACTCGGCTTCGGCGACACAGTCGCCGTCGTCACAATCGGCGAGGCCGTCGCAGTCGTCGTCGAACCCGTCGTCGCACAGCGCCTCGACGAGGCAGGCGGGATCGTTGACGCAATCCCCGTCGCAACAGTCCACGAGGCCGTTGCCGTCGTTGTCGATGCCGTCGATGCAGATCTCCAGGCAGGCCGCCTCGAACGCGCAGTTGGGATCGTCGCAGTCGATCTGGCCGTCGCAGTCGTTGTCCCACCCGTCGTAGCAGACCGCCTCGACGAGGCAGCCGGCGTCCCAGACGCAGTCGTTGTCGCAGCAGTCGACCAGCAGGTCGCCGTCGTCGTCCACGCCGTTGGCGCAGTCCTCGACGCCGCAGTAGGGATCGCCCGCGCAGTCGGCGTCATCGCAGTCGATCTGGCCGTCGCAGTCGTCGTCCCACCCGTCGTAGCAGTAGGCCTCGGCGGCGCAAGCGGGATCCCCGACGCAGTCGGCGTCGCAACAGTCGGCGTCGCCGTCCAGGTCGTTGTCGAGGCCGTCATCGCAGTCCTCACCTCCACAGTACGGGGCGTTGACACAGTCCGCGTCGGCGCAGTCCACCTGCCCGTCGCAGTCCCCGTCGTACCCGTCGTGGCACTCGGTCTCGGCCAGGCATTCGGCGGCCCCGGCACAGTCGAGGTCGCAGCAGTCGGTCTGCCCGTCCAGATCGTTGTCGAGGCCGTCACCGCAGTCCTCGCCTCCACAGTAGGGGTCGTTGGCGCAGTCCGCGTCGCCGCAATCCACCCCCCCGTCGCAGTCCTCGTCGAAGCCGTCGTAGCAGACCGCCTCGGCCAGGCAGTGGAGCTCGGCACCACAGTCGGGATCGCAGCAGTCCGCCATGCCGTCGCCGTCGTTGTCCACGCCGTCGTCGCAGGTCTCGCCCGCGCACGCGGGATCGCCGGCGCAGTCCGCGTCGTCGCAGTCCATCTGGCCGTCGCAGTCCTCGTCCAGGCCGTCGAAGCACCCGACCTCGGCCTGACAGCCGGGGTAGCTCCCGGCGCAGTCGGAATCGCAGCAGTCGACGAGCCCGTCGCCGTCGTCGTCCAGACCGTTGGCGCAGTCCTCGGTGGCCGCGCAGGCGGGATCGTTCAGGCACTCGAGGTCATGGCAATCCACGAGGCCGTCGCCGTCGTTGTCCACGCCGTCGTCGCAGGTCTCGCCCATGCACACGGGCCGCGGGGCGCAGTCGTCGTCCATGCAGTCGATCTGGCCGTCGCAGTCGTCGTCCAGGCCGTCCTGGCAGGCCTGCTCCTCGATGCACTCCGCCTCCAGGGCGCAGTCCGCATCGCAGCAGTCCAGCATCCCGTCGCCGTCGTCGTCGAGGCCGTTGGCGCAATCCTCGACCACGCAGTTGACGTCCAGGGCGCAGTCCGCGTCGTCGCAGTCCACCTGGCCGTCGCAGTCGTTGTCGTAGACGTCGTAGCACACGGCCTCGGCCTGGCAGCCGGCCTCGAGCGCACAGTCGCCGTCGCAGCAGTCGGTCTGGCCGTCCTGGTCGTTGTCCACGCCGTCGAAGCAGTCCTCCCCACCGCAGTACGGACCCCCGCAGTCGGCGTCGTCGCAGTCGATGTCTCCGTCGCAGTCGTTGTCGAAGCCGTCGTGGCAGACGGCCTCCGCCGCGCAGGCGCCGTCGCCCGCACAGTCGCCGTCGCAGCAGTCGACGAGGCCGTCGCCGTCGTTGTCCAGCCCGTCGTCGCACACCTCGCTCACGCAGGCCGGGGCCGCGGCGCAGTCCGCGTCATCGCAGTCCACCTGGCCGTCGCAGTCCTCGTCGAAGCCGTTGTCGCAGACCCCCTCGGTCTGGCACCCGGCCTCGCCCGCGCAGTCGGGATCGCAGCAGTCGGCCAGGCCGTCGCCGTCGTCGTCCAGACCGTTGGCGCACTCCTCGGCGCCGCACACGGGCTCCGCGTAGCAGTCGAGGTCGTCGCAGTCGACATCCCCGTCGCAGTCGTTGTCGAAGCCGTCGAAACAGACGGCCTCGGCCTGGCAGTCCTGCTCCAGGCTGCAATCCAGGTCGCAGCAGTCGGCCCAGCCGTCGAGGTCGTCGTCGAGGCCGTTGCCGCAGATCTCGACGAGGCAGGCGGGGTCGCCGGCGCAATCGGGATCGTCACAGTCGGCGAGACCGTCGCCGTCGTCGTCCACACCGTTGGCGCACAGCTCGTTGACGCCCGCGCACGCAGGGTCCAGTACACAATCCGGGTCGTCGCAATCGGCCAGGCCGTCGCCATCGTCGTCCACGCCGTTGCCACAATCCTCGACCACGCCCCCGCACGCGGGATCCGCGGCACAGTCCGGATCGTCGCAGTCGACCAGGCCGTCACCGTCGTCGTCCACGCCGTTGGCGCAGGACTCGGCGACGCCGCCACACCCGGGATCCGCGGCACAGTCCGGGTCGTCGCAATCGACCAGGCCGTCGCCGTCGTCGTCCAGACTGTTGGCGCACAGCTCGACGAGGCAGCCGGGATCGGCGGCGCAGTCGGGGTCGTCACAGTCGGCCAGGCCGTCACCGTCGTCGTCCACGCCGTTGTCGCACTGCTCGTTGCCGCCCCCACAGGCGGGATCCATCCCACAGTCCAGGTCGTCGCAATCGACCAGGCCGTCGCCGTCATCGTCCACGCCGTTGACGCAATCCTCGACCACGCCCCCGCACGCGGGATCCCCGGCACAGTCCGGGTCGTCGCAGTCGACCAGGCCGTCGCCGTCGTCGTCCACATTGTTGGCGCACAGCTCGAACGCGCCCCCGCCGCACGCGGGGTCCCCGGCACAGTCCGGATCGTCGCAGTCGGCCAGGCCGTCGCCGTCGTCGTCCAGGCTGTTGCCGCAATCCTCGACCTGGGCGCAGGCAGGATCGGCCGCGCAGTCCGGGTCATCGCAGTCGACCAGGCCGTCGAAGTCGTCGTCCAGGGCGTTGGCGCAGTCCTCGGGGTTCACGCAGGCCGGATCCGCGATGCAGTCGGGATCGTCGCAGTCGGCCAGGCCGTCCGCGTCGTCGTCCACGCCGTTGGCGCAGTCCTCGACCTCACACGCGGGGTCCAGCCCGCAGTCCAGGTCGTCGCAGTCGACGTCTCCGTCGCCGTCGTCGTCCACGCCGTTGTCGCACACCTCGACCGCGCCGCCGCACGCGGGATCCATCCCGCAGTCCGGATCGTCGCAGTCGACCAGGCCGTCCCCGTCGTCGTCCACACCGTTGGCGCACAGCTCGATGCCACCGCCACACAGGAGATCCAGGGCACAGTCCGGGTCATCGCAGTCGACCAGGCCGTCACCGTCGTCGTCCAGGCCGTTGTCGCACTGCTCGCCGCCACCGCCACACGCGGGATCCACCGCACAGTCCGGGTCGCCGCAATCGACCAGGCCGTCGCCGTCATCATCCACACCGTTGGCGCACTGCTCGCCGCCGCCCGCACACGCGGGGTCGGCCGCACAATCCAGGTCGTCGCAGTCGACCAGGCCGTCACCGTCGTCGTCCACGCCGTTGCCACACTGCTCGTTCACGCCACCGCACGCGGGATCGGCTGCGCAATCCGGGTCGTCGCAGTCGACCAGGCCGTCACCGTCGTCGTCCAGGCCGTTGGCGCACAGCTCGAAGCCACCGCCGCACGCAGGATCCCCAGCACAGTCCGGGTCGTAGCAGTCGACCAGGCCGTCGCCGTCGTCGTCGACGTTGTTGAGGCAGCTCTCGAAGCCCTCGCAGGCCCCGTCGAACAGGAGGCACTCCTCGTCGTCGCAGTCGCCGAGTCCATCGGCGTCGTTGTCTGCCCCGTCCTCGCACTGACCGCACTCGTTGGGGCACGCCCCGTCGCAGAAGCAAGCGCAGTCGTCGCAGTCGATGTCCCCGTTGCCGTCGTCGTCCATGTTGTTGCTGCAGTCCTCGATCAGGCAGTCGGCGTCTCCCACGCAGTCGACGTCGCAGCAGTCCGTGAGTCCGTCCACGTCGTTGTCCAACCCGTCGCCGCAGTCCACCTCGGGGCAGTCGGGGCTGCCCAGGCAGTCCGCATCGGCGCAGTCGATATACCCATCCCCGTCGTCGTCTATCCCGTCGGCGCATTCGAACTCGATATCGCAGTCGGGGTGCAGGACGCAGTCGTCGTCGTAGCAGTCCACCAGCCCGTCGCCGTCGTCGTCCAGGCCGTCCTCGCAGTCGGTCTCCACGTTCGCGCAAGCGGGATCGGCGAGGCAGTCGGTGTCGAGGCAGTCGATGAACAGGTCGTAGTCGTCGTCCTGGCCGTCGGCGCAGTCCGTCTCCTCCGGGTTGCACACGAAGATGAAGTTGTCCAGGGCGAGGCCGTCGTCCATCGGCGGGTCGTCGTCGAACTCGGAGAAGTACAGCCACACGGAGGTGATGCCCGGATTGGGAATCTCGGCGGAGTTCTCGAGGGCCTGGTACTCGTCCAGGCCCGTGAACTCGCTGGCCAGCTGGAAGGTCACCCCGTTGGAGGAGTAGCCCATACAATCGCCGTCCGGCGACGAGAAGATGTTCCACGACGAGGGACAGGTGTGATCCTCGTCACCCAGATCCTGCAACAGGTAGTACAGCTGGAACGTCGTGCAGGTGGACACGTCGATCTCGTCCGTGCGCACGCCCGTGTTCTGGAAGCAGCCCACGGTGTTGGAGCCCAGCACCAGCGAGTCGCCGTCGAGGCTCACGTTCAGGTACGACAGCTCCGAGCACCCCGGGTTGGGTCCGCCGGGGTAGTGGTTCCATCCAGCGGGCAACGCTCCGGACTCGAAGTCCTCTTCCACCAGGATGGTCTGCTGCGCCGCTGCAGGGAGCGTCGCCAGGATGGTCAGGATGGCGGTCAGGGCGATAGAGCGAAACTCCGGACGCGTCATGAATCCTCCTACCGGGGTGCCCCGAACGAGCGAAAGGACGGCCATGTCCATCACTTGAAAAACGCGTGCGCGTTCCACTGATCCCCACGTGCGCGCGCGCAGCCGATCCCCGGTTCTCCTCCGTAGAGGGCGTCAGTATACCACCGCAAGGGGTTCGGCCACGGGGTTAGGGGGGCGGTGAACCCGCAGATCGCCCGGCCGGGATCAACGCCGCAAGTGGACCGAGAACGAGTGCCCCTGCATGGCGGGGACCGCCAGATCGCGGTGGCCATCGGCGTCGAGATCCTCGAACAGGAAGTGGCAGGGCCCGGCGCCGGTGGGCACCCGCGCCACCTCCTCGAAGCTCAGCCGGGGACCGCCGGCGAGGAACGTGGCGTGGTGTTCGGCCCCCGAGAGCACGATCAGATCCGCGTGGGGATCGCCGTCCAGGTCGACCACGGCGACCCCGGTCGCGTCGGTGGCGGTGGGTACGTCGGCCTGCTTGTGGAAGGTGCCGTGACCGTCGTTGATCAACACGCTGACGGTGCTCGACGCGCAGTTCGCGGCCACGAGATCGGGGGCGCCGTCCCCGTCCATGTCCCCCTGGTCCACCAGGTTGGTCGAGCCCCCGGTGGGGTAGTGCTCCACGGGACGGTATCCACCCGCTCCGTCGGCGAGGAGCACGGACACGTCGCCGGAGTCGAAGTTGCCCGTGACCAGATCCGGCCACCCGTCCGAGTCGAGATCGGACACCAGCAGCGAGTAGGGTCTGGCGCCCACGGCGAAGCTCTGCCCCGCCTCGAATCCCCTCGCGCCGTCGCCACGGAGCACCACCACCTCGTGGGTACCGCCGTTGGCCACGACGAGATCGGCGCGCCCGTCGCGGTCCAGATCGGCCACCACGGCGGCGTGCGGTTCGCTGCCCTCCCCCATGGGCACCGAGGTCCGCGAGAACGCGCCGTGCCCCTCTCCCCACAGCACGTCCACCGAGTGTCCCTGGTAGCAGGTGGCCACCACGTCGGCGTGGGCGTCGTCGTCCAGGCGGTCGACGTGCACCCAGGTGGGGCCGGCGCCGACCTCCATCGCCGCGGTCTCGGCGAACCCGCCGCGGCCGTCACCGGCGAACAGCGAGATCGTGGAGGAGTGGCAGTTGGGTATCACAAGGTCCGGGATCCCATCCGAGGTGAGATCTTCGGCCGCCACGAAGTGCGGGGCTCGTCCCGTGCCGTAGGTGACCGGCGGCTGGAACTCGAGGGCGGCGGACGGCCCCGAGAGCAGGCGCCACACCCCCACGCCCGCCGCGACGGTCGCCGTCGCGGCCAGCACCGCAGCTGTCTGCTGGATCTTCTTGCGGGAAACTCGCACAGCGCCGTCCGTGGCCGATGGTAGTTCTCGCCACCGGGACCGGTCAACCGGCCTGGCCGGCCTTGACGCGTGGGGTGCCAACGTACATGAGTAGACTAGGCATGAGCACCGCTCCCACCCAGGCGGCCGTCCTCTACTCGGGCGGCTCCGACTCCACCCTGGCCACCGCGCTGGCGATGGACGAGTTCGACAAGCTCCACCTGCTGACGTTCTCGCGGTTCGGGATCTTCGGGATCGAACGCGCACAGCTGAACGTGCGCAAGCTCGAGGAGCGGTTCGGCGCCGACCGCATCGAGCACCACGTCATCGACATCGACCGGCTGTTCGAGAAGGTGTCCTACGACCGCTACCTCGGGACCCTGCGGCGCCACGGCTTCCTGGTGCTGTCGACCTGCGGCCTGTGCAAGCTGGCCATGCACCTGCGGGCGCTGCTGTTCTGCCTCGATCAGGGCATCGAGGTGCTCCTCGACGGCGCCAACCGGGCCATGGACATCTACCCGGCCCAGATGAAGCCGGTGATCGAGCGCATGCAGGGCATGTACGGCCACTTCGGCATCGACTATCGCACGCCGGTGTTCGACTACGACGGCCCGTCGGAGATGCAGTTCCTGCACACGGGCGAGGACGAGGGGGGCGGCGGTCGCTTCTTCGACCGCGAGGACAAGGACGCGGATCTGGACACCACCGATCGCAAGCTCTACGAGATGGGGATCTTCGACGCCCCACGAACCAAGGGCACCGCCACCGACCACGCCATGCAGCCCCGCTGCTTCCAGTTCATCCTCTTCCGCGTCTTCGTGCACTGGTACTATCTGCCCTACCGCTCCTACGAGGACTACGAGAGCAACACCGTGGCGTTCTACGACGAGAAGATCGGCCGGTTCACCGACCTGGTCCAGCAGCACCTCGACCACCCCGATGCCAGCGCGCTGGCGCGGGTGCTCTGAGGAGTCCATGAGACGCGCCCTGGCCTTCATGCTGTGCGCCTTCGGGGCCCTGCTGCCGTTGCGCCTGCGGGTCCTGTACTCGGAGGCGCTGGGCTGGTTCGCCCAGTACTACCACTGGGTCTTCCGGTCCCTGGTCACGTTCATCGTCACGGAGGTGGAGAAGGACCAGGACAAGGGAGCGACCGGCGCGGACGGGGACGACGGTGCCGCCGGAGCGTGAGCCCTCCCGCTGGCGCAGGCTGAGGCGCCACGGCGTGTGGCTGGTGCTGCTGGCCACGCTGATCGGCCTCGAGGTCGCCCCCCGCGTCTCTGACTCCTCCGCTGCCTGGCTCACCCCCCAGGACCGCCTCGGCGACATCCTGCGCCTGTTCGAACGCCACCGGACGCTGATGTGGCGGCTCAAACCCGGCCTCGACACCGAGTTCCAGACCACCCCGGTGCAGATCAACGGCCTGGCCCTGCGCGGCGCGGAGGTCCCCGGCCCCAGGTCAGAGGGCGGCCTGCGGGTCCTGTGCATGGGCGAGTCCCTGTGCTTCGGATGGGGCGTCCATCTCCAGCAGAGCTACTCCAGGCAGCTCGAGGCGCTCCTCGGGCGCCGGCTCGAGCGGCCCGTGGAGGTGATCAACGCCGGGACCCCTGGCTACACCAGCCACCAGGGCCTGACCTTCCTGCGAGAGGTGGGGTTCGACCTTCAGCCGGACCTGGTGACCCTGCCCTACGTGATCAACGACATCGACCGCCTGCGCTTCTTCGCCAACGACGGCCGCCCCGACTCCGAGCAGCAGCCCGCCTCCCGGCTCTGGACCGGCCTGAACAACCTCTCGGCCCGCAGTGTCACCTTCGGCCTGTACCGCCGCGGCCTGCTGTGGTGCCTCCGCGGGGCCGCCGGCCCTCGCGCCGAGGCGCGCGCCCTGAGCCTCGGGATGGAGTGCCGCGTGCCGCCCCAGGACTACGAGGCGAACCTCCGCGAGCTCGTCGCGGCCTGCCGCGAGCGCGGCGTCGACGTGCTGTTCGTGGTCCAGCCGCTGCACCTGCCCCTGCCCGAGATCCACGGCGCCCCGGCCCCCATCCAGCCCACCCTGACGGCCCTGTACAACGGCACCCACGACCTCGACCCCGCGGCCGCGGCCGCGGCCGTCGACCACAGCGTCGAGCAGCTCCAGGCCTCCCTCGACGCGGCCATCGAGGGCCCCGACGACCAGGTGACGCAGCACATCGACCGCTCCCGCGAGTGGGACGCCTACCGCTGCCGCGCCCAGGCCATCCGCTACAACGGGATCATGCGCGGCCTGGCCGACGAGCTCGCCGTCCCCATCGCCGACGTCACCGCGGCCGTGGCCGCGCGCCCCGGCGCGAACCTGTACCGCGACGAGCACGACGATCCCATCCACCCCAACGAGGCGGGGCACCGGCTGTACGCGGAGGTGATGGCGGCGGCGATCGTCAGCGGGGCGCGAGGCGCTCAGGAGGTTCCAGCCCCAGGATCACCGGCTCCAGCAGCTGAGCGATGAGGCGCATCCCCTCGGCGTTGGGGTGGGAGCCGTCGAAGGCCAGGGTCATGTCCACGGGCTCGCGATCGATGTAGGCGTAGATCTCGTCGGCCACGAACTGGAAACGGTCCGGATCCACCTCGACGGTGAGCAGCTCGCGGGGCTCGCCCTTGCGGTAGCCCACCAGGGTCTGGGTCGTGCCCTCGGTGACCAGCACCAGGCCGTCTCGCTTCTCGCGCTGCAAGAACGCCTGCTCCAGATCCACCAGCGGCAGGTCGAGCTCCAGGGCCACCTTGCGGGTCAGGCCGACGAAGCGCGTCACGTCGGGGAACGGGAAGAAGCCGTTGACCGGCGGTACCACGAGCACCACCTGGGTCCCCTGCTCGCGGCACAGGCGCACCATCTCGCGCATGTTGGCCTCGAACTCGGCCTCCAGCTCCTCGTAGCGCGCCTGGGAGAGCCGCAGTTGCCCGCCCTCGAGGTGCCGGTGCTCGGGGATGGACACGGTGTCGTTGACCCCGAGGCACAGGGTCACGACGTCGGGGTGGTAGGGCAGCAGCCGGGTGCGCAGGGCGCGCAGCCCCCGGCTCGAGTCGTAGCTGTGCACGCCGGCGTTGATCACCTCGTAGCGGCCGTGCTCGGACAGCAGCGCCTCGAGCACGGCGGGGTAGCTCTCGTCGTCGGCCACCCCGAACCCGAACGTGATGGAGTCGCCGATGGTGCCGACGCGGATCACGCCCTCGCCGGGCCGCTCGGTGTACTCCACGGTGCCGCGGAAGCCGTCGGAGTTGGTGTCGAGGAAGTACTCGCCGCGCTTGGTGATGGCGTTGGTGTACGCGGGATCGTCCGGCCGGAAGGGCAGCGGGTGGGGGCGCGCCGGGAACACCCCGCGGGCGCCGCGCAGGTTCGGCTGCAGGCGCCGGCCGAGCAGCCCGTCGCGCTCGAAGATGTGGTCCGACTCGATGGGGCCGAGGGCGCTGCGGGGCTGGACGAGGGAGTACAGCACCAGGGCGATGGCCACGCATCCCAGGCCCAACGGAATCCACCCCAGGTGGCGGCGAAGTCGCTTCAAGGACACCTCTCTCGTGGGTGGTCCAAGACCATAGCCCGTGGGCTCCGGGCCCACAAGAAAAGGCCCGGGAGCCGCCGCCACGGTAGCAAGCCCTTCCCGGCGGTCTTATCCTGTGTCCCGGGTCTGCGCCCTGCGGCGAGGCCCGGGACAGCTTCATGGAGAGTCTTCAGCACCGACGCCTGGGGAGGACCGAGCTGAGCGCCAGCCGCCTCGGCCTGGGCGGCATGTACGTCATCGACCACTACCACCCGTCGCGGCGGGATGCCGAGCGGTTGATCCACCGGGCCCTCGATCTCGGCGTCAACCTCATCGACACCGCCTCGTCGTACTTCGACAGCGAGGAGGTCTTCGGCCAGGCGCTGCAGGGCCGCCGCGACTCGGTGATCGTGGCCACCAAGTCGTACATGCGCACCCGCAAGCGGTTCCTGGCCGAGTACGAGGCGAGCTTCCGCAGGTTGCGCACCGACGTCATCGACATCTACCAGCTGCACCACGTGCAGTACGCCCACGAGCTGGAGGCAGCCCTGGCCCCGGGGGGCGTGCTGGAGATCCTCGAGCGCGAGCGCGACAAGGGCCGCATCCGCTTCATCGGCATCACCTCGCACCACCCCGGCGTCCTGGTGGACGCACTACGCACGGGTCACTTCGACACGGTCCAGTTCCCCTACAACGTCATCGAGGCGGCGAACTTCCAGCCGGTGCTGGACACGGCCCGCGAGCTGGACATCGGCACCCTGGGGATGAAGCCCCTGTCCGGCGGCCGGCTCGTCTCGGCCGAGGCGGCCCTGCGCTTCTGCGCGGCCAACCATATCGACTGCACCCTGGCGGGCTGCTCCACCATCGAGCAGGTGGAGCTGGACGCGGCCGCCCTGTCGGGGCCGCTGGAGATCAGCGACGCCGACCGCGCGGCCATGGACGAGGAGGTGGCCCAGCTCAGCGACCTGTTCTGCCGCCGCTGCCGCTACTGCGAGAAGGTCTGCACCGCCGACATCCCCATCTCCGACGTGTTCCGCTGCCACGACTACATGGTGCTCAACCAGAACTACGCCCGGGACGAGTACGGCCGGCTGGCGCGGGGCGCAGACGCCTGCGCCGACTGCGGCAAGTGCGAGGAGATCTGCCCCTACGACCTGCCGGTGCGGGACATGCTCGACACGGCTCACGGGGAGCTCGGGCGCAACCGGCTGATGGACGTGGCGGTCAGGGCCCTGCACCGCACCGGCACCTACGATCTGGTCCGGCGGCTGTACTTCCGCGTGCGCGGCCCGGCCGCGCTGCCGGAGCACCGATACCTCCACCGCAAGGACGTCCGCCGGAGCAAGCGGCGATGACGCTGACGCTGGGCCCGCGCCGGGTCGTGGCGGCGGTCGCGCTCGTGGCGCTGCTCGCGCTGCACGCCTTCGCCATCAGCCGCCCGTTCCTCCACGCGCCCGCCGAGGTGACCGAGTGGCGCAAGGGCCCCCTGGTCAAGGACCACTCCCCCTATGCCTCGGCCAACTCCGCCCGCATCTTCTGGCCCGTGGCCGTCGCCATGTTGGACGCGTACCTGGCGCTGTTGCTGCTGTGGCGCCGCGTGCTGAGCAGACGGGTGAACTCCCGGCCGCCGGTGGAGGCGCTCGTGGCCACGCTGGCGCTGCTGATCGTGCTGGTGGGGGGCGAGCTGACCGCGCGCGGGGTGATCCGCCAGTTCTGGTTCCTGCAGTACCGTCCCGATCCGGAGCTGTACTGGTACAACCGCCCCAACCTGCGCGAGCACACCGACGCCACGGACACCGCGCGGCGGACCACCAACTCGCAGGGGTTCCGCATGGACCGCGAGGTGCCCCGGGACAAGGGCGCCGGCGAGGTTCGCGTGTTCGTGGTGGGGGACTCGTCGACCTTCGGACTCGGCGTGGACGACGACCAGACCTACTCGGCGGTGCTCGAGCGGGAGCTGGCCCGGCGCCTCGACCGCCCGGTGACGGTGATCAACTCCGGCTGCCCCGGCCACACCTCGTACCAGGGCATGATCCTGCTCCAGCGGCACGGCCTGGACCTGCAGCCCGACCTGGTGATCTGGGCGTACAACAACGATCCGTGCCTCGACACGATGGTCGAGAAAGACCGCGTGTCGGACGACCCGGCACGGCTGGCGCTCCAGCGGGCGCTGTACCGCAGCGACCTGTACCTGCTGTTCCGGCGGGTCCTGGTGGACGCGGCCTACGGGGCGCGCACGGCCCGCCTCGCACGGCGATACCCCACCGAGCCGTCCGAATGGGTGCGGCGCATCCCCTTCGAGGACTACAAGGGTTACCTGCAGCAGTTCGCGGACGTGACCCACTCGGCGGGTGCGGAGATCCTCTACGTGCGCATGCCGCTGAACCGCCCCATGTGCGAGATCGAGCCCATCTACCTGACCTCGTTCGACGACGACTACCGCGACTACCTCTCCGCGTTCTGCGCGACCGCCCGCCAGCGCTGCGTGGACTTCGAGCACGCCTGGCTCCAGCCCTACGATCGCAACAGGTTCCTGCCGGGGCACCTGTTCCACCCGAGCGCGACCGGCCACGAGATCATCGGCCGCGAGCTGGCGCGGGTGGCGGTGGACGAGGGGCTCGTGGACTAGGCGCTAGTCGCTCACGTCCCTGGCGCAGCGGAATCCCGAATAGAACGAGTCGTTCTCCACGGGCTTGTGGTGACGCTCGGCGCTGCGCAGCTCGGCCAGCACGCAGTGGAAGCCGCCGCCGCGCAGGATCTTGTGGTCGCCGCCGGCGGGGCCGGTGGGATCGGTCTGCGGCGCGGCCGGATAGGACTGCACGCCGTACCAGTCGGAGCACCACTCCCAGACGTTGCCGCTGATGTCGTACAGGCCGTGGGAGTTGGGCGCGTACGCGCCCACCGGCGACGTGCCCACGTGCTCGTCGGTGAAGCCCGGGATGTGCTCCCACCGGGGGTACGAGCCCTGGGTCTCCTCGCCCACCACGTTGGCGTACCCGCGCGGCGGCTGGCGGTCGTCGCCCCAGGGGTAGACCGCGTCGAGGTTCCCGTCGCGCAGCACGTACTCGAACTCCGCCTCGGTGGGCAGGCGCTTGCCCTTCCAGCGGCAGTAGGCGTCGGCCTCGGTCCAGCTGATCCCGTTGGCCGGGTGGTCGCGCCGGTCGGCCCGGCCCCAGTTGCACAGCCAGGCCTCGTCGTCGTAGCGCGTGGGACAGCTCGCCTCGGGGACCACGCCGGCGGCCACCGCCTCCTCGTACCGGGCCAGGGTGACCTCGGTGCGGTCCATGTGGAACGACGACACCGTCACCGAGTGGCGGGGGCGCTCGCACACCCGGGCCTCGCCGTCGCGTTCCACCGCGCCGAGCCAGAACGTGCCGCCCTCGATCAGGACCATCTCCTCCTCGGTGGGAGCCTTGCGGCAGCCGGAGGAGACCAGCAGCGCGACGATCGCCGCGACCGCGAAGACGACCTTCATCGGATCAACCTCATTCGCTGCTCGAGCTGGAAAGCCGGCCCCACGCGGCCGGTGGTCAGGGCGTGGGCTTCGCACTCGCGGAGTCTGCTCAGGGTCTCGTCGGGGAGCCGCAGGTCCACCTGCTGCCCATCCGCCACGAAGCGGTTCTTGCGCAGCACCGCCACCACCACCTCGGCGGGGATCTCGCTGCGGGCCTCGACCCAGCCGGCCACCTCGCCGGTGTGGGCGGCCACGTACCCCAGGGCCTCGGCCAGGGCGGCGTGGTACCGCGCCTCGTCCGCGAGCCGCCCCTCGTACAGGGCCACCACGGACCAGAACGGCGCCGACTCGACGATCCTCAGGTCGTGATCGAGCTGCGCCCGGGTCAGCCACGGATCCCACAGCACCGCCGCGTCGGCGTCGCCGCCGGTCACCGCGGCCACGGCGGTCTCGCCGATGCCGCCGTGCATCTGGTGGTGCAGGTCGGCCCGCCGGTCCAGGCCGGCCGCGGCAAGCCACTGGTCCAGCACCATCTCCGACGACGCGCCCCCCAGCACCGCCAGCTGCCGCCCACGCAGTTGCTCCACCGAGGTCACGTCCGAGTCCGCGGGCACCACCAGCGCGATGTCCCCGAGCTCCCCCGGGCTCGCGGTGAGCACGAGGCCTGGCAGCCGGTCCAGGTGGACCATGGCGGGCACCTCGCAGCTGAACGTGGCGTCGATGACGCCCCGGCTGCACGCCTCGTGCTGGTCCTTGCCGTGGGGGAAGGTCGTCAGCTCGGCCTCGAGGCCGTGCCGCGCCAGCACGTCGGTGTTGCGCAGCACCTCGCCCAGGGCGCAGTGCAGGGGGGTGAGCGAGGAGTAGCCGATGCGCACGGGGGCGGTCGCGTCCTCCCCGGCCGGGCCGGGCACCGGGTCGAGGAACTGGGCCACCACGAGGACGCCCAGGCAGACCACGAGGCCCACCCCCAGCAGAACCACCATCAGGAACCGGCCGCGAGTCATGGCTCCCCTCGTGGTGAACGGACCGAGCGGATCTTGACCGGCCGCCCGTCGCCCCGCAACCGCAAGATGGCGATCTCGGGGGGGCTGTTGAGCCGCAGCGGCGCGATGGTCGTGCCGATCCCGCGGTTCACGAACAGGATCGTCCCGCGCTTGCGGTACAGGCCGTCCACGTACCGGCGGCAGCCCTTGGGGAGCCACACCGGGCCCACCCCGGGGAGCCGGACCTGGCCGCCGTGGCTGTGGCCCGCCAGCACCAGGTCCACGGCCCCCGCCACCCGGTCGAACAGATCGGGGCGGTGGACGAGCGCGATCGTCGGCGCGGCGGGTTCGGCGCCCTCCAGGGCGAGGTCCAGGTCAGGGCGCCCCCCCTCCGGGTCGTCCAGACCCACCAGGTTCACCGGCTGCCCCGCCAGCTCCAGCTGCGCCGCCTCGTTGATCAGCGGCGTCATCCCCGCGTCCTCGCAGAAGTCCACGAAGCGATCCTGCACGACGCCGCACGAGTTCTCCCAGCCGCCCCGAACGGCAAACCAGCCCCGGGCCGGGCGGGGCAGGTCCCTGAGCCGTCGCGCCACCTCGGCGGGCCGCGCGCCCTTGTACAGGAAGTCCCCGGTGACCACGCCGACGTCGTGTTCGGCCACCGGGGCCCGGCGGATGGCCCGCACCACGTGCCGTGTCCAGCCGTCGTCCCCCACCAGGTGCAGATCCGACAGGTGGACCACGGACGCCCGGGCCGTGCTCGGCCAGCCCGGGAGGGTCAGGTCCACCTCCCGCACGCCGATCCGGCGGCGCGCGACGAACCGGGCGTACAGCGCCACGGAGCCCCCGGGCAGGAGCAGCGCCGCGGGCACGAACACCGCCGGGGTCCACCACAGGGGCCGGCTCACCAGCCAGGTGAACGGGGTGTACGGTACGTGCGTCTCCTCGGGGCGTGGGTAGGTCCTGGACACGGTCCTACTGTAACCCCAGAAAGAACGCGCGACACGCACGCGAGGGAGGTCGAGGCATAATGGTCGGATGTCGGTGCCGAGAACCCACGCGCCCCGCGCCCCGATGATCGCGCTGCTGCTGCTGGGCAGCGCCGCGCTGGTGTGGGGAGCCGGCGTCCACGCACAGCAGCAACGGCCGACACCGCAGATTCCCGCGCTGACCCCCGAGCACGAGGCGCACGTCGGCCTGCCCGCCGAGATGCGCGCCGCGGTGCTGCACCTCGCGGAGGACGCCGATCAGGAGGCCGCCCTCCGGCGATGCACGGACGACGACTTCTCGCAGGAACCCCTGCCCGAGTTCCACCCCCACGCCGCGCCGGCCGAGCCCCACTACGTGGATCTGGGCTTCCTCTACTTCGAGGGCCTGGACGAACCCTACCGGAGCCTGCTGGGCCAGATGTCCCGCGAGGACGCGAAGTGCGCCCTGCTGGACGTCCCCGCGGGCACGATGGTGGTCCGCCGGATGATGGAGTACGCCCCGGGTGGCCGCCCAGCGGCCGAACGAGAGGCCTACCGTCAGCGGGTCGGGCGGGCGCAGGTGGTGGCGGATCTGGCCGCCGAGGTCTTCGCGCCCGCCGAGGGGATCGAGGCGGGAGCGGGCGCGACCGACCCTCCGGGTCAAGGCATGGTGCCGATCGCTGGCGGCGTGGCCTGGCTCGGTTCGACCGAGGAGGCCATCGACCACCGCGTCGAGCTGTTCGCCCGCTACGTGGCCCCGCACGTGGGTCCGCCCGACCGCGAGCGGTACACCGACGAGTTGCTACGGCCGGTGCAGGTGGCGCCCTTCCTGATCGACCGCACGGAGGTCACCGTGCGCCAGTACGGCAAGTTCGCAGCCGCCACCGGGCAGGAGGCCAAGGACAACTACGCCTTCGGCAAGAATCCGGGAGCCTGGCCGATGGTGTACGTGAGCCTCCGCGACGCCGCCCTGTTCTGCCACTGGCGGGGCAAGCGGCTGCCCACGGCGGCCGAGTGGGAGCTCGCCGCGCGCGGCAAGGAGGGCAGGCGCTACCCTTGGGGCGACGAGGATCCCGACGGGACCCGCGCCAACTTCTGCGATCGCCTCTGCAACCAAAACTGGGCTACCCCCGACCACGACGACGGCGAACGCCACAAGGCCGAGGTCGGCTCGTATCCTGCCGGTGCCACCCCCGAAGGCGTGCTCGACATGGCGGGTAACGTGCGCGAGTGGTGCGCCGACCTGCTCCCGGACGGCCGCGCCCTGGTCAAGGGCGGCGGGTATCACAACGCCTACGACGACATGACCGCCGCCGACGTGCGCGCCAACGAGTGGTGGCTGCGGGAGCACGACATCGGCTTCCGCTGCGCCATGGACGCACCGTAGGTGGACCGTCATCCCGGCACCTACGCTCTCGTGATCCACGTCCCCTCGAGCTGCAGGTTGGCGGTCGGCGCCCTGGGCGAGGTCCCCCTCCACCGCGGCTACCACGTCTACGTCGGCAGCGCCCACGGCCCTGGCGGCCTGGGTGCCCGCATCAATCGCCACCTTGGCCGCGACAAGCGGATCCACTGGCACGTGGACCGGCTCACCACCCGCTTCGACGTGGTGGAGGTCTGGACCCTGGCGGACGCGCGCCGCCTCGAGCACGCGTGGTCCGACGCGGTGGGCGCGATGGAGGGGGCGGAGGTGTCGGTGCCACGCTTCGGCAGCTCGGACTGCGGCTGTCCCACGCACCTGTGGCACTTCGCCCGCAGGCCGCGGGCGTCGGTGATGCCCTGGAAGGTCCGGATCGTCAGATACCGATGAGCGCCCCGCCGTCCACGGTGATGTTCTGGCCGGTGACGTAGCTGGAGTCGTCGCTGGCGAGGAACAGGTGGACCTTGGCGATCTCGGCCGGATCGGCCAGGCGGCCCAGGGGGATGCGGCCCAGCATCCACTTCACGACCTTCTCGGGCACGCCGGCGAACATGGCGGTCTCGGTGGCTCCGGGGGAGATGC
>CAYRNR010000024.1:0-72007 GCA_964425605.1 uncultured Rickettsiales bacterium | reverse complement strand
AACCTGTCAACCAATTCACAGCGCGAATCGGTGACAAATTAACTGGTCGCTACAGCTGATGGCGTTGAACACCGGCGCGCGCAAGGGAGAAATCCTCTCGCGACGTTGGGAAGACGTGCGATGGGGGGATGGACCTGCAGGGACGCTGTTCATCGGCCCTCAGAAGGAATCTGGCTTCCAAGTGAAAACCCGCCGAAGCCGCGTTGTTCCTCTGACACCGGAACTGCGAGATGAGCTGCACGCGGCATGGAAGAAGGTCGGCAAACCGGAAACCGGGTGGGTGTTTCCTGCTCCCAGCAACGCTTTGAAGCCGCGGAGCGACTTCGGACAGGCGCTCCGTCGAGCTTGTGCGCGTGCTGGTCTCCCTGTTGTCCATCCTCATGGGCTTCGGCATACCTGGGCGTCGCGACTCGCCATGGCCGGAGTGGACCGACGAACGCTGATGGAGCTCGGTGGCTGGAAAGAGGGTAGGATGCTCGATGAGATCTACGCCCACGTCACCGACGAACACAAGGCCGAGGTCATGCTGAAGATGGGTCTGAGCTCGACGAGCAAGGAGAGCGGTCAGGATGCGGGTATTTCGCAAAGCTGATTCGGACCAAAGATGGTAGGCCACGAGAACAACAAAAACAGCGGAACGGGATTCTGGAGTACATGGCGTCTGTCACAAATCTGTCTTGCATTTGGGTGCAGATCGGCGCATTTGCAGGACAAACCGTGTAGGCTAAGTGACTGTAAAAACAGGTAAAAACGTTCCATTAGGGCGCTTCGTAATCAGCAGGTCGGCGGTTCGAGTCCGCTTCCCGCCTCCAGGTAGCATCAAATTATCGGGAACCAGCAGTGAGCGGTGGAAACCGCTTTTTTTTGTTCTGGTGAAACACGCAGGAGGGACCGGGGAATCGGGGCGCTGCGACGTGGGTGGGCCGCCGGCCCTAGAAACCTTTGGGAATCTTCTCCTTCTCCGCGGGGGTTGAGGCGCCCTTGACGGGCTTGGTTCCGCACTGACCACCGGTTTCGGTGCTGGGAACGGTACAGACATCAGCAGTGGCGCTCTGGTCGCGCATGGTTCCGCATTGATCACCTGTTTCGGTGCTGGGAACGGTACAGACATCGGCGGGGGCGCCTTGGTCGATCATGGTCCCGCCCTGATCCCCGGTTTCGGCGGTGGGGACGCGGCAGACGTCGGGGGAGCCCTGGCCACCCGCGGCGTCTTCTATGTCGACACCGTCCATCTGGACGGCGTCGCCACCGAAGATCCCGGTGGACGCCTGCAGTGGATCGCAGAGGGGATCGCTGAGCGATCCTCCCGACTGCTGGACGGCGCCGGAGGCCGATGCGGTGGATCCGTGGCTCGTGCCTTTGGCGGTTTTTTTCGTCGAGACTGTCATGCACCCTCCCCGGAGCGCGGTTGCATGGACCAGGATACCCGACTCTGGAGGTTTTTCGAGATTTCCTTGTGTCCCGTCGGTCCCGATCCGGCTCAGTCGTCCGAACCCCAGGTATCCCTCCTGTCCGCCCAGCACCTGTCGCAGATCCCGTGGCTGGTCTCCAGCTGCTTTCGTTCGGCGAGGAAGTGCTCGACGGAAACCCACTCCCCTGACTCCAGGCGCACGGCCTTGCAGTACATGCACATGGCGGCGACCGTGCGGAGGGTGTTGAGCTCGGCGAGGGTTCCCTCGACCTGTGTGGTTCGAATGGCGAGGTGGTGGTTGCTGACGATGACCTCGAGCTGGGCCTCGAGGAGAGCGCGGAGGTTGCGCATGAGCGTCTCGACGTCGGCGGAGTAGGCGTTGTGGTGGCGGTCGAGCACGCAGATGGTGCCGAAGGGCTCACCGTCCGGGAGGAGGATGGGGAAGCCGAGGTAGGAGACGAGACCCAGCTTCATGTCGGGATTGTCCTTCCATCGGGGATCGGAGGGCGCGTGGGGGACCAGCAGCGGCTGTCGTGTCCGGATGACGGCCTCGCAGTAGAGCCCTGACCCCAGGAGCGTCTCGCGATCCCCGACCTCGTAGGGGTTCGTCTCGGTCTTGGAGGAGAGGAGAACCTCGATGTCCTCGTCGACGATGCGCATGACCAGGGCGACGGGCACCGGGATCAGCTTGGCCAGGATGTCCACGGCGCTCTGCCAGCGGTTCGTGATGGCCTCTGGGATCTCGATCCGGTCGGCGGACTTGTGGCGATTGAGCTCCTCCACGACCGCGCAGAGGTGGCGCCAGCTGCGGAATCCGTAGTCCATGGCCAGCGCCTGCTGGACCTCGCGGAGCGACAGGCGTGTCTCGAGGATCTCGGCGTCGACGCATCCGGCGAACCGGGCCAGCCACTGGAGGGGGCGGCAGGCGTCGGGATCTCCCGCTCGCTGGGCTCTGAGGAGATCCTTGGCCTGCTTGCGCAGCTGATCGAGGTTTGCGCGCAGGGGCAAGGTACGCATCTCGTGTTCCTTCGCGCCTCCGTTCGCGCTGGGTTCTGGGCGCACGCGCGAGCGGGTGGCAGTCGGATTGTTGCGAAGGAAGTGGGCTCGGCCCTTGCCGTCGACGGATGGCACCTTCCGCGTGCCTGGTCCAGTCTTGCTGGCTCCGGGGTGGCTGTCAATCTTGTGGAGGGTGCGCCGGTTGCGTGGCGAATTTCCCGGGGGGAGCTTTCGTCCCAGCTCCCATACAGTATGCTGTTCCGCCGAGATGGTGACAGGAGGACGTATGTCGGTTTCGCGCGGTGGTTGGATGGTGTTGGTGACGTGGATGGTCCTGGGGCTTCCCAGCTGGGCGATGGCCGGGCCGACGTGGGCGCAGATCCGCGCGACGTCGAGCTGGACCGAACACGCGACGAAGAGTCACGCGGACGCCGGCACGGTCAAGGTGCTCAAGGCGACCGTCGATGGCGTGCAGTGCTGGCAGGGGACGGCGACGGTGGACGTGGAGCCGCCGCCCATGCTGGAGGTCGCGCGGGACATCGAGGGGACACCCCAGTGGGCGTCCACCGCGAACGTGACCGAGGCCAAGATCCTGGCGCGCGCGGGTGTGGCGCTGGACTACTACCAGCTGATGGACGTGCCCGCGTGGACGATGACCAAGGACCGGTTCTGGTTCGTTCGTGGGCGTACGGCCCAGGAGGGGAACTCGACCATCTTCGCCTGGGAGAGGCTCGACGACGGCGGCGCGCACACGACGATCTACGAGGAGTTCCTGGCCGCGCACCCCAAGGCCATCGAGCCGCCCGTGAACGCCGGGGGCTGGGTCTTCACGCCGGTCGACGGGGCGACGGACATCCAGTACTACATCTGCACCGACGCCGGGGGTGAGGTTCCGCAGAGCCTGCAGTCGGTGGCCACGAGCTCGACGCTACCGGACACGGTGGGGGACCTGGTTCGCGAGGCGCGCAAGCGGTCGAAGTAGGCCTGGCGTCGACGGTCCGGCCAAGGCCGAGCAGACGGAACCCCGAGACCGAGCGCAAGCTGCGCGACGATTCAGAGACAGATCGCTGCCGAGGACAGGTCACCGCCGAACCGGATACCGATCCCGGTCGGCTCACCTGTACCATCCTCGGCCCGGCAACGCCTGATGACCTCTCCTTCGACGACGATCATCATGCTGTCGCGCGGCCGCTGAAACCACAGCCGGACCTGCTCGCCCGCAAGGGCCGGGAGGTAGGAGATGGCGAAGAGCCCACCTTCGGAGCAATCGACCACGAACCCCGACCACGTTCGTTTTGCGTGCTCGATGGTCACGGTCGTTCGATAAGGTTGGCGCTCGTGAACCCGACGATCCTGTTCCATGACTGCCCCTCCGCGCGGCCGCCGAGGGACAGGTTCCCACGCCTGTCGTTGCGGCCGAACGCCTGAACGGACCCCTCATCCGTACCGCCATTCTACCACGATGGGAGCTGGATCCTAGCGTGTCTCGAGGAGCATCTGCGCGGCCATGGCGGTCCAGATGTAGTTGGGCATGGAGTCGTTGACCGCGCTGCTGTCGTCGGGGTCGTAGAGTTCCCGGAACTGGTGGTCCGCTGCCAGGCGCTGGGTGACCGTCGCGGACACACGCGTCGCGAGATCGGCGGCGAGCGCGTCCTCGCCCCGGTCCTGGAGAGCGCGAAGCATCAGCCACTGCCACTGGACCCACACCGGCCCGTTCCAGCGGCAGCAACTCGACGCTGCCGGGTCGTACGACGGATCGTCTGCAGCCAGCGAGGAGACACCGTGGTCACGCCAGAAGACAGATGGATCGGCCAGTTTCTGTAGCAGAATATCGGCCCTCTCGTCCTGCGCGATTCCCGCCCAGAGGGGCAACAGGCCCGCGATCTCCATCCGCTTGAGATCCCCCGGCTCGGCGACGTCGAAGTCGTTGTCCACGTGATCGACGTGGTAGTAGAAACCCGTCTCCTCGTCCCACATGGTCGAATCGACGAGCTCCGCGCGTGCGTCGGCCGCCTCGTCCCAGACGGTGGACTTTTCCGGGAGCCCCAGCGCCCCCGCCATCGCCGAGAGACTCCTCGCCTCCATGACCAACCAGCTGTTGAGATCGACGGCCTCCACCCCGTCCGGAGAGGTGACCTCTTCCCAGATCACGTTGTGGAGATCGCGCGTGGCCTCGCTGATGGCAAATCCGCCGAACTCGCACAGGCCGTCGCCGTCACGGTCCCGCTGCTGGACCCAGAAATCGTGGAACGCGCTCCCTGCGGCGTAGGCCTCCTCGAGGAAGTCGTCGTCGCCGCAGATCTGGTACAGCTCCCAGGACACCAGGGACAGGAACGGGGCAGTCGCGGTACCCAGGGTGGTCGTCTCCACGACCGGGCCGATGTTGTAGGGCAGGTAGCCGTCGTCCTCGATCCGGTCGAAGAACACACGGTGGGACTCCATCGCGAGATCGCAGTCCATCTGCGCGAGGGTAATCATGGACAGGGACTCGTGGGCGTGCTGGCCGAGCCGCGCGAACCACCACGTGGGCTCGCGGGAGAACACGTAGTAGGTGTGTTCCAGATTCCCCTCGGGCGGCATCATCAGCTGGTCGAGGAGGGTGAAGGACGAATGCAACAATAGATCAGTCTGACGGACGGCAGTGGGGGTTGCGGGTCTGTTCGCGAGCCGGGCGTGCCCATCCTCCATGAGTTCGACGAGGTCGTGGGTCGCCGCCAGATCGAGCTCCCCGTCGAGTTGCGGTTTCTGCTCCTCGGGGACGACGGCGCGGCGCACGCGCTGGAACGCCCTGCCTCCAGCCGGCACCGTGACCTTCCTGCGCAGGGCGAGCGCCGCGACCTTGGGGTGCCCACGGTGCCACCCGATCTCAGCTCACCGACGTCGTCGGACAGGCTGTCCGAGCACACCTCCAGTGTCGACCGTTCGATGCTCGTGCCCTCCATGACGAGGGCGTCGGCGGCGTCCTCGACGAAGGTCCCCGGAGCGAACAACGCCTCCTCGTCGGAGATCTCGACGTGGTGCTCGGCGGTCAGCCCTCCATCTCGTTCCGACACGGCCGTGTATCCGCCGTCACAGCGTCGCAACCAGGGGATCACGGTCACGTCGGCTTCGGTCTCCGAGTCGTTGAACAGCCACACCTCCATGGACAACACGCGAGAGGTGGTCGCGGCCGCGCGCACCTCCACGGAGAGCGAGCCGGTGAGATCGAAGGTGAACAGGAGGGAGTCGCTGGCGGTGTGGTGGAGCGTCACCGGCGACTGAAACTCGGCCTCGCCGACCATGAGACTCCCGCCCACGGCAAAGGCGATGCCCACCGTTCCCGCCGTGTCCGTGACCAGCGAGAGCGCCTCGTCGCTGACCAGGGTGTACCCCTCGTCTGCGCGGTACTCGGTGCGCTCGCGCGCCGCGGCGATGGTCAGCAGGAGGGGATCGTCGAAATCCGCGTCCAGGGACGGTCCGAGATCAGGGACGCGATAGGGATCATCGAGGTAGGGGGCGTCCGACAGGGGATCCTCGCTGCACGCGGGCGCGAGCAGGAGCAAGGGGAGCAGCAGGTGACCGTACCGCACCATCTCGGAACTCCGCGCGGATGCGGTCACATTGTACTCCCGCGTGGCGCAGACCTGGGCTTCCGCGTTAGATTCGGGAGCGCGGGGACCGACACCGCATGCGGTGATGTTGGTCGCCGGGGCAGGACGCGGAGGAGCCATGGGTGCCGATGGCTGGCTGGTGTTCGGAGTGCTCGGTGTGACCGTGGCGCTGTTCCTCACCGATCGCCTGCGCCTGGACCTCGTGGCCATGCTGGCCGTGATCGCGCTCATGGTGTCTCGCGTACTCACGCCCGCAGAGGCGCTCGCTGGGTTCTCCGACGATCTGGTGCTGATCATCGCCGGCCTGTTCGTGGTCGGTGGGGGACTGTTCCGCACGGGCGTGGCGGCTGTCCTGGGCGACAAGATCGCCCGCGCGGCCGGTACGGGGCCGGTGCGGTTGCTCGTGGTCCTGATGGTCTCCGTCGCGCTGCTGTCCGCCGTGATGAGCTCGACGGGGACCGTCGCGATCTTCTTGCCGGTCGCGGTCGCCCTCGCTCGCAAGGCCGGGATCGCCCCGTCCAAGCTGCTGATAC
The DNA here is from genome assembly GCA_964425605.1 of uncultured Rickettsiales bacterium. Classification (GTDB taxonomy): domain Bacteria; phylum Myxococcota_A; class UBA796; order UBA9615; family CAYRNR01; genus CAYRNR01. The sequence goes on along the minus strand of CAYRNR010000024.1, from coordinate 65,477 downwards.
CGCTGGCGTTCGCGTCGCTCCTCGGGGGCATGCTCACCCTCATCGGGACGCCACCGAACATCGTCGTGGCGCGGGAACTCGAGGCGCGCGGCCTCGAGCCCTTCAGCTTTTTTGCATTCAGTCCGCTGGGCCTCGTCATGCTCGTGATCGGCGTGGTCTTCATGGCCGTGCTGGGACGCCGCATGTTGCCCTCGAGGCCTTCGCCGTTCGGTGGCGGAGCCGAGGGCGGTGAGCTGTCCGCGGAGCAACTCTCCGTGGCCTACGGTCTCGACTCTCGCCTCGCTCGCCTGCGCCTGGTCTCGGGTTCCGGTCTCGCCGGGCGCACCCTTGCCTCGGCAGACGTGCGCGCGGACTACGGCGTCACCGTGGTCGATGTCGTGGAACGCCCACGTCCCCTCCGCGTCCACCTCGACGAGGAGGAGGTGGACCCGCAGCGGCCCCTGCAGGTCGGCGATCACCTGGTCGTGCTCGGGGACTCAGCTGCAGTGGATCGCCTCTGCGACGGCATGGGTCTCGAGCGCGTGGACACGACGGGCCAGGGGCTCCTACCGCGCAGCAGCGCCCTCGCCGAGGTCCTGCTCACTCCACGTTCCCGGCTCCTGGGCCGTAGCCTCCGCCGCAGCAGGTTCCGCCAGCAGTACGACTTGACCGTCCTGTCCCTGCGCCGTTTCGGCAAGCCCGTCGAAGGCAAGCTCGGTGAGGTCCCCCTGCGTTTCGGCGACACCTTGCTCGTCCAGGGTAGTCGCGACGAGATGGACGCCCTGCAGCGCGAGTCCCGGGACTTCGTCGTCATCGGCGGCGGGGACAACCTGTCCAGCGCCGGCGCCGGCCTGACCCGTCGCGGTGCCCTCGCCGCCTCCATCATGGTCGCCATGCTCCTGCTGATGGCCACCGGCGCCGTCCCCGCCGTCGTCGCCGTCCTCCTCGCCGCCGCCGCGATGGTCCTCACCCGTTGCCTCTCCATGGAGGGCGCCTACCGCTCCGTCAGCTGGGAGAGTGTCGTCCTCGTCGCCGCCATGCTCCCCATGGCCACGGCCCTCGACAAGACCGGCGGCATGGAGCTCGTCGTCGACGGCATCGTCTCCGGCCTCGGCTCCCTCGGCCCCATCGTCGTCATGGCCGGTCTCTTCCTCCTCACCAGCCTCTTCTCCCAGTTCATCTCCAACACCGCCACCACCGTCCTCGTCGCCCCCATCGCCTTCGAGACCGCGCTTCTGATGGATGTCTCCCCCCGCACCTTCCTCATCACCGTCGCCATCGCCGCCTCCACCGCCTTTGCCACGCCCATCGCCTCCCCGGTCAACACCCTGGTCCTGACCCCTGGCGGATACAGGTTCACCGACTACACGAAGGTCGGGGTCGGGCTCCAGGTGCTGGTCATGATCGCCACACTGCTGCTGGCGCCCCTGGTGTTCCCGCTGCGATAGGGGCGAACCGTCCGAAAATCGGTCGGTGGGTTCGGTTTTCGGACGATGGCTCCGATGGTGAACAGAACAACTGGGGCAGCGTTGCATCTGTCTTGCCGCTGTGTTGATGGCCAACCACCTCCATCTCATTGCCGTCGTGCGCGGGCTCGACCAGGCTCGTGTGAGGCTCGCGCGCGCCGTGGCGGCAGCTGTCCGTGGTCACGGTCGATGGACCTGGGAGCGTATCCCCCAGCCCGCGTTGCTCGACACGACCAAGGCCATCCGGCGCGACGTCCGGTACGTGCTGCTCAACCCGTGCCGCGCCCGGCTCGTGGACGATCCACTCGCGTGGCCATGGTCGACCCATCGCGATCTCGTCGGGGCTGTCACCGATCCGTGGGTGGACGAGGCGATACTGGCCGAGGTCCTACATGAACGGGAGAACGGCCTCGCCCGTCGTTTCCACAGATACGTGTCCTCAGACCGACACGTCCAGGTGGACGGCACGCCCTACCCCCGTCCCGCGGCTCCGATGACGGTCCCTTCACGCAGTCTCGTGGAGATCGAACGAGCCTCTGTCTCCGCCACTCGAAGATGGGGACGCGGTCCCTCCTGGACCTCGCAGGATAGACGCCTCTTCTTCGCGCTCGCGCATCAACAGGGTTGGAACCAGCCAAGCGTCTTGGCCGATTTCTCCAACATCACACCTAGTACCGCGCGTCGAATCTCCACCGACGTTTCGCCCAGCGAACTACGCGCCGCAGCCCTGTGCCTCGGCGACCCACGTCTCGTGCGCGGTCCATGGGCGAGCCATCGTCGTACTTCTTGACCAAGAGCACCACCTCACCACCTATCGCTGCTCCCTCCGCCCCAACGCACAGGTGTTTGAGCTAGCCATTCTGCGCGTGTGAGCGCCATTCGAATCGAGTCAGGTGTTTGAGTCGGCCATTTTGCGCGTCTGGGCGCCATCTGATGCGAGTCAGGTGTTTGAGTTGGCCATTCTGCGCGTCTGGGCGCCATCCGCTGCGAGTCAGGTGTTTGAGTTGGCCATTTTGCGCGTCTGGGCGCCATCTGATGCGGGTCAGGTGTTTGAGTTGGCTGTTTTGCGCGTGTAGGCGCTGAGGCGCGCGCACGCTCAGGCGAGGGGAGGGGGAGGCGGGGCGAGGTGGCTACTCGGCTGGGGTCGCGGTTGGGGGGTCCGGCTTCGCACTCCTCGAGTACAGCACGATGAACGCGCACAGGGCGACGAGCCCGATCAAGCCGAGGATCTCGCCGGGGAGGCCCTCGTGGGCGTGGTCGGAGAGGACGTGGATGGCGGACTTGGCGTCGGTGGAGCCGGTGACGCCCTTGATGATGGCGTTGGCGATGGCGTCGAAGACGCCCATGATGGCGCCGCCGGCGACGAGGCCGGAGGCGATGAGGACGCCGCGGTCGGTGCGGGCCTTGATGGTGAGGGGGGTGTCGCCGATGCGCTTGCGGGCGACGAGGTAGGAGAGGAAACCGCCGAGGAGGACGGGGGTGTTGAGCTCGAGGGGGAGGTACATGCCGAGGGCGAAGGCGAGGGCGGGGACGTTGGCCATGCGCAGGACGAGGGCGAGGATGACGCCGAGGCCGAAGAGGTACCACTGGAGGGGGGCCTCGGTGGTGCCGAAGATGCCGAGCAGGATCTCCTTCATGGCGGAGGCCTGGGGGGCGGGGATGGCGTTGGTGCCGAATCCCTGGCCCGGGTCGGACTGGGACATGACCCACATGGCGAGGCCGCAGAAGACGGCGGCGACGAGGGTGCCGAGGAACTTGAGGCCGAGCTGCTTGGCGGGGGTGGCGCCGATCCAGTGGCCGATCTTGAGGTCGGAGGCGAGGGCGCCAGAGGCGGCGAGGGCGGTGCAGACGACGCCGCCGACCATCATGGTGACGAACATGCCGGTGCCGCCGGTGAGGCCCATCTTGAGGAGCACGACGCCGGTGATGATGAGGGTCAGCATGGTCATCCCGGAGACGGGATTGGTGCCGACGATGGCGATGGCGCGGGCGGAGACGGGGGCGAACAAGAAGGCGATGGTGGTGACGAGGACGGTGCAGACGGCGGCGTAGCCGAAGGCGCTGGGCAGGTTGATGCCGAAGGAGAAGAACAAGAAGGCGCAGAGCATGAAGATGACGATGCCGATGGCGGCGACGCTGCCGGGGAGGGAGCGGTCGACGCGGGGGACGTCGGTCTGGGAGCGCTTGTCCTGGCTCTTCAGCGCGATCATGTTGGCGACGATGGAGCGCACCATGGAGGGCAGGGAGCCGGCGATGCCGAGCATGCCGGCGCCGGCGATGCCGCCCACGCCGATGATGCGGACGTAGTACTTGAAGACCTGGCCGGGCTCCATCTCGGAGATGAGCATGGTGCCGGGGGGGAGGATCTGGGGGACGTGCTCGCCGACGGCGTGGATGGCGGGGACGAGCAGGAACCAGGACATGAAGGAGCCGGCGCAGATGACGGCGGCGTAGCGCAGGCCGACGATGTAGCCGATGCCGATGATGGCGGCGTTGTTGAGGAGCTGGAGCACCATGAAGTGCTTGGCGAGCAGCCCCTTGACGCCGATGGCCTGGAAGTGGAGCGTCTCGGCCATGCCGTGGAGGGAGGCGACGATGCCGTCGTAGAGGGCGCCGAGGCCGGCGGCCATGGCGAGGACCTTGGCCTGGTTGCCGGCGCGCTGGCCGGACAGGATGATCTCGGTGGTGGCGGTGGCCTCGGGCCAGGGGAACTTGCCGTGCATCTCCACCATGAAGTGGTAGCGCAGGGGGATCAGGAAGAGGACGCCGAGGCAGCCACCGAGGAACGAGACGCAGATCACCTGGATCACGCTGGGCTCGGCGACACCGTGGGTGCCCTCGGCGGCGAGCATGTACAGCGCGGGGATGGTGAACACGGCGCCGGAGACCACGTGGGAGGAGTTGGCGCCGACGGACTGGATGATGACGTTCTCCAGCATCGACGACCGGCGGGAGAAGACCCGCGATAGGCCGATGGCGAGGATGGAGATGGGGATGGCGGCCTCGATGCCCTGGCCGACCTTGAGGGCGAGGTAGGCGGCGGCCATGGCGAAGACGGCGCAGAACGCCAGCCCCATGATGATGGCGCGAGGGGTGACCTCGGGCACACCGGTCTCGTCGGGGACCACGGGGACGTAGGATTCACCCTCCTCTAGGGGGCGTCGTGCGTTCGCGGGGAGGCCCTCGATCACATCCGGAGCTTCACCGTGACTCATGCTGGCCTCCTATCCGATGGACTCGTCGTCCCAGGTTCCCACGTAGGATTGCTCGTTGGCGTCGCCGGGATCGGCGACGAACTCGGCCTCCAGGCTCTCGAGGCCGCGGAGCAGGGCGAGGCGGATGACGGCGGTGCGCGTCACGCGGCTCCAGACCCTCATCTCGGGGACCTCCTTGAACACGGGGACCAGCAGATCGGCGCGTTCGACGAGCTCTGCGGGCAGTTTGACTGCGATGTCGTTGGGCATGTCGTGCGTCCTCCCGGTTGTCCTTAGTTCGCACATGACTACCCCAAAATGCAACCGCCATGCAACCAAAGTGGTTGCTAGGGGGGAGCCGTACGTACGGTGTCTGCCGAAGGGGAACGGGAGGGGAGCGGACCGGCTGCTAGATGCCGAAACCTTCGTCGTCCAGGACCTCCTCGGGCAGGGCGCCCTCGGCCACCTCCTGGAACGCCACGGCGGTGTCGGCGTTGAACAGCACGATCAGGCCCCAGATGCCCACGCCGAGGTTGATCACCCAGGTGCAGCAGAGGTGGGCCAGACAGCAGGGCACGATGCCGGCGATGAGCATGGCGATGGCGAAGCCGCGGCCCTTGAAGCGCCGGATCAGGATGCCTGCGAGGACCCACATCACGCCGCCGAGGACCCACAGGCCGATCCAGGCGATACCCACGCCGCTGCCGACGACCTGGCCCATGGCCTCGGCGTCGTCCATGTACTGCATGTTGTCCATGGTATCGAGGGTGATACCCAGGGCGGTGAGCACGGCGTACGCGGTGTAGAACAGGGCGTTGAGGATGCCCAGGATGATCATCACGATGCCCAGGATCGGGACCTGCTGGCGCATGGGGTCTCCCTCGGTGTTCGGAGGCGCCGCAGCGCCGTCCGTTCCGTATAGCGTAGTTCATCGGCGGGGTCGACGACACGCGTCGCGGTCCTGGGCGCCCGCGAGCGGTTGGCGTACCTTGGACGGGATGGAGGAACCATGGAACTCGCGCGATCCGACCTCGACGAGCTGATCCGGCTGCGCCGGGACTTCCACCGCCACCCGGAGCTCGCATTCGAGGAGCACCGAACAGCGCGGATCGTCGCGCAGCGGCTCGGGGAGCTCGGGTTCGAGGTCCGCGAGGGGGTAGGGGTGACCGGGGTGGTCGGAGTGCTCCGGGGCGACGGACCCTGCCTGGCCCTGCGCGCGGACATGGACGCGTTGCCGGTCCAGGAGGTCTCCGGCCGGCCCCACGGCTCGACCGTCGACGGCGTCATGCACGCGTGCGGTCACGACGGGCACGTGGCCACGCTGCTGGTGGCGCTGGGCGTGCTCGCTCGGGAGGCGGACCGGCACGCGGGGACGATCCTCGCGGTCTTCCAGCCCGCCGAGGAGGGTGGCGGCGGCGCAAAACGCATGCTCGCCGACGGCCTGTTCGACGAGGTGCGCCCCGACGCCATCACGGGTCTGCACTACTGGTCGCTCCAGCCCACCGGCACCGTCGGGGTCAAGGCCGGGGCGATGATGGGCAGCGTCGATCGATTCGAGATCACCGTCCGCGGGCGCGGAGGCCACGCCGCCATCCCCCAGGAGGCCGCCGACGCCATCGTCGCCGCGGCCCAGGTGGTCGGCGCGCTGCAGACCGTGGTGTCGCGCCGCGTGGATCCCCTCCAGCCGGCGGTGGTCACCGTGGGGGAGATCCACGCCGGCTCGGCGTTCAACGTCATCGCGGGCGAGGCCCGGCTCTCGGGCACGGTGCGGACCCTGGACGACGAGGTCTGGGCGTCGATCCCGTCGCAGCTGGAGCAGGTGGTCCAGGGGGCGTGTGCGGCGCACGGCTGCACGGCGGAGATCGACTACCGTCGCCTGGATCGGCCCCTGGTGAACGATCCGGCGATGACCGAGCTGGTGCGAGGCGTCGCAATGGATCTGGTGGGGGCCGAGCAGGTGATCGAGCAGTGCACCCTCGGAGGAGAGGACATGGGGGACCTCCTCGCCCGGGTGCCGGGCAGCTTCTTCTTCGTGGGGGCCGGGAACGAGGCCGAGGGGATCACGGCATCCCACCACCACCCGGCGTTCGACCTGGACGAGGATGCCCTGGCGATCGGTGCACGGATGCTCGTTGGGGTGGCCCGGCGCTTTCTACGCGCGGGCTAGCTCAGCAGTCCCCTCAGCTCGGCCACGCTCGCGGCCACGTCGTCGGCCGCCGCCAGGAGCTCGGGGGGGCGGTGGAATCCGCTCACGGTCAGCAGCACCGCGCGCACGCCGGCCGCTCGCGCGGAATCCACGTCCGTCTCCATATCCCCCACCATCACGGTCTCGTCGGCATGGACGCTGCAGCGGCGGATCAGCTCCAGGAGCATGTCCGGCGCGGGTTTGGGCCGGCGCACCTCCTCCGGCGCGATCACGTGGTCGAAGAAGCGCGTCAGGTCCAGCTCGTCCAGCAGCAGCCGGGTCAGCGCGCCGGGCTTGTTGGTGGCCACGGCCAGGTGGACGCCGCGGTCCCGCAGCTCGGTCAGCAGCGCGGGGATGCCCTCGTAGATCACCGTGTCGACGACGATGTTGCGCCGGTAGTCCTCGCGGAACGCCGCCTGGACCCGATCCACGGCGTCCCGCTGATCCGGCCCGAGGGCGGAGACCACCAGCGCCGGGGCGCCCCAGCCGATGGAGGCGATGGCCTTGTCCACGGTGGGTGGCCGCAACCCCTGGGCGACGATGGCACGGATCAGGGCGTTGGCGATGTCGTGGCGCGTGTCCGCCAGCGTACCGTCGAGATCGAACGTGACGAGCTGCATCACAGCCACTCGAGCAGGAACAGCGAGCCGTAGATCGTCGTGAGGCACAGCCACAGGATCACGACTGGCCAGATCCTGCGGTGCCAGGGACGATCCGACGGGACCATGCGCAGCACGCCGGCCAGACCGGCCAGGGGGACCATCCCGAGGCTCACGGGGAGCAGCAGGGTCCGCAGGGAGCTCCCGCCGAAGGCCCCGACCAGGAACAGCGCGGCACCCATCGCCGCGGCGGGCGCGAGGACGGCCAGCGCGTGCTTCGGGCGCAGCTGGCGCCACGGGAACCCGACCCCCAGGGCGATCAGGCCCGCCAGCCCCACGATCCAGAACAGCTGCCAGACCCGGGTCGTCCACCACACGTGGCGGAACTTGTCCATGTTGTACGCGGCCGACGCCGCCCCGGTCTCGCCGTGGTCCGGCAGGCTCTCGAAGGCGGCCCTGGCGTCCCCGAGATCGCCGCGGTTCAGCGCGATGTTGCCCATGTGGTCCAGGGCGCGGCGGGCGCACTCGGAGTCGGGGTTGGCCTCCAGCGACAGGCGGTAGTGCTCCACGGAGAGATCGAACCTGGCCTTCTGCCGGTACTGGTTGCCCAGCCAGCACTCGGCGCGCGGCACGATGTGGTGGTTGGGGTGCGCCGCGACGAGGGCCTCCACGTCGACGATGGTCTCGTCGGCGCCCTTGGCCGCGTACCCCTCCAGCAGCTCCTGGTAGCGCCCCTCGACCCCGTCGAGGTTCGCGCGCTTCTCCATGATGTCCAGGCGCGTGCGCGTGGAGCGCGCGAGGCGGTGCTCGGGGTACTCCTCGAGCAGGCGCCGGTACAGCTCCATCGCCAGCTCCGGGTTCTCCTTGGTCTCGGCCACCTCGCCCCAGACCACCAGCGCGCTGGGCGCGTAGTCGCTGTCCGGGTGCTCCTCGACCAGGCGCTGGAACAGCTCCGTGGCCTCGTCGGGCTTGCCCGACGCCTTGAGCTCCATGGCCTTGAGGTACAGCTCCTCGCTGGGGGGAGCCCCGGAGACGGCGAGCAGGGTCAGCAGGATCAGGGTCATGATCGGGGACCATAGCGCCAAGTGGGCGGCCGGGCCAACCCCCTCGGCTCAGCGGCGGCGAATCCCCGCGATCAGGGCCAGCAGGACCACGGCGAAGCTCCCCGCCGACGGACCCGCCGCGGTCGCGCACTCGCAACCGCCCTGGTCGTCGTCGTCGTCGCTCATGGGGGTGTCGGTCGTGTCGTCGTCCGAGGGATCGATGTCGTCGTCGTCGGCCACGCCCGAGTCGTCGTCGTCGCCGACCGTGTCGTCGTCGTCGTCCGCGCAGCCCTCGTCCACCACACCGTCGCAGTTGTCGTCGATGCCGTTGCAGTACTCGGTCGCGTCCGGCCCGATGTCCGGATTCGTGTCGTCGCAGTCCCCCTCGTTCTCGCTCAGGCCGTCGCCGTCGTCGTCCATGGAGTTCGGGTCCATCGCGCCGTAGGTCCACGTGTCGATCAACGAGCCGTCGATGTCCCACGCCTCGGCCACGAAGAGGCCGCCGGTGATCTGGACGTGGACGAAGTGGTTGACCATCTTGCCCTCGACCTTCCAGTCGTTGCCGTCGAACTCGATGTCGAACAGGGGCAGCAGCAGCTGCCAGCCCGGGATCATCTGCACCAGATCGCCGTACAGGACGTCCGGATCCCACAGCTTGAGCCCCCAGTCGTCCAGCAGGTCGAGCAGCTCCTCGGGGAGGAAGTCACTCAGGTCGGCGGGCGCTCCGCCACCGCCGGTGACGATGTAGGTCACGTTGTTCACCACCGCGCGCTCGTAGTGGTGATCGTGACCGCACCAGTAGATGTCCACGCCGTAGGTCTCGAACAGCGGCTGCAGGTAGTCGCGGACCTGCCCCCACTCGTCGTGGTCGGTCAGCCCGTGCGCCCCCGACGAGTACGCGGGCCAGTGACCGGCCACGAAGATGTGCTCGATGCTGGTGTTCGCTGCGGCCGCTCCGAGGTCGTTCTCGATGAAGACGTACTGATCCGATCCCGGGGTGAACGTCTCCTGGGTGTCCAACACCAGCAGGTGCAGGTTGCCGTAGTCGAGCGAGTAGTAGTGGTCGTTCCCACCCGGCGGCGGCGCGAAGTAGTAGTCGAAGAACCAGTGGCTGTCGGCGTCGTCGTGGTTGCCCACGACCGGCAGCAGGGTCCCCCTGGCCAGCAGGTCGTGCTCGATGGAGAAGAAGTCGTCCCACTGGCTGATGACGTCGCTGTCCTCGACCATGTCGCCGGTGTTGATGAGCAGATCCGGGTAGCCGACGAGGGTGGTCAGCTGGGCCACCACGTCCTCGTGGTCCCAGGTGTTGGTGCGCGTGTCCCCCACGAACACCAGCTCGAACGGCTCGTTGGGCAGCGGCGCGGTGAGCAGGGTGTAGTCGTCCGAGTCCCCCTCGCTGGTCTCCACGCGGTAGTGGTACTGGGTGGACGGCGAGAGCCCCGAGAGCTCCACCTCGTGCAGTGTGCCGGTGATCGCGCTGGGCGCGGTGTCGTTCATGGACACCGTGGTGCCGTACTGGACCTCGCCGGTGGAGCTGCCGTCGGTCTCCCAGACCACGACGATGGAGTCGGTCGTCACGTCCTGGAGGTAGGGGCCGTTGCGGATTCCAGCGGTCGCCGTGGTCGCGATCAGCGCCGCGATCAGCGCAAACGAGAACGTCAGGATCTTCATGGCGACAGAGTATCCGGACCCCGGCCGTTCGTCACGGAAACTTTCGGGCATCGAGGTGGCTCTATACGAGGAGGAGAATCCAGAGCAGTTGTTCGATCACGGATCGTGACTACGTTGAGAACCACGGACGGAGGAACCATGGATCAATCCAAGACGATGACGACGATCTCCAGACTACGATCCCTGGCCACCTCCGGGATGTTCCTCGCGGGCATCGCCGCCCTCGCCGCCGGCGTCGGGTACATCCTGTTTGGTGCGATCGGCGCGCTGGGCGCGGTGATCCTGGCCGCGGCCTCGGGCTACGGAGGCGCGCAGTACGCGGATCGCTACATCCTGCGGGCGGTGCGGGCGCGACCCATCGGTCCCTTCGAGGCGCCGGGGATCCACAGCGCCCTGGCCCGGCTGACGCACAGGGCTGGATTGCCCATGCCGCGCCTGTTCGTGTTCCCGTCGAGCCAGCCCAACGCGTTCACCGTGGGTCGCGATCCCCACAGCGCCTCCATCGCCCTGAGCACGACCCTGATCCAGCGCCTCGATCAGCGAAGCCTCGCCGGCGTCCTCGCCCACGAGGTGGCCCACATCCGCCACCGGGACATCCTCCTGGCGTCCTTCGCCGCCACGGTCACCCAGATGCTGCGGTCCATGGGCCGGGCCGTCGCACTGGTCGGCGTCGTCGCGTTTCCCGTGCTGCTGGTCACCGCGCCGAAGCTCCTCGCCGTGTGGTTCCTGCTCGCGTCGACTCCGCTGGTGGCGCTGTTGCTGCAGAACGCCCTGGCCCGCCAGCGGGAGTTCGCCGCCGACGCCGAAGCCGCCCGGCTGACCGGTGATCCGATGGGGCTGGCCGTGGCGCTGCGGAGGATCGAGCAGTCCCAGCGGTCGCTGCTCGTGCGCCTGTTCGGGTTCGCACCCCGTGGCGGCACGCCCCTGCACTCCCACCCCGCGACCGAGGATCGGATCGCGCGGCTTCACCAGATGGAGCCCTCGCAGGCCGCCTTCGACACCGCGACGGTGGAGCCGATCCGCCCGTTGCGCCCCCGCGTGGGCCGCCCGATCCGCGTGCTCCCGGGCCACCGCACCGTCCCTGGATACCGCGCCCGCCGCTCCAGCCCCTACGCCAGCCGCTTCGTCGGCTAGGTCCTACAGGAAGCACCACCCCAGCCCCCTGTAGGTGGGGACCCGGTCCACGATCTCGCCGCCGGATACCAGCGTGTACCGGTCGAACCGCTCCGCGAGCTCGCCGGCCTTGGCGTGGCGGAACAGCACCGGCTCCCCCGTCCGGATGTCCACCCCTGCCGGCAGCTGTAGCGGCGTCTGGACCTCGCCGCACCCCTCGGCCCGGACCAGCCGCAGCCCCGGCGGATCGTGGGGCACCGGGACCTTGTCCCAGCCCGGCTCGCCCGATGCGACGTACCCGCCCCCCAGGCAGGTGACGTACCCCGGATCGGACGACCGGACCGCCTGCAGCGCGAAGAAGCACGCGGGTTCGAACCGGACGTCGGAGTAGTAGTCGAAGAGGTGGGAGCACAGCAGCCCCGACCCGACCGTGAGCTCGGTGAGGTGGGGTTCGCGCGCGGTGGTGTCCAGGCTGCCGGTGCCGCCGCCGTTGAACAGGTCGAGGGTGTGCCCCGCCGCGCGCACGGCCTCGGCCAGCTGGGCGCGCCGCCGCGCCACCGCCGCGACCGAACGCCCCCGGACGATCCTGAACACGGGGTTCATCCACGGCTTGAACGGGTTGCGGTCCCCCAGCCCGGCCACCTGCGCCTCGTACCCCATCAGCCCGGTCGGGGCCACGTGGGGCAGCTCCGAGGCGCGCTCCAGGAGCCCGAGGACGTCCTCGGTCGCGCGCAGCGGGCTGCGCCGCACGCCCATGTGGAGCCCCGCCGTGCGCAGGGACATGTCCACGTCCAGCACCACCGGGAACGGGCGATCGACGCCGGCCATCGCCGTGGAGAGGGCGACGAGCTGTTCGAGGCTGTCCACCATCAGCTTGACGTCCGTCCCCGCCTCGTGGACGCCGCGCAGGGCCCGCAGATCCGATCCGTCGACGGTCGGGTAGGCCACGAGGAGGTCGTCGAATCCCTCCCCGGCGAGGGCGGCGGCCTCGCGCGCGCTGAAGCACATCAGGCCCGCGTAGGGGGCGCCGCGGTCCAGGACCCTGCGGAGCAGGGCGGGGACCCGCACGGACTTGGTCGCCAGCCGCAGGGTGTGGCCCTCGTGCTCGAGCAGCCCGGCGGCGTGGCTGGCGTTGCGGTCGAAGGCATCGAGATCGACCACGACCGCGGGCAGGGATTCGTCCTTCAGGGCGCGCCGGAGGTCCATGGATGGAGTCTACCCGAGGCGGGCCGAGGCGGTAACATGGCACCGTCGGCCCCCTGGAGAAGCATGATGACCCTCAGACAGAAACACTTCATCGACTCCCACAAGTGCTGCAACGCCGCGGCCATCCTGGGATTGATGGCGATGTACGACGCCTGGGACAACACCGCGGCCTGGCTGTATCTGGCGCTGCACGGGACGTACGGGTTCCTGTGGACGCTCAAGAGCTTCAACTTCGGGGACAAGCAGTGGGAGAAGCCCACGCCGCTGTGGTACGGCCTCGGGATCTGGATCACCCTCTCGGGGTACTGGGTCGCCCCGTGGATCATCGTGTCGCGCGACGTCCAACCGCCGCCGTGGTTCCTCGGCCTCGCCGTGGCCGTCTACGCGTTCGGGGTCTTCTTCCACTTCGCCTCGGACATGCACAAGCACGCCCACCTCGAGGCGAACAGCGGCACGTTGCTGCAAGACGGGCTGTGGTCCCGCTGCCGGAATCCCAACTACTTCGGCGAGCTGTTGATCTACTGCGGCTTCTGCATGATCGCCATGCACTGGGCGCCCTTCGTGGTCCTGGGCGCCATCATCGCCGGCATGTGGGTTCCCAACATGATCCGCAAGGACAGATCCCTGTCCCGCTACCCCGAGTTCGCGGCCTGGAAGAAGCGCAGCGGGCTGATCGTGCCGTTTTTGTTCTGAGGGACGCTCAGCGGATCTGCTGCTCCAGGGTGCGCCCCCACACCAGCATCCGAGCGCGCTCCGCGCGGTCCTCGAACGGTGCGCCGAGGCTCGCGTCGATGGCCTGCCGCGCCTCGTCCTCGTTGCCCATGGCGTGGTGCACCTCGGCCATGTAGTACAGGGTCCGGGGGTGCCCGGGGACGAGCTGGTCCGATCGCTGCAGGTACTCGAGGCTGCGCGGGTAGCTGCGCATCAGCGGTGGAAGGGAGGCCCAGTAACATGCGCGCGCCCGCAGCGCGCCGCCCTCGCCGTACCCCTCGTCCGCGGCCAGCACCTTGTCGAGGTAGCCGTTGAAGCGGGGTTCGAGGTTGGCGGCCATGGCCTCGGGGATGCTCAGCCCCTTGGCGTGCTCGCCCATGGTCAGGGCCGCCCAGTAGTACCCCTCGATCCCGGACGGATCCAGGGCGATGGCGCGCTCGCCCGCGTCCCACCCCTCCTTGCCGATGGCCCGCTTGCGGTCGGTGTCCGTGGTCCCGTCACACAGCCAGAAGCACAGCCGCGACAGGCGCCACTGGACGCCATAGCTGTCCGGGTGCTGGTCGCGCGCTTCCCGCAACAGCTCCAGCGCCTGCATCGCCCGCGCCGGGTCGTACCGTTCGACCCACAGGCGGTCCGCCTGCTGGATCGACTCGTTCTCGTCCGCCACGGCGATGGACGCCGCGAGCAGGACCAGGATGGTGGTGACGGAGACCAGGATCGTGCGCATGTCGCCCTCCCTCTCGAGGCTCGCTACCAATCGTAAGGCGAATACCTACCAAATGGTAGGCAAGCCGTCAACAGGATCTCGCGCAGCTTTTTTTCGCGGTCGGCTACCCTGGTGGCATGAGACTGCCCGATCCCGTCCACCTCCTCGTGATCGCGCTGTCGATGGCGCTGGGATCCGGGGCCTGCGCTCCGCGCGACGGCGAGGACATGGCGGCCGTCGACGACGACGACGACACCACGGCCGAGCCCACCCCCGGCGACGACGACTCCGCGCCGGCAGGGCCCACGGCCGTGATCACCGCGGACACCTCCTCGGGCCCGATCCCCCTCGTGGTGACGATGACCGCCGCGGGAAGCGAGGCGTCCGAAGGCGTCGCCTCCCTTGCCTGGGACCTGGGCGACGGCACCCAGGCCAGCGGCGACGAGGTGGTCCACACCTACCTGGCGTCGGGGGAGATCACCATCTCGCTGACGCTCACCGACGCCAGCGGCGCCACCGCCACCTCCACCGCGACGGTCTCGGTCGAGGCCGCCAGCTGTCCGGTCCTGGGGGAGCCCCTGACCACCGGCGTGGTGGCGAGCGAACACATCGACGAGACCTCCGGCGTCGTCGAGAGCCGCAAGAACCCGGGCGTGTTGTGGGTGCACAACGACTCCGGCGATGGCCCCCACCTCTATGCGCTCACCGTCGAGGGCACCCACCTGGGGGTCTACACCCTCGCCGGCATCCCGAGCGGAGACTGGGAGGATCTGGCCCTGGGCCTGGACCGGGGCAGCGGCGAGTACCTGCTGTACGTCGGCGACGTGGGGGACAACGGACACAACCGCCCCGAGGTGCAGGTGCACCTGGTCCCCGAGCCGGACGTCTCGGTGGATCAGGAGGCCGTGGAGGTGGACGTCGAGGGGGTCACGGTCCAGCTCGTCTACCCCGACGGGGCCGCCTACGACTCGGAGACCCTGCTGGTGGATCCGGCCACGGGCGACATCATCCTGGTCACCAAGGAGGGGGACGGCCCGGCGCACGCGTATCGCAAGGCCGCCCCCCACGTGAGCGGCGAACGCGTCGAGCTCGAGCTGCTCGCCGAGCTGGCGTCGGGGGAGGTCCTGGCTCCCGGCGTGACCACCGGGGGCGACATCTCACCTCTGGGCGACCGGATCGTCGTGCGGGGGTACGGGCCCGGCGCGCGCCTGTGGTTGCGCGATCGCGCGGTCACGATGGCCGAGACCCTGCTCTCGACGCCGTGCGAGATCGTCCTCCCCGTGAGCGGTCAGGCGGAATCCGTCGGGTTCTCGGCGGACAGCTCCGGGCTCTACACGATCCCCGAGGGGTCCGAGGCGACCATCCAGTTCACGCCCTTCTGAACCTTGTCCAGAACCTGGACAAACGGCCTGCAATTGTCCAAGATCGCGACGTGCCGGGGGAGACCGTCCCGGTCGCGGGAGAATACTGTGGCGGACACCATCGACTCACGAGGATTGCGCAGCGCGCTCGGTTCACCCCTGCGGCTGCTGCTGGTCGCCGAGCTCCTGGACTCCGGGGACGGCGGCGTCTCCCGGTCCCGCGCCGTCGGACGCACCGGCCGTCACGAACAGGACGTGGTGGCGTGCATGCGGCCCCTGATCCACTGGGGGCTGATCCAGTGGAGCGAGGACGAAGACCGCTACCGCATCGATCCCGCCGCCCCCCACAAGCACATCGAGGTGCTGCGGTCCGTGGTGGAGGAGCGGCGCGACTTCATCGACCGGGAGCGTCGCGTCCGCGACAACGTGCTCGGCGGCATGATCGGCGTCGATCCCAAGATGCTGATGGTCTTCGAGATGATCCGCCAGGTGTCACGGCTCGACGTGTCCGTCCTGGTCACCGGCGAGACCGGCACGGGCAAGGAGCTCGTGGCCCGCGCCGTGCACGAGCTCAGCGCCCGACGCAAGGGCTTCTTCGGGGCGGTGAACTGCGCCACGCTGAGCGACGAGCTGTTCGCCTCGGAGATGTTCGGGCACGTCAAGGGCGCCTTCACCGGCGCTCACAAGGACCACGCGGGCCTGTTCGAGCGCTGCGACAAGGGCACGCTGTTCCTCGACGAGGTGGGCGACCTCAGCGTCCCCAACCAGGTCAAGCTCCTGCGCGTCCTCCAGGACAGCACGTTCACGCGCGTGGGCGAGGTCACACCCCGCACCTCCAACTTCCGCATCATCTGCGCGACCAACCGCGACCTGGTCTCCATGGTGCAGCAGATGCGGTTCCGCGAGGATCTGTACTACCGGCTCAACGTGTTCCCCCTGCGCGTGCCGTCCCTTCGCGAACGCCCCGAGGACCTGGCCCACCTGGCCAACGAGCTCCTCGCGGGCAAGCTTCGCAAGCTCGCCGAGGGGGAGGAGTCCCCGCAGCTGACCGAGCGATCCGTCCAGGCCCTGAGCGCGCACTCCTGGCCCGGCAACGTCCGCGAGCTCGAGAACGTGCTGACCCGCGCCCTGATCATGGCCGGTGACGGCCCCATCGACGCCCACCACCTGCCCCGCCTCACCGGCGCGTTCGCCGATCTCGCCCGGACCGCCGACGTCCCGCCGGCCGGGTTCGCCGACACGGGCGGCCACGGGGTCGTGGGCCCGCCGCTGGGATTCGCCGACACCGGTACCCACGGCCGCGTCGCGCCCCGCCTCGGCGCCGGCGCACCCCAGGGCAACCCCCACGTGGACATGCAGACCGGTGCGCTCAAGTCCATCGCCGACGTGGAGCGCGAGCACATCGCGTTCGTCATCGCCGCCCAGTCGGGCAACATCTCTGCCTCTGCCTCGGCGCTGGGGATCTCGCGGACGACCCTGTACAAGAAGATGCGGGACTACGGGCTGGGCGGGTAGGGGGCGGGACGTTCCGGCGGCTAGTTGTCCATCGCGCCTTCGGTGATCCAGTCCGCGATCACGTCCACCTCGGCCTGGCTGAGGTAGGGCCCGCCCGTGGGCATCTGCTGGCCCGCCGGCGGCGTGGCGTCACGCACCTTCAACAGCACGAAGCTCCGCTCCGGGTCGCCGGGCTCGATGCGATCCATGGACGCGTACGTGGTCGCCGCCACGTCGACCATGTTGGCGTACGCGGCCGACGGATCCAGGCTGAACGCCGCGGACGGGTTGCCGGTCATGTGGCAGTTGCACCCCGAGAACAGGGGCATCACGTCGCTGGCGAAGCTCACCGGCGGCGTGGTGTCGTCGTCGTCACCCGCTGTGGCGTCGTCGTCGTCCGCCGCGTCGTCGTCGTCGCCCGCGGTGGCGTCGTCGTCGTCTGCCACGTCGTCGTCGTCCGCGGTGGCGTCGTCGTCGTCGCCCGCGGTGGCGTCGTCATCGTCGTCCGCCGTGGCGTCGTCGTCGTCACCCGCCGTGGAGTCGTCGTCGTCGTCACTGCCCGGGCAGCCCGGCAGGAGGAAAGCGAACAGCCCGGCGGCGAGCATGCCCAGCCAGAGCGTCCGGATCTTCGTGGTCTCCCTCATCCAACGGTTCACGTTACTCAAGATTCGCCTCCTGCTTCACTCCGTCTGGGTTGCCCGGATGGGTACGATTCCGCGGTAGTCTCGGCACTCCGGGGCCCGCGCGCAACCCCTGCATGTACACGATGTTGTCCATCCGCGGCCGAATCGCTAGCCTGTTGCCCTCTCTTGCAGCGTGGAGGAGGCCATGGCCGACCGACTTCGATGTGATGTCTGCGGATACGTTCACGAGGGCTCGGCCCCACCGAGCTCCTGCCCGGTCTGCGGCGTCGGGCGCGATCAGTTCAGCCCCATGGAGGTGGCCTCGGCGCCCACCATCGCCATCTCGTCGGGCAGCTGGAAGTGCTCGGTGTGCGGGTACGTCCACACGGGCGACGCCCCGCCGGACGTCTGCCCCGTGTGCTCGGTGGACGCGACCCTCTTCGACGCGATGCCCGGCTCGTCGCAGGGTGAGGTCACGGACGCCACGGGCCCCCTGGTGATCCTGGGCGCGGGCGTCGCCGGTGTCACCGCGGCCGAGGCCGCGCGCCGCATCGCGCCCAGCCGCCCCATCACGCTGGTGTCCGGAGAGCCGCACCTGCCGTACTACCGGCTCAACCTCACCCGCTACCTCGCCGAGGAGGTGGGGGAGGACGAGCTGGCCATGACCAGCGCCGAGGGACTGCGCGAGCAGGGCATCGACTGGGTCGTCGCCGACGCCATGCGTGTCCACCCGCAGCAACGCCGGGTGGATCTCACGGGTGGGCGATCCCTGGACTACGACGCCCTGATCGTGGCCATGGGTTCTCACCCGTTCGTGCCGCCGGTACCTGGCTTCGACAAGCGCGGCGTCTGCGTCCTGCGCTGGATCGACGACGCCCGCGAGATCCTCCGCCGGTCCCGCTCGGCGCGCCGTTGCGTGTGCATCGGCGGCGGGCTGCTCGGCCTCGAGGCCGCCGGCGCCCTCGCCGGCCGCGGCCTGGACGTGACCGTCCTCGAGGGGCACGGCTGGCTCCTCCCCCGTCAGCTCGCCGAGCCCGCGGGCAGGCTTCTACAGCAACAGCTGGAGAGGCTCGGCGTGAAGGTCCGCAACCACGCCCGCGCCGTCGAGCTCACCGGCTCCGAGGACGTGACCGGCGTGCGCCTCAAGGACGGCGCCTCCCTCGATGCCGACCTCGTGATCGTGGCCACCGGCGTCCGGCCGAGCAGCTGGCTCGCCCGGCAGTGTGGCCTGGAGGTGGAGCGGGGCGTCCTCGTGGACGATCGCATGGCCACCTCCGATCCGGCCATCTTCGCGGCCGGCGACGTGGCCGAACACCGCGGCACCCTGTACAGCATCTGGCCCACCGCCTTCGCCCAGGGCGAGGTCGCCGGTATCAACGCCGCAGGCGGCCGCGCCGAGTACCGAGGCATGCCGCCGAGCAACCGCCTCAAGATCGTCGGGACCGACGTGTACAGCGTGGGCCAGTTCACCGCCCCCGACGGGAGCTTCGAGGTCATCGAGGAGGAGGGGGACGGCACCTACCTGCGGCTGGTCCTCCGGGACGGCCGCCTCCTCGGGGCCAATCTCATCGGCCGCACCCACCTCGTGGACGTGGTACGCGACGCCGTGGAGGAGGGCAAGCCCCTGTTCGACGTCCCGAGCCTGAGTCGATACAGCTAGGCGGAGGGGTGAGGAGAAGAGCATGCGAGCCCTGGCACTGACCGCATTGATCGTCGCTCTGGCTGCACCTGCCCACGCCGTCGAGTCCGACCTTGCCACCGCCCTGGGCGTCGCACTGGACGCCCAGCCCGGCTGGGTCCTCGAGGCCGAGCGGATCGCCGATTCTCCGGAGTATCAGGTGCTCGTCGTGGCGGACGACGGTGAGGTCGTGTGTGTCCACGTCGCCATACCGGACGGCAGCGTGACCCGGATCGAGCCCTGCGGCGGAGAGCCGGCCCGCGCCAGGGCCGCGGAGGTCCTCTCCCTGGCCTACGGGATCGCGCCCGATCTCGGCGCGCTGGTCGAACGGATCGACGGGATCAGCGAGGGCTGTTCCTGGAGCGAGGTCGAGCTCGAGGTCGAGGACGGCATCCTGGTGGCGGAGATCGAATGCAGGGAGGGGGACGTCGAGGTGGAGCTCGGCTTCGACGCGAACGAAGGCCGGCTGGTCGAGGTGGAGGTGGGGATCGTGGGAGAGGACGACGAGGACGAGGGCGAAGGCGACGACGAGGGGGAACTCGGGACGGTGAACGACCAGGCTCCGCTCGACCTCACCGTCCTCGTGACCGCGGGCGGATTCCAGGTGCGAGGTGAAGGCGTCTCCTTCCCGGGCGGCGACGGCTCGCTACCGCGCGGCCCCGACGACGGGGACTACCCCTACGACGCCCTCACCGCGCTCCTGGCGCAAGTCAAGGTCGACCACCCCGACGAGAAGAACGTGACCGTCGCTGCCATCGGCATCATTCCCTACGAGGTGCTCATCGCCACGCTCGACGCCTGCCGCGAGCAGCGCGGCCCCAGCGGAGCGCTGCCCCTGTTTCCGGCCGTCGTGATCACCACCCGTAACGTGCCCGAGTGAAGAGCCCGGGCCGCTGGCGGCCTCTTTGGAGCGTCGAGGAAGATCCGTTCCCAAGGGGACCGCGGGAACGAGGAGTAGCTCAATCAAGCTGGATTCGCCCTCCCTCGCTGAAATGTCCGTCACGGACATTTCACCCCGGAAAACGGCATGCGTTTTCCGGGGCCGCTCGGTCGTTTCGAATCCAGCTGGGCCCAAACGAGTTTGGGCCCAGCTGGATTCGAACCAGCAACCGTCCGGTTATGAGCCGGATGCACTGACCATTGTGCTATAGGCCCGGAAAGGCAGGGTGATCCTAGTGCTCCACGAAGCTCCGCAGCCGCTTCGCCCGGCTCGGATGCCTCAGCTTCCGTAGCGCCTTCGCCTCGATCTGGCGGATCCTCTCCCTCGTCACCTCGAAGTCCTGACCCACCTCCTCGAGCGTGTGATCCGACTTCTCCCCGATGCCGAACCTCAGCCTGAGCACCCGCTCCTCGCGGGGCGTCAGCGTGGCGAGGACCTTCCGCGTCTGGTCGCTCAGGTTCATCGAGATCACGGCGTCGGAGGGGCTGACGACGCCCTTGTCCTCGATGAAGTCGCCGAGGTGGGAGTCCTCCTCCTCGCCGATGGGGGTCTCGAGGGAGATGGGCTCCTTGGCGATCTTGAGGATCTTGCGGACCTTCTCGACGGGCATCTCCATCTTGTCGGCGATCTCCTCGGGGGTGGGCTCGCGGCCCATCTCCTGGACGAGGTAGCGGCTGGTGCGGACCAGCTTGTTAATCGTCTCGATCATGTGGACGGGGATGCGGATGGTGCGAGCCTGGTCGGCGATGGCGCGGGTGATGGCCTGACGGATCCACCAGGTGGCGTAGGTGGAGAACTTGTAGCCGCGGCGGTACTCGAACTTGTCCACGGCCTTCATGAGGCCGATGTTGCCCTCCTGGATGAGGTCGAGGAACTGCAGGCCGCGGTTGGTGTACTTCTTGGCGATGCTGACGACGAGGCGGAGGTTGGCCTCGACGAGCTCGCTCTTGGCGCCGTCGGCCATGGCCTCGCCGCGCTGGATCTTGTGGTCCATGCGGAGCAGATCGTCGGAGGAGAGGCCGACGACGCGCTCGATGCGGGCGAGGATGTCGTTGGCCTCGAGGATGGCGCGCTCGAGCTCGAGGAAGTCCTCGGCGGAGTGGGCGCCCTTCTTGGCGCCGCGCTTCTTGATCTTCTTGAGGGTGGCGAGGAGCTCGTCGAGGCTCATGCCGGCGGTCTGGGCGCACTGGTCGACGCGCTTGCGGGCGACGCGGGTCATCTGGGCGCGCTCGCGGAGGCAGTCGACGACGCGCTGGAACTGGCGCTTGCCGAGGCCGAACTCCTGGCTGATCAGGTAGAGCTCCTCGTGGATCTCGTCGAGGCGCACGACGCGGGCCTGGTTGGCCTTGGTGGCCTTGTTGCGCGCTCGCGTGATCTTCTCGTTGAGGGTGTGCATCTCCTTGTCGAGATCGGCCATCTGGTGGCAGAACTCGTCGAAGCGGGCGAGCTGTGCTTCGTCCAGCGTGGCAGGGTCCACCTCGTCCTTGCCCGTGGGGCGGTCGTCCTCCTGGTCCAGGACCTGGAAGAACGAGAGCTGGGAGGTGAAGATGGCGCGGCGGACCTCGAGCTCGCCCTCCTCGATGCGCTTGGCGATCTGGATCTCGCCGTCACGGCTGAGCAGGGACACGGAACCCATCTTGCGCAGGTACATGCGGACGGGATCGCTGCTCCGTGCACCGGGGGAAGAGTCGTATTCCTCCTGTCTCCGCTCCTCGAAGAGGCGGTTGGTCTTGTCGGCGAGCTGTTTCTGGACTGCGAGCTTGGCCTTCTTGGCCCCGTCGATCACCCGGATGTCCATCTCCCCGAACATGATCATCACGTCGTCGAGCTGGTCTGCCGTCAACATGTGCCTGGGCAACATGTCGTTGACTTCGTCGTAGGTCAGGTAGCCGCGTTCCCGACCCAGATCGATGAGCTGCTCGATCTGTCTGTTGTTGGACTTCCTCTTGGGCATGAAGTCTTTCCCGTTGCCTTGCTCGAACGATCACCGTTCGAGGCTGTTTCAACACCTCTCGCCGCGCCCTTCGCGAACGCTGGGGAGCTAAGCCTGTATCGCGGCCAGCTCGCGGCTCAGCCGGATCACCTCGGCGGCCGCCGTTTGTTGCTCTCCCAGTTCGCGTGCCTGACGCGACCGGCGCCTCGCCGAATCGAGGAGCCGCTTGAGGTGGGCCCGCCGGATCTTCAGGCACAGCTGATCCCGCAGGCTCTCCACTTCGTCACCCGAGGAGATCAACTCCTCGGACATGGACAAATCGGTCAGGAGCTTTCGCACCTGCGGATCGTCGGTGCGATCCAGCAGGCGAAGGACGTCCGGCTCCTGACCGGCCAGGGCGTCCTGGGTCGCCGACCTCACGAGCTCGGCGAGGACCGCGGACTGCATCTGGTCCGCGATGCGCTGTTCGTCCACCATCGGAGCCGTCTCCATGGGGTGGTGGATCAGCTGCTTGAGCAGGGCCCACTCCTCCGAGGCGTAGGCTCCGCGGGGGGAGGCGACCTGCCTCGGCGCCCGCTGCGCGGCCTGTGTTCGTGGGCCCCGGATCCCGCCTGCGTGGGCGCGTACGAGGGACTCGTCCACCCGCAGCCGGTCGGCCAGGTCACTCCAGAAGGGCTCGGCCGTCACCGGCGCGAGCCGCTTGAGGGTCGGCGCCACCTCCTCGATGACACGTTCGGCGGCCAGGGGCTTCCCCCGGTGGCGGCGGATGGCCTCGCCGATGAACCGCTCGAGGAGGGGATCGGCGCGATCGACGAGCTCCTGGAACGCCTCGGCGCCGTGGTCGCGCACGAAGTCGTCGGGGTCCTTGCGGTCGGGGACGGCCACGAACAGGGGCCACATCCCCACGTCGAGGAAGACGTCGAGGCTGCGGCACGCGGCGCGCACGCCGGCCTCGTCGCCGTCGTAGACCAGCGCCACGGACGAGGTGTGCCGCTTGAGGATCCGCAGCTGGCCCGCCGTCATGGCGGTGCCGCAGGTGGCCACCGCGCCGGTGATCCCGGCTGCGGCGAGGCTGATGACGTCGAAGTATCCCTCGACGATGAGGGCCTGGTCGGCCTTGCGGATGCCCTCGCGGGCCTCCCCGAGGCCGAACAGGGTCGCGCTCTTGTCGTAGACCGGGGACTCGGGGGTGTTGAGGTACTTGGGCTCGTCGTTGGACAGGATGCGTCCGCCGAAGCCGACCACCTTGCCGCGGTGGTCGCGGATCGGGATCATCACCCGGTTCCGGAACAGGTCGTAGAAGCCGCCGCTCTCGCGACGGCGCACGAGCCCGGCCCGCTCGGCCAGCTCCCCGGAGATGCCGCGAGCGCGCAGCTCGTTGCACAGGCCGTCCCAGCTGTCCGGGGCGAAGCCGATGCCGAAGCGCTGGGCGATCTCGCCGGTGAGGTCGCGGCCCTTGAGGTAGTCCACGGCCGCCGCGCCGGTCGTTCCACGCAGGCAGCGACGAAAGTAGTCCGCGGCGATCTCGTTGGCGGCGTAGATGGAGGAGCGCTGGTCGGCGCGCTGCTGCTCCTCGGGGGTCACCTCGGCGCGGGGCAGCTCGACGCCGGCGCGGCGGGCGACCTCCTCGAGGGACTCCAGGAAGTTCATGTTGCCGATCTTCTGGAGGAAGTCGTAGATGTCCCCGCCCTCGCCACAGCCGAAGCAGTGGAAGCTCTGGCGGGTGGGATTCACGTAGAACGACGGGGTCTTCTCCTCGTGGAAGGGGCAGAGCCCCTTGAAGCTCGCGCCGCTCTTGCGCAGCGTCACATAGCTCGCCACCACGTCCACGATATTGACCCGGTCCGCGATCTCCCTGATCTGTTCACGGGACAGCCGCCTCATCCCGCCAGAAAGCCGATCCACGCTGTCCATTCCGCTCGGAGAGCCCTGGGGTCCGAGAGCTGGAAAACCTTATGATTTCAATGCTTTAGGGTCCTGCGCCACGAAAGTAAACGTGTATAACACACGCGCGCGTCTCGGTCAAGTTCCGAACCGCGCGCGTAGGGGCGCTCGGAGCGAGCGCGCGCGAGGGGTACCGAAGGGTCACGCAGAGGCCCGTTCGATGGCGGCGCCGAGGGTGCGCAGCTTGTCGACGATGCGGGCGTAGCCGCGGTCGATGTGGTAGACGCGCAGCACCTCGGACCGGCCCCGGGCGGCGAGGGCGGCGATGAGCAGCGAGGCGCTCGCGCGCAGGTCGGTGGCCATGACCGCGGCGCCGAGCAGCTGGTCCACGCCGGTGATGAACGCGGAGTTGCCCTCCACGCTGATCTTGGCTCCCATGCGCCGCAACTCCTGCACGTGCATGAAGCGGTTCTCGAAGATGGTCTCGGTGATCACGGCGCGCCCGGTGGCCACGGTCATCAGCGCCATCATCTGGGCCTGCATGTCCGTGGGGAAGCCCGGGAAGGGGGCGGTGCGCATGTCCACCGAGTGGAGCTCGCCGTGGTGCTGCACGCGGATGCCGTCGCCGGCGCGCCGGACCTCGACGCCCGCCGCGGTGAGCTTGAGCACCACCGAGTCCAGGTGTTCCAGGCGTGCGCATCGGATGAGGACGTTGCCGCGGGTGATCGCGGCCGCGGCCAGGAACGTGCCCGCCTCGATCCGATCGGGGATCACCACGTGGTTGAGGGAGCCGAGGCTGTCCACGCCCTCGACGGTGATCGTGGGGGTGCCGACCCCGGAGATCCTCGCGCCCATGCGGATCAGGCCCTCGGCCAGGTCCACGACCTCGGGCTCGCACGCGGCGTTGTGCAGCACCGACGTGCCGTCGGCCAGGGTCGCGGCCATCAGCACGTTCTCGGTCCCGCCCACGGTGGTCATGTCGAAGTGGATCTGTGCGCCCTTGAGCCGCTTGCAGCGTGCCTCGATGTAGCCGTGCTCCAGGGTGATCTCGGCGCCCATGGCCTCGAAGCCCTTGAGGTGCTGATCGATGGGGCGCTCGCCGATGGCGCAGCCGCCGGGCAGTGACACCCGCGCGCGGCCCTCCCGGGCGAGCAGCGGCCCCATGGCCAGCACGCCGGCGCGCATCTTGCGCACCTGGTCGTACGGGGCCTCGCACGAGGGGATCTCGGTGGCGTCCACCTGGACCCCGGTGCCCTCGTGCTCCACCTTCAGCCCCAGGGTCTGCAGCAGCTGGACCGTGGTGGCGATGTCGTGCAACTCCGGGACGTTCTCCAGGACGCTGCGGCCCGGGTGCAGGATCGTCGCGAAGAGGATGGGCAGCGCGGCGTTCTTGGCCCCGCTCACGTCCACCTCCCCCTCCAGGGGTCTGCCACCTTCCACCACGAACTTGTCCATCGTCATCGCTCCTTCGGACCCCCTGGTCGAGATCCTGCCCCAAAATCCTCCGCGGTCCCCTCGGCTGTCAAGCCGTCCCCTTTTCAGAGACGCCTGAGCGCCCGGAATCATCCATGGGTGGGAAAAATAATCAGCGGTCCATCGTGGGGGGCAGGCGCTGCTCGATGCCGTATTCGAGGTCGCCGGCGGCCCCGTCGAGGTCGAACCAGCGGAAGAGGCCGCGCCCCTCGTCGTCGAGGAACATGGCCTCCTGGCCGTCCCGCGGGTCCGGCTCGAGGACGTACACCCTCGTCTGGCCGGGCGCGGGTGCGTAGACGGCACCGTCGCAGTCCCCCTCCTCGAAGCCCAGCGTGTAGGTCATCGTCACGCGGGATTCGTCGAGGGCCTCCCCCTGGGTCAGGTATCCCCGCGCGCAGATCGCCTCGTCGCTCCCCGCCTCGCGCAGGGTGTAGCTCTCCTCACCGGTCCAGGTGGTGCCGTCGAGGGAGGCGGTGCCGGTCTGGAGCACCTCGAGGCCGCCGGGCTCGTCGTGGGTGACGGCGGTCCCGGCGCACTGCTCGGCCAGGAACGTGGTGCTGCGCTCCAGCGCGTCGAGGCCGTCGGTGTTGTCGTCGTCAAAGGGGACCAGGAAGGCGTGGATGGCGTCCGGGTAGGTGTGCAGGGTCACCTCCGCGCCCACCCCCTCCAGCTGGTCGCGCAGCTCGCTGGACTGCTCGAGGTCCACCAGGGCGTCGGCCTCACCGTGCAGCAGCAGAACCGGCCCCTCGTCCCCGTCCACCCAGCTGGCCGGCGACGCGTACGCGTAGCGCTCGGGGTGCTCCGCGTACGTGCCCCCCAGGTAGTCCTCCTCGGGCCACGGGACGTACCCGTGCTGCTCCTCCCGGGTGGTGAAGTCGTACACGCCGTACAGGCCCACGAACACCGGCGCGTGGTCGGTGTACCCGTACAGGTCCGGCCAGCCGGCGCGCACCATGGTCGGATCGTCGCGGGAGAACGAGGCCAGCGCCGCCAGGGTCCCGCCCGCGGACGATCCCCACGTCCCGCAGACCTCGCCGATCCCCAGCTCCTCGCGGTGCGCCCGGAGGTAGCGAACGGCGTCGCGCACGTCCACCGACGAGCCGGGGAACTCGCCTCCGTCCACCCCCACGAGGCGGTAGTCCACGTTGAACGAGGCCACCCCCACCGCGGCGAGCGCCTGGGCCACGTCCTCGAGGGTCTCCCGGTGCCCCTGGTAGAACCCCCCGCCGTGGACGAGCAGCACCACGGGCGGCTCCTCCACGTCCGGCGGGCGGACCAGGTCCCCCAGCAGCTCGGCGCCCGGCGCGGCGCCGGCGTACACCAGATCACGCTGGTCTCCGGGGTCGCCTCCGGGGGGATCCTCCACCTCGTCCTCGCACCCCACGCACACCCACAACGAGGCGAGGAGGGCCATCAAGGGCGCTCGGGCGTGCAGTGGGCTGGCGAGAAGGTCCATGGCGTCGTTGGGAATCCTAGCAGACGGCTCCCGGTGCGTACGGCATACTCCCCCCATGATTCCGCGGTCCATACTGCTGCTGGTCCCGTTGCTGCTCGCAGCGCCGGGGTGCGAGGGGGACGACGACGACGACTCGGGCGGTCCGCCCGGGGACGACGACGACGTCACCGGCCCGCCGGCGAGCTACAGCTGCACGGAACCGGAGCCCCTCGGGCCGCCGGTGAACACCGAGTTCAGCGAGATGGGGCCATCCCTCTCCGGCGACGGCCTCGTCCTGTACTTCTCCTCGGACCGACCCGGCGGCGAGGGATCGGCGGACCTGTGGATGGCGACGCGCGCCACCGTGGACTCCCCCTGGGAGGAGCCTGTCAACGTGGGCGCCACGGTGAACAACGAGGTGGGGCAGAACAACCCGGCGATCTCCGCCGACGGCACGCTCCTGCTGTACGGCGACCGCACCGCAGGGGACTACGATCTGTGGGAGGCCCGCCGCGACGCTCCCGGCGATCCCTGGGCCGACCCGGCGCGCATCGACCTGCTCGCCACCACGGCCAAGGAGAACAAGCCCGCCCTGTCGTGGGACGGCCAGCAGCTGTACTTCAAGCGCTCCGACGAGTCGCTGATCTCCGACCTCTGGGTCAGCGAGCGCACGGCCGACGGCTGGGCCGAAGCCGTCGCGGTGGACGAGCTCAACGACGACCGCGCCCAGACCGATCCCGCGCCCACACCCCAGGGTGACACCCTGTTCTTCGTCCAGGGCGCCGACACCAACGCCCCCTACGACGTCTACTACGCCACCTGGGACGGCCAGCAGTGGCACTGGATCACCCGCGTGGACGAGGTCAGCGCCGCGGGCTCCCGCGACGAGGGGGTGGTCGTCGGCCCGGACGGCCGCGAGTTCCTCATGGTCTCGGACCGCGCGGACCCGGACAACCGGGATCTGTACAGGTTCACCTGCGAACGCACCGAACTTCGCTAGAATGTCCCGCTTCCGGAGGTTCGGATGGCGCTGAAGCTGCCCCAGATCGTCGAGATTCGTCAGCACGGCAAGGTGCTGGCCGTGGCGGCGCTGGAGGACAAGGGCGGGCGGATCCGCGCGGTGGGCGCCGGGGGGCGGCCCACGTCCTTCCCGGCCCAGCGGGTGCTGTGCGCCACGGGCGTGGCGGTGCCCTCCGAGGAGGGGGCCGCCGCTGCCGTCGAGGAGTACGAGCGAGGGCAGGAGCGGCGGCTCGGCGACATGGACACCGCGACCCTGTGGGAGCTGGCCAGCGAGGCCTGGCGGACGGCCACGCTCGCGCAGCTGGCGAGCCTGCTGGGCGGCGCCGGCGCGGACGGTGAGACCCAGGGGCTGGTGCTGCGCGCCATCGTGGCGGATCGCCGGCACTTCAAGATCCGCGCCGACGACGTGCTGATCCATACCCGCGAGGAGGTGGAGGCGGCCATCGGGCGCGAGGAGGAGGCGCGCCGTCGCCAGCTCCTGCGCGACGAGACGATCGCCTGGCTGAGGGGAGACCGGGACGCTCGCCCCGCGGGCGCGGACTCCCTCGTCGACGCCGTGCGTGACCTCGCGGCAGCGCCCAACCAGCCGCCGGCCAAGCACGCGGGCACGACGCTCATGCGCGACGCGGGCCTGAAGGACACGCCGGCGAGCGCGTTCAGGGTGTTGGCCGCGCGCGGTGTCTTCGAGCCCGACGTGAACCTGCTGCGCATCCGTTACGGCATGGACCGGCCGTTCTCGGGTTCCGTGTGCGCCGAGGCTGACCAGCTCGCCGGGGCGGGATTCTCGCTCGACGATCGTGTGGATCTGCGGGCCCTGGCCCTGACGGCCATCGACGATCCTGGCACCACCGAGATCGACGACGCGCTGAGCCTGGAGGCCCGGGACGATGGCTGGCGGGTGGGTGTCCACCTGGCCGAGCCGGGGGCCGTGGTGCCCGGGACCAGCGGCGTGGATCGCGAGGCCGCTCGCCGCCAGACCACCCTGTACCTCCCCCGCGGCAAGCGCCTGATGCTGCCCCCGGTCCTGTCCGAGGGCGCGGCGAGCCTGCTCCCCGGCGCCGATCGACCGGCGCTGTCCGTGATCATCGACCTGGGCGCGGACGGGAGCTGGCGCGGGGCGCAGGTGGTCCGCAGCGTGGTCCGCGTCGGGCGGACCCTGTCCTACGACGAGGTGGACGCGAGCCTGGACACGGACGGGGAGCTGGGCACGCTGGTCGCGCTGGCCGAGGCGCTGAAGCGCCAGCGGATCGCCGGGGGCGCCCTGGACACGCGGCTGCCCGAGGTCAATCCGAGCGTCCGCGACGACGGCGTCGTGGATCTGTGGGTGGTGCACGCCACGAGCCGGGCGAGGGCCATGGTCGCCGAGTGGATGGTCCGCGCCAACGGCGAGGCGGCGCGGCTGCTCTGGGACGCTCGCTTGCCCGCGGTGTACCGCTGCCAGGAGCTCAAGCGCCCGCTACCCACCCAGTACGATCCCGAGGATCGCCTGTCGGTCTACCGCGCGACCCGGTGCCTGGCCCAGACCCTGCTCGACGCCGTGCCGCGGCGCCACGCGGGGCTCGGCCTCGACGCCTACGTGCAGATCACCTCGCCGCTGCGGCGCTACATGGACCTGGTCACCCAGCGCCAGCTCAGCGCACACCTGGCCGGCGAGGAGCCGCCGCTGGACGCCGAGGCCATGGCCGCCGCGGTGTCCCGGGCCCAGCCCGTGCTCAGCCACGCCCAGATCGTGCGAGGCGGCACGCGGCAGTACTGGCTCACCCGGTGGCTGGAGCAGCACGCGGGGACCGAACTCGACGCGGTGGTGCTGGACACCGCGGGCCGGCGCGTCCGCGTCGAAATCGAGGCGCTGTCCTGGCGCCGGTTGATCCGTCCCTCCCGTCCCCTGGAGCCGGGGCAGCGCATCCGCTTCCGGGCGGGCGCCGCGAACGCGCGCGCGGAACAGGTCGAGCTCGAGCTGCTGCCGGATCCCACTCAGAACTTGAAGAACACCCACAGGGGCACCGCGTGGTAGCGACCCTCCAGCCCCTCCACGGGCTCGAGGGTGTTGTCCGCGGCCGCGTAGAGGAGCCCGAAGACGTACCAGACCGTCTCGCCGTCCTCGCCCGGCAGGTAGCTGTAGTCCCCCAGGCCGTCCATCTGCCCCTCGACGCCCTGCTGCAGCCAGATGGCCTCCACGGCCCCCAGCTCCCGGTCCTGGATCGCGTCGGCGACCGCGGGGGCCGTCACGTTGCAGTACCCCGCGAACGTGCCGTCGCCCACCGTCGTCGGATCGTCTCCCAGGAACGCCGTGTCCTCCCCGGCCACGTCGCAGCTGTAGAACCCCATGGGGCTCCAGCCGCCGATCAGGTCGGCGGGGGAGTCGTGGTAGGGCAGCCCGAACTCCGCGCCGCAGTCGCTGGTGCCCGGATCCGTCGCGTCGACGAGGGTCCAGCTCCCGTCGATCGAGGGCCAGAACAGTCCCCCCTGGCCGGGGCCGTGGGCGTACTCGGCGTCGAACTCGATGGGGTAGGTGCACAGGGTCTGGCGGTCCTCGTCCAGGGCGGCCACCTCGAGGATCACCTCGGCGGCGCCGCCGGCCACGGTCGCCTCGAAGTCGTACCGGAGGTAGGCGAAGGGCAGCTCCGTGGCGTCGTCGTCGTCGTCGCCCACGACGGCCGAGTCGTCGTCTCCGGGGGGCGTCCCGGGACAGCCAGCGAGTCCCAGCAGCGCGCCCACGCACGCGCATGCGCTTGACAAGAAGTGTCGCATCCCGCCCAATGTCAGCCGCCGTGTTTTCCGCGGGA
Organism: uncultured Rickettsiales bacterium; assembly: GCA_964425605.1. Taxonomy (GTDB): domain Bacteria; phylum Myxococcota_A; class UBA796; order UBA9615; family CAYRNR01; genus CAYRNR01. Next base: position 34,977 of record CAYRNR010000024.1, on the reverse strand, counting down.
CAGGTCGTCCGCGACCGGGTCCCACGACCGAAGGAGTGCCCATGTCTGCAGTGTACCCCCTCCGTGGCTTCCGGCCCCGGCCGGATGTGGCCGCGAAGGTCGCATCGCCCCCCTACGACGTCCTCGACTCGGACGAGGCGCGCAAGATGGCGGGTGACAACCCCGTGAGCTTCCTGCGCGTGGTGAAACCCGAGATCACCGTGGACCCGTCGCTCTCGCCCTACGACGACCGCGTGTACGCTGCGGGGCGCAACGAGCTGCGGCGGCTCATCGCCGAGGGCGTGATCGTCCAGGACGACCAGCCCTGCTTCTACGCCTACGCCCAGCGCATGGGGGAGCACCGCCAGATCGGGCTGATGGCGGCGGTGTCCGTGGACGAGTACGAGCAGGGGTTGATCAAGAAGCACGAGTTCACGCGGCCCGACAAGGAGGCCGACCGCACCCGCCACATCGTCGAGGGGATGTCGCAGAACGGGCCGGTGTTCCTGGCCTACCGCGCCAGCGACGCCACCCACGCGGCCATGGAGGCCCTCACCGCGGGTGAGCCGGTGGTCGACTTCGTGGCCGACGACGGCATCCAGCACACCCTGTGGGTCGCCTCCGACGCGACCCAGCTGCAGGGCGTGTCCGAGGCGTTCGCCGCGTTGCCGGCGCTGTACATCGCCGACGGGCATCACCGCAGCGCGTCGGCGCTCAACGCCCGCGACCAGCTGCGCGAAGCGGCGGGGGCGGCATTCACGGGCGACGAACCCTGCAACCGCTTCCTCGCGGTGATCTTCCCCGACGACGAGCTGCGCATCCTCGCGTACAACCGGGTGGTCGAGGACCTCAACGGGCGGTCCGCGGACGAGCTGCTCGAGCAGATCTCCGCGAAGTTCGAGGTGGACGACGAGCCCTGCTCCGAGCCCGAACGCTCCGGCTGCTTCGGCATCTACCTGGGCGATCGCTGGCGGCGCCTCACCGCGCGCCCCGGCACCTTCGACGACGCCGACGCCGTGGCGCGGCTGGACGCGGCGATCCTGCAGGCGAACCTGCTCGAACCGCTGCTCGGCATCGACGATCCGCGCACCAACGGCCGCATCAAGTTCGTCGGCGGCATCCGCGGCACGGCCGAGCTCGAGCGCCTCGTGGACTCGGGCGACTTCGCCGTGGCCTTCTCTCTGCACGCCACCACCATGAACCAGCTGTTCTCCGTGGCCGACGCCGATCGGGTGATGCCGCCGAAGTCCACCTGGTTCGAACCCAAGCTGCGCAGCGGCATGGTGATCCACCTGCTGGACGGATGAGCGAGGAGGGAAGATGAGCGATCTCAAGCAGTTCATGGAGCTGGCCAAGGAGCACGGCGCCCTGTTCGTGGACCTGAAGATGGTCAACCTGGCTGGACGCCTGCACCACGTGACCCTGCCCGTGGAGCGCTTCGACGAGCGCGTCGTGGAGAAGGGGATCGGCTTCGACGGGTCGTCGTACGGCTTCCGCAAGGTGGAGGCCAGCGACATGGTGATGGTCCCCGACCTCTCCACCGCCCATCCGGACCCGTTCCGGCAGGTCCCGACGCTGAGCGTGTTCTCCACCGTCCGCCTGGCCGAGCCCGGGTTGCCGGTGGCCGAGCAGGACACCCGCAGCGTGTTGCTGCGCGCCATCGATCGGATGCGGGCGATGGGGGTGGCCGAGCAGTTCTGCGTGGCCCCGGAGTACGAGTTCTACATCTTCCGAGACGTGGAGCGGATGGTCAGCTCCACCGAGAACTACGTGCGCGTCAGCGGCGAGGAGGAGTACGGATTCAACACGTACCACCTCGTCAACCCGGGCGACCGGTATGACGACTTCCGCGACCAGGCGACACGTTTGTTGCTCTCGCTGGGCATGCCGGTGAAGTACCACCACCACGAGACAGGTGGGCACGGTCAGCAGGAGATCGAGTTCGACCTGGCGCCGGCCGAGAGCGCGGGAGACAACGCCCTGCTGGTGAAATACGTGCTACAGAATCTCGCCGAGCAGGAGGGGCTGCGTATCACGTTCATGCCCAAGCCGCTGCACGGCGAACCCGGCAACGGCTGGCACGTCCACCAGCAGCTGCGCGTCGGCGGTGAGTCGGTCTTCCACGACCCCGACGGGATCGTCGGGCTGAGCCGCACGGCCCTGTGCTACATCGGCGGCATGCTGGCCCACAGCCCGGCGCTGACCGCCCTGGCCAACCCCTCGACCAACTCCTACAAGCGCCTCAGCTCCGGCCACGAGGCGCCGTCCCACCTGACCTTCGGGCCCGCGGACCGCACCGCCGCGGTGCGCATCCCCAAGTGGGCCCAGGGCAAGGACTCGCGCGTCGAGTACCGGCCAGGCGACCTCACCTGCAACCCCTACCTCAACCTCGCCGCGATGCTGATGGCGGGCCTCGACGGCATCGAGCGCCGCATCGATCCGGTCACGTCCGGGTTCGGTCCGGCGGAGAAGCTCGATCCCGAACAGGTCCGCTCCCTGCCGCGAAACCTCGAGGAGGCCCTCGACGCCCTGGAGGCGGACCACGAGTTCCTCACCGCCGACGATGTGTTCTCCGAGACCCTGATCCAGCAGTGGCTCGAGACCTGCCGCGGCCGCGCGCAGGCGGTGGCCGAGCGGCCCCACCCCTACGAGTTCGAGCTCTACTTCGACTGCTGAGGTCTACTTCCCGAAGGTGTTGCGGAACGACGCCCCGAACTCGGGCGACTCCTTCACCGCCATGCCCACCAGCCGCAGCCCGCGCAGGAAGTGACGCACACCGGCGGTGCTGATGCGGCCGTCCTCGAGGCCCACGTCGGGATAACCCGCGCCGTTGCGGCCGGGGCGGACGTTCTCCCAGTTGGCGAACAGCCTCCCCCACTCGCTCTCCAGGGCGGTGCGGAGGTGGTCCTTGCCGGTGGTCGGCAGCCAGATCATGTCGTGGTAGACCACCGAGCTGACGTAGGCCCACGGGGCGAGCCAGGTCTTGAGGGACCACTCCACGGGCTTCTTCAGCGGTCCCCAGTAGATCCGGTGCTGGTTGCGCGAGGCGAACGTCATCTCGTGGAAGGGCCCCTGGAAGTTCCACTTCTCCTCGGCCGCGTCCACGTCGCCCACGATCTCGATCTCGTCGACGTCCCCGCACCCGAGCCCGAGGTCGTGGGCCAGGCGGATGAACTTGCAGTCGGACAGGGGGTCCTGGCCCATGAGCTTGGCGGCCACCGCGTCGATGGCCACCTGGTCCGACGACGCCAGCAGCACGTTCTTGACGTGGGGGATCATGCAGCGCGGGCCGGGGCCGTCCCCGGCGAAGGTGCCGTCCATGACCGCGAAGATGCCTGGGTGGATCTTCTTCTGGATCATCAACAGGTCCACCAGCGTCTCGTGGATCACCGGGTGGGTCCAGTGGCGGCGCTCGTTGAGCAGCCCGCCGAAGGCGTTCTTCATGGCGCCGGTGGTGGTGGTGAAGATGTGCGTCTTGACCGTGGGCAGGTGCAGGATGTTCTCGCCGATGAAGCGCTTCGGGATCGAGAAACCCATCGGGTAGACGTCGTTGAGCACGAGGAAGTCGCGCGTCAGGTCACCCACGGCCTCCTGGATCGGGATCCACTCCTCGCCCTCGTACAGGTGCACGTTGCGCAGGCCGTGGGACTCGATCACGTTGACCTGCTTGTTCTCGCGCTCGCCCAGGTGGGCGTCGATGACCACGGTGCGGTTGTGACAGGCGTGGACGAGGTCCCGGTCGTACCCGTCGGCCATCATGGCGCGGATCACACCCTCGAGCTGCCACGGCGTGGTGGAGGCGCCGGGGTAGAAGAAGTGCCACGAGATGTTGATCTTCAGCGCCGTGTCCACGTCCTTGGCCAGGGTCTCCTGGTACCCCGCCAGGTTCATCAGCTCGTGGTAATCGGCCAGGACGGTCTCCGGACGGGTCCTGAGGATGGCGACCTTGCTCTTGCTCATCGTCGTCTCCGCGCCCATGGAAGGCATGACAGCTGCTTCGTTCGGGCGCTAACCTTAGCACCGGATGTGTTGATTTCCAGGGGTGCCAGGGAAAAGGAGTGGGATTTGCACGAGTGGACGTCTCCGTGGCTGTGCGCGGCCCTGGTCTTGCTCCTCGCGGGCTGCCCCGAGGAGGCCTGCGAGGACCGTGACGGCGACGGCAGTTGCGATCTGCAGGACTGCGGACCGGACGATCCTGCGGTCCACCCGGGCGCCGCCGATCCCTTCGGCGACGACCTGGACGCGGACTGCGATGGCAGCGACGGCCTGGACGCCGACGGCGACGGGTTCCCGCGGGAGGACGAGGCGTACGACGGCGCGTACGACGCCTGGGACTGCGACGACCTGGATCCCGAGGTGTTCCCCGGTCACGAGGACTCCGTGGGCGACGGGGTGGACAACGACTGCGACGGCATCGACGGCGCAGACCACGACGGCGACGGCCACGCCTCCGAGGCGTCGGGCGGGGACGACTGCGACGACGGCGACGACGCCATCCATCCGGGGGCGGACGAGGCCTGCGACGGGGTGGACAACGACTGCGACGGCGACGTGGACGACGGCGCCGAGGACACCGACGGCGACGGCTTCCCCGACTGCATCGATCCCACCCCCGAGGGGTACGACGGCCCCGAGGACCGCGAGGAGCCCCTGTCGGTGCAGCTGCACCTGCACGGCTCGCTCAGCGAGTTCAGCGCGACCATGGCCTACCACACGCGGGAGGCCAACGAGTACGGCATCGACGTGCTGTGGTGGTCCGACCACGACGCCATGATCCAGATGCTGGCCCGGTCCGAGGGGCACGACTTCGACAACGGCCTGCTCACCGACGAGCTGCAGGCCCTGGGCAGCGACGTCGAGTACGGCTTCACCGAGGTGACCGATGACACCGCCGACTCCACCTCGGAGGTGCTCGAGGGGGGGCCGTCGGGCGTGGGGCACTTCTGGCACCTCGCCGCCGAGTCCGATCCCACCGAGTCCTGGCAGGTGTTCCGCCACAGCTACGCGGGGGACTTCCACGCCCACCACCTGCCGCTGATGGCCGAGGCCACGACCCGCGTGACGATCCGCCCCCACCAGGAGGCCAGCCCGGACTGGCAGCTCCAGGTGGTGTTCTCCCTGTCGGGCAACCTCGACGACTCCACCAACGTCATCACCTACTACCTCGGCGGGGATCCCCTGAATCAGGACACCGACGCCCACTCCCTGTACATCCCCCTGTTCGCGCCGGTGAACGAGTGGACGACCCTGACGTTCCCCCTCACCGACGCCGCCCAGCACTTCGTCGAGCGCGAGGACCAGGGCGCCCATGAGATCTACGTTCAGCTGTCGAGCCGCAACGGCGCGCGCGCCGAGGTGGACGTGGACGACTGGACCGCGTCGTGGGAGGTCTCGGGCGAGGATCTCCGTCAGAAGCAGGTGGACATGCTCGCCGAGCGCTACAGCGACGGCACGGTCACCCACATCGTGGGCCAGGAGATGACCCCCATCGAGGACACCCAGCACATCAACGTGCTCGGCGTGGACGTGCCCATGCACGACTACACCTACACCCAGATGCTCACCATCGACCAGGCCGTGGAGTACGTGCACCAGCAAGGCGGCGTCGCCCTGTGCAACCACCCCTTCGGCATCAACCCCTCGGTGCTGTACGAGGGGGAGGCCGCCGAGACCCTGGTGCTGGAGACCGCCGACGTCTGGATCGAGGCCGAGGGGCACGCCTGCGATGCGGTGGAGGTGGGCTACCAGGAGCGCGTGGTGGACCTCGAACACCACCTGCTGTTCTGGGACGAGCTGGGCAAGGCGGGCGTGTTCGTCACGGGGGTCGGCAGCAGCGACAACCACTGGACCGGCGACTGGATGGACCCCGACGTGCTGTCCGGCCGCAACCGCTCCCACACCTGGGTCTTCCTCGACGAACCCTCCCCCGAGGGCATCATGGAGCAGGTGCTCAACGGCCGCGCCTTCTTCGGCGATCCGCTGCCCTTCCTCGGCGAGCAACCCCTGCTCGATCTGTGGACCGAGCACGGCGCCGTCATGGGCCAGGTCTTCACCAGCGACCTGGACCAGGTCATCCACGTGGAGACCGGCTACCTGGAGCCCGGCTGGTCCCTGGTCCTGCTCGCCGACGGCGACGTGATCGACGACGTGGCCCTGGACGGCACCGAGACCGACACCGTGTTCGTGGTCGAGCGCGGCACCCACAAGTTCCTCCGCGCCGAGATCCGTGACTCCGACGGCGCCCGCATCCTCGTCTCCAATCCACTCTTCCTCACGCTTCCTTGATCCCCCGCTCGACGCTCGACTTCTGCTACTCTCCCCCCCCATGACTCAGGCACAACGACGCGACAAGCGATACCCCTATCCGCTCCCCGTCTCCCTCACCTGGAAGCGTGTGACGTCCCAGGTGACGGCCAAGGACGTCAGCTTCAACGGGCTGTTCCTGCCGACACCCCAGGAGATCGCGCTGCGCCAGCTGGTGCAGGTCCAGGCGGACCTCCCCTGGGACGAGTTCCACCTGGTGGCCATGGCCATGGTCGTCCACGTGGCGAAGTCGGAGAGCGCCACGCCCGAGGCCGAGGGCATCGGCCTGCAGTTCTTCGCCCTGGGCAAGGAGGAGGCCGCGGCGTGGCACACCTTCGTCGACCGGGTGCGTCAGGTCGTGGCCGAGGCGGACGAGGAGGGCTGGACCGCCCGCCTGCGGTTGCCGAAGAAGGCGGCGGAGAAGCGCGCCTTCGGCCGCTTCGCGGCCGTGCTCGAGGTGCGCACGGAGTCCCTGGGCGAGCTGGTGACCCTGTACACGCGCGACGTGTCCAAGGGCGGCATGTTCCTGATCACCGAGATCGATCTCGACGTGGGCGACCTGCTCCAGCTGGAGATCGTGCACCCGGACACCGGCCGCAAGTTCCCGGTGCGGTCCATCGTGCGTCGCCGTGTCGACCAGCCGGACTTCCGTGGCGTGGGCGTGCAGTTCGTGGAGCTGCACGGATCGCGGCGCGAGGAGTTCTGGCGGTTCGTGTCCGACCACCTGCAGGCGCTGGACGAGACCGATCTCGTGCCGGTGGAGACGACGGACGGGGAGGAGACGGTGGAAGAGGAGCCCGTGGTCCTGGATTGAGGGGGGCGCCGGCTCAGTCGGCCCTGCGCAGCAACACCTTGCGGCCCGCATCACCCGACGCCGCGTTCAGCAGCGTGCGGAGATCCGGCCACTGCGCCGTCGTCACGTCGCTGGCCTCGATGACCAGGATCGTCGTGACGTGGAGCTCGCCGTCCTCGAACGTGACGGTGCGGCGGAAGGACCCCACGGAGTTGGCGATCGCCTCGTCCCCGGGCTGGTAGGCGACCTCGTATCCGCTCGGCACCGCCACGGTGACGTCCATGCGCTCCGTGGCCGGCGCGCCGGCGAGGTGGAGGGCCTGGGTCCGCGCGTTGCGGAAGGTCTGGAGCCCGCCGCCGATGGCGCCGGGCACGCGGGGCAGGGTCAGCTGGGCCAGGCCGCTGGCGCCCACCTCGATCGCGCCGCCGGAGAACTCCGCGCGCAAGGAGGTGAGCTTGCAGGTCTGGCGTGCGACGAACACATCGTCCACCGAGGCGCCGCCGAACGCACCGGCGATGCCGCCGGCCACGCCCGCCTGCCGGTCCTTGGAGCGGTCGTAGGCCACGACCGGGTTGTAGGTCATGGCGAGATCGAGGTCCGCGGCCCCCGCGATCTCGACGCCGTCGTCGCCCGCCTTCACGTCCACCTCGACGCGCACGGCGGCGCGGTTGAGGTTGGCGTCGAGGGTCGGCAGCGCCTGGACGCCGGCTCCGCTGCCGTCCAGGACCAGCGCGGGCATACCCGCGAGGTCGAAGCGGTTGTGGTGGTCGCACGAGGTGGTCGGATCGAGCCAGACCTCCTTGTCACCCAGGTTCACGCGGACCCACGCCTGGTCGAGCTGGCTCGGGGAGGCCACGTCGGCCACGGTGGGGTCGCTGGAAGCCAGCGCGACGGCGGCATCCAGGCCGGCCGAGCGCAGCATCGCGCCCAGCAGCACGGCCTTGTCCAGGGGGTGACCCACGCTGCTGTCGAGCACATCGTGGGCGGAGCGCACCGAGTGGTCGAAGGCGGCGATGGGCCAGTGCACCGTGCGCACGCCGTCGACCACGAAGCCGTGGACCAGCGCCATCTTCTCGGCGGGGAACGTGGAGCCCTCCACCAGCGCGTCGGTCTTGGCCTGGACGGCCTTGCTCGGGACCAGGGCGGCCTCGAGGCGCGGCTCGAGGTAGGCGCGGACGCCGGTCCAGTCCGTCGCGGTGGAGTAGGCCAGGCGCTGGATGCCCTGGTGGTGGTCGGGGATCTCGGACACGTTGACCGCGGGCACGTCGGTGCGGTGGATCTCGTAGGAGGTGACCCCGCCCTCGGTCTTCTCGGCGGGAGCGACGTCGCAGTACACGCCGGCCAGCGCCAGGTCGGTGCCCTCGGGCACCTGGATGGTGATCCACTGGTCGAGGATCGGCACGACGTCCTGCAGGTCGAGGACGCCCCACAGGGGCACGCCGGACGGCTGCACGTCGGTGATGGTGTAGGCCAGCACCGACGTGGCGTAGTGCTCGACGCCCACGTGGGCGACCGTCATCTGGCGCAGGTGGGCGTAGGGCACGGCCCACTGCAGCGCGCCGGCGGTGTTGGGCACCAGGCTGTTCTCCTGGGCCTCGACGAGGGTCCCGTCGGCCATGTAGGCGCGCGCCTGGTCGATGCGCAGGGAGCTGCGCGCGGCGTTGTAGTCGATGCGGGGATCGAAGTAGTCGTTGCGCGTGAGGTTGGCCGACAGCATCTTCCACGTCTCTTCCACGTGGGTCTCGACCTTGCCGTCGGCGTCGAGGGTGATGCGCACCATCTGGCGCAGCAGCAGCCCGTCGTCCACGGGGTAGTCGGCGGCGCCGGGCGCGTTGGCGATGTAGTCGGGCACCTGCGCGGTGGCGGGTGCGGCGACGAACAGGGCGATGAGCGAGGTGAGGATGACGTTGCGCATGGCTACCTCCTCTCCAGCACGACGAGGTCGTCGGGCAGGGCCAGGGCCTCCTGGACCACCTCGCGGAAGTTGTCGTAGTGCTCCACCGGGATCTCCCGGCGCTTGATCACCAGGGTGTAGGTGTAGACCAGCTTGCGGCCCTTGACCTCGATGGTGGTGTCCAGGGACGCGATCTCGCCGTCGATGTGCCGGTCCTCGGGGACGTGGGCCACGTTGTAGCCCGCCGGCAGGGTGATGGTCTCGACCACCTCGCGCATGCGCGGCGCCCACAACAGGATCGGCTGCGTGCGCGCCTTGGAGCCGGCACAGTCCAGGTACGGCGCCAGCCGGCTCGTGGTGATCATGTGGTGGGAGGTGGGCGGCGAGAAGTGGATGGCGTCCTCGCCCACCAGGGCGAAGTCGTCGGCCTGGTACTTCACCTCGTAGCGGATGGGCTTGCCGATGTCGCGGATACGGGCGTAGGGCACGTTCACCGCGTCCACCGTGGCGTTGGGGGCCGCGTGGCCGATGACGTCCTCGAACCAGGCCTGGCGGTCGGGGCCGGACGAGTAGTGCACCAGCTCGCGGCGGAGCCGCTGGTCGGCGTACCCCTTGCCGGAGAAGGTGACGGTGCTCGACAGGGAGCCGTCGGCGTCCAGCGTGGAGCTCGCCAGCACCATCAGCTTGTTGTCGTCGGCATCGAAGGCCGGCATCTGCATCAGCTCGAGCCCCTCGGGGGTCCCGATGACGTAGTGCTGCTCACCCTCGGCGCTGGACCAACCCTCGGGGGAGAACACCACCCAGGTGGGGTCCAGCATCTGGAAGGTGCCGTCGGGGTTCTGCAGGGCGACCACGCAGTGGTTGAACTGGTCGGCGGGGATGTGCTCGACCCGCGACCCGGCCATGGTCATCGCCGGCCACACGGTGTATCCGGCGGCGCGCAGCATGGTGATGGCCATGCCGGCCTTGTCCTTGCAGACGCCGGAGCGGTCGTTGAAGATCATCGCGCCGGTGTGCAGGGTGTACCCCTCGCCCTTGCCCATGGAGATCCCGGAGTAGCGGATCTCGTTGGCGGTCCAGTGGTTGATGGCCGCGATCTTCTCGGCGTCCGTGCGCAGCCCCCGGGTGATCTCGGCGACCTTGGCGTCGATGGCCGGCGTGGAGTCGAACTGGGTCTCGTTGACCTGACAGAACCACCGTGACTTCTCGGGCCAGTCGGGCACCGTGGCCAGCACGACCTTGGTCTGCACGTCGGGGAAGTCCACGGCCCGCTTCTCGGCGTGGAACGCCGGCTGGTCCTCGCGCCAGAAGCTGTAGGTGAGGTGCTCGTCGTCGTAGGTGACCGAGGTGCTCACCTCGCCGTTGAACACCTCGAACTGCACCGGCTTGTCGCGCGGCGTGACCACGGTGTAGTGCCGGGACCGCACCGGGTGGCTGTCGTGGAAGTACACCACGTCGTAGAAGTGGCCCCGCATGGGCGGGATGTACTTGGACTCGTCCTCGCCGCCGCCGCCCGCGCCCTGGGCCGCCGCCTGCATCTCGTCCAGGTAGGCGATCAGGAAGCCCTTCATGTAGGTCTGGATCTCCACGGCGTCGCCGACTTGCAGGCGGGGGATGGGGACCAGCTTCATCTGGGCACCCCAGTAGATGGCCCACTGGGGCTGGGGCAGGTCCACCGAGCTGGACGCGTCCAGCTCCTCGATGGTCCCGTCCGCGCGGACCACGCGCAGGCCGCGGATCTCCACGAAGTTGGACGCCGGGTCGAAGTCGAGGCGGATGCGCGCCAGCTGGGCCGCGCCAGCCTCGCTCAGCACCTTGATCACCTCGTGGTTGACGATGTGACCCAGGCCGCTGTCCTCCACCTCCACGCGGGTGCGCTTGAACACGGTCACCAGGTCGGCGCCGTCGTTGGCCTCGCTGTCACCGGCGGCGGCCACCAGCGCCGCGAGCTCCGCGTCGTCAACGGGCGCGACGGGCTCGGCGGCCCGCGCCACCTGGATGGCGAACACGGCCAGCGTCACCGCCGCGAGCGCCGTGATCCGAAGGAGATTCTCCGAACTCATGTCAGTCTCCGGGCTTTGGGGTTTGGCAGGGGGGTCTCTTTATGTACGCCCGCGGCGCGTGAGTCAACTCTCGTCGGCGGCGGCGGGCTCGTCGGGCAGGGCGTCCAGATCGTCGAACTTGCCGAAGGGATCGGCGAAGTGCTCGCGGACCACGCGCGCCATCACCGCGGCGTGGGTGCCGTCGAGGATGCGGTGATCGAACGTGGCGCTGAGGTTCATCATCTTGCAGGTGGACACCTCGCCGTCCTCCACCTGGGGGACGTCGCGGATGGCGCCCACGGCGATGAGCAGCGGGACCTTGGAGTAGGGCACCAGCGGGACGTAGGCCTGGTCGAGGCCCAGCGAGCCGATGTTGGTGACCATGACGGAGCCGAAGGCGTCCTTGGGCAGGCCCGCCCAGCGCATGTCGAGGTTGAGCGTGTAGCACAGGAACGAGATGGCCTTGAGGATCCAGTTGAGCATCAGCGACGGGATCATCTTGAACGACGACCGGGTCTTCTCCAGCTCCGGGTCCTCGGCCTTGCGGATCTTCTTGGTGCGCGCCTCGAACTCGTCGGTGATCTCCACCAGGCTCTTCTTCTCCACGTCGAACAGGGTCGCGCCGGACAGATCGAACTCGCCGGTCTCGGGGTCCTTCATGGCCACCTGGAAGAACACCCCGATGGTCTTGCGCAGGTAGATCCGGTTGAACCGCAAGATGGCGTTGCCGTCGGGCATCGCGGCGATGCACGCCGCGGCGATCTTGGCCATCAGGTGGGTCATGGTGAGGTGGCGGCCCGTCTTCGCTCGGAACTTCTTGATGTAGTCCAGGCAGGCGTCCACGGGTACCTCCATGGAGCCGTAGACGGACGGGTCGTAGGTGGTGGCCCAGGTGCCGATGGCGATGCGGCGGAAGCTGGACAGATCTTTCTTGTGGACGAGATCCACGTTGGGCATGGGGTTCCCTCCAGGGGGAGTTGACTACTCGTAGACCTCTTCGATGTAGGCCCCGGACGCCTCGGCGAAGGCAAGCTTTGTGCTCTGCAGGGTCATCACCACGAGGTAGGACACGGGCAGCAACAGCCCGCAACAGATGCCCCCCACGGCGCCGCCGATACCGCCGAAGAAGGCCTCGTCGCCCAGCGACTGGAGCAGCGGAAACATGTAGAGGATGTTGACGACCGTGCCCACCAGGGCCAGCCCCAGCGCCACGATGCTGTACAGGATCAGCCCGGTGCGTCCCCAGCCCTTGAGGAAGATGGCGCCGACGCAGCACGCCATCATGAACAGGTTGAGCACCATGCCGCAGCCGAGGGAACCGAGCATGTAGGCGTACAGGACCGTGGACTCCTTGACCGCGTCGACCACCGGGTTGGGCACGCCCAGGTCCACCACGTAGGGCAGCAGGCCGAAGGGGCCGCTGCACAGCCCCAGCCCCCCTAGCAAGAAGCCGATGATGCACACGATCATCACGGGCATGGGTGCTTTCATGGGTGTCCTCCTCGGTGAGGGGGATTGTACAGAAGGGACTCACCTCGGAGGAAGAAAAGTCTAGCGGCCCGGGGGTGCTTGAACGGCGCAGCGTTTTACGTCACGCTGGGAGCTGGAGGTCAGACGATGCGCTGGAGCTACCGGTGCCCCCGATGCCTGGTGACCCTCAACCCGGGCAACAGCATCTGCCTGGTGGCGGGGCGGAGCACCACGCGGCTCATCGTCGCCTTCGATCCCGAACCGGGCAACTACAAGGTGCACGTGGCCCCCGAGGCCCGCGTCGACGACGGCACCGAGTGGCACTTCTTCTGTCCGGCCTGCCACGCCAGCCTCGACGTGCTCGGCGCCGGCCGCCTCGCCGCGCTGATGCGGGAGTCCGACGAGGAGAGCCAGACCGTGTACTTCTCCCGCGTCTCCGGCAAGGAGGCCACCGTGGTGGTCACCGAGGACGGCGAACAGGTCGCCACCGGCGACGACGTGGACGAGCTGCTCGAGGAGTCGATGGAGGAGCTGGACTCGGAGCTACCCCACCTGAAGTACCTGCTCTGACGCCGCCCCCGGCCTAGACCAGCTCACCCTCGGCGAACCGCACCGCATTCTCGAAGATGGCCAGCCCCTCGCCGTGCTCCGGCAGGGGCCCGTCCAGCTGACGGCGGGTCCACTGGGGGTGGTTGTACGGGTGGAGGAACGCCTCGGGGTGGGGCATGAGGCCGAGGATGCGGCCCGACGGATCGCACACGCCGGCCGCGGCCAGATCCGAGCCGTTGGGGTTGTGGGGGAAGGTCCGGGTCGCGTGCTCGGTGCCGGGATCCACGTACTGGAGGGCGACGAGGTGGTCGCGGGAGAGACGTTCGCGGACGGCGTCGTCGGCGCACACGAGCTTTCCCTCGCCGTGGCGCACCGGCAGCTCGAGGCGCTCGATGCCGCGCAGGAACACGCTGGGGGTCTCGGGATCCACCTTCAGCGAGACCCACCCGTCGTGGAAGACGCCGCGGTCGTTCCACGTCAGCGAGATCCGGCGGTCGAAGGAGCCGGGGGACAGGCGCGGGAGCAGCCCCAGGCGGGTCATGGTCTGGAACCCGTTGCAGATCCCGATCACGAGCTTGCCGTCGTCCACGAACCGCGTCAGGGGCTCCCACAGGCGGCAGCGCACGCGGTTGGCGAACACGGCGCCGGCGCCCAGGTGGTCGCCGAAGCTGAAGCCTCCGATGAAGGCCAGGATCTGGAACTCGTCCAGGGACGGCCCGTGGCCGAGGGCCAGGTCGTTGAGGTGGACCCGCGTCACCCTGGCGCCGGCCAGCTCGAACGCGTGGGAGGTCTCGGCCTCGCAGTTGAGCCCGAGCCCGGTGATCACCAGAGCGCGTACATCAGATGCCATGGAGGGTCTCCTTCCAGGCTCGCTTCAGCTCGGTCAGGTCCTCGTCCACGATCACGCCGTCGCGGGGGTGGACCACCTGCAGGCGTGTCTCGTCCCCCTCGTCTGCCCCGGTGACGTTGCCCAGCAGCCCCAGGGGCAGGCCGGCCAGCATCGCCTCCAGCGCGGCGCGGTCCCCGGCGGCCACGCTGAGCAGGAACCGCCCGCCGGACTCGCTGTACAGCAGCTCGGACGGGCTCAGCTCCCGCTGGACCCAGCGGGGATCCACGGGGACACCGGCGAGATCCACCAGCGCCCCGAGGTTGCCGCCGAACAGGGTGCGCGCGAGGGCCACGCCGAGGCCGCCGGGCCCCAGGGCGAGGGCGGTCCGGAGGAGCCCCGCGTCCATGGCGCGGGTCACGGCCTCGCAGCAGCGGCGCGAGAGATCGAGATCCACGGTGGGCACCGAACGGCTCGTCCAGTCCTGGGCCGCGCCGGTCTCGGTGAGGTGGGTCAGGTACTCACTGCCCCCCAGCTCCGGCCGGGACCAGCCCAGCACGAACAGCTGGTCGCCCGGCTGCTTGGCATCCACCGTCACCGCGCGGGCCACGTCGGGCATCGTGCCGATGGTGGAGACCAGCAGGGTGGGGGGGATGGAGATCTTGACCCCACCGCGGGTGGAGTCGTTCTTCATGCTGTCCTTGCCCGAGATCAACGGCAGGTCGTAGGCCAGGCAGGCCTCGTGGAGGCCGAGGCAGGCGCGGACCAGCTGGGCGAGCTTGTGGTGGCCGTCCGGTGTGCGGTCGGACTGGACCGGATCGGGCCAGCAGAAGTTGTCCAGCGCGGCGATGTGGCCCACGCGTCCGCCGGTGGCGACGCTGCGCCGCACCGCCAGATCGGTGGCCACGGCGGCCATGTGGTACGTGTCCAGGTCGGAGTACCGGGGCAGGATGCCCTCGGAGAGGACCACCCCGGCGCGGTCCCCGTGGCCGGCCATGAAGACCGCGGCGTCGGACGGCGTGTCCGCGTCCACGCCCACGAAGGGCTTGACCACGCTCAGGCCCTTGACCTCATGGTCGTACTGGCGCGCCTTCTCCTCGCCGGAGCACAGGTTCAGCCGTCGCAGCATGCGCCGCAGCTGGGTGCCGTGGTCGTCGGGCTCGGCCGGCGGCCGGGGTTCCAGCGCCGGCGGCGTCCACACCGCCTTCAGCTCCATCCGCGGGCAGCCGTCGTGCATGAACTCCATGTCCATGTGGGCGATGATCCGCTCCCCCAGCGTCACCACGAACTGCGGCTCGTCGGTGAACTCGCCCAGGTCGGTGGCCTCCACCTCCCGTCGCCGGGCCAGCTCCATGAACGCGTCGAGCTCGCCCGGGGGCACGGCCAGGGTCATGCGCTCCTGAGCCTCGCTGAGCAGCACCTCCCAGGGATCGAGCCCGGCGTACTTCAGCGGCGCCTGGGCCAGGTCGATCTTCGCGCCGCCGCACAGGGTGGCCATCTCCCCCACCGACGAGCTCAGCCCGCCCGCGCCGTTGTCGGTGATGGCGGAGTACAGCCCCGCGTCGCGCGCCTCGAGCAGGAAGTCCGTCATGCGCTTCTGGGTGATGGGATCGCCGATCTGCACGGCCTGCACCGGCGAATCGGAGTGCAGCTCCTCGGACGAGAACGTGGCGCCGTGGATGCCGTCCTTGCCGATCCGGCCGCCGACCATCACGACACGGTGGCCCGGCGACACGTCCTTGTCCTGGGCGGGCTTGCCGTTGACCTCGGCGGGCATCATGCCGACGGTGCCGCAGTACACCAGGGGCTTGCCCAGGTAGCGCTGGTCGAAGAACTCCCAGCCGCGGCCGTAGGGGATGCCGCTCTGGTTGCCGCCGTCGATGACCCCCTTGTGCACGCCGTCCCGGATGCGGCGCGGGTGGAGCAGGCCCTCGAGGATCGGCTCGTCGTGGAACGGCGACGCCAGGCAGTAGCCCCAGACGTTGAACAGAAGCTCTGCGCCGATGCCGGTCCCGAAGGGATCGCGGTTGACGCCGACGATGCCCGTCATCGCGCCGCCGTAGGGATCCAGGGCCGACGGCGAGTTGTGGGTCTCCACCTTGAACACCAGGTTGCGGTCCGCGTCGAGGCGGATCACGCCGGCGTTGTCGTGGAACACGGACACCAGCCAGTCCACCTTGCGGGCGACCAGGCCGGTGGTGCCGCGGATGAACGTGTCGAACAGGGAGTCCACGACGTGCTCGTTCTCGCCGTCGTGGTAGTGGATGATCGCGTTGAAGATCTTGTGCTTGCAGTGCTCGGACCAGGTCTGGGCCAGGCACTCCATCTCCACGTCCGTGGGGGAGGGGGGGAGCCCGATGGCGGCCCGGGCCGCGGCCACCTCTGCGCCGGCGAAGTGGTCCCGGATGGTCTCCATCTCCTCCAGCGACAGCGACAGGGTGCCCTCGCGGCTGATGCGCATCAGCTCGTCGTCGTCGCCCGACAGATCCACCGTGTCCACCCTGGGCTCCGCCTGGGATCGGATGACCGGCAGCGACAGGTCCGCGGGCTCGGCCTCCCAGCGGGTGCCGGAGCGCACCGTGAGGGTCTCGATGAGCAGGTTGGCCAGCAGCTCCTCGCCCACCCGCTCGGCGCCGTCCCGCTCCAGCTCCGGAGCGAACAGGTGGTACTCCTGCTCCGTGTACACGCCGGTGCCTGGGGGCAGGGCGCGGCCCACGAGATCCTCCACGGCCACCTGGGCGCTGCGGCCGAGGTTGTCGGTCACGCCGGGGCGGAAGCCCACGGTCAGCACCCAGTGGGATCCCGGGGAGGGGAGCCTGTCCAGGCTGGAGACCTGGGTGACCGGGTCGGTGACCTCGGCGCGGACCCGCTCGGCCTCGCCGGGGGTGAGCTCCCCCTCGATCTTGTAGATGGTGCGCGTCCTGACGCGCGCCACCGGCAGATCCAGGAAGGTGTGGATGGAGTCCCGGACGCTCTCGCCCCGGGCATCCACCAGGTCTGCGCGGGAGGCGACCTCGATGCGGGTGATCATGACGTGGATCTCCTGCGGGAAAGAGAGGCCCTTTGTACTATCCGAGGGGGCTCCTGTCGAGCGCTGTCAGGGGTGCTGCGGCGGATGGGGTTCGAGGGGCTGACACCGGGCACAGGCGAAGGTGGCGCGCCCCCCCACCACGGTGCGCTCCACCGTGCCGCTGCACCGCCGGCACGCCTGGTCCCCGCGGCCGTAGACCTGCAGGAACTCCTGGAATCCGCCGGACACGCCCCGGGCGTCCTGGAAGTCCGAGAAGGTGGTCCCGCAGCAGGCGATGGCGGCGCGAAGCACGCGGCGGGTCGCGCGGTGGAGGCGGCGCACCTCGGCCGGGGACAGATCCCCGGCGGCGCGCAGCGGGTGGAGCCGGGCCGCGTGGAGGATCTCCGAGGCGTAGATGTTGCCCAGGCCCACGACGCGGTCCTGGCGCAGCAGCCAGCTCTTGAGCGGCTGTCGGCTGGCGCCCAGGAGGTCGGCCAGGGTCGGCGCGGTGAAGCGGTCCGAGAGGGGCTCCAGCCCCGGACCCCGCGCGTCTGCGAGGCGGCGAACCACGCGGAAGGTCCCGAAACGGCGAGGGTCGTGGAACTCCAGTCGCCCGCCGTCGAGCTCGAACAGCGCCCTGAGGTGGCGGCTCCTTACCGCGGTGCCCCCGGCCGCCACCACGAGGCGGCCCGTCATGCGCAGGTGGATGCACAGCCAGATCCTCGAGGCCCCGCGCGTCAGGGAGAGGACCACCTGCTTGCCCACGCGGAACACGTCGTCGATGGTGCGTCCGGCCAGGGAGGATTCGCCGTCGAAGGCCAGGCGATCATCGAGACGCTGGAAGCCTCGCACCTCCTGCCCCCGCACGAGCGGTGCGAGCTGGCGGGCCACGGTCTCGACCTCGGGGAGCTCTGGCATCCACGTGTTCTATGTCCGGGTTCAGGCGTCGTCCACCCGCGCGTCGTCACGGACAGACGAACGAACCGAGGATCTCGGCATCCCCCTCGGCCGGACCGAGGTCGCCGTTGGCGTCCACCTCGCTGTAGGTCACACCCCAGTCGCAGTCGAAGGTGCCGCTGCTCTCGAACTCGGAGTCGTCGACCGCGACCGAACACGAGCCGGCGCCGAGGGTGCCCCAGTCGCTGGCGAACCAGACCAGATCGGCGGGCTGTTCTCCGAGCTCGTCGAGGTCGAGCACGCCGTGGGCGCCGATGCCGATCGTGTTCCACATGTCCGACCCGTGGAGCCCCTCGTCGCAGCCGCTGCTCGCACAGGCCTGGATGCTGAAGTAGTCATCGGCGTCGAAGTACTCGCAGGCGACCTCGGCGGAGTAGGTGTAGTCGCCGTCGGCGGGGTGATCGAGCACGGAGAACTCGACGAAGCCGCCGTTGCCGCTGCCGCCACCTTCCGGATCGAGGATGAACGGGCAGCCCGCCAGGACGGGGCCGAGCAGGATCGGGATCAGCGCGAGGACCGGGTGTCTCGGGATCATCGTCTCTCCATCACGTCGACATACCACCGCCCACGGGGTTGCGCCACGACCGGCCGTGGTACCTTCGGCCCGCGAGGAGGCGTCATGACCGCGTTCGCCGTGGACCTCGAGGCCGTCCGCCGGGCCCACCAACGGATCCGACCGTTCGTCCACCGTACCCCCGTGCTGACGTCGTCGACCTTGGACGAGATGGCGGGCCGTTCCCTTCTGTTCAAGTGCGAGAATCTCCAGCGCGTCGGCGCGTTCAAGATGCGCGGCGCGGCCAGCGCGGTGACGAAGCTGTCCGACGCGGTGGCCCGGCGCGGCGTCGTCACCCACAGCTCCGGCAACTTCGCCCAGGCCCTGGCCCTGGCCGCGCGGTTGCGTGGCGTCCCGGCCCACATCGTCATGCCGGCCAACGCGCCCCAGGTGAAGCGGACCGCCGTGGAGGGCTACGGAGCGGCCATCTACACCAGCGCCCCGAACGTCGCGGCCCGCGAGGCCATGGCCGAGGAGGTGCTCCGCCGCACGGGCGGGACCTTCCTGCATCCCTACGACCACCCGGACGTGATCGCGGGGCAGGGGACCTGCGCCCTGGAGCTGCTCGAGGAGGCGCCCGACCTCGACGCCGTGGTCGCGCCCGTGGGCGGCGGCGGCCTGATGGGGGGGATCTGCGTGGCCGCGCGCGGCGTGCGGCCCGGCATCCGGCTGTTCGGGGCCGAGCCGGCCGGTGCCGACGACGCGGCCCGATCCCTCGCGGCGGGCGAGCGTATCCCCCAGACCGATCCGCGGACCTGCGCCGACGGGCTCCGCACGAGCCTGGGCGAGCTCACCTGGCCCATCCTGCACCGCCACCTCGAGTCCATCGCCACGGTCTCCGAGGAGGCGATCGTCGACGCCATGCGCCTGGTCTGGCAGCGTATGAAGATCGTGATCGAGCCGAGCGCGGCGGTGGCCGTGGCCGCGGTGCTGACGGCGGGATTCCGGGAGCTGGAGGGGCTGGACCGCGTCGGTGTGGTGCTGTCGGGGGGAAACGCGGACCTGGATGCGCTGCCCTGGTAGCGACCGCTCAGATGCCGATGCGCTGCCTGGCGCTCTCGAGCAGGTGGTAGATCACCGGACACGCCACCAGGATGAGCAGCGAGCTCGTCCCCACGCCGCCGATGGACACCAGGGCCATGCCCTGGCGGAGCTCGGCGCCGGGGCCCAGCGCCAGCGCCAGGGGGATCATGCCGGCGATGGTGGAGAGGCTGGTCATCAGGATCGGCCGCAGCCGCAGCAGCGCGCCCTTCTCCAGGGCCTCCTCGATGGAGGCCCCGCCGGCGCGCTGCCGGTTGGTCTCCTCGAGCATCAGGATGGCGTTGTTGACCACGATCCCCACGAGCATCACCAGCGCCATCATGCCGAAGATGTCCATCATCACCCCCGAGGCTGCCAGCGCCACGAACACGCCGATCAGGGCCAGGGGGATGGTGGAGAGGATGGAGATGGGGTGGAACACCGACTCGAGCAGGCCACACAGCAGCATGAACGTGAGGATGATCGCGAGGACCAGCGCCTTGCGGATCTCACCCACGGCCTCGGTGCGCTGCTCCTCCTCGCCCCCCAGCCGGATCAGGTAGGGCGGCTCCAGGTTCTCGAGGTCCAGCTCGTCGGCCAGGGCCTTGGCGGTGTCCCCCGACGCGCCCCAGGCCAGGTTGGCGAACACCGTGGTGCGGTAGTTGCGGTCCATGCGCGAGATGGTCGATGGGGCGACCACCTCCTCGACGCGGGCGAGCTCGCGCAGGGGGATCTGGGCGCCCGACGGCGTCTGGATCGTGGTCGCGGCGACGGTGCGGAGATCGGTGCGGTCCGCGCCGCTGAGCCGGACCCGGATGGCGTCCTCCTCGGCGCCGCGGCGGAGCCTCGCGTCGGTGTCCCCCTCCACGGCCACGCGTAGCAACATGGCCAGCTGGGTCGGCGTGAGGCCCGCCTGGGCCGTCCGCACCGGATCGGGGGTCACCCGGATCTGGGGCGCGGTCTCGTCCCCGTCGCGGTCGATGTCCACCACGTTGGGCTGCTTGTCCAGGGCGGCCTCGACGCGATCGGCGAGGACCTTGACCACCTCCGGATCGGGGCCGACGACCTCGATCATGAAGTCGTCGCGCACCGCGGTCTCGCCGCCGCCGAGCTCCTTGAGCTGTAGATCGGCGCCCGGGATGGTGCGCATCAGCACCGGGCGCAGCTCGGCGATCACGTCGCTGGTGGGGGGGTGGCCGTCCTCGAGGACCACCCTGAGCTCCGCGGAGGAGCGCGACGCGATGGAGCCGAAGAGGGTGCCGTACTGCCCGACCGCGCCGTAGGCGGTCTCCACCGACTCGTGGGCCATGAGCACGGCCTCGCAGCGGCGCAGGGCGCGCTCGGTCTGGTCGAGGCTCGAGCCCTTGGGCATGCTCATCTGGAGGATGAAGAACCCCTGGTCCGGGTCCACGAACCAGCCCATCGAGACCACGCCGCCCAGCGTGCCCATCGAACCGCCGAACAGGATCAGCAAGCCGGCCAGCGTGGCCGCCCGGTGCCCGAGGGTCCAGCGGAGCACGTCGCGGTAGGTGCTGGAGAGTCGCTGGAATCCGCGATCCCACAGCCGAGCCAGCGGACCGGGCTTGATGATGCGCTCGCGGCGGTACAGGAACGACGCCAGCATGGGGGTCAGGGTGAACGACATGAACAGCGAGAAGACCATCGAGAAGCTGATGGTCAGGGCGAACGGCACGAGGAACTTCGCCGCGATGCCCTGCATGAAGGCGATGGGGGTGAACACCAGGATGTTGGTCACCGTGGAGCCGATCACCCCCAGGACCACCTTGCCAGTGCCGCGGTTGGCGGCCTGCCGCGCGTCGGGATTGGTCGAGGCCTCGCGGGCGATGGACTCCAGAACGACGATGGAGGCGTCCACCATCGTGCCCACGGAGATCGCCAGCCCCATCAGCGTCATGTAGTTGATCGAGAACCCGGCGAGGTGGACGAACGACAGCGTCGCGACGATGGACGCGGGGATGGAGATGGCCACGATGGCCGTGCCGCGCAGGTCGTGCAGGAACAGGTACAGCAAGCTGGCGGTGAGCAGGATGCACAGCGCCATGGTGACCACGAGGTTGTTCACCGAGGTGCGGATGCTGTGGGACGAGTCGTGGACGCGGTGGATGGTGATGTCCGGAGCCATCCGCGGCTCGATGTCCGCCACCACCGCCTTGACCCGGTCGCCCAGCGCCACGGTGTTGGCGTCGGCGGTCTTGTAGATGGACAGCCCGATGCAGGGCTGGCCGTTGATGCGCGCCCGGGTCACCTCCGGGCTCAGCCCGTCCTCGATCCGGGCCACGGCGGTCAACGGGACCAGCTCCCCGGTGGGGCTCTCGATCAGGATGTCGTCCAGCGCCTCGAGGGTCCGGTACGCGCTGGTCAGGCGCACCGGCACCGAACGCCGCTCGTCTTCGAGGCTGCCCGCGGGCATGTCGATGCCGCCCATGCGGACGGCCTCCACCACGTGCCCCAGGGTCAGGTGATGGGCCAGCAGGGCGGCCTGGTCGACCTCGACCTGGACCTCCCGCCGCCGGTCGCCGCTCATCTCCACGCCCGACACGCCGGGGATGCGGCTCAGGGGATCCTCGAGGTTGTCCTCCACCCAGACCGTCAGCTCCTCGGGGGGGCGGTCGGCGGTGATCGCCAGGGTCATCATCGCCGCGGCGTTGAGGTCGATGGCGTTGACCGTGGGCTCCCACGCCGCCGGCGGCATCTCGTGGTCGATCTTCTCCAGCGCCGATCGGATCTGATCGATGGCCTTGTCCGTGTCCGTGTCCATCTCCAGCTGGACGATGGCGCGGCCCGCGTCCGGCACGGCCACGGTGCGGATGGTGGTGACGTTGTTGACCTTGCCCAGCTCCTCCTCGATGGGGAGCAGGACGCTGGACTCCACGTCCTCGGGGGACGCCCCGGGGTAGACCACGGTGACCATGACGTAGGGCAGGTCGAAGCGGGGCAGCAGCTCCACCGGCATCTGGTTGTAGGCCACCAGGCCGAAGACCACGAACACGCCCACCACCATGGACATCATCACCGGACGGCGGACGGAGATGCGTGACAGGAACACGGTGTCTCCTCAGCGGCCGCCGACGACCGTCAACGCGGTGCCTGGCCGGGCGATGTGGTCCTTGCCCATGGTGACCACGGCCTGCCCCTGCTCGAGGTCGCCGCTCACGGCCACCTGCGCGGCGCTGCGCTGGCCCGGCTCCACCGGGACGAGCTCGGCGGTGCCCTCGGGCGACACGGCCCAGACGGCGGGCGCGCCGTCGAACTCGGTCAAGGCGTCGGCGGGGACCAGCAGCGTGTCCGCGTCGGAGCGGGCGATCACCTCGGCCTGTACGGGATACCCCGGCAGCAGGAGGTGGTCGGGATTGGGGACCTCCACGCGCACGCGGAACTGGTTGATCACGGGGTAGGCGGCCATGGACCGCTCGACCACCGCGCCGGTGAAGGTCCGATCGGGCAGGGCCAGGGTGGTCACCTCCACCGCCTGGCCCACCTCGATCACCGCCACGTCCACCGACTCGGCCATGAGGTCCACCATCACCGTGTCGATGTCGGCCACCTGCATCAGGGGCCGGTCGTTGGGCACCATCTCCCCTTCGCGGAAGTCGATCCGCGTCACCGTGCCGGCGATGGGCGAGGTGATGCGGATGGACGCCACGGCCGACTCGTAGTCCGCCCGCGCGGCGTTGGCCATGGCCCGGGCGTGCTCGACCTGCTGATCGGTGACCGCCCCCTCGACGTGGAGCGACTCGATGCGGGCCAGGTCGGCCTGGGCGGCCTCGTGCTGGGCCTTGAGCGGTTGGTGCCGGAATCCCAGGGGGGACAGCGCCACGTCCCGCATGGACGCCAGGTGGGAGCCGTTGCGGACCTCGTCCCCCACCTGAACGTGCACGCGCTGCAGCAGGTTGGGCGTGGCGACGATGATCTCGGACTGGTGGGCGCCCTCGAGGACGCCGAACAGCCTCACCCGCTGGGCCAGCTGACCCAGGTCCACCTCGGCGGTCTCCACCGGCACGCCGTTCCTGGCCTGCAGGTCCGCCTGGGTCGGTACGGCGGCGTGTTGTCGCTCCGCCCGCAGCACGCGCAGCGTGCCCATGAGCGCCAGCGCCAGGCCCACCGCGGCCACGGCTCGCATCCAGCCCTTCATCCTTCAGCCCTCCGGGCGGCCAGCGCCTGCACCAGCCTCCCAAGCACGTCGGTCACCGAGGTGTGGAACCGCTCCCGCTCCTCGGCGCTCGACGTGGCCTCCTTCCAGATGGCGCCCGCGCGCAGCATCATCAACAGCTCTGCCAGCTCGCGGGGGTCCGATTCGACCTGCAGATCCGTCATCAGCTTGCCGATGAGCTCCGCGAGCAGGTCCGTCACCCGCTCCATCTGCGCCACGAACGCCTGCCTCGGCCGGTCCATGGCGATGCAGGCGGCGAGGATACCCGGTGTCAGCAGGTTTGGCCCCTCGTCCAGGGCGAACCACCAGTCCAGCACCTCCTGCAGCGCCAGCACCGACGGCTTGCCGTCCAGCTCCGCGGCCATCTCCTGGAGCGTGCCCCAGCGGCGCGTCAGCTCCGCCTCTACCATGGCGGTGAAGACCTCCTCCTTGGACGCGAAGTGGAAGTACACGCCCCCCTTGGTCAGCCCTGCGTCCTTGGCGATGCGGGCCATGGAGACCTTGTCGTACCCGTCGGTGGAGAAGGCGTAGGCCGCGGCCTGCAGGATCTGCATGCGGCGGACCTCCTCGGGGAGCTTGCGGAAGGTGGACAAGGGGGTCCTCCGGCGTGGGGATCTGACTAATACCGACTGGTAGGAATGTAACAGGAGGCAGAGGAAAAACAAAGGGGATAGACTGCGCGGTGTGCGAAGCCCCTCGTCCCCCCGCGCCCTGGCCCTGATCGTCCTCGTCGTCGTCCTGGGCGTCCTGCCCGCCGGCGCCGTGGTGGAGACGCCCGTCCAGCTCCAGGACCTCCACCCGACCCTGCTCGAGCTGGCCGGTATCGAGGAAGGGCCGAGCGGATCGTTGCGTCCGGTGGTGGCCGGGGACCGGGGTGGGCGCTTCACCGAGGACTGGAAGCTGTACCGCGAGGGCCCCGACGCGCTGATCCTCGGCTCCGACGGTACGGTGGAGCTCTACGACGTGGGAGCGGATCCGCAGATGTCCACCGACCCCGCGCCCGATCGCGCGGAGCGGGTCAGGGAGCTGCCCAGCGCGCCGAAGCCGCGTTCCCCGAACCCGATCGGAGTGCGACCCGGTTGGAACTCTCACCGGAGATGATCGAGCGGCTCGAAGCCCTCGGCTACGTCTTGGACAGCGGCCTCGGAGCGACCCACGGCACTCCTGTGCAGCGTTGAGCTAGCAGGATTGTCTTGACAATCCAGCCTCGATGGACATTTTAGTGGCCGGCGAGTCGGAGGAAGTCCATGCCGATCTACGAGTACCACTGCGAAGGTTGCGGGGGTCAGTTCGAGGTGATGCAGCGCATCACGGCGCCGCCCGTGGAGGCCTGCGAGCTGTGCGGTGAGGGCCCGGTCCACAAGCTGATCTCCCAGTCCACGTTCATCCTCAAGGGCAGCGGCTGGTACGTCACCGACTACGGTCGCGGCAACGGCAAGGGCAAGGACAACCACACGGCGACGAGCCGCGAGAACACCGGCAAGACCAACGGCAACGGCGCGGACACCGCTGCCAAGGCCGCCGCGCCAGCCAAGAGCAGCCCCGGCGAGGGCAAGTCCGCCCAGGCCGCCGCCGCCGCCGACTGAATTCCCCTCAGCTCTCCGTCCTCCCCTGCACCACCCCACAACCGGCCTCCGGTGTGGTACCAATGGCGTCCAGGCCCCGACAACGGAGGACGCCATGACCGCTCCATTCCGCACCAAGATCACCGAACTCCTGGGCATCGAGCACCCCCTGATCGGGGGGACGATGATGCACCTGTCCAAGGCCGAGCTGACGGCCGCCATCTCCGAGGGTGGTGGCCTGGGTATCCTGGCGTCGGCGAACTTCCCGGACATGGGTGAGCTGCGCGAGCAGATCCAGGAGATCCGGCGGCGGACGGCCAAGCCGTTCTCGGTCAACCTCAACTTCTTCCCGATGCTGGCCCCGGTCCCCGCCGAGAAGGTGCTGGAGGTGTGCCTCGAGGAGGGGGTGCGGCTGTTCGAATCGTCGGGGCATTCCGCGCCGGGATCGGTGGTCCAGCACATCCACGACGCGGGTGCAGTGCTGGTGCACAAGTGCGCGGGTACGCGGTACGCGCAGAAAGCCGCCAGCCTGGGCGTCGACGCCGTGACCGTCGTGGGCTGGGAGAATGGCGGCGCCATGGGGATGCTGGACGTGTCCACCCTGGCGCTGGTGCCCCGGGTCGTCGAGGAGGTCCCGCTGCCGGTGATCGGCGGCGGTGGCGTGGCCGACGGCCGCGGATTCCTCGCCCTGCTGGCGCTGGGCGCGGAGGGGGTGATCATCGGCACGAGGTTCCTGCTGGCCGAGGAGTGCCCGGTCCATCCGAGGATCAAGGAGGCCCTGTGCAACGCGTCGGAGCTGGACACGGTCCCGATCATGCGGAGCATTCGCGCCACCCACCGGGCCTGGATCAACGACGCCGCGCGGCAGGTGGTGCGCACCGAGCAGGAGATGACCGGCCCCGACGGGATCGCCGAGGACCAGGGCAAGATGCTGACCGCGCTGATGCCCTTCGTCGCTGGCCACAACGCCAAGGAGATGTACCGGACGGGGGACGTGGACAAGGGCATCCTGTGCATCGGCCAGGGCATCGGCCAGATGCGCGAGGTGATGCCCGCCGCCGACATCGTGCGGCAGGTGGTGACCGAGGCCGCCGAGATCCGCGATCGGCTCGTCGCCCTCGGCGCCTGAGCGCGCGACGGGTCGACGATTGCCCTCTCGCGCCCGCGTGGGGGTGTTAGGATGGCGCCCAGGGAGGAGCCGATCATGACTCGACCAGGATTGCTGGCCCTGCTCATCGCGGGGTTCGTGCTGGGCGGCTGCCCGGGCGGCGACGACGACGACGTCAGCGACGAC
The DNA here is from genome assembly GCA_964425605.1 of uncultured Rickettsiales bacterium. Classification (GTDB taxonomy): domain Bacteria; phylum Myxococcota_A; class UBA796; order UBA9615; family CAYRNR01; genus CAYRNR01. Next base: position 8,551 of record CAYRNR010000024.1, on the reverse strand, counting down.
GACAGCGCCGGCGACGACGACGTGGGCGACGACGACGCCGGTGACGACGACAGCGACATCAGCTGCGACACCCTGGATCCGCCGGGATATGGCGGAACCAACGGCTACCACATGGTCCTCGACGACGGCACCGACCTCGTCGTGGAGAACCTGCCATACGAGTCGGAGATCAGCGCGGGCAACAGCGCCCTGGCCGTGTCGGTGGACAACGGCGATCCGCCGGGGACACCGGCGCCCGACGTGGACTACGTCTGGACCACCTTCGGCGCGTCCCCGTACACCACGGTCTCGGCCGGGGAGCAGCCGCTGCAGTCCCTGCACAAGCTCGGTCCGGCCGTGACGCTGAACATCACCGATTACCCCAGCGGAGGCACCAAGCTGTGGACCTTCGCGCTGCACGCGGAGTTCCCCGCCTACCAGGGCACGGCCACCTGCCAGCAGGCGCCGGCGGTGGACCAGCCCTTCCAGTGCACCTACGACGTGGTCCTGCCGCGGGTGGCCATCGACGAGGACACGTTCGAGAACTACGTGGCCGGCTGCGCCGCCGTCTCCGGTGCGTTCGACGCCCAGCTCGTCCCCTCGAGCTGATCCCCGACACGGCCGTGCCCCTCCTGTCCGACCCGCGCTGGCTCCTCCTGGGAGCCCTCGGTGTGCTCGCCGGCTGCCCCGACGACGATCCCTGGAGCATGGACGACGACGACAGCTCCGGCGTCTACGTGGACTGCCGCGAGTTCGAGGATCCATGGGGGGACGGGGAGGACACCAACTGCGACGACTGCCCCGAGGGCAGCCCGGACGGCGCCGGGGACGGCATCGATCGGGACTGCGACGGCTTCCCGGCCAACGCGGACCTGCCCGCGTCGTACCAGCACCTCTTCGACTGCGACGACGAGGACCCGGACATCCACCCCGGGGCGTCCGAGGTGGCCAACGACGCCATCGATCAGGACTGCGACGGCTCGGACTGCACCGATGCGGACGGCGACGGCTTCTGCGCGGAGGACGACGACTGCGACGACGAGGACCCCGGCGCCTTTCCCGAGGCCGAGGAGTTCGCCAACGCGGTGGACGACGACTGCGACGGGATCGTGGACGAGGAGACCGAGGCGTACGACGACGACGGGGACGGCAGCTGCGAGGGCGCGGACCTGTACGGCAACGGCGACGAGTGCTCCGACGGCACGGTGCCGGGGGACTGCGACGACGCGGACCCGACCCTGGACGCGCTGGACGTGGACGGCGACGGATTCGACACCTGCAACGGCGACTGCGACGACGGCCGCGCCTACGTCAACCCCGGCCAGGAGGAGATCTGCGACGGGGTCGACACCGACTGCGACGAGACCACCGACGAGCTCGCGGACGCCGACGGCGACGGCGTGACCCTGTGCGGCGGCGACTGCGACGACGCGGACGTCACCCGGAGCCCTGCCGCGCGGGAGCTCTGCGACGGCCTCGACAACGACTGCGACGGCTCGGTGGACGAGGGCTGCGTCACCTGCGACACCACCGTGCCCGACGACGTCGCCACCGTGGCCTACGCCGTGGCTGGCTCCACCGACGGCGACCTGATCTGCCTGCGCGCCGGGACCTACTCCGGGACCGTGGACTTCGACGGCAGGGCCATCACGGTGCTGGGGGTGTCCGGTCCCGGGGCCACCGTCCTCGACGGCGCCGGGGCCGGGCCTGTGGTCCGCTTCGACAGCGGCGAGGGATCGGATTCGGTGCTCCAGAGCGTCACCGTGACCGGCGGCAGCTCCGACTACGGCGGCGGGATCTACGTGGCCAGCTCCTCCCCGTCGTTGACCTCCGTCATGGTCCGGGACAACACCGCCAGCGCGGACGGCGGCGGGATCTACGTCGCCGACGGCGTGCCCTCCCTCGTGGCCGTGACGATCCAGGACAACGAGTCGAGCGGCCGCGGCGGTGGGATGGCCCTGTACGGGGCGGCGCCCCAGCTGTCGGGCGTCTCGTTGATGGACAACCGGGCCGGGAGCCTCGGCGGAGGCCTGTCCCTGGAGGACTCCAACGGCACCTTCTCCCAGATCACCGTGACCGGCAACGAGGCCAGCATCGACGGCGGCGGCATCAACATGGACTCGTCGAGCCCCACCATCCGCGGCGCGGTGATCTCCGGGAACGAGGCCGACGCGGGGGGTGGGCTGCGCGTCAGCGACGCCTCGGCGCCGGTGATCCTCGACGCGGCGATCACCGAGAACGAGGCCATGCAGGGGGCGGGCGTCGCGGTGGAGTCCGCGGACCCGGTCCTCGTCGGCGGGAGCGTCGTGGGCAACGTGGGGGACTGGGGCGCTGGCGTGATCGTGGAGGGCGGATCGCCGGTGTTCACCAACGCCTTCATCGCCGCCAACCTCGCGTCGAGCAGCGGAGGCGGCGCCTACCTCTCCGACGCGACGCCCACCTTCACCAACGCGATGATCGTGGGCAACGAGGCCGACCACGGCGCGGGCCTGTTCATGGACGGCTCGACCCCGGTGGGGACCAACCTGGCGCTGGTCGGCAACGTCGCCGCCATCGCCGGCGGCGCGGCGGCCGTGTACGACTCGACGCTGACCCTGACCAACGCGGTGCTGACGGCCAACGAGTCCGGTGGCGCCGGGGGCGGGATCAAGCTGCTGTCCGGGACGGCCTACCTGTACTACTGCGACGCCTGGGGCAACTCCCCGGACGACTACTCCGGCATGAGCGATCCCACGGGCTCCTACGGCAACCTGTCGGTGGATCCGGTGCTGCTCGACCTCGGCGGCGTCGATCCCCTCGCGTGGGACCTCCACCTGGACACCTCGTCGCCCCTGGTGGACGCCGGCGACTCCGGCATCCAGGATCCCGATTCGGGCACCAGCGACGTGGGCGCATACGGCGGCCCGCAGGCCGAGGACTGGGATCGCGACGACGACGGCTACGAGGACTGGTGGCAGCCCGGGCCCTACGACGGCGTGTACTATCCGCCCATGGGGCTCGACTGCGACGACCTGGATCCGGCGATCTACCCCGGGGCTGGCTGCTGACCCCGCCGGCCGCTCCGAGATAGCGCAGCTCCGAACGATTTCCTGACACCTTCTTTTCGGCCGCGAGCCTTGGCGTTAAGCTTATGAGGCCACGCGTATTAGCTCCCGCGCCCGCGGGCCCGTGGCTGGGAGGTTCCGGATGTCAGCTCTCGCCCGTTGGAATCGTGTCACGTCGCTGCTTCTGCCGGCCATCTTGATGGCCACCGCGCTGGGTTGCGCGGACGAGGCGGAGATCGTAGGGGTCCAGGCCACGCCCAGCTCCGTGGAGTTCGGCTCCGTGGCGGCGGGTTCGCCCATCGTCGAGACCACCGTGGTGGTCAAGAGCGTGGACGAGGTGTCGGTCAACGCGCTGGAGATGACCGTCGAGGGGGACGCGGAGTTCTTCGCGATCACCAACCTGCAGGGGGATCCCCTGTCCCTTCCCTACGAGATCATGCCCGAGTCCTCGCTGACCATGCTCGTCAGCTTCCTCGTGCCCACGTACGACTCGGAGTTCAGCGCCACGGTGCGCCTCGCCGTCACCTCGGCAGGAGGCGGCGGCGGGTGCAGCTGCGACGCGTACTCCCAGGACTTCGAGACCCTGGTCATCCCCATCCACGGCATGTCCCTGTGCGACATGGACGGCGACGGGTTCGACGGCATCGGCTGCGAGGGGGACGACTGCAACGACTCGGACGCGGAGATCCACCCGGACGCCGAGGAGGTCTGCGACGGGGTGGACAACAACTGCGACGGCATCGCGGACGAGGGCATGGACCTCGACGGCGACGGCCACCTCAGCTGCGACGACGACTGTGACGACAGCGATCCCACGGTGTACGAGGGGGCCGAGGAGCTCTGCGACGGCATCGACAACGACTGCGACGGGCTGGTCCCCGAGGACGAGGTGGACCAGGACGGCGACGGGTACATGATCTGCGACGACGACTGCGACGACGTGGACCCCACCTCCTACCCGGGCGCCGAGGAGATCTGTGACGGCGCGGACAACGACTGCGACGGCGTGCTGTCCGGCGACGAGACCGACGACGACGGCGACGGCGTCACCGAGTGCGAGGGCGACTGTGACGACCTCAACCCGCTGACCTACCCCGGCGCGCCGGAGCAGTGCGACGGGGAGGACAACGACTGCGACGGCATCATCGACGAGGACGTGGACCTGGACCTCGACGGCGACGGCTACACGCCCTGCGAGGGGGACTGCAACGACTACAACGCGGACGTGTTCCCGGGTGCCCTGGAGATCTGCGACGGGTACGACAACGACTGCGACGGGATCATGGGGGCTGGCGAGGAGGACGCGGACGCCGACGGCCAGATGGTCTGCGAGGGCGACTGCGACGACGCCGATCCCACCACCGGGCTCGGCTTCCCCGAGCTGTGCGACGGGATCGACAACGACTGCGACGGGGTCGTGGACGACGGCACCGACGACGATCTGGACGGCGACGGCTACACCCCGTGCGAGGGGGACTGCAACGACCAGAACGTCGCCATCTTCCCCGGCGCGCCCGAGCTGTGCGACGGCCTGGACAACGACTGCGACGGTGTCGTGCCCGCGGACGAGGTGGACGCGGACCTCGACGGCTCCCTGGCGTGCGAGGACTGCGACGACGCCGACGCCACCGTCTACCCCGACGCCGAGGAGCTGTGTGACGGGATCGACAACGACTGCGACGGCGACATCGACGAGGGCCTGTACGACGACGTGGACGCGGACGGCTTCGATGTGTGCAGCGGTGACTGCGACGACGAGGACGCGGCGGTGTACCCCGGCGCCACGGAGCTGTGCGACGGTCTGGACAACGACTGCGACGGTGTCGTGCCCGCGGACGAGGCCGACGCCGACGCCGACGGCTATCTCGAGTGTGACGACGACTGCGACGACTCCAACCCGCTGACCTACCCCGGCGCGCCCGAGCAGTGTGACGGGGAGGACAACGACTGCGACGGCGACATCGACGAGAACGTGGACGACGACCTCGACGGCGACGGGTTCACGGCGTGTGACGGGGACTGCAACGACCTCGAGGCCTCGGTGTTCCCGGGCGCGGCCGAGGTCTGCGACGGCCTGGACAACGACTGCGACGGGATCCTCGGCGCGGGCGAGGTGGACGCGGACAACGACGGCGTCCTGATCTGCAACGGCGACTGCAACGACGCCGACGCCACCATCTATCCCGGGGCGTACGAGCTCTGCGACAACCTGGACAACGACTGCGACGGGTTCGTGGACGAGGGGGTCTACGACGACGCGGACATGGACGGGTACGACGTCTGCGACGGCGACTGCGACGACTTCAACGCGGACAGTTACCCGGGCGCGGCCGAGATCTGCGACGGCCTGGACAACGACTGCGACGGGATCGTGCCGGTGGACGAGGCCGACGACGACGGCGACGGTCAGCTCGTGTGCGAGGGCGACTGCGACGACGCCGATCCGCTGACCTACCTGGGCGCTCCGGAGCAGTGCGACGGCGCGGACAACAACTGTGACGGCGTGGTCGACGAGGGCGTGGGCGACGACGTGGACCTGGACGGGTACTCCCCCTGTGACGGGGACTGCAACGACTTCGACGACACCATCTTCCCTGCCGCGCCGGAGCTGTGCGACGGGCTGGACAACGACTGCGACGGGATCGTGCCGGCGGACGAGGTGGACGCGGATCTCGACAGCTACCTGGCCTGCGAGGAGTGCGACGACACCTCCGACCTGATCTACCCGGGCGCTGCGGAGCTGTGCAACGGCATCGACGACGACTGCGACGGGGTCGTGCCGGTGGACGAGGTGGACGACGACCTGGACGGCTACCTGGCCTGCGCCGAGTGCGACGACACCAACGCGGACACCTGGCCGGCCGCGCCCGAGCAGTGCGACGGCGAGGACAACGACTGCGACGGCGTCGTGCCCGCGGACGAGGTGGACGACGACCTGGACGGCTACCTGGCCTGCGAGGACTGCAACGACGCGAACGTGGACGTGTTCCCCGGCGCCTTCGAGGCGTGCGACGGCCTCGACACGGACTGCGACGGCGTCTTCCCCGCCGACGAGCTCGACGTGGACGGCGACGGCTACCTGGCCTGCGAGGAGTGCGACGACGCCAACGCCGACACCTGGCCGGGCGCGCCGGAGATCTGCGACGGGTACGACAACGACTGCGACGGCGTCCCCGAGCTCGACGAGGTGGACGGCGACGCCGACGGCTACTTCGCCTGCGAGGAGTGCGACGACACCAACGCGGACACCTACCCCGGCGCCACGGAGCAGTGTGACGGCGAGGACAACGACTGCGACGGTGCCCTGTGGGTGCTCGAGACCCTGGACGTGGACGGCGACGGCTACGTGTACTGCGAGGACTGCAACGACGCCAACACCGACGTGTATCCCGGAGCGCCGGAGCTGTGCGACGGGCTGGACAACGACTGCGACGGCGCGACCCTCGTGGACGAGGTGGACGCCGACGGCGACGGCCAGCTGGTCTGCGCCGGCGACTGTGACGACACGGACGCCACGGTGGGGCTCGGCTTCCCCGAGCTGTGCGACGGGATCGACAACGACTGCGACGGCAACGCCAACGACGAGACGGACGCGGACGGTGACGGCTACGCCCCGTGCGAGGGTGATTGTGACGACGCGGACGCGGGCGTGTACCCCGGCGCGACGGAGATCTGCGACGGCGTGGACAACGACTGCGACGGCGTCATGCTCGCCGACGAGGTGGACGCGGATCTGGACGGTCAGCTGATCTGCGAGGGCGACTGCGACGACACGGACGCCACGGTGGGGCTCGGCTTCCCCGAGCTGTGCGACGGGGTGGACAACAACTGCGACGGCCTGAACAACGACGAGGACGACCTCGACGGCGACGGCTACAACCCGTGCGGCGGCGACTGCGACGACGGGGACAACGCCGTGTACCCCGGCGCGCCGGAGCTGTGCGACGGGATCGACAACGACTGCGACGGCGGCCTGCCCGCCGACGAGGCGGACTTCGACGGTGACGGGGCCCTGGCGTGCGAGGACTGCGACGACGCGGACGCGGACACCTACCCTGGCGCGCCGGAGCTGTGCGACGGCGTGGACAACGACTGCGACGGCGCCCTGTGGGCCCTGGAGACCCTCGACGCCGATGCGGACGGCTACCCGTACTGCGATGACTGCGACGACAACGACGCCGACGTGAACCCCGGCGCGGCCGAGGTCTGCGACGGAGAGGACAACGACTGCGACGGTGCGCTGCCCGCGGACGAAGAGGACCTCGACGGCGACGGCTTCCTGGCGTGCGAGGAGTGCGACGACGCCGACGACGAGACGTATCCCGGCGCGGCCGAACTCTGCGACGGGATCGACAACGACTGCGACGAGCACGTGCCCGTCGACGAGACCGACCTGGACGGCGACGGCTACCTCGGCTGCGAGGACTGCGACGACGCCAACGTGGACAGCTACCCCGGCGCACCGGAGCTGTGTGACGGCGAGGACAACGACTGCGACGGCGCGCTGTGGGTGCTCGAGACCCTCGACCTCGACGTGGACGGCTTCGTGTACTGCGAGGACTGCAACGACGCCAACGCCGACGTGTACCCCGGCGGGCCCGAGCTGTGTGACGGTCTGGACAACGACTGCGACGGCGCCGTCCCGGCCGACGAGGTCGACGCCGACGCCGACGGACAGTTCGTCTGTGAGGGGGACTGTGACGACGCCGACGCCGACGTGGGCCTCGGGTTCCCCGAACTCTGCGACGGCATCGACAACGACTGCGACGGGAACGCCGCGGACGAGGACGACGTGGATGGCGACGGCTATGCCCCATGCGAGGGCGACTGCGACGACACCGAGGCCTACGTCTTCCCCGGCGCGGTGGAGCTGTGCGACGGTCTGGACAACGACTGCGACGGGGTCATCCCCGCCGACGAGGCGGACGCCGACGCGGACGCCCAGATGATCTGCGAGGGGGACTGCGACGACGGCAACGCCGACGTGGGCCTGGGCTTCCCCGAGCTGTGTGACGGTCTGGACAACGACTGCGACGGCCTGAACAACGACGAGGACGACCTGGACGGCGACGGCTACAACCCCTGCGGCGGCGACTGCGACGACGGCGACGCCACGGTGTTCCCCGGCGCCCCCGAGCTCTGCGACGGGCTGGACAACGACTGCGACGGCGTGCTGCCGGCGGACGAGGACGACCTCGACGGCGACGGCTACCTGGCCTGCGACGACTGCGACGACGGCGACGCCACGGTCTACCCCGGCGCGCTGGAGCTTTGCGACGGGCTGGACAACGACTGCGACGGCATCGTCCCGTCCCTGGAGACCCTGGATCAGGACGGGGACGGCTCGGTGTATTGCGAGGACTGCGACGACAACGACGCCACCTCCTACCCCGGCGCGCCCGAGCTGTGCGACGGCGAGGACAACGACTGCGACGGGCTCGTCCCGGCCGACGAGGTGGACGGCGACGGCGATGGCCACCTCTCCTGCAACGATTGCGATGACGGCGATGCCGTGGTCTACCCGGGCG
>CAYRNR010000023.1:296-73030 GCA_964425605.1 uncultured Rickettsiales bacterium | reverse complement strand
CTACGACGCCAACGAGGACTGTGACGACTACGACGCCACCGTCTACCCCGGCGCCCCCGAGATCTGCGAGGACGGCATCGACCAGGACTGTGACGGCAGCGACGAGCTCTGCCCCGCCCCCGACAACGACGGCGACGGCTACGACGCCAACGAGGACTGCGACGACTACGACGCCACCGTCTACCCCGGCGCCCCCGAGATCTGCGAGGACGGCATCGACCAGGACTGCGACGGCGCGGACGCCGTCTGCGGCGGCGACATCACCCCGCCGGTCATCTCGAGCGTGTCCGTCTCCGTGGACAAGCGGACCGTCAACGTCTCCTGGGACACCGACGAGCCGACCACCGGCGTCGTCTGCAACGGCAAGGGTGACTGCGTGAGCACGGGCCTCGGGACCGCGCACTCCACGAGCGTCCCCAAGAAGGGCGGAACCGTGGAGATCACGGCGACGGACGAGGCCGGGAACAGCTCGGTGTACGGGCCGGTCGCTTACTAGACGGTCTTCAGTCCTCCCCGCCCCTCCGTCCTCCGTCCCCCCTCCCCCGCTATACTCCCCTCCGTGCCGAAGGACTGGCCCGAGTACGAAGCCGCTCGCCGCACCTCCCGCCGCCGGTTCATCATCGGCGGCGTCCTCGCGGCCGCTGGCACCCTCGTCTGCGGTGGCCTCCTGGCGGTTCCGATGCTCCGTCAGGGCCCGTACCCGGCGCGGCCCGATGGTCTGCTCGTCCTCGACGACCTGCGCTTTGCGGTGCTCGTGGCCGTCTCGCGGCTGATCCTGGGAGCGGACGCCGACCACGAGGCCGTGGTCCGGCGGATCGACGCCACGGTCGCCAGCCTCCCCCTGTCGGCGCGCCGCACGCTGCTCTCGCTGCCCCCTCTGCTGGAGGGCAGCGGCCTCCTGTTCGGGGGCCCGGTGAGCCCGTTCAGCGAGCTGCCGCAGGACCAGCAACGCAGGCTCATGGAGGGGTGGGCCAGGAGCCACATCCTGATCTCTCGCCAGTGCATCTGCGCCCTGCGCGAGCTGGTGGTGACCCATGGCGTGGGGGCGCGGCCATGGTGATCGCACACCCGGGGTGGATACAGGGTCCGCTGGAGCTGAGCACCGACGTCTGCGTGGTGGGCTCGGGGATCGGCGGGGCCGCGGTGGCCCACCGGCTCGCGAGGGCGGGGCTGGACGTGATCGTGCTCGAGGAGGGGGGCGATCCGCCGGTGGCGACCAGCGAGCTGGAGGCGCGGACGCAGCGGCTGCGGGATCGGGGGTTGCAGGTCACCGCGGACCGGGGCGCCGCGGTGTTGCAGGGGCGGCTCCTCGGGGGCAGCTGGGAGGTGGGCCGGGGGGCGCTCCAGCGCGTGCCGGATGAGGATCTCCTGGCGTGGTCCGAGGAGCGCTCGGTGGACACGCTGTCGCCGGGAGCCATGGCCTCGGCCTACGACGAGGTGGAGCAACGGTTGGGCGAGGGGCCGGCGCGCTGCAGGGGCTGTGACCGCTGCCTGGGCGGCTGCCCCGAGGGCTCCCGCCGGAGCGTGCGCGCCACCTGGGTGGAAGCGGCCAGCGAGCTGGGGGCGCGGTTCGTGCTGGGCTGCAGGGCCGAGCACCTGAGGTGTGTGGACGGCGTCGTGGAGGGGATCGCGGGGCACGCGTTCGATGGCGACGCCGTCCGGCACAAGGTGCGGGTCCGGGCCAGGACGGTCGTGCTGGCGGCCGGAGCGGTCCACACACCGAGTCTGATGCTGATCAGCCGGGTCCCCGATCCGCACCGGACCATCGGCGACCAGCTGCGGCTCCAGCCGACCACCGTCGTGGTGGGCCGATTCGCCGGGCCGATCCCGCCGGGCGGTACCGTGGTGGAGGGATTCCAGCGCGCCGAGGACGGGAGCCACGTGCTGTCCCCTTCACCGCTGCCGCTGGGGACGGTCTGCAGCGGCCTGCCAGCGTGGGACGGAGAGCTGTCGAGGGTGCTCGATCGGCCGACGTCGGCGGCCTGCGTGGCCGTCACCGTCCGCGACGAGCGGACGGGGTGGGTCGTCCCCCTCGCGGACGGACGGCCGGTGCTCCGCTACGAGCTGTCGCCGCCGGATCGGCGGGCGCTGGCGGCGGGGCTCGCGGACGCAGCCAGGGCCCTGTTCGCGGCGGGCGCGAGGGAGGTGATCACGTCCCACGGCGTGCCCACCGTCCTGAGGAGCGAGGACGACCTCGGCGTGCTGGAGCGGCGCCACTACCGGGCGTGCGACCTGGCCGTGTACAGCACCTCCCCGCTGGGGACGTGCGCCATGGGTGGCGATCCCGCGACCGCGGTGACCGACGCCCGGGGGCGCGTGCACGGAATCGAGGGACTGTACGTCGCGGACGCGTCGTTGCTCCCCGGAGCGCCGGGGCTCCCCCTGGGCGCGACCGTTGCGGCGCTCGCGACGCGGGTGGCGGACGGGATTGCCGCGACCGCGGTGAGTGGCTAATGTGCGGCAACCGACAGGAGAAACAACATGATGCGATCGACCTTCCTGGCCCTGTCCCTCCTCGCCTGCCTCGGATGGCTGGCGGGCTGCCCCTCCGACGAGTCCGACGACGACTCCTCGGCAGGTGACGACGACAGCCAGGGCGACGACGACGACGCCACCGGCGACGACGACGACTCCGAGGGCTGCGGGGCGCTGGAGCCCGGTCCGACCACCGACTGGGACGGCGCGGCCGCGCTGGCCGTGGGGGACGTGGCCGAGCTCGCCGGCGACGGGGGCACGTTCGGATTCACCCTGGCCGAGGCGGGCAGCTACCTGGCCGTGGTGGCCTCGCGCGACCTCGAGCCGGACACCACGTGGGACCTGTCCCTGGACGACGGCGCGCGCGGCGAACAACGTGGAGAGGAGACCGAGCCGAGGTTCCGCCCGGCCCAGGCCGAGGAGCCGGTGTCCTTCCGAGGACTCATCGGCGACCCCACGGTCCCCGAGGTCGGCGAGGTGCGGACCTTCGAGATCGCCGGCTCGTTCATCGTGCGCGAGGTGGAGGCCGAGGCCATCGTGGTCACCGACGAGCTGGTGGTCTACGAGGACATCACCACCGAGAACGAGCTGGACCCCCTGGACCCGGCCTTCGTCGCCGACGTGGTGGACCAGTTCGAGCTGACGGCGCTGCCGCGCGAGCGGTTCTTCTTCCACCCCGAGTCCGACGTCAACGGCGACGGCCACGTGAGCGTGCTGTTCAGCTACGCGGTCAACGAGACCGGCGCCATGGCATTCGTCACGTCGTGCGACCTGCAGCCCGAGGACGTGTGCGGGTACGGCAACGAGCAGGAGCTGATCTACGCGGGCATCCCCGATCCGGAGGCGCCCCAGTCCTCGGTCAACGGCACCACCGAGCTGCTCGCCCACGAGTTCAACCACAACATCTACTTCGCCTCGCGCTTCCTCGACAACGACGCCACCGGCACCAACGAGAACGTCTACCTGACCGAGGGCACCAGCGCGCTGGCCCAGGACCTGTGCGGGTACAACAACGGCAACCTGTACGTGTGGGCGGCCGCCCTGGAGGACCCCTGGCACACGTCGCTGGCCGACATCTTCGTGTACACGCCGGGCACCCACTACTACGAGTCCCGCGACGGCCAGCTGCGGGGCCTGGCCTACCTGGCGTTCCGCTACCTCTACGACCGCTACGGCGAGGAGGTGCCCCTGGCGGACGGCACGTTCGAGATGACCTGCGGCGTGGAGTTCCTCAACGCCTGGTTCGACAGCCCGACCCCCGGCCTCGACGGAGTCCAGCAGGTCGCCGGCCTGGACGCACAGACCTACGTCGTGGACTTCTGGACCGCCCTGGGCGTGCACCAGCGGGTGGACGAGGGCCAGGCCGCTGCCGACGCCTATCACTTCCAGGACCCCACCGAGGACGTCCTCACCGGCTACCAGCGCGGCGTGGACTTCGACATGACCATCCACGGCTGGATGCCGGTCACCGGCGTGGCCACCTACGACCTCGAAGATCCCACCACGGTGGACCTGCGGTCCGGCGGCGCGGCTTTCTTCCTGGGCGAGGGCCTGGACGCCGGCGCGAGCTACACGTTGAGCACGGAGTCGGGCGCGGACGCGGTGGTTCGGGTGGTCCGTCTGGACTGAGTGGTCAGCGATCCACGCTGCCCTTCGTCGCGAAGGAAGACCCCTCGAGCCACTTCACCATCATCGGATCGTCCAGCAGCTTCCCCACCACGCGATAGTTCGAGGCGAACGCCGGCGCGGTGCGCGGGCTCTCGCACACGGCCGCCACGGGATCGAGATAGGACGCGTGACAGAAGCGCACCTTCCCGTCCTCGACCACGAGGAAGCCGACGTGGATGTCCAGCCCCACCACGTACAACCCGTCACCGAGCTCGGCCACGTCACCGGTCACGCGGTAGCCGCCGAGGTTGCGGTAGCGGGTGATGCGGTCCTCGCCGACGAGGGTCTTGATGATGTTCTCCGACGCCTGCTGCGCCAGGCGGACGCGCTGGACGCGGAAGCCCGCGTCGCGCAGCAAGGTGGTGACGTAGTACCCGCAGGCGATGTGCCCCTGGCCAGGGATCTCGGAGGTCCCGTTGAAGTCCCAGGGGGTGCCGTGCCAGGCCGGGATGAGGTCGTCCACCAGCGCCGTGATCACCGCCTCCCGGGCGCGGTCGAGGACGATGGCGCGCGCCTCGTCGGTGGCAGCGGCGGTGTAGGTGCCGGCCAGGGCGAGTCGCATCGTCTCGAGCTCGGCGACGCGGACCGCGTAGTCCTCTGCCGTGCCAGCCACTGCCGGACGAGGGAGGAGGATCAGGAAGAGGAGGGGGAGCAGTGCGCGGCGCATGTTCTCCAGAACGAACGGGGGCGCCGGGTGATTCCGCCGGGCGTCAATGCCCGCCACCGCCGCCCTTGGACTTGGGCTTGGCGTTCCACAGCCGCGCGGCGAGCAGCGTCCCGATCAGGGCCAGCGGGATCATGGAGATGGGCCAGGGCTGCCAGTTGGCGGGATCGGTCGCGGCGCCCACCAGCTCGCCCGCCTCGTTGAGCTCCTCGCGGGGCAGGATGAAGATGTACAGACCGGACATGACGCCCGTGCCGAGGTAGACGAAGCCGTCGATGATGCCCACGGCGATGCCCACGTTCTTGGCGCCGCCGAAGTCCATGCTCGCGGTGCCCGACAGCATGCCGTGTACGCCGATGACCGCGAAGGACATGATGATCACCAGGGAGCTGACCACCAGCGGCACCTGGTAGAACACCGTCAGCGCGATGCCGCAGACCAGCATCAGGCCGTACAGCAGCACGGCCACGGGGCCGCGGCGGGACTGGAAGACGCGGTCGGAGATGACGCCGGCCACGACGCCGCCGAGGATGCCGGCGCAGCACAGCAGCAGACCCCAGTTCTCGAACACGAAGCCCTCGACCAGGTGCAGCGTCCCGTCGGTCTGCTTGGCGAAGGTCTTGTACCACTGCATGATCGACTGGCGCAGGAAGCCGCTGCAGAACTCCACGCAGGCGATGGTCATCACGATGGGGTTGCGCAGCATCAACTTGAACACCTGGAACGCGCCCAGCTGCGGGCCGGTGTCGTCCGCGGTGGCGTCGCCGGTGTGGAAGTCCTCCTGTCCCGCCTTCCCTGGGGTGTCGCGCACGAAGATGAAGTCCAGGATCCAGAAGATCGCCAGCAGGATCGTGGGGATCAGGAAGACCCACGCCAGGCCGATGTGGTTGAGGATCAGGTAGCCCCAGTCGTAGGCGAAGTAGATCCCCAGGGAGATGAGGATGCCGAAGATGGCTCCGAAGACCCCCCGCTCACGGACGTGGAACCACGGGGCGTTCACCTTGACCACGGCCACCGCGCCAAAGCTCTGGAAGTACATGTTCATGGCGTACAGGACCGACATGACGGTCACGAAGCGCGCCATCAGCAGCTCGGACCCGGGCCCCTGGTGCAGCAGCGACAGCGAGACGAGGCCCATCAGGCCGTTGCAGACCAGCGCGCCGCCGGCGCCGGTGAGGATGGCCATGCGGCCACCGAGCTTGTCGGTCAGCGGGCCGTTGATGAGGAACGAGAAGCCGTAGACGATCGTCCCCACCATGAAGATGAAGCTGAAGTCCTCGTTGCCCATCAGGGACGAGCCGTCGGCGGCCGACATGGTCTCGAAGGTGTGCTTGCTGACCTTGAGGTTGTACCGGCCCATGTAGAGGAACGAGTACGTCAGCCCCAGGGGCAACCAGTTCATCACCCGGCGATGGATGAAGGCCTTGGAGTGGTCGAGCCCCTCGACCTTGGGCAGCCGCGCGAAGACGATGCCGATGGCGACGAGCAGGATCAGGATCGGGGCGAGCTTCTTGAGCCAGCCCACGAAGCCGCCGGACTCCTCGTCCTCGTGGGCGTCGGCGTGGGCCTCGACCACAGCTGCGGCCTCGCTCGCTCCCTCGGCGGTCTCCTGGGCCACGGCGGGCAACACCACCGAGAGGGCCAGGAGCAGCACCAGCGGCAGCACCCAGCGAACGGCTCGTTCGGTCTTCATCGAGAGGCGCATCTGGACCCTCCTCGCCGCGTGCGCGGCGTCAGTCACCCATCAGCGGCTGGTAGTCGGCCGCCACGTCGAACTTCACGTCGTCGGTCCCCATCTGATCGAAGGGGTCCTCCAGGTCCTCCTGGATGTTGTCCAGGCTCACCAGCACCAGCGAGTACGCGGCCGCGACGATGTACCCGACCGCGGCGAAGTTGTCCTCCGCCAGGTGGGCGAAGTACGGGCCGAAGATGATCGGGAAGCCGTTGAGGAAGACCTGGCTGTAGGCCCGCAGGGACAGCGGCGTGCGGTAGTTGAGGATGTTGTTCATCTTCTCGAAGTCGATGGCCATCTTCGAGACGAACTGGTTGGACCGCGAGACCTCGTTGGCCGGGACCTTGGCCACGCGCAGCTGCTCGTTCGAGGCGGAGAACCTGGAGAACTCCCGATAGACCCCCTGGAAGGTCTCCATCGTGCGGCCGCCCTCGGGCGAGAAGTGTGCCTGGACCGCCCCGAGCAACGACTGGACCAGCTCACGCGCGCGCACCGCGTGCTCCTCGCTCCCGTCGGAGCGGGGAACCCAGTCCCGGTGCGCCAGGTACACGGCCTGGGCGTGGGCCTTGAGATCTCCGAAGTACCGCAGGGCCTCCTCGCGGCGACGGTATGCCGCGTTGATGGAGAACACGATGGGGAAGACCACGGCCAGGCCGATCAGCCCGGTGGGAATCTCCGCCTCCCACCCGAGCCGGCTGCACAGATAGGTCGATCCCATCGCCAGCAGCGTCACCACCACCGTCTGGACGTTGATGATCGCCGCGAAGTACTTGATGCTGCTCATCGGTCGCCCCTCTTGTCGTCACGGGAGCCGTTCCTCGCCGGCTCGCGGCCCATGGTAGGGTTCAAGCGGACACGGGTCAACGACGCACACGCGCGGCGCGAGCCCGCGCGAGTTCAACGGGTCGCGGGTCGATGGTAGGATGGCCACGGGAGGAGAGAGTGATGCGCACCCCCCACTGGATTCTGTTGTGGATCGCCGCAGGGTGTCTCGTCGCCTGCGGCGGCTCGGGTGACGACGACATCAGCTGGGGGGACGACGACAGCGGGAGCGACGACGACGACGTGGGGGACGACGACATGGCGGATCCCCCCGACATCGACGTCCCCGGCGCTCCGATCGTCTTCGACAACGCCCCCGTGGGCGAGCTGCAGATCGCGGATCTCGTGATCCGCAACGTCGGCACCGGCGAACTCGAGGTCCGCTACATCCGCGTCGCGGACTCCGCTGGCCACGTGGTGAGCGCCGACGACTGGTCGGGCACCATCGCCCCCGACGACGCGGCCGTCCTGTCCAACGCCGTCCAGGCCACCTGCATCGATCCCATCAGCGTGCTCGGTGTCCTCGAGATCAGCTCCAACGATCCCGACGAGCACAAGATCCCCGTGGACGTGTCGGTGAACTGCGTGGAGGTGGGACCCGCCGAGTAGGCCCTCGCGCGCGCCGGAGCGGGGGCTACCCCGGAATGTTCGCCTTGCCGTCCTCGAGCTGCATCAACGCGGTCTTGGCCCGCTCACGGCGGTCGTAGCTGCCGGAGCCGCCGGGATCGATCTCGAGCATCCGCCTGAAGCACTCGCTGGCCTGCTCGCGGTCGCGCCGGAACAGCGCGAGCTCGCCCTGCTTGAGGAGGGTCTCGGCGGCCATGTACTGCTCGTTGGGATCCACGATTCGCCGCCGGTACTCGCGGCGGTCCTTCTCCTTGTCGATGAGCCCCCGGGTCTCGTCGACGCGGGACTGCAGCGCCGTGCGCATGGCGTCGTAGTTGCTGATGGTCTCGCCGATGGTCGAGAACTGCTTCATCTCGGCCTCGAGGGTGCCCAGCGCCTTTCCCAGCTCGTCGGGCAGCGCCGACCAGTGCAGACCGAGGAAGCTGAAGACGTCCTTGTCCACGCGCTGGAACCGGTCGCGGAGCCGGCGTTCGATCTCGGCGTCCTTCTGGTTCTCGGCGCCCTTGGCCGCGAGGAGGATCAGACCGAGCTGCTGCAGCGTCAACAGCAGCCGCGCCGCGTCCACCTCGTGCATCTCCATGCGGGCGAACAGCTTGCGCACGGGGCGGCTGGGTCGCAGCAACCGGTTGACGAAGGTCTGCTGGACCGACGACAGGGGGAGCTTGTGCAGCACGGTCTTGCCCTCGTCGGTCAGCGACACGAACTTGGGCATCATCCCTTCGAGCTTGGCGCGCACCGCAGAGGAGTCCATGCCCTCGTAGCCCTTGGCGGCGTGACGCCACAGCATCTTGAGCACGTCGGAGCCGCTCTCCTGGAACACCTCGCGGATCTCGGGGACCTCGTACATCCGCACCGTGCCGCTGGTGCTGTCGAGCAGGTGGTCGGTGACGATCTGGGCGAGCTCGGCGCGGAGGTTGAACAGCTGCGCCTCGCTGATCAGCCGCAGCCGCATCACCACGGAGACCAGCGGCCGCCCGGTGAGGGTGGCCAGCCGGCGGGCCTGCTCCAGCACGGGCTCGGAGACGAACTTCTTGCGGATCAGCAGGGTCTCGATGGACTCGGTCTGGAGCTCGGGCTCGCGCACGTAGTGCACGGGGCCGCCCCCCACCAGGTACGACCAGTATCTCCCGTCGGCCACGTCCCAGACTGCGACGCCCGTGGTCCGCTTGGCCGAGACGCGCATGAAGATGTCGTACGAGGCGTTCCCGCCCAGCTGGGTCTCGAAGGCGATGATGCCGGGTACGCGCAGCTGGGGTTGGTTGGGCACGGCGATGCCGGAGCTGTCGACGAACGGATCGGCCTTGAGCGCTTTGTCGACCGCCTCGCCGGACCGCCCCATGTCCTTGGACCAGCGGCGGTGCTTGGGCCGCTTCTTGCGAGCTTCGGTCTGCTTGCTCAGGCGGCGCGAGAGGTAGTCGCGGGGACGATCCTGGGACTCGCCGTCCGAGGACTGGCTGCGGCTGGACTGGAACGCGACGCTGCCGCCCATGGAGGGCAGCCCGATGTCGGACAGGGACGGCATCAGCCCACCCGAGGGCTCCGAGTCCTCGGACTCGTCCCGCGTCTCGCTGGCCAGCGACGAGGTCTCAGCCGATTCGTCGAGGGAGTCCTCGTCGGCTGAATCTCCGTCCGCGGTGGGTACGCCCAGCTGGCTCTCCACCGTATCGCGGGAGTCGTCGTATGAACCTGCGGGGGGCTGGATGGTCTCCTCGGCGCCGATGCAGAGGCGCTTCAGGTCGCCGGGGACCACGGCTATCCAGATGGCCGTGTTGGACTCGTCGGCGTGGACGACCAGCCCCTTGAGGCGATACTCGTCCTCGGCGAAGGGCGCCTCCACGAGCACCGCGACTTCCGCCCCTTGCTCGGGGGGAGGCTCCAGCTGGGTGGTCACGACCCCCTGTTCGAGGCCCTCGTTGTACAGACGCGCTGCCGCCGACTGGTTCGCCAGCACGATGCGAACTTCGTGGGACACCGGTGATGCGCCCTTCTCCCCACCAACCCCATGGTACTACGACACCTCCCGCCGGGGGAGCGGAGAACGCCCATGGCGGTCCCGCGCTCAATCGGCGGGGCTACTGTTCTGCTCGAGGGCCAGCAGCGCGAGGCGAGCGCGCTGGACGCGCTCCGTCTCCTCGTCGCCCTCGATCTCCATCAGGCGGCGGAAGTGATCGCGCGCCTGCTGCGCTTCCCCCCGGAACAGGGCCGTCTCGCCTTGCTTGAGGTAGGTCTCCGACGCCATGGACAGATCATCGCCCGAGATCAGGGTCGCCCGGTACTCCCGCCGACGGTCCTCCCCATCGACCAGCCCCCGGATCTCGTCGATCCGCTGGCCGAACGCGTCCTTCATCGCCCCGAAGTTGGTGATGGAGTCCCCCAGGACCGAGAACTCGTGCATCTCGCGCTCCGCGGTCGCGCAGGCATCGGAGAGCTCCTCGGGCAGCGCCGACCAGTGCAGACCGAGGAAGCCGAAGTGGTCGAGTTCCATGCGCTGGAATCGCTCGCGGAGCTGGCGCTCCAGCTCCACCTGCTTGCGGTCCTCGGGGCCGTGGGGGGACAGGCTGACCACCCCCAGCAACCGCAGCGTCATCAGCAGCTCCACCGCCTTTCGTTCGGCGGCGGCCGAGCCCTTGATCAGGCGCTGAACCTGGCGGCCCGGCCGTCGGAGCTTGTCCACGAAGGCGCGCTGCTGGCCGGTGATGGGCAGCCGCGCCGCGACCTTCCGCCCCTCGGGCGTGAGCGAGACGTACTGGCGACGCAGGCCCACGTAGTGGCCGTGTATCCGCGTCTGCGGCAGGTGCGAGAACCCGGAGCGGGCCTGGTTCCACACCGTCTCGATGATGTCCGCTTCGACGCGGGGCAGCACCTCGGAGAGCTCGCCCACGGAGTAGAAGCGTATCCGGCCCTCCTGGCTGGCCAGGAGACGCATGGTGACGAGGCGCGCGCGCTCCCGCCTCACCTCGGCCAGCTGCTCGTCGTCCACCAGCCCCAGCTGGCCCAGGACCATCTCCACCGGCTGCGCGGTCACGTCGGCCAGCTGCGCGGCGTGGTCGGCCACGGGCTCGTGCAGCACCTTCGACTGCAGCAGCAGCGATGGGATCGACTCCGACTCGCGGGGGGGATCGGTGACGAAGTGGACCGGCTTGCCCTCGAGGACGTACGCCCAGGACCGCTCGTCGTCGAGGTCGATGACGGCCACGCCGGTCATCTCGTCGGCGAACAGCCGCAGGAACACCTGGTGCATGGGCGTGGCTTCGAGGTCCTCGGAGAACTCGACGATGCCAGGGCGGTACTGTCCCGGCCGATGGGGGACGGGGATACCCGCGGCGTCGTCCTCCTCGGAGAGGCGGCCCGGCGCGGGCAGATCCATGGACAGCATCGACTCGTCAGGGGCCTCGGCCGGGGACTCGAGGGTGGTCTCGGCCTGCGGCTCGGTGGCCTCCAGATCCTCCGACTCCTCGGCGGCGGCCTCGACCTGATCCCAGGTCAGGCTGGAGTCGAGGGAGGCCTCGGCCATCTGCTTGCGCCGGGCTCGATCCTGCTCGGAGGCCTTGGAACGCGGCGCCCGCACCACCCGGTGCACGCGCTCGGCGCGGATGGGCGTGTGGATGCTCGACTCCGCGGTGTACTCGGACCGCTCCTCCTCGTCCGCGGACGGGAGGTTCGGAGCCTCCACGCCTCCGAGCTCGATGAGGAATCCCACGACCTCGTCCGGGACCGTCGGCACCCAGATGGCCGTGGTCTCCGGGGTGGACGTGGTCACCACCCCCTCCACGTCGAAGCTCGTGTCCGCGAAGGTGAGGTGCAGCTCCACGCGGACCGTGGAACCCTGCCGCGGCGGCGGATCCACGTGCGCGGTCACCAGCCCGTGGCGCAATCCCGACTCGTACGCCTCCTTGGCGCTGTCCGGATCCCTCCACTCGATTCGGATCGTCTCCTCGCTCATCTCGAACCCGTCGACCCCAGTGCCCACATTATCGGTCTCCGTCATTGCGATGTCCAAGCGCGACCCTTCCGCGGCTCTTCATCACCGCGCCGCCGACGGGATCCTCCCGTCGTCCAGGGCGCGCTTCACCTGCCGGGCCCTGTCCCGGCGTTCACCCCCTCCCTCGCCGCCCGGATCCACCTCGAGCAGCCTCTCGAAACACTCCCGAGCCTGCTCCGAGTCGCGGCGAAACAGCGCCATCTCGCCCTGCTTGAGGTACATCTCCGCGGCCATCCGGCGCTCTCCCTCGCCCACGACCTCGGCGCGGTAGTGGGTGCGGAAGCTCTCGTCCTCGGCGAGCTTGCGCAGCAACGAGAGCCGGCGCTGGAGGGGATCGTGCAGCTTGGCGTACCCGGGCAGGTCGACGCACGGTTCGGACAGGTCGCGGACCTCGGCCTCGAACCTCTCGCAGGCTCGACGGATCTCGCCGGGCAGGGCGGACCAGTGGAGGTCCAGCAGGGCGTAGTGGTCCTTGTGCAGCCTCCCGGTCAAGGCCTTGAGGGCCCGCTCGCTGCGGGCCACGTCCGCGGTGATCCGCAGCTTCACCTTCACAAACCGGGCCAGCCCCAGCTGCTCGAACACCAGCAGCAGCTCGGCCGCCTCCCGTCCCTCGAGACCCGAGCTCTTCACGGCCTGGCGGACGGTCTTGTCGCCCGGCGCCAGGACCCGCACCAGGTCCTTCCGGCGGTCGTCGAGGGGGAGCTTGCGCGCGATCTTCCGACCCAGGGAGGTCACGTGGAGTCCCTGGTCCAGCAGCGGCTCCAGGCGGTCGAGGATCTGCGCCTCGCTCCGGTTGGCCAGCGAGAAGATCGCCCGCTTCCAGATCAGGGGGACCGGATCCAGGGGCGGGTTGCGGAACACCTCGCGCAGGTCCGGGGTCTCGAAGAAACGGTAGTACCCCTCCCGCTGGTCGAGGACCCTGCGGGTGACCAGCTTGATCTGCGCCTCCCGCAGATCGTGGAGCTGCTTCTCGCGGATCAGCCGCATGCGCATGACGATGGACACCAGCGGCTGGCCGGTGATCTCCGCGTGCCACCGCGCCCTGTCGAGGACCGGCCGGGACAGCAGCTGCTTGCGGACCAGCAGCGCCTCGGTGGACTCGGACTCCAGGGGCGGATGCCGCAGGTAGTGGACGGGCTTGCCGCCGAGGACGAATCCCCAGTAGCGCACCTCGTCCAGCTCCACCACGAGCACGCCCGTGGCGCGCGACGCCACGAGGTCGAGCAGCACGCGGTGGGGCGGGGTGTCCTCGAGGGCGCCCTCGAAGCGCGCCACCCCGGGCAGGAAGCGGCCGGGGTCCCCTGGCACCGGGATACCCGGCCCCTGGGTCATCGACTCGGAGGAGGCGTCTGCGGTGGGCTCCGGCGGCGGCGGAGGCGGTGCAGGGCGCTGGGGAGCGGATACCGCCTCGTAGCCGTCCGAGGACGCCCGCCCCTCGAGGGACTGGCGCAGCCGCGCGGCCAGGTAGTTTCGCCGCGCGGAGGTCCTCTCGCCGTCATGGGATTCGCTGCCGGCGCCGGAGTCCGGCCCGTCCGAGGTCACGGGGTACGGATCGGCGGTGGACCAGCCGGGCAGCCGATCACTCCCGGCCCCCTCCGCCACGACCCGATGGAGGTCGGGCGGCACCTTCTCCAGCCGCACGACCGTGGCCACCTGGCTGGTGTGCACGACCCACCCCTTGGTGCGCACCGCCATGTCGGCGAACGGCAACTCCAGCAGCACGTCCACCTGGTCGCCGATGCCGCGCTCCCGGTCCAGCGGGGCGGTGAGCAAGCCATGCTTCAGACCGGCGCGATACGCCTCCAGGGCGCTACGGCGGTCGTGGTACCGAATGCGGATTTCCCCCGTCCCCACGGCTCCTCCCCTCGCACACAGAACCTCCTATATCACGCGCGGCGCCGCGCGCCACCCCCCGCCGTTCACGCGACGCTCACCGCCCGGGCCGCACCAGGACCTTGAGCACCCCCGGCTCCCCGGCCCGCAGCAGCGCCCGCACCGCGCGCTCGAGGGGGAACCGCTCGTGGATCAGGGGGGTGGGATCGAGCCTCCCCGACGCCAGGAGCTCGATGGCAGGCGCAAAGGGACCACATCGGGAGCCGACCACCCGGATCTCGTCGATCACCAGGGGTGCGAGGTCGACCCGATGGGCCGCCGCCAGCGTCGTCTTGAGGACCAGCGTCCCCAGGGGACGGACGGCGGCGATGGCCTCCGCCAGCCCGGCCTCGCTGCCCGTGGCCTCCACCACGAGGCCCCAGCGACCCGTGGCGGCCGGGAGCCAGCGTGCGCCCAGCGCCCGCGCGATCTCCGCCCGCTGCGGGTGGTGACCCGCCACGCTCACGTCCAGCCCCGACGCGGCGAGGACCCCCGCGACGAGCAGACCGAGGCGACCGTCGCCGAGCACGAGGGCGCGCCGCGCGTCCCCGGCCTGCTCGACCACCCGGCACGCGGCGGCCACGGGCTCGACGAAGACCGCGGCCTCGTCGGGCAGGTGATCGGGGAGGACGTGCAGCAGGCCGTCGGGGAGTGTCAGGTACTCGGCCAGGGCGCCGTCGCGCCCCGATATCCCGAGCACGGTGCGGTGGGGGCAGTGCCGCGGCGCGCCAGCGAGGCAGGTGTCGCACGCGCCGCACGGTGCGTTGATCTCCCCCACGACCCGGCGCCCGGCCAGGCCGGGGACCTCCGAGCGCTCGACCTCGCCGACGAACTCGTGGCCGAGCACGCCGGTGAACCCCAGGTAGCCGCGCGCGATCTCCAGGTCGGTGGCGCAGATCCCCGCGAGCCGTACTCGCAGCAGGGACTCGCCCGGTGGAGGGTCAGGGAGGGGACGATCGGAGACCAGCGTGGGGCCGCTGGCCGTCAGAACGAGGGCCTTCACTCCTGCGGAGCTGCCTCGCCTTCGGGCTCCTCGCCGACCTTGTCGCGCCACTTCTCGAGGTTCTCGAGCAGGTCGCTCTTGAGGATCTCGAAGATCTGGTCGGCCACGGCGTCGCGGTACTCGGACTGGGCGAGGCTGTCCGAGGACAGCTCCACGTTGATGTCCACCGGGACCACGTACTTCTTCTTGCGGTTGTTGATCTTGAACTTGCCGAAGACCAGCACCTTGCCGGAGACGTGGAAGGTGTAGTTGGGCGACAGCATCTCGCGCAGCATGCTCACGGCGATGTCGCCGTACGCCGCCTTGATGGTCAGCGGGTCCTCGATCTCGTAGGGGGGCGACGACGGGATCTCGAACGACTCGATCTCGGGGATCGTGAACGTGACCTCGTTGAGGCTGAGGTTCTCGAACTGGATCTTGTGCACCTTGCCGCTGATGGGCACGGTGTCGAGCAGCTGGAAGTACAGGTTGAGGACGATGTGGTCCTCCTCGGCCGCTCCTAGCTCCAGGGGTCCCAGGTCGATGAGGTCGCCCAGGCCGCTCTCGAGGTCGGTGACCTCGGTCAGCCCGCTGTCCTCGGTGACCACCTCGTAGCCGTCGATCTTCTCCGCCCAGGCCGGTAGCACCAGGGCCACGGCGATCACCGCGGTGATGGCCAACGTCAACATCCTGCTCATCTCGTCACTCCTTTGCTGCCCCGGACGTCCCCAGGGTCATCCCCCGGAGCGCATCCTCGAGGGCCACACCCATCTTGTCCTTCATCTTCTGTTCGATGGACGGGTCGTCCAGCGCCTGCAACAGGAACTTCTTGGTCTGCTCCCTGCCGGCGTCGGTCACCTCGTCCGACTCGATGGCCTCCTTGAGCAGCTCGGGTCCGCGCTGCGCGAAGAAGGTCTCGAACGTCTTGGGCATCTCGTCGTTGGCCCGCGCGATGGCCTCGTCCACCTGCTGGGTGAACCGGCCGCCCTCGGACATGGACGTGTTGATCCGGAGGGCCTCGTCGTTGGCCGACTCCAGGGCGGACTGCAGCTCGCGCACGGCGGGCAGGTTGTCGCTGAACAGCTCCTGGATCGAGCCGCGCAGGCCGTTGACCTCTGCGGTGGTGTCCAGCACCTGCCCGTTGAGGCGCGTCATCCCGTAGGCCAGGGCGACGCAGACCAGCAACAACATCACGACCAGCGCCTGGAGCAGGCGGATCGAGCCGCGCAGCTTGGCCTGGGCGGTCTGGGCCCTGGCCAGCTCCCGATGGAACGTGTCCTCGGTGATGACGTCCTTGGGTTCGCTCATTCCTGGTCCCCACGGGATTGCGCCACTGTACCAAAACCCTCCTGGACAAGCAGCACTCGCCCGCCGATTCGACCGGGAGAGGGGACGCGCCGGGATCGCGGGTTATTCGGTCAGGCCTGGACCGTGCCGCTGCGCACGGCCGCGTCCTTGCGCCACAGCGCGAACCAGGCCGCGAGCACGAGCAGCAGGTAGTGTCCCCCGAGGATGCCCAGGTAGGCGGGCAGCACGCCGGGCGAGGCGCTGCCCTCGGCGGCGTCCCCGTCGAGCAGGCGCGCGTGCAGCTCGTCGCGCTGGGTCTCGTCGTACAGGGAGAGGTGGACCGTGTTGACGATCTGGTACTGGTAGTAGGCCTCGGATCGGTCCACCTGGAGCTTGAACGGATCGTGGGCGTAGAGGTGGCACAGGGCCTCGAGGCCCCAGCGCGACGCCATCACCGTGGAGATCCACGCCACACCGCGGCTCCCCTGGGTCACCTTGGTGAACCGGCCCATGGTCTGGCGGCCCTCGTCGGAGATCTCCACCGCGGCGGCGCCACCGGCGATGGTGTCCTCGGCGATACGGCGCAGCTGCTGCATCTTCTCCCCCTCCACCTGGGTGCTCTCGATGATCTCGGGCACCGTGTAGGGGAGGATCGTCGGCACGTCGGCCGTGGGGACCAGCAGCCCCGCGAACAGGATCTGCGGGAACATCACCAGCGGCACGGCGGCCATGGCCGTCGCCGCGTTGCGCACCACCGCGGAGATGCACAGGCCGCCGGCCACGCCGCCGAGGTACAGCGCGAGCATGACCCCTGTGGTGGCCAGGAAGTGGTGCTCCAGGGCGCCGCCGACGGACAGCACGCCGGTCAGCAGGAAGCACTGGCCCAGCCCCATCAGCGCCAGCACCAGGTTCTTGGAGCCCAGGTAGGTCCACCGTTTCAGGAAGGTCAAGCGCTCGCGGCGGTAGATGCGGGCCTCGTCGACGATCTCGCGCACACCGGCCGAGCAGCCCAGCCACAGGGCCGCGACCACGAGCATGAACAGGGTGCGCGGGCTGTTGGGCACCCCACCCGCGATGGCGATGACCAGCAGCCCGATGATGGGCGCCTGCAGCATGGCCGTCGTCAGGCCGCCGCGGTCCGCCAGGCGTTGCGTCGCGTAGCGGCGGATCAGGGTCACCAGCTGTCCGAGGCCGCCCTGGGAGCGCGGCACCGGGGGGAGCTCCTGCCCCTGGGGCGGCTCGGCGCCCGGATCGGCCACGTACTGCTCGAAGGCGTTGCTCTCCTGGAAGCGCTCCTCCCACTCGATCGCCGAGCGCTCGGACTCCAGCTTCCCGTAGATGTCGCCGGGGACGTTGACGTCGAAGTAGTCGTAGAACTGGGTGACCGGGCCGAAGTACACCATCCGGCCCTCGTGCATCACCATGGCCCGGTCCAGCAGGTCGAAGCCGCCGAGCTGGTGGGTGGCCATGACCACGGTGCAACCGGACGTGGCGATGCGCCGGAACAGGTACATCATCCGTTCCTGGTTGCGCGGGTCCAGGCCGCCGGTGGGCTCGTCCACGAACAGCACGCCGGGCTGGCTCAACAGCTCGATGCCGATGCTCACGCGCTTGCGCTGGCCGCCGCTGAGGGAGCCGATCCGCGTGTCACGATGCTCGCTGAGCTCCAGCAGCTCGATGAGCCGGTTGATGTGCTCCTGGCGGTCCACGGCGGTCATGTCCCGCGGCAAGCGCAGCCGCGAGGCGAAGGCCATCTCCTGCTCGAGGGACAGCTCGTCGTGCAGGTCGTCGTGCTGGGGCACGTAGCCGATGAACTGGCGGGCGGCGGCGTAGTTCTCGTACAGGTCCATGCCGTTGAACAGCACCTGCCCGCTGGTCGCCGGCATCAGGCCGCACACGGCGTCCAGGAAGGTGGTCTTGCCCGAGCCGCTGGGCCCGAGCACGCCCACGAGCTCCCGGCGGCCGATGGTCACGGCCACCCCCTGGAGGATGGACTTGCGATCCCCGGGGGGGCCCACCTCCCGGAAGAGGTCGATCACGTCGATGCGGATGGCCGAACTGTCCAGCGAGGATCGCAGCTCCCCCGCCTCCAGCTGGAGGATGAACGGGCCGATCTGGACGCGATCGTTGTCGTGGAGCAGGGTCTCCCCGGACACGCGCTGGCCGTTGACGAACGTGCCGTTGGCCGATCCCAGGTCGATGACGAGGTAGCCGCGGGCCTGGTGCTCGATGCGGGCGTGCCGGCGCGAGATGAGCACGTGGTCCAGGACCAGATCGCACTCCTTGTCCCGGCCCACGACCATGAACTCCCCCTCGGGGATGTCCGTGGCGTTGACCTCCACCTCTTCGGGGATGGAGTCGCGGAAGATCAGCTCCCGGGTCAGGTAGTGCCCGAAGGTGATCCGGTCCCCCTCGCGCAGGGGGCACGCGTCCTCCACGCGCTGGCCGTTGACGAAGGTGCCGTTGGTGGAATGCAGATCCTCGACCACGGGCTGGCCCGCGTCCTCGATGCGGATGATCGCGTGCTCGACGCTCACCGAGCGGTGATCCAGGCACACCTCGTTGCGCATCCGGTCGCGGCCGACCGTCACCGGGTGGAAGGGGTTGAGCTCGAAGGTCTGGACGCCGAACCCCTCCACCAGCAGCTGCAGGTGCCGACGCTTGACCACGTCCAGGCCGATGAACGCCGTCTTGGTCGCGTCCATGGGGAGCGCGGCCGCCAGGTCCGGGATATCCACCACGTCCGGCGTGATCGTCGCGTGCTTGTCCCCGGGCACGATCACCAGCGACGCGGTGTTCATGTCCACGCCCGAGTCCGTCGTCCCCGCGTCCCACCCCTCGTCCCACAGCAGGAACCGGATCGGAGCCCCCTGGGGTCCCCCCAGGCGAAACTCGTCCAGGGGTTCCAGCAACCGCTCGTAGACCCGCTCGCCGTTGAACCAGGTGCCGTTGACGCTGCCCAGGTCGCGCAGGATGAACCGGCCGTCGTCGCGGACCTCGATCACCGAGTGCTTGCGGCCCACCTGCATGTCGGGGATGCGGATGTCCGCACCCTGGCCCCGGCCGAGGATCGACTCGGTCTCGGTCAGCCGCTCGCGCCGCCCCTCATCGGGCCACTCCAGGATGCCGTACATGCCGTGATTCCCTTGGAGCGACCAGGATAGCGCTCGCGCGTGCGGGGCGGCAAGGCGCCGGACTCAACCCGCTATCGAGCCGCCACCGCGTAGCTCGCCAGCCCGCCCAGGTGCTCCAGCGACTCCACCACGGCCCTGCCGTCACCCCGGGCCAATCCGGTCACCAGCCTCGGGCCGGCGCCGAGCCAGCGCCCCGGGGACCTCGCGCGCCCGGCCTCGACGACCCGCAGCCCCCGCTCCCTCAGCCTCGCAGCCAGGGCCGGCGGCGAATGGGGCACCCACACGTGGGTCGGCTCGTCGTGAAACGCCAGCGGGAGGCGCGGTTCGAGCCATCGAGGGGCGCTCGGTACGCGCAGGCTCCGCTCGGAGGGCAGCTCCACGTACAGCCGGCCGCCGGGCGCGAGCACCCGCCGCAGCTCGTCGAGGACCGCCCCGGGGCGGCGGAGGTGCTCGAGCACGTGGGCGCAGACCACCAGCTGGAAAGAGCGGTCCGCGAAGGGCAACGGCTCGAGGTCCAGGTCCATGGCGTGGAAGGCCACCTCGGTCGGCAGGGCGGGGTGCCGGTCCTGATCCACGCCGGCCAGGCGCAGATCGGTGCGCGCGGCCGCGAGCCAGCCGAGCCAGTGGCCCGGCCCGCAGCCGGCGTCGAGGACGGCGTCGCCGGATCGCAGGGCGTGGGCGAGGCGTAGATAGGGTCTGCCGAGGGCGGCGCGCAGCGCGCTGAGGGTGCTCACGGAGAACCGGCGTCGGCCTCCGCCGGCGCCGACTCCTCGGCCGGCGGGCCGGCGAGCCCCGCGGCCACGGCCACGAGCCCCTCCAGGGGCTGACAGGCCGATGCGACCCCGGCCTCGTGGGCCGCGTCCAGCACCGCCCGGGTGGCGTCGAGGGCGTCGGCAGGATCCGAGGTGGAGAGCCGCGTTTGCCAGCCCGCGGCCATGTCGGAGGTCAGGTCGAGGCCGCCGAGCTCACCGCGGGTGCGCTGGTCGTCCCAGCGGCCGTAGGTGGCGCGGCGGTAGACGCGGCAGATGGCGCGGATCTCGTCGAGGGTGGCCGGGGCGATTTCGGCCTCGGTGACGGGCTCCGCTTCGGAGACGGGCTCCGCCTCCACGACCACCGCCTCGACATCGGGGGGCGGGGTGGGCGCGCAGCCCGGCCCGGCAGCCAGGAGCAGCGCGAGGCACGCCACCGGGAAGTGCGGGCTCACCGGGCGATGCGCCTCCGCAGCGCCGCGAGCAGCAGCAGACCCAGAGCGGCCAGGGACGACGGCGTGGCCCGGTCACCCTGGGCGCACTCGCAGCCGCCCTCGCCGTCGGGATCCTCGGTGGGCGCCGCGCCAGAGACGGTGATGGTGTCGATCTGGAACGACTCGCCGCCGTCGTCGTCGGTGACCACGAACTTCACCACGTGGTCGCCCACCTGGGCATCCGACGGGGTCCAGGAGACCACCCCGAACTCGTCCACGGTCATGCCGTCGGGGGCGCTCTCGATGGTGTAGGCGAAGGTGTCGAAGTAACCGGGGTCGAACAGCTCGATCTGGTAGAGCCAGTCCACGCCCGCCGTGGCGGTGATGGGGATGATCGAGGTGATGCCGGGGGCGAGGTTGACGATGGTCATGGAGCCGTCGGCCTCGGCGGTGCCGCCCATGGGATCGATGGCGACCACCGACCAGGTGAACTCGCCGTCGTCCTCGCCGCACAGGCGGATGGACTGGCCGTATGCGGTCCAGCTGCCGTTGCTGCCCCCGGCGAGGGACCACTCGACGAACAGGGGCAAGCCCTCGGGATCGGCCCCCTCGGGGATGGCGATGGTGCGGCACTCACCCTCGAGCAGGTCGTCCTCCTCGGCGAAGGCGATGACGGGGGGCTCGTCGGCGGGCAGCGGCGCCTCCTCCGGGCCGCCGAAGGCGCCCATGTCGTTGGCGCTGCCGTCGGCGTCGTCGTACATGGGATCGGGGTCGCCGCTGTCCATGGCCGGGCTGCCCACCTGCAGGGCGAAGTCGCCGCTGGCCAGGTCGAGGAACAGGGGGTCCTCGTCCAGCACGACGCCGTCGGCGCCGGTGCACACGTCCGCGTGCACGGCGTTGTCGAACAGCAGCGAGTAGGTCAGGTCACACGTGGCGTAGTCGGTCCACACGCCGGTCTCGGCGTGTCCAACGACGATGTTGTTCTTGAAGGTCGGGAAGAATGCGGGCTCCTCGGCGGTGGTGGCGTGGTAGATGCCGTAGTCGCCGTTTCCGAAGATGGTGTTGTTGACGAGCACCGCGTCGCTGTCCTGGATGGTCACCCCCTGGCTGAGGTTGCCGTAGATCAGGTTGCGCTTGAGGGTGACGTCCGACGACTCCACGAACCCCTCGGCGGCCATGCCGATGGACACGCCGAGGACCTCGTTGTCGGCCACCACGTTGTCGTGGACCATCGCCGCCAGGTCGGGGTCCTGCAGCCAGATGCCGCGGCTGCCGCCGCCGGTGATCCGGTTGTGGCCCATGAACAGATCGCCCAGATCCGACATGACGGCCACGCCGGCCTGGTAGCTCTCGAGGACGTCGTTGTCGTACACCCACGCCGCGGCGATGGAGCCCCCCTCGGTGTAGAACTCGATGCCGAACTCCGCCTCGGAGATGTCGTTCTCGAGGATGTACACGGCGGTGCCGTCGGGCACGACCACGCCGGTGCCGTCCGAGTTGTCCACGGTGTTGCCGCGGATCATGGAGGTCTCCGCGGCCACGGTGATGGCGTCGCCGTTGGTGTTCTCCAGCAGGTTGCCCGTGGCCGCGGCAGACGCGCCGTGCAGGGTGATCCCCGCGGCGTTGCTGGCGGTGATGCTCGAGTCCACCACCAGGGACTGGCCGTCCACGTACATGCCCACCAGGCCGATGGTGGCGGGATCGAAGGTCTCGTTGGCCATGAGCTCCACGCGCGCCACCGTGGCGTCGCCGGAGCCGTTGAACGAGATCAGATCCTCGAACTCGTCCACGGGCATGCAGCCCGAGATCTTGGTGTCCACCACGGCGCCCGACGACTCGGTGACCACCACCCCTGCGCGGCAGTTCTGGATGGTGAACCCGATGACCTGGATCATGTCCCCGTCCAGGTGCTCGGCGCGGATGGCGTCGTCCATGTCCGCGTCGATGATCGCCCCACCCGGCTCCTCGCTGATCAGGTAGACCGACCGCTGCACCAGCAGCGACTCGGCGTAGTTGCCCGGGGCCACGAGCACGATGTCGCCTTCACGCGAGTCGTCCAGGGCGGCCTGGATGGTGGCGTACTGCTCCGGGACCTTGCGGATGATGGCCTGGGCTGTGAGGGCCGGGATCGAGATGGCCAGCAGGGCCAGGATTGCGGTCGTGATACGCGGCACGGCAATCACCTCCGTGGTGTGGGTCGCGCAGATCTTACCGACTGCGGTTGGCTGGCGCCACGCGCGCGATGTGCTAAAGATGGGCCCATGCCCACGCGCCGTCTCCCGTCACTGTTGTCCTGGCTGTGCGCTGCGCTGCTGCTCGCGGCGTGGGGGTGTCTGCCCGACGACCCCGTCGACGACAACAACCCCTTCACCGACGACGACGACGACGACGACACCGGCGACGACGACGACGACACGTTCGTCCCGTCGGATCCCGAGGACTGCCCCGTCTGGGCCCCCGAGTACAAGATCGGCTTCCTCCGCGAGTACTACATGGAGGACGACACCGACCGGGACGCCACCTACACCGGCCTGAGCGAGTGGCAAGGCGGGGTGTACTGGACCGACGAGGTGAAGGTGGCGCAGACCGGGGACCTCGACTACCGCATCTTCGACCACTGCATCGACGACAACCTCTACCGGGTCGGCCTCGAGCAGGCCGACGGTTCGCTGCTGCTGTTCAACCCGCCGGTGCTCCAGCTCGAGGCGGGCGCGGCCGAGGGCTCCGTCTGGCAGTCCGAGTACAACTACGCGTTCCGGCACATCACCGAGCGGTACGAGGTGCTGGGCATGGAGTCCATCGACATCCAGGCCGGCACCTTCGACGCCATGCACGTCTCCATGCGCCTGTCGTACACCGAGAACGACGAGCAGGTGATCGTGTGGTGGGACTCGTACTACGTCGAGGGGCTGGGGCTGGTGAAGCAGGAGTCCACGACCCCCACCTACGTGGAGCTGGTCTCCTACGAGATGCCCGAGGAGTGGGAGTAGCGCCTACCCGGCCAGCTTCAGGGTGACCACGTCGAGCTGGAGGTGCTCCACGTCCGCGGCCCAGTCGTCGCAGGCCTCCTTGGCGACGAAGAAGAACTCGAACGTGCGCTTCTCGCCGGGCTCCAGGGGGCGGGTGAGGTCGGCGGGGGCGTCGACGCCAGCCTTCTCCTCGCAGTTGAGGAACCACTCCTTGGAGCGAGCCACCTGGCCGGCGCCGTCCTTCCAGCCCACGCGGAGCTTGGACTCCACCACTGGCACGTCACCCACGTTCTCCACCTCGGCGAAGACGCGCCACTTCTTGCCCTCGGTGAGCACCTCGAGCTGGGCGTCCCCGACGGAGAGGTGCGCGGGTAGCAGCTCCAGCAGGGCGAGCCGCTCGGTGGCCTTCTTGCCGTAGGCGCCGTGGCCGTACTGGTCGAGGAAACCCTGGACCTGGGCCGGGTCCGAGCTGTAGTCGGCCGCCTGCCAGGCCATCTTCGGCGCCTCGAGGGAGGCCTTCTCGACGAACTTGCCGTCGGGATGGGCGCGCAGGTACTCCTCGTAGGCCCCGGCGGAGTGCTCGGCCTTGGCCGCCTCCCAGTCGATCTCGTCGAGCCGCTGGCGCGCCGCCGACGCATTCACCCCGTCGGGGTACTGCTCCAGGAACGCCACGTAGGCCTCGACCGTGTCCGCCGTGGTCGCCTCGTCGTAGGCTGTGTACTCGTTGGCGCAGCCGGCCAGCGCGACGCCCGCGAACAGCAACACGGCGCATGTCCTCGTGAGACCCATCGGAAGCTCCCCTCTGCCGGCGCGCGACCGCGCGATCGCGGAGTACCGGACTCGTTCAGCATACCCCGCGCACGCGCTCAACGGTGAACGTTTCCCTGATCTCCCCTTGCATCGATCCGCCAATCGAGGAGAGGATGGGCCTCCCGGAAGAGGGAGATCGCATGAAGTACATCCTGATCCTGGTCTTCGCCCTGGTGGCGCTCGTGGTCGGCCTGTTCGTGTGGGACATGGTCAACGTCGGTATCGGCGAACGCCGCGTCAAGGAGGCCCGCTTCTACCTCGAGAACGCCGACGGGACTGCGCTGACCCAGCCCAACCCGGACGAGGCGAGCAAGCTCGCGGCGAGGGCCATCAAGAAGCTCACCAAGTACCCGACGCTGCAGAAAGCCCGCCGGGAGGCGGCCGTGGAGGGTGGCAACGACGTGCTGCTTCGCGGGCTGACCGGCATGTTCGCCGAGCAGTACGAGCGGGACCTGCGCTTCCACCCGGGCCCCCAGTGGAAGATCTGCGAGGCGCGCGCCAAGATCAGCGACGTGGGGTACTGCGTCGAGGCCGCTGCCGTGGCGTCCAGGGTGGTGGCCCACCGCCAGTTCAACCAGGGGCTCGCCGACGCGGGCACCGAGTACATCCGCCAGTGCGTGGCCTACGAGGACCGCCCCGAGGTGGCCACCGTGTGCAAGGAGCGCGCGGGCCAGTGGCTCGGCGACGAGGCCGCCGAGCTGCTCGAGGAGGGCAACGCCGAGGCCGCCGCCGACGCGATGCGTGCCTGCGTGAAGAACGAGGACCTGTGGGCGCCGTCGGCCACCTGCCTGGCGGACTGGCACCGCACCGTGCGCCGGGCCCGCAACGCCCTGATCCCGGAGTTCAAGAGCTGCGAGGCCATCCTCTTCTACGTGGACATGCCCGAGGGCATCTCCGACTCGGACCGCCAGGAGGCCGAGGCCGAGCTCGCCGAGCTGCGGTCCACCACGGCCCTCATCTGGACCGAGTTCCACTACGACACCCTCGAGTTCGCCCCCTCCAACAAGTACTGGGGGCGGGGCGAGGAGAGCACCAAGTTCCACCTGTCCCAGGTGCTGACCCCGGCCGGGTACACCATCCAGTGGGACGAGGAGGAGCACCCCGAGGGTGCCTGGGACCAGTGTGACCCCGGCTACAACGGCAAGATCGTCCTGCACGAGAAGCGCGGCAAGCAGATCCAGGCCTTCCACAAGGAGGTCCTGACCGTGCGCCCCAGCGTCGAGTTCTGGCTCAACGTGGGCGAGACCAGCCGCACCTGGGTCAAGGACGAGTGCGAGGGACGCGAGCCCAAGGAGTGGTTCCGCGACGAGGAGTTCTTCCTCGATCAGGCCGCCCGCGCCCGTGAGTCCGCCTGGCAGAACGCCCACGACCAGATGCGGGAGTGGGAGCTGGACGGTCCGGCCTCCGCCGAGTAGCCGCTACCACCGCTCCGCCCGCCCCTCCCTGCGCAGCAACCACACCAGGAACGGCCCGCCGGTCATCGCCGTGATCACCCCGACGGGGATCTCCGTGGGTGCGATGAGCGTGCGCCCGGCCAGATCGCACAGCACCAGGAACGCCGCCCCCATCAACAGCGCCGACGGCATCAGGACCCGGTGATCCGGGCCCACCACGAGGCGCACCGAGTGGGGCACCACCAGGCCGACGAAGCCGATGGGCCCGGCCACGCCCACCACCGCCGCGGTGATCAGCGACGCGCCCACGTAGGCGACGAGCTGGGTGCGTTTGACGTCCACCCCGCGGGATCGAGCGACGACCTCGCCGCCCGCCATGACGTTGAGGTTGCGGGCGATGCTCAGCAGCATCACGGTGCCCACCACGACCACGGGCACGGCCGGCGCGATGGCCCAGACGTCCCCCACGTCCAGCGCCCCCATCAACCAGCGCATCATCAGGTAGCTGTGGCCCAGGTCTGCGATGTAGTGCACGAACAGGGTCATGGCGCCGAAGAAGAACGCGATGCAGACCCCCCCCAGCAGGAGCGTGGAGGTGGGCAGCGACGGCCCGCGGCCGCGGGCGATCCAGTAGACGATCCCCACGGCGAGGCCGGCGCCGGCGAAGGCCATCACCGGCACCGTGCCGTAGCTCAGGCTGCCGAGTCCGAGCAGCGGCCCGACGATGAGGGCCAGGGCAGCGCCGAAGGAGGCTCCGGAGCTGATCCCCAGGGTGTAGGGCGTGGCCAGCGGGTTGCGCAGCAGGGCCTGGAAGCTGACCCCGGCGAGGGACAGCGCGCTGCCGGTGAGGACCGCCAGGAGCACCCGCGGGACCCGCGCGTGGAACAGGATCTGCGAGGCCGCCTCGTCCGCGCCGGTCAGGGCGTCGATCAGGTCGATGCGGGTGCTGCCCAGCACCAGCCCGAGGACCACGGCGCCGAACAGGGCCGCCGCGCTGAGCGTCGAGAACAGCGCGATACGCGCCGCCGGGCTCGTCGGCCGCGGGATCACGGCGCCTCCGGACCGGCGGGGAGCACCACCGTGGCGCCCTGGTGCTGGATCACCCTCGCGCCGGGGCCGTAGACCTCGGCCAGCCGCGCCTCGGAGAGCACATCGCGCGGCGCGCCGTCCGCGGCCACCCGGCCGTCGCGCAGCACCCACACCCGGGGGCACCAGGCCAGGGCGAGGTTGAGGTCGTGGACGGCCAGCACCACGGCGGTCCCCGTGTCCCGGAGGCGACGGCGCAGGGCACGCATCAGGCCGTCCTGGAAGTGGAGGTCGAGGCTGCTGGTGGGTTCGTCCAGGACCAACAGGCGCGGCTCCTGGGCCAGGGCCGCGGCGATCACGACGCGCTGGCGTTCGCCGCCGGACAGGGTGTGGAATCCCCGCTGGGCCAGGTCGGCGATGCCCACCGCCTCCATGGCGGCCTCGGCCACGCGGACGTCCTCGCGGCTCTCCAGGGCCAGCCACCCCATGTGGGGATGCCGGCCGGTGAGGACCACCTCGCGCACGGTGAACGTGAAGGCCAGATCGAAGTCCTGGGGCACGTACGCGACGTTGCGGGCCAGCTCTGGCCGGGACAGCCCGGCCACGTCCCGATCCTCCAGCCGCACCTCCCCACCCGTGGGCCGTTCCAGGCCGGCGAGCAACCTCAGCAAGGTGGACTTGCCCGAGCCGTTGGGCCCCACCAGCCCCACCATCTCGCCCGCCTCCACCGCGATCCCGATGTCCTCGAGGACGTTGGGGCCGCCGTAGCTGAAGGACAGGCCGGCTGCGGTGAGCAAGGGGGTGGTCATCGGGCTGGCGCCATGGTAGCAAAATGCCATGAGGATGGACCCCCTCTCCCGCGCGCTGGTCCGTCGGTTCGGCCCCGCCGAGGGCACGATCACCGAGCGCAAGGCGGCCTACGGCCTGCTCGAGGGCTGGATCGGGCTGCTGCTCAACGCCGTCCTGTTCGCCGTCAAGCTCGCCCTCGGCCTGCTCACCGGATCCGTGGCGCTGATCGCCGACGCGGTGCACACCCTGGCCGACTCCATCACCTCGGGTGTGCTCATCGGCGCGTCGCGCATGGCCCGCAAGCCCGCGGACCGCGAGCACCCGTTCGGCCACGGCCGGATCGAGAGCGTCGCCGCCATCGTGATCGCGGTGCTGCTGGGCGTGGCGGGCATCGAGTTCCTCGAGTCGTCCATCCACCGGGTGCTCCACCCCCAGGCGGTGGACGCGGGGTGGTGGGTGGTGGCCGTGGTGGTGGCGGCCGCCGGGATCAAGGAGTGGAACAGCCGCTTCGCCCTGGCCCTGGCCGCGGAGTCGGGCTCCACGGCCATCGCAGCAGACGCGTGGCACCACCGAAGCGACGTGTTCGCCACGCTGCTGGTGGCCGTGGGCATCGTCGGGAGCAAGCTGGGGCTGCCCATCCTCGACGGGATCATGGGGTTGGGCGTGAGCCTGGTGATCCTGTGGTCCGCCCTGGCCATCGCCCGCGAGGCCATCGATCCCCTCCTCGGCAAGGCCCCCTCGCCCGAGGAGATCCGCGAGATCGCCGAGATCGCCGAGGCCGTGGAGGGGGTGCAGGGGGTCCACGACATCGTCATCCACAGCTACGGTGACGTGCGGCTGGTGTCCCTGCACGTGGAGACCTCGGACCAGGAGAGCGCCCTGGAGCTCCACACCCTGGCCGAGACCGTCCAGTCCGCCGTGGCCGGCGACCACGGCCACGCCGTGGTGCACGTGGACCCGATCAACCGCGATCACGTGCACTACGCCCGGATCCACGACACCGTCTCGGAGGTGGTCGAGGCGGACGCGCGACTCCACTCCTTCCACGATCTCCGCATCATCGGCAGCGACGACCACTACAACGTGGTCATGGACGTCATTCGCGCCCGCGACGACGGCGAGGAGGACTCCGTGATCGCCGAACAGGTCGGCGAGGCGATCCGCGAGCGCACCGAGGCCCGCGCAGTGGTGGTGAGCGTGGAACCGCTCTTTGCCTACGGGTGATCTCTCAGGGTTTCGAACAGACCAGGAAGTAGGACAGGGGCCAGAGGCGGTCCGTGCTCGCGGCGAGGCGAGCCAGGCGCCGGTGGCGGGTGACCAGCGAGAAGGCGCGCTGGACCGCCGACGACGCGGGCCTGCCGATCACGGGGGCGCGGACCGTGTACTTCGCCAGGATGTCGGCGATCACCACGGGCGCCCCGCCCACGGCTTCGAGGAGCACGAGGTCCAGGCCCGCGGCCGAGACGAACTCGCGCAGGGCGTGCTCGGTGAATCGATAGTAGTCGTGGGGCTCCTCGTGCAGCCAGTAGCAGAACGGGACGCTGGCCACGGCCTTCCCGCCGGGCGAGAGGAGGCGGGCGATCTCGGACCAGGTCTGTCGTGGGTCCACCATGTGCTCGAGCACGTCGGTCGCCAGCACGGTGTCGAACGAGCCGTCCTCGAAGGG
Organism: uncultured Rickettsiales bacterium; assembly: GCA_964425605.1. Classification (GTDB taxonomy): domain Bacteria; phylum Myxococcota_A; class UBA796; order UBA9615; family CAYRNR01; genus CAYRNR01. The sequence goes on along the minus strand of CAYRNR010000023.1, from coordinate 43,948 downwards.
CAGCGGCCGGGAGAGATCGTACGAGAGGTCCAGGTGGGGGCTCGGGCTCTCCGAGTGCTCCCAGTCGACGCAGACCACCTCGCTGACGCAATGGCGGTACGTCCCGTACAGGGGCACCTTGCCGCAGCCCATGTCGAGCAGGCGGCCCGAACAGTGCTCCGGCAGGTGCCGCTCGAAGACGTGGGCGACGATATCGGCGATCAACCTCGACTCGACGGCGATCTCGCGCGGATCACGCGAACCGCGCAGGCGCCCCCGCCGGACGACGAACTTGGAGGGCTTCCAGTCCTGGGCGTGCTTCATCGCCGACTCCGCGCCGGTTCCGGCTCGTCCGGCGGGATCGAGAAGGCGTCGGGGGCCCAGCCCTGCAACCGGGCCAGGGCTTCGTCGTTCCCGCTGGGGTGGTTGCCCGAGAAGAGCTCGGGCGACGCGCTTCGACACGGGACGTAGGTCTTCGGCGGCACCACCAGGACCCGCGCGCCAGCGCGCAAGGTGTGCATCCGCAACCACAGGTCGTCGGTGCGCGGCGCCAGCTCGGTGAACACGGCCGTGTCCTCGGTCCCCGGGGGCAGGCAGCCGGGCGGGTAGAGGACGCCGCCGAAGCCGATGGGCAGGAGATCCATGCGGAACCCTGCCCCCTCCCACATGGGCCACTGCTGGTACGGGAGGAGCTCTCCGTCCGCGCCGCGCCGGATCCGCCGGGCGTGGTAGCAGACCACCGCGCGCGGCTCCCGCGCGTGCGCCTCGATCAGCCGCTCCAGCCAGTCCGCGGGGACCAGGTGGTCGTCGTCGATGGTGACCACCGGCAGCCCTCGCGGGTGCGCCTCGGGCAGGGCGGGGATGATCTTCCGGTAGGGGCCCGTGTTGCCGGTGTAGCGGATCTCGAGGCGGTCGCCCGCGCGCCGCCAGAGCTCACGAGGTACGGACAGGGGGCCGATGCCCTCGTCGAACAGGTACGGTTCCGTGGAGAGCCACAGCAGTATCCTGTGCGGCCGGACCGTCTGCCCTAGAAGCCGGCGGACCACCGCAGGCACCGTCGCGATCCGCTGCGACGTCGTGGTCATGCTGACGACCACCGGCACCTCTGGACGAGGCCCGATTCCGGCGCGCAGCCGGGCGCGCGCGCCCTCCGACTCCTGTCTGACGCGAATGCGCCCCCGCTCGTACCGCCCGCGCAGTCCCCAACCGAACACTGTGACACCTCACGGACCCCGGTTCCCCGGCCGCAATCCAGGGCTCCGAAGATAACAGCGGGTCCGGGAGAATCACAGCACGGGGTTGAACTCGGCCCCGTCTTCCTATCTCCTTGGAGCTGTCCAAGGGAGTCGCCCGTGACCCTTCAGGAGCGTATCCGCAACGCCGCCGATCGTATCCGCCAGGCCGAGGTGCTCAGCGAGCGGATGATCTGGGGGACTCCGGGCGTCGACGTGTGGAGAGCCGACAGGTTCACGGGCACCTCGACCTTCTATCCCGTCTACCGGATGGGCGACCTGTACTCCCACAATCCCCTGTTCCTGATCGCCTGCAAGGGATCCCTGAAGCTCGACCCGCGCGCGGCGTTCATCGCCTCGCACCCCGACTTCGAGTACTACTCGGGCCCCGGCAGCATCGACGAGGACGTCCGGCGCGTGGGCGGACCGCTGCTGAACCTCCCCACCCTCCGGAGCCCCGCCGGATTCGTCGAGGCCGTGGCCGACGCGCTTCAGGCGGACATCTCGGACACGGAGGCCCACCACCCATCGACGACGAACCTCGTCTTCGTGGGAGGGAAGGACAGCCTCAATCTCCTGCTCCTGAGGTGGCGAAATCCCGTCGTGGTGCTCAGCGCCGCGCCGAACCACGCGCTCGTGGAACGGTTCGTCGTCGAGAACGACCTGGACCTCGAGGTGATCGAGATCCGCGACGAGCCCCGGCCGGAGGTCCTGCAGGACGAGATCCTGGCCAACGCCTGTCGCATGAGCCTCTCCCACAGCCGCTGGATCACGATGATCCTGGACATCTCTCGCGCCCACGGGCGAGGGATCGTCTTCTGGCTCGGGCAGATGGCCGACGCGTTCTTGACCCCCTACTGGCGGAACCTCGAGAACCCCGCGATGCCCCGGAAGAGCCGCGTCGTGCGGGGCCTCTCGGCCAGACTCGGCACGATCCGCCGGGCCGCCGACCACCTCGTGCTGGGAGAACACGGCGCTGCGCAGCGGGCGTTCTTCGAGACGGCCTGGTCACGCGTGGCCATGTGGCAAGGCGCGCACACGTCCATCATGCGCGCGGTCACCGATCGAGTCGTCCTGTCCGCGTACCACGGGCGGGAGATGCAGCGCGCCCTGGCCTCGGTCGACCTGACCCGGGCCGTCACGCGGGATCTGCGGACCGACATCGCTCGCCGCCTCGCAGGGAGGGAGGTCTGGTTCCCCTCGACCAACCCCTCCCCGGAGCCGGTGCTCCGCGATCCGGAGTTCTCCAGACCCCCCGCCTTCGTCCAGGCCCTGGACCGCGTCCGATCGGCCACCGGCGCCTGATCGGGGAGGCCTGGCCGCCATTTTCGAACGCGGAGCGCGCGTGGTATCGTTCCCCGGGGCGCGCCGCCACGATGCGCCTCCCCGGCTCGCCACGGGACGAGGTTGCTCGAGACATGGACCGCGACTCCAAGGAAGTCCGCGACCCCGGGGACGCGGCGCCCCTGCCGGCCCCTCCAGGTCCGGACGCACCGACCATCGTCATCGAGCCGCGCCCGGGCTGGAAGCCCGTGGACTTCGCCGAGCTGTGGCTCTACCGGGAGTTGATGTGGTTCCTCGCCCAGCGGGACTTCCGCGTCCGGTACAAGCAGACGTTCCTGGGGGTGGCCTGGGCCGTGCTCCAGCCGCTGACCACGATGGTGGTCTTCACCCTGCTGTTCGGCGTGCTCATGGGGCGGGGCAACCAACCCAGCCCCGACGGCATCCCCTACGCGGTGTCGACGTTCTGTGCCCTGGTGCCGTGGCAGCTCTTCGCGTTCTCGCTGACCCAGGCGGGCAACTCCCTCGTCGCCAACGAGCGCCTGGTCACCAAGGTCTACTTCCCCCGGCTGCTCATCCCGACGGCCACGGTCACCGTCGGGCTGGTGGACTTCGTCCTCGCGTTCATCGTGCTGCTGGCCATGATGGCGTTCTACGGCATCGTCCCGTCGGGCTCGATCGTGGTGCTCCCCGTGTTCGTGCTGCTCGCCATGGTCACCGCCCTGGCGATGGCCCTGTGGCTGTCGGCGGCCAACGCCCTGTATCGGGACATCAAGTACACCATCCCCTTCCTCACCCAGTTCCTGATGTACATGACGCCGGTGGTCTACCCCGCCGAGAGCATCCTGCCGAAGATGCCCCAGTGGGCGCAGGTCATCTACAGCCTCAACCCCATGTTCTGCGTGGTGGAGGGTTTCCGCTGGGTGTTGCTCGACAGCGCGCCGCCGCCGCTGCACCTCCTGGTCCTGTCGGGGGCGATGGTCGGCGTCCTGCTCGTGGGTGGGATGCTGTACTTCCGTAGACTCGAACGCGTGTTCGCGGACTTCCTGTGAGGCATCGATGACCCGATCAGCCATCCAGGTACGCGGCCTCGCCAAGCGGTACACGCTGGGCCGCGCCGCGCCCGCGGGCAACCTCCGCGAGCTGCTCATGGGCTGGGCCAGGGGCCTCACGACGCTGGGCCGCCGGTCAGCGGCCGCGGGGCCCGACTCCCTGTGGGCCCTCAAGGACGTGGACCTGGACGTGGCGCCGGGGGAGGCGCTGGGCATCATCGGCGCCAACGGGGCGGGGAAGAGCACCCTGCTCAAGGTGCTGGCGCGGATCACCGAACCCACGCGCGGGCGGGTCGAGCTCCGGGGGCGCGTCGGGAGCCTGCTCGAGGTGGGTACGGGGTTCCACCCGGAGCTCTCGGGCCGGGAGAACATCTTCCTCAACGGCGCGATCCTGGGCATGAAGCGGACCGAGATCCGCAGCAAGTTCGACGAGATCGTGGCGTTCTCCGAGATCGAGCGGTTCCTCGACACGCCGGTCAAGCGCTACTCCAGCGGCATGTTCATGCGGTTGGCCTTCTCCATCGCCGCCCACCTGGATCCCGAGATCCTGCTGGTGGATGAGGTGCTGGCCGTGGGTGACGCCAAGTTCCAGCGCGCCTGCCTGGGCAAGATGGACGACGTGGCCAACAGCGGCAGGACCGTGCTGTTCGTCAGCCACAACATGGCCGCCATCCGCTCGCTGACCCGCAGGACCATCTGCGTCCGCGCGGGCGAGATCGCCTGGGACGGTCCCACCGAGGAGGTGACCAAGGCCTACATGAACGATGTGACCGCGCCCCAGGACGTGGGCGCGCTGGACCTGGAGCGGCACCGCAAGCGGACCATGCCCCACCCGCCCATCCTCATGCGCTCCATCGTCGTCAACGGTTCCGAGACGACGCAGCCGATCATCGACGCCGGCGACGACCTCGTCATGGAGGTCCAGATCGAGGTCCGCGAGCCGATCCAGGGCTGTCACTTCACCTGCATCCTCAAGGACGACCACGGGGCGCACGTCACCGTCTTGTTCTCGTGGGATCAGGGGTTCGACGTGGATCTCGCCGCGGGGCTCAGGACGCTGAGGATGAGGGTCGTGGCCCCTCCCCTGTCGCCGGGGCGGTACAGCGCCGACCTCGGCATCAACCAGAGCATGGCGACCCGCTCGTACGATCTGCTCTTCAACGTGCCGCTGTTCGAGGTGATCGACGCGAAGTCGGCGACCCAGTGGCCCGATCGTCCCTGGGGTCCACTCCACCTCCACGACGTGCACTGGGAGATCGACGAAGGTTCGAGGTGATCGGGCGCAGCCCTCACCGGGTGCAGTAGTAGATGTCGCCGCTGGCCTCGGTCAGCCCCATCCGCGTGGCCTCCTCCGGGCTGGCCAGATCCGGGACCCGCGTCACGTCCACGTGGAATCCCGCCTCACGCAGCCGGTCGGGGTAGTCGCGCCCGTAGACGCGCACGTGATCCTCCTGGCCGAAGTGGCGCCGCCGCCCTGCGGGCGTGTCGATGGATGGATCCTCGTAGGTGGATTCGCGCAGGATGGGGACGAGGAGGATGGCCCAGCCGGACCGGTCGAGGACACGGCGGAACTCCCGCAGCGCCTTGCGGTCGTCGGACACGTGCTCGAGGACGTGACTGCAGTAGACGATGTCGAAGGTGCCGTCCGGGAGATCGATGGCCTCGACGTCCATTCGCAACCTGGCGCGGGGATCGAGCAGATCCGCGGTGAAGTAGCCGCTGCCCAGGGCCGCCTCGAAGACCGGCTCCAGGCACGGCTCGGGCGCCACGTGCAGCATCTTCCGGGGGCGGCCGTCGAACAGGTCGGTCCGCTGCCGCAGGAACAGGCTCAGCAGCCGATGTCTCTCCAGCGAGCCACAGCGGGGGCACTGCGCGTCGGCCCGGGGAGGATCGCCGAAGGGCTTGAACCGGCGCCAGGAGCGCTCGCAGACGGGGCAGAACCGCTCGCTGCCGCGGTACCTCACGCCGTCGCGCAGGCGCGCCACGCGCCTCGACGAGGACGAACGCAGGTTTCTCAGCGTGTTGCGAATCATGGATTCAGTGGTCTTCGCGGCCCGCGCGGGGACGCGGCCGACTATACCATGGCCCGCGTTTGCTCTTCACCGAGCGCGATGCCACGATCGGGATCGCCGGCTCCGGAGTTCTTCGTGAGAGTTCTGTTCGTCTACATCGACCACATGCAGGGAGAGGGGGGGAAGTACCACGAGGGGCTCGCCTCGCTGGCCGCGGTCCTGAGAACCAACGGCCACTCGACACGCCTCATCCATGTCACCGACCGGATCGACGTCGAACGGTTCGTGGCCGAGGTCGAGGCCGGCCACGGCGACGCGGACATGCTGGCCTTCAGCACGACGACCAACACCTTCCGCCACGCGGCCGACTACGCCAACGGCCTCAGGCGCGTGCGAGACGTCTTCACCGTCTTCGGGGGCGTCCACCCCACCCTCGATCCGGCCGAGGTCATCGCCCAGCCTGGGGTCGACGCGGTCTGCCTCGGCGAGGGTGAGGGGCCCCTGCTCGAGCTGTGCGACGGGCTGGGCGCGGGGGACGACGTCACTCAGATCCCGAGCCTGTGGATCGAGCGGGACGGCGAGGTCCACCGCAACCCCTCCCGTCCCCTCGTGGTGGATCTCGACGAGCTGCCCCCTCCCGACCGGGCGCTGTTCGACTACCCCAACTCGGTGGACCACAGGATGGGCCGCATCTCCTTCATGGGATCCCGCGGGTGCCCCTATCGCTGCTCGTACTGCTGCAACGAGACCCTGAGATCCCTGGTCCCGAACCCGAAGCACTACGTCCGGTTCAAGTCCGTGGATCGGCTCCTCGCGGAGATGAAGCAGGCGCTGCAGGACCACCCCGACGTGGAGCACCTCACCCTCCACGACGACATCCTGACCCTGAACCGCGCCTGGTTCGCCGAGTTCACCGAGCGGTACCCCCGTGAGATCGGGCTCCCCTACATCTGCAACAGCCGCTTCGACCTGCTGAACGAGACCATCTGCGAGCAGCTGCGGCGATCGGGGTGCCGCCAGGTCCAGCTGGGCCTCGAGAGCGGCGACGAGGCCATCCGGAACACCACCTTGAACAGGAGGATGCACGAGGATCAGATCCTGCGCGCCGGCGAGCTGTGCCACCGCAACGGACTGGGCCTGTTCCTGTACTGCATGGTCGGCATCCCGGGCGAGACGCTGCGGACGGCGCTGAGTACGGTCAAGCTCGCCGCCCGGCTGCGTCCGGCCGGCGTGCAGACCACCGTGTTCTATCCCTACCAGGGTACGGCCCTGCACGAGCAGTGCCGGGCCGATGGCTTCCTGACGGGCGCCGAGGTGGACAGCTACTTCGAGGAGACGTCGGTCCTGCGGCTCGACGGGTTCACCGCCGAGGAGATCCGGTTCGCGTACCGCAACTTCGAGCGCACGGTCCACCTGTACACCCGGATCTTCGCCCTGCGGCCTCCCCTCGGCCGCCTCACGGAGCGGTGCCTGGACCACCTGTGGATGCACCCCGGGCTCTTCGAGACCGTCCGCCCCACCCTCCGGGCGCTGAAGGCCGCGGCCCGGATGGGTCTCGGACGAGGTCCGGTGTGAGCTCGTCCCCGTCGCCGCTGGTCTCCGTCGTGATCCCCACCCTCGATCGGGTGGAGATGCTCGACGAGACGCTCCAGTCCATCCGCGCCCAGTCGTACCCCAACTGGGAGGCGATCGTCGTGGACGATCACTCGTCGGACGACACGCTCGACCGGCTGCGGCAAATGGCCCGGGCCGATGGGCGCGTCCGGCCCTTCGTCCGCAGCTCCGAGCGCGGGGGGGCCCCGGTCTGCAGGAACGAGGGGCTCGGACACGCCCGCGGCGATCTCGTGGTGTTCATGGACTCGGACGATCTGTTGATGGCGCACGCCCTCGAGGCGCGCGTCGCGTTCCTGGACGCTAACCCCAACTGCGACGCGACGATCTCCGTGGCCCGGCTCTTCCGCCGGGCGCCAGGGGACCTGAGCACCCGGTTCAACGTCCGCTCACAGCGCGACGAGCTCGATCGGTTCCTCCTGTTCGACATTCCCTGGTGCCCACACGCCGCGACATGGAGGCGGCGCACGCTTCCCACCGTGGGCCCCTGGGACGAGGATCTGCCGAGCTGGCAGGACTGGGACTTCCACGTGCGCGCCCTCGCCGCCGGCGTCGAGTTCGCGTGGAACCACGAGGCGCCCGATTGCCACTACCGGACCTCGAACCACCAGACCATCGGCGCCGCGTCTCAGCAGCCCCCCCATCTCCGATCCCACGAGGCGCTCGTGGTGCGGACGCACGAGGCCCTGGCCGGGCGAGGCCTGCTCACACGGGAACGAACCAGACACTTCCACGGCGTCGCGTACTGGCTGTCCGAGCGCTGGGCGACGCTGGGGCAGCGGGGCCACGCCAGACGACTCTGGAGAGACAGCCGCCAGCGGTTCCACATTCCGCGGGACAGGTACCTGACGGGTCGATGCCTGCTGGAGCTGACCCGGGCGCCCCTGGCGTGGAAGATCGCGCGGCGCGCCGTGCGCCGGACGTGGCCGTCCGAGATGTTCCCGTGGGAGTCCGCAACCTATCACCGCTGAGGGGTGGGGACGGCGGAGCCGTCAGCGGGTACGATACCCCAGGTACCGTCTTCGGTACCACGTCGCGTCGAACGCCAGGCGAACGCGCGCTCTCCGACCGGGACCGTGGCGATGGATCCGTTGAAGGGCGCGGCGGAACCTCGACGGCCGTCCATGAACCTCGTCGCGGCTCAGGTAGTCCCCACGCTCTCGCATCCCCTCGTACATCGCACAATCGGTGCAGGGTATCGCCTCGCTGGCCGAGGCGCGGCCCATCAGCATGTCGCGGGCGCGGCGTATGCCCGGGCTGTCGACCACGGCCTCGTACCCGTCCTCGAACGCATTCCCGCCGAACTCCCCCCAGTTGTTCCAGCAGCAGCCGAGGACTCGACCGTCCCAGTTGATGCGGGGGTAGAGCCACAGGGCGTAGCACACGTCGCGCATGTAGTTCTGACCGGTCGATTCGACGAAATCGTCGCGTGAGATCTCCTGCCATCCGGTCTGCTCACGGACCAGGGCTGGATTTCGGATGGGCGAGAAGGCCGGGTCCCAGGACATCTTGGGCTCGAAGGCCATGCCGAGGGAGTGCGCCATCTCCCGGGCTCTGGAGATCTCGTGTTCGTTGTGGCCGAACACCACGAACTGCCACGTGAGCCTCGGGTACGGGATGCCCAGGCGTCGTTTCGTCTCGTCGAGGCGACGGATGTTCTCCAGGACGCGGTCGAAATCCCCGCCCACCCGGTATCGCTCGTAGGTCTCCTGCGAGGCGCCGTCGATGGAGCACCGCAGATCCCTCAGGCGAAACCGGACGAGGTCCTCGAGGAGCTGTTCGGGGGCGTGGTTGAAGTTCGTCCCGCTGTCGCAGTGGAGGTCCAGGCCCCGCTCGTACCCGATGCGCAGGATCTCGCCGATCTCGCGGTTGAGGAAGATCTCTCCCAGGCTGACGAACTGCGCGGCTCGTATCCGCGGGGCATGGTCCAGCAGCCGGCCGAAGTCCCGCGCGCGGAGCTGCCCCTGTCCGATGAAGGGGTTGGCGTCCTCACCCGTGGTCGGGCAGGTGGGGCACCGGAGCTGGCAGACGGTGGACGTCTCGATGCTCAGAATGCTCGGCTCGAACGTCCGGGCCATGGCTCCGCGCGCCTCCTTCGCTCAGAGAATAGCAGCGCAATACAGGTCCGCGTACTTCCGCGCCTGCTTGCGCACGTCGTACCTCCTCGTCGCCCCCGAACGCGCCGCCGCCGACAGGCTCTCGAGGGTCCCCCCGTCGCGAAGCAACCGCGCGATCGCCGCGGCGAGGGCCGTCGCATCCCCACGGGGGACCAGCGCCCCGTTGACGCCGTCATCGACCATCTCGGGCAGGCCACCTGCGTCGAATGCGACGACCGGAGTGCCACACGCCAGGGCCTCGGCCACGGTATTGGGCAGGTTGTCCTCCAGGGACGGGATGACGAAGAGATCGGCCGCGCCGTAGGCGGCGGTGATCTGCTGGACGTCCTTCAGCGATCCCAGATGCAGCTGGCGGTGCCCGGCCCCGATCTCTGCGGGGCCGCTCCCCATCGTCAACAGCAGCGGCGACGCGCGCCGGGACAGCTCGTCGAGCGCCGCGAGGAGGTGAGACATCCCCTTGCGTGGATTGGTCAGGCTGTCCGCGACGAACAGCAGCACGGCTTCGTCGACCGGCACGCCGAGCAGCCCGCGGGCGTCTCGTCTGGGCGACGGCCGGAAGACGTCGACATCCAGTCCGTTGGCGATGACACGCACCTCGAAGCGGCCCAGGATCGAGCTCCTCCGCGCCTCGTCGGCGAGCCACTGGCTCGGGGTCACCACGACCAGCTGCCGGGGATCGAGCTCCGCCAGGGCCCGACGCTTGCGTTCCCAGGTCCTCCTCGAGAGATCGGACTCGCGGGACGAACCCAGCACCGGGCACCTCCCACACGACCGGACGAAGCCCTCGCATCCCCGCGCGTAGTGGCACCCGCCGGTGAACGGCGCCATGTCGTGCAGGGTCCACACGACGCGCTGGTGACGAGCCAGCGCTCCGAAGAAGTGCGCATAGTCCACGAAGGTCGCCACCCAGTGGAGGTGGACCACGTCCGCATCGGCCACGGCCGCGGCGAGCTGCGGCCCGAAGCGGCTCTGGGCGTCCGTGAAGATCTCGAAGTCCTCGGTCCGGGAGGCCAGATAGGGCCAGTGCCGCGATCGCTGGACGATGCGGCGCACCGTTCGCGCCGGCCACGACCTCCGCGAGGGTTCGAAGCGTCGGATCGAGGCGTCGCCGGAGCCCTTGATTCGCACGAGCATCCGCGAGTCCACGCCCAGGCCCCGGAGGCCATCGTGCAGCCTACGCGCGGCGATCGCGGCGCCGCCACCGGCGTCGTGCGTACTGACGTGCACGACCCGGAGCCCGGCGCGGTCGTTCACCACCATCGCCGCATCGTCCGCTTGATCCACGCCTTCGCCCCGATCCCATCCAACGCCCGGACGATCGGCGGCGAGACCGCGGTCAGGGCCCGGTAGGCCGGCGCGATCTCGGGGAAGTACCGGCGCACGAGCTCCAGGCGGTCCCCCTGGAATGCGTGGTCGATGGACACGCCCGAGTTTCCCTGGTCGTTGTACTCGGCCATCACCACGGGCAGGTACTCGAACCTCAGGATCGGGTCGGCCCAGCACCGCATGTTGAACTCGTGGTCCGCCAGATCCTTGTAGCGCAGGTTGTAGCGGTACTTCTCGAACACGAGCGCCGGATAGAGGATGGCCTGGTGGCAGATGTTGGTGTGGCACAGCTTGAGGCGGTTGAACTCGCCGTCGAAGGTGCGATCGCTCCGGGCGATGTACACGTCGCCGTAGTAGATGCAGCGCGGGTCGGTCAGGCGGCGGACCAGCTCGGGCGTGAACCCCAGCAACACGTCGTCGCAGCCCAGGAAGAGGACGTAGTCCCCGGTGATCAGGGAGACGCCCTTGTTCATGGCGTGGAAGATGCCCCGGTCCGGTTCGCTGACCCAGTAGTCGATCCGGTCGCCGTACCGCTCCAGCAGGTCGAGGGTGCCGTCGGTCGAGCCCCCGTCGACCACGATGAACTCCACGTTGTCGTGGGCCTGCTCCAGCACGCTGCGGATACAGGCCTCCATCGTGGCGACGCCGTCGTACACCACGGTCACCACGCTCAACACCGGCGATCCGGGCGCGCTGGCCCTGAACCGGCCCGTCGTCCGCAGTCCCCCCTCGACGCGCGGGCCCTCAGGGGCCGGGAGGCTGGGTAGATGGGCAGGTGGGGTGGCGGTCAGCCGGTGCATCGTGACCTCGTGTCGGTCTCACTGCTAGAATCCGCGATCGTAGCATCCTGGTCCGAGGTAGCCCAGTACGACCCGAGGCGCCCCGAAGCCCCAACCACCGCACCCGCGGAGTTCACCCTTGACGAGTCCGGATCCGAGCTTGGTCTACATCGTCATCCTCAACACCAACGGATGGCGCGACACCATCGAGTGCCTCGAGAGTGTCCTGCGGCTCGACCACCTCCGCTTCCGCGCCGTGGTGTGCGACAACGGCTCACCCGACGGCTCCATGGAGAAGATCTGCGCCTGGGCGCGCGGTGAGCTCCAGGCCGGCTCGTCCGACGACCCGCGCCTGCGCGAGCTCGTCCACCCCCCCGTGGACAAGCCGGTCCCCTACCGGCGCTACGACTGGCGCGCGGCGGGCGCCGGCAGGCTCGCCCGGGACTGGGACGCGGCCCTCGACGAGGCCACGGGGGACGAGGACTCCCCCCTCGTGCTCGTGCAGAACGGCGGCAACCTCGGCTTCGGGGCGGGCAACAACACGGGGCTCCGCTACGCCCTGTCGCGGGGGGACCTGGACTGCGCCTGGCTGCTCAACAACGACACCGTGGTCGAGCCGGGCGCCCTGTCCGCGCTCGTGGAGGTCCTCGAGGCGACCCCAGGGGCGGGGTTCTGCGGCTCGACGGTGCGGTTCTACGGCGAGCCCGACACCATCCAGACCCACGGCGGCAGCGTCTACAACCGCTGGCTCGCCACCCAGAATCACGTGGGCTCCCACTGCCGCGCCGACGATCCCATGGACCCCCGGGAGGTCGTCCGCCGGATGGACTACGTGTACGGGGCCTCGGTCCTGGTGACGCGCGACCTGCTCGAGCAGGTGGGGCTGCTGTGCGAGGACTACTTCCTGTACTTCGACGAGATCGACTGGGCGGCCCGCGCGCGCGGCCGCTTCGGCCTGACCTACGCCCCCGGCAGCGTCGTCTATCACAAGGAGGGCGCCACCGTGGACGCGAAGGGGCGGGGCGGCGCCAAGAGCAAGCTGGCCGACTACCACGCCGTGGCCAACCGGCTGGTCTACACGCGCCGCTTCCACCCCCAGTGCCTTCCCACCGTGTACGCCGGGTTCGCAGCGGTTCTCCTCAACCGCGTTCGCAGGCGACAATGGGATCGGCTGTTGCCCGTGGTGCAGCTCGCCCTGGGCAAGCCGCCGAAGGAGTTGCTCGATGCAGATAAGGGCTGACAGGACCGACATCGAGGACGTGGTGATCGTCCGGCCGGAGGTCTTCGAGGACGCGCGCGGCTTCTTCACCGAGCTCTATCGCAGGGACCAGTTCGAGGAGCTCGGGCTCCCCGGCGAGTTCGTCCAGGCGAACCACTCGGGCTCGGTCAAGGGGACCCTGCGCGGCCTGCACTTCCAGTGGGAGCCCCCCATGGGCAAGCTCATGCGGGTGACGCGGGGCGCGGCGTTCCTGGTGGCCGTGGACATCCGCGTAGGTTCCCCCACCCTGGGCCGCTGGGTCGGGGTGGAGGTCTCGGAGGCCAACCGGCTGCAGGTGTTCGCGCCCGCGGGCTTCGCGCGGGGCTTCGGCGTCCTGTCCGACTACGCCGAGGTCCAGTACCTGTGCACTGGCGTGTACAACAGCGGCGCCGAGTCGGGGATCTCCTGGTGCGATCCGGCCCTGGGCATCGACTGGCCCATCGACGACCCGATCATCTCGGACAAGGACGCCCGGGCCCAGACGCTGAAGCAGTGGCTCGAGACGGACGAGGCGAATCACTTCACGTATTCCAAAGGCGGTCAGTGATGAAGATCCTGGTGGTGGGTGGAGCCGGATACATCGGCTCGGTGTTGGTCCCGCGACTCCTCGAGCGTGGCTACGAGCTGGACGTGCTGGACCTGCTGTGGTTCGGGGATCACCTCCCCGAGGGCGTGAAGGTGATCCAGAAGAACGTGCTGGACATCGAGGAGTCGTTCCTCGAGCCCTACGAGCAGGTGATCTTCCTGGCGGGCCTGTCGAACGATCCCATGGCCGAGTACTCGCCGGCGCGCAACTTCATCGAGAACGGATCTGCGCCGTCGTACCTGGCGTACCTGGCCAAACGGGCGGGGGTCCGGCGCTTCATCCACGGTGGCTCGTGTTCGGTGTACGGGTACACGGTCAACGAGCTGTACGACGAGACGCGGCCGACCGTGCCCGCGTACCCCTACGGCATCTCCAAGCTCCAGGGGGAGATGGGATCGCTGCAGGTCCAGGACGGGGACTTCTCGGTGATCTGCCTGCGCCAGGGCACGGTGTCGGGGTACAGCCCGCGGATGCGGCTCGACCTCATCGTCAACACCATGTTCAAGACCGCCCTGGCCGACCGGCTGATCACGGTCAACAACCCGGCCATCTGGCGGCCCATCCTCGCCATCCAGGACGCGGCGTCCGCCTACGTGCGGTCCGTGGAGGCGCCCGCCGAGATCTCCGGCATCTTCAACGTGGCCTCGGGCAACTACACGGTGGGCGAGGTGGCCGACGAGGTACGCGACGGCATCGAGGAGTCCCTCGGCTTCCGGGTGCGCATCCGTATCAAGCACATCCAGGACTTCCGCAACTACAAGGTCAGCATCGACAAGGCGCGCAACGTGCTGAGCTACAAGCCGGGGCGCACCGTCAAGGACATCGTGCGCAACCTGGCTCGCCACAAGGACGCCTTCGCCGACCTCGACAACCCCGCCTACTACAACATCGACACGTTCAAGACGATCGACCCCCACGAGACCCCATGAAGGCCGCGGTCATCGGAGCCAACGGACAGCTGGGCACCGAGGTCTGCCGCGCCTACGAGGGGGCGGGCTACGAGGTGGCCGCGCTGACCCACGCGGACCTGGCCGTGGAGGACCGGGCCCAGACGCGCGACGTGCTCGGCGACCTGGGCCCCGACGTGGTGGTGAACACGGCGGCCATGCACCACCTCGAGCGGTGCGAGGAGGACCCGGCGCGGGCGTTCGCGATCAACGGCGAGGGCGCGCGCAACGTCGCGCTGCAGGCCCAGGACCTCGGGGCCGCGCTGATCCACGTCAGCACGGACTACGTGTTCGACGGGGCCGCGACCACACCGTACACCGAGGCGGACTGCCCCAGGCCCCTCAACGTCTACGGCACGACCAAGCTGTGCGGCGAACACTTCGTGCGAGCCCTGTGCGAGCGGCACCTCGTCGTGCGCGTGTCCGGGCTGTTCGGCGACGCGCCGTGCCGCGCCAAGGGGGGTCTGAACTTCGTGGACCTCATGCTCCACCTCGCGCGCAACCGGGGCGCGGTCCGGGTCGTGGACGACGAGCGGGTCTCCCCCACGACCTGCCGCAGCGTGGCGGACAACCTGGTGCCGCTGGGCGAATCGGGCGCCACCGGCGTGTTCCACATGACCTCCCAGGGGGAGTGCACGTGGTACGAGTTCGCCGCCAGGATCTTCGAGCTGGCCAAGGTGGAGGTGCAGCTGGACCGCGCGGACCCCGGCGAGTTCGCCTCGGTGGTCGCGCGACCGGCCTACTCCGTCCTCGACAACGCCGCCCTGCGGGCGGCGGACCTGGACCGGATGCCCCACTGGACCGATGCGCTAGGATGGTACCTGGGCGAACGTTGAGCGAATCGGAGGTCCGGCACTTGAAGGGCGTCCTGCTGGCCGGTGGCTCGGGATCACGGTTGTGGCCCCTGACCCGCGTCACCAACAAGCACCTGCTACCGGTGGGCAAGCTGCCGATGATCTACCACGCGGTGCTCAAGCTGCGGGAGGCGGGCATCCACGAGATCCTCGTCGTGACCGGCCGCGAGCACATGGGCGACGTGGTGGGGCTGCTCGGCTCAGGCGCCGACGCGGGGGTATCGTTCACCTACCGGGTCCAGGACGAGGCCGGCGGCATCGCCCAGGCCCTCTCCCTCGCCGAGGCCTTTGCCGAGGGCGGTCCGGTGCTGGTCATCCTCGGGGACAACGTCTTCGAGGACTCCCTCGGCGCGCAGGTGGACCAGTTCCGCGCCCAGGGGCGAGGCGCCCGGATCATGCTCACCTCGGTCGAGGACGCCCACCGGTTCGGGGTGGTCACCCTGGACGATCGGGGGGAGCGCGTGCTGCGCGTGGTGGAGAAACCGCAGCAGCCCGAGTCCGACCTGGTGGTCTCGGGCATCTACTTCTACGACGCGCGGGTCTACGACATCATCCGCACCCTCTCCCCGTCGCCGCGCGGCGAACTCGAGATCACGGACGTGAACAACAGGTACATCGCCGACGGAGCCCTGACGTTCGGCGTCCTCGAGGGCTGGTGGTCCGACGCGGGGACGCCGGAGTCCTTCCGCCGCGCCAACGACCTGGCGATCGGCCTGCCCGTGCCCCCCGACCTCCTCGCCAGGCTCGATCCGTGAGGATCCTCGTCACGGGCGGCGCCGGGTTCATCGGCTCGAGCTTCGTGCGCGCCCGCCTCGACGCGGGCGACGAGCTGACCGTCCTGGATCGCCTCACCTACGCGGGCCACCGAGAGAACCTCGACGGCGTGATGGAGCACATCCGCTTCGTCCACGGCGACATCTGTGACCCCGCGGCCGTGGCCGGCGTCATGGACGTGGACGCGGTGGTCAACCTGGCGGCCGAGAGCCACGTGGACCGCTCGATCCTCGGCGCGGGCGAGTTCGTCCGCACCAACGTCGTCGGCGTCCAGGTGCTGCTGGACGCGGCGCTCGACGCCGGAGTGCAGCGGTTCTGCCAGGTCTCGACGGACGAGGTGTACGGCTCGGCCCCTGCCGGCGGCGCATTCGACGAGGGGGCGCGCCTCGGACCGTCCAGCCCCTACGCGGCGAGCAAGGCGGCGGCAGACCTGCTCTGCCTGAGCTACCACCGCACCCACGGCCTGCCCGCCGTGGTCAGCCGCTGCACCAACAACTACGGCCCCCGCCAGTACCCCGAGAAGCTCGTCCCCCTGTTCGTGCTGCGCGCCCTGGCCGACGATGAGCTGCCGCTGTACGGAGACGGGCTCCACGAGCGGGACTGGCTGCACGTCGAGGACCACTGCCGCGCCCTCGGGGCGGTGCTCGAGCGCGGGGCGCCGGGCGAGATCTACAACGCCTCGGCAGGTCGCCCGGTGGCCAACCGCGACCTCGTGGCCGCGCTGCTGGAGGCGGTGGGCAAGCCGTGGGACCTCGTCCGGTGGGTGACGGACCGGCCCGGGCACGACCGCAGGTACGCCCTCGACGCCACCAAGATCCGCGATGACCTCGGCTGGTGTCCGTCGATCCCCCTCGAGGAGGGGCTGGCTCGCACCGTCGACTGGTACCGCGCGAACACGTCCTGGCTGGAGCAGGTCACGGGCCCCGAGTTCGACAGGTACGTGGACCACCTGTACGGAGACCGCCTCGGATAGCCGGCTCTGCCCCCCGCCCCGGGGCTTGACCACCCTGTGCGGCTGCTTCACCCTTGCGGGCATGAAGGCTCGCCTAGACAGCCTCAAGGGGACCCCCAGGCGGATCCTGGGGCACGCCGGTCGTCGTGTTCGATACGCCATCGACGAGCGGCGCTCCCGCGCTCCCCGGACGCCCTGCCACATGGAGCACCTGTTCGTCTCCCACGAGGGGGACCTCTACCCGTGCTGCACGACGGGCATGTCGAGCTACCATCGGATCGGCCACATCGCCGACGAGGACATCGACGACAAGCTGCGCGACTACCGGCGGGCGTGCACCTGTATCCGCGCTCGGCTCCGGCCTGCAGCGGCCGACGAGCGGATCACCTACCTGAACATCGAGACCTCCCTCGCCTGCAACGCCACCTGCGCCATGTGCAGCGTCCAAGCGCCGGACTGGGACGGGGGCTACGACCTGTACCCCCACCTCGACGCCTTCATCGACCGCCACCGGCCGGGGGAGATCCTGGTCCAGGGCGGTGAGGTGCTCGTCCAGAAGCGGACCATGGAGTGGCTCGAAGGACTCAGGGCGCGCCACCCGGAGGTCGATATCGCCCTGGTCACCCACGGCTCGTGGCCGACGAGCCAGGTGGAGAAGGTCGAGCGCCTCTTCGATCGGATCAAGGTCTCGTTCATCGGCTTCCAGGCCCAGACGGTCAAGGCCACCATGGGGCTCGATCTCGCTCGGACGCGCGCCTTCGTCGAGGCCCTGCTGGACCGCGGCCGCACCACGGTCCAGGTGAAATACCTGCTCAGTCCGATCAACGTGCACGAGGTCGCCTCGTTCCTGGACTGGGCCGTGGGCGCCGGCGCCGACCGCATCAGCATCCACGACTCGGCCACCGCGAGCTACGTCCGCAGGGACACCGAGGATCGGTTCTTCGACAAGATCTTCGGGCGCGCCGCCGAGGCGCTGCACAGGACGATCGTCGCGCGCCAGGACGAGCTGTCCAGCAGGGACATCGAGATCGAGTTCGACGAGGCCAGCGCCAGGCTGCTGGACATCACCGACGAGTTCGGGAGCCGGCACGGCGTGCGGGTGACCTTCGTCTAGCCCTCAGACCGCCAGCTCGCCCCGCCAGATCGTGACGGCCTGCCCCCCCAGCACGACGCGGTCGCCGTCCAGGCGTACCTGCACCAGCCCGCCCCGGGCCGACGCCTGGAAGGCCACCATCTCGGTCTTGCCCAGCACCCGGCCCCAGTAGGGGCCCAGGCTGCAGTGGGCCGAGCCGGTGACCGGGTCCTCGTCGATCCCCACCCAGGGGGCGAAGTAGCGGGACACGAAGTCCACGTCCGGCGCGTCGGCCCGGGCGGTGACCATCACGCCGCGCCCCGGCAGGCGGCCCAGGAGCTGGAAGTCCGGGACCAGGGTGCGCACCGTGTCCTCGGAGTCCACCTCCATCAGGATCTTGTCGCCCACGAGGCCCACGTAGCGCGGCGCCGCGCCCAGGGCCCCCACCATCTCGTCGGAGATCGTCGCGGGCGCAGGGGGCAGCGCGGGGAAGTCCAGCTCGACGAGGTCTCCGTGCCGCGACGCGACCAGGCGCCCGCTGCGGGTGTCGAAGACCGCGCGATCCGCCTCGGCGAGCCACCCCCGGTCCCACAGGGTGTGGGCGCTGGCCAGGGTCGCGTGGCCGCACAGGGCCACCTCCGTGGCCGGGGTGAACCAGCGCAGCCCGAATGCCTCGTCGCCCCGCGCGACGAACGCCGTCTCGGAGAGGTTCATCTCCGCTGCGACGGCCTGCATCCACTCGGACCCCCGGGGCTCCTCGAGGAGGCACACCGCCGCGGGGTTGCCGGTGAAGGGCCGATGGGTGAACGCGTCGACCACGGCCATGGGGATGCTCATCTGGATTCCTCCTCGCCCGGATCGACCTCCCCGCGGGCGCGCCGCCAGTCCAGGCCAATCATGCAGATCGCCCCGACCAGAGACGAGAGGATGGCCTCAACCCCGTGGGAGATCAGGGAGAACGAGAACGCGACGTCCGTGTCCGCGGCGGCCGGGAGGGTGAGCGCCAGGGAGGCGAAGTAGTGATGCGTCCCCGCGTTGGTGGGGGCCGATGGCAGGATCGCCCCGGCTCCGATCATGCCCACGACGAAACCGGCGTTGAGCAGCGATCCCGCCACACCGAGCATCCGGAAGATGGACCAGACGGCGACCACGAGCGCGATGGAGGCCACCGCGGTGTGCGCCGAGGCGTGCGCGAACCGCCTCAACGACGTCAGGGTGGACAGCCCGTGGGCGAACTCCAGCACGATGTCGTACGCGGTCTGGCCCACGGACCCGAAGCGCCCGAGGAGCCGCAGCAGGGCGCTGTCGTCGCGGGATCGGCCCAGCTCGCGGTTGCGCCACGCGGCGGCCGCGAAGACCGCGCCGAGGATGGCGACGCAGAGCGCGGAGAAGACAGCCAGCGCCCATCGCGTGACGTCCGGTATGGGCAGGGTGAGCGACGCGACGAGCAAGAAGACCATCACGGCGAACAGATCGAACAGCTTGTTGGCCACCAGGGTGGCCGCGCCAAAGGAGAACGGAACGTCGGGACGGTTCGCGCACAGGAGGTACAGGCGCCCCACCTCTCCGAGCCGGGCCGGGAAGACGTTGTTGAGGAAGAACCCGACCATGATCAGCCGAAAGGCGAAGAAACGGCTCACGTCCACGGACTCGCTGAGCAGGACACGCCAGCGCAGCGCCTTGAACACGAAGTGCACCATCAGCGCGACCACGAGGGGGATCAGCCACAGGGGCTCGGAGCTGGCGAGGGTCGCGCCCACGCCGTCCCAGTCCATCCCGCGGGCGACCAGATAGAAGAACAGCGCGCCCACGGCCACGCCGAGGGCGATCTTGAGCCCTCCACGTCTCGCCGGCGGGGCCTCTTTCATGGAGCCAGGTCCAGCCAGCACACCTGCCGCCGATAGGTGCGGGTGTCGTACTCGGGCGGCCAGTCCTCGAGGCGCCGGTTGAACAGCACCCGATCCCCGTCGGGCGACGCGTACACGGTCTCCTCGTCCAGGGAGCCGGTGGTGAGCTGGGTGAGTTCATCCGACGCCGGATCCCAGAGCACCACCTCGCGGTCGAAGGGATCGTCGCCCTCCATGGACACCTCGGCGATGCCCACGAGCCGGCCGTCGGGCAGGATCTGGGGCGACTTCAGGCAGCGGGGCAGCTCCTGGCGGCGCTGCACCCCCAGGGTCGCGGCGTCCAGGGTGACGAGGCCGCACTCGCCGTTGTCGGAGGTGACGACCACGACGGAGTCCTCGTCGGTGGCGCGGGCCTGCGAGAGCCAGCCGTCCAGGCGGGCCGTACGACCGCCGGTCTGGCCGTCGCGGTCGTACAGGGCGATCCGCTGGTCCTCGGTCTGGGCGAGGAAGTGGGGACCGGACGACAGCAGGACCCACCGGGCGCGGGAGAACGCAGGCAGCTCGACGCGCCGGTTCGAGGACACCAGCAGGCACGGTCCCTTCTTGATCTTGACCAGGGCGCCGTTGCCGCCGGGCGCGGCCTGGATCCACGAGGTGCGCTCGCGGTACTGCAGCGCGGCGATGTCCCGGGGTTTGCCCGTGGCGAGCTCCACGGTGTAGATGGCCTCCTGTTGATGGGCGTCGAAGGTCTCCAGGGACGCATAGGCGCCCTCGATGTCCACCTTGCCGAAGTCGTAGAAGTTGGACACCCGCAGCAGGTCCACCTCCTCGTCCGGCCGCGCCGGGTCCACGGCGAAGAGACGTTCGGGGCTCTCGATCCAGGAGTTCTTGGCCGCCAGCGGGATCTTGAACAGGGGGTGTCGTGAGCCCTCCTGTACGAGGGCGCGGCCCGCCTCGTCGACCCCCACGAGGGTGTAGTGGCGGCAGGGCTGCTCGATGCACTTCACCTCGTTGATCTCGGTCGCGCGCGCGGCCTGCAGCCGCTCCACCTCGAGCTCGCAGAAGTCGCCGTACCCGTCGGCCGCGGCCTTGCGGTCCCACACCGCCGCCTCCATGGAGGCGAGCTCCATGGCCGCGACCGCGTCCTCCAGATCCACCTCCCCCACCAGCGCCGGCGCAAAGGCCTCGCTGGCGAACAGCTGCTGGACGAGCCACGGCTCGTAGGCCTCGGCCAGGGTCTCGCTCACCTTGGAGACCACCTCGCCGGCGCTGGCGCGCTCGTACGCGAACTCGATGGGGTCCGAGACCTCCTCCACTGCGCCGTCGGCGTCGGCGAAGGTGGCGGTGCAGGTCACGGCGTGAAGGTGGGTGCCCGCCAGGATGCCGGGGCGCTCCTGCGCCGCGGTGAGATCGAACACGATGACGTGGGCGGCCTCGGCCTTGCGGGCGGCCTTGCGCGCATCCTCCAGGGTCGCGTCGGCGGCCATGGTCTCCTCGACCAGCACAGGCACCAGGCCCCTGCGCTCGATCTGGCGCGCGAACTCGGATGCGAACCCGGCGTCTGCCGCGGGATCGACCCCGCCGCGGATGGCCACGGCCACCCACATGGGCCGCCCCACGACCGCCATGTTGCCCGCCACGAGCACCCCGGCGACCAGGAGCCCGACCAGCCCCACCGCCGCGATGAGCCCCAGGTTCCCCGACCCGGGGACCACTTCCTCGAGCTCGTCGCGGAGCTGCTTGCGGGCACGCACGCAGCGGAAGAACGAGAACATGGACACGGCGACCAGTAAAAATGCCGGCACCGAGGTCGCAGCGGCGAGGAAGACCACCGGCGACAGCACCAGGTTGGCGGCGCTGGCCAGCAACCAGCCCCCGGAGACCAGCCCGCACATCAGGGCCAGCAGCAGGGCGATCGGGCCCGCCGGCCCGGACAGCTTGCCCATGCCGAACGCCGCGGCGATGGCGAGCACACCACAGCCGAGCTGCAGCGGCGGGAACACCGCCCAGAGCCCGTCCAGGTCCAGAAACAGCACACTCTGCACGCCCGCCGTGGCGAGCAGGAACCCCTCGAGGGCCAGGATCGCGGCGGCGATGGACACCAGCAGCGGCGCCTTGGCCTGGTCGAGGAGCTCGTCGAGTCGTTCGTCGTCAGGCACGTCGGCCTCCGAGGGGGCGGGTCATCGTCTACCCGTGAAGCGCTGGATCACGCCGTGCACGAACCGGCTGCGCAGCTGCTCGTTGGCCAGCGTGCGCTGCGCTGGCGGCAGCTGCAGCACGGCGCCGAGCACGCGGTTGGCCACCGTGGAGGGCAGCCCGTCCCCCTCGTCGTACAGCAGGTGCTGGAGCTTGCCGGTGTCCAGGGCCATCCGGACCACCCGCTCCAGGGTGGTCTGCGGCGTCAGGACGCGCACCTCGCGCTGGGCCATGGTCAACACCCCGTGGCGGCACGCGGCATGACAGACACCACACCCCAGGCAGATGTCCTCGTCCACGCGGGCCCGCATCTTGCCCACCCGCTTGCCGTCGCGCGGCACCGGCTCCAGCTCGATGGCGGACACGGGGCACCGGCGGGCGCAGCGGCCGCAACCCCGGCACCCATCCGCGTCGATGGCCGCGATGAAGTTGCTCGTGTGGACCGCGTGGGACACGCCGTGGCGGTTGATGGCCCGCAGCTGCAGGCAACAGCACCCGCAACAGTTGCACAGGTAGATGGGCTTGCGCGCCACGTTGTCGGCGATCTGGACCAGCCCCAGCTCCCGCGCCTTCGCCAGGATGTCCAGCGCCTCGGGCACGTCGATCTCGCGGGCGATGCCGTGGCGGTTGACGTAGTCGAACCCCGCGTTGATGTTCAGGCAGATCTCCTGGGGGGTGTCGCAGGCCCGGCCCAGGTGCTCGGCCTTGTGGCGGCAGTAGCACAGGGCCACGCCGATCCGGCTGGCGCTGCGCAGGATGTCGCTGGCCTTCTCGTAGGGCAGGACCTCCGAGACGAGCTCGCCGGCCAGGGTGTCCTCGTGCACCAGGGTCCGGCCGATGGTGGTGAAGTCCGCGTCGGGCGCATCGAAGAACGCGCCGCTGTGCATGTAGGCGTCCATGGCCATGGCGAGGGCGGGCTGATCGATGTCCTCGCGGCGCTTCATCAGCGAGAACTCGAAGAAGCCCACCACCGGTGGGGACAGGAGATAGCGCACCTGACCCGTCTTCGGATGGACCAGGTCCATCACCGTGCCCACGTCCGCCATGCGCTCGAGCAGCGGCAGCAGCCTGGCCTCCGGCATGTCCAGCTTCCGGCAGAGCTGCTCGAGGGTGGCCGGCTTCACCGGCATGCGCGCGCCGAGCTGCGCCTCCTCCTCGGTGTACAGCAACCTCAGGATGTCGTAGAGCCCCTCCCCGTCGGGCATGCCGATGGGCATCCGGTCGAGCCGGTCGCGGAGATCCTGATACGCCTTGTGTTGAGATGCGAGGTGTCCCATACAGCTGGCGTAGCGCATGCGGACGCGGTTGACAAGCGGACACATGGAGCTAGGGTTGCTGTCGAGGAGCACGGACATGGGTGACCACGACCGCGAAACGACCCCGGCGGCCGCCTGCGACGACGCGGACCTGACCCGCCGCGCCGCGGACGGCGACCCCGACGTCTTCGGCGACATCATCCGCTGCTACAGCGATCGGCTGCTCTCCGCGGCGCGCGCGCGCTGCAACGATCCCCAGGACGCCCAGGACGTGCTCCAGGACACCTACATCGCGGCCATGCGATACCTGCCGGGCTTCCGCGGCGAGGCCACCGTCCGCGGTTGGCTGTTCCGGCTGGCCATGAGCGCCTGCACCAAGAAGCGCCGGGGCCGCAAGAACGACCCCAAGCTCCACGTGCCGATCCTCAACCGGACCAACGAGGACGGCCCGCCACCGCTCGATCTCAGCGCCAACGACGCCACCGACCCGGAGCGTCAAGCCGCCGTCGCCCAGCTCATGAAGCAGATGTCCGACCTGCTCCTGGACATGAAGGAGTCCGACCGCGCGGTGCTGCTGCTGGTGGACGGCGAGGGCCGCCGCCCCGCAGAGGTGGCCCCCCTCCTCGGCCTCTCCGTGCCCGCGGTCAAGTCCCGCCTCCACCGCGCCCGCAAGGCCTTCCGCGAGGCCGCCCAGCTCGAGCTACCCGACTAGGTGAAAGTTCTTCGAGAAATCTGAAATCTGAAATCTGAAATCCCCCCCCCAAATCCCCCCCTTTTCTGTGATATCTACTTGAGATGTCGCTCTGGAAGTTCCTAGGTTTCACCTCTCCTCGTTCCACCCGTGACACTGCCGCCGCCGAGACCCAGTCGGTGCGCAAGATCGTGTCGGAGCTCGAGGCCCTCGATCCCGACCGCGCCCGCTACCTGGCGAGCTTCGCCTACGTCCTGGGCCGGATCGCGCTGGCCGATCGGGTGATCACCGCCGACGAGACCCGCGAGATGGAACGGGTGGTGGCCGAGGCCGGTGGCCTCGGCGACGACATGGCGGTGCTGGTGGTCCAGATCGCCAAGAGCCAGGCCCAGCTCTTCGGCGGCACCGAGGACTACCTGGTGACGCGCGAGTTCGGCCGGCTCTCCACCTTCGACCAGCGCATCGACCTGATGCGGTGCCTGTTCGCCGTGGCCGCGGCCGACGGCTCCATCTCCGTGGTGGAGGAGAACGAGATCGGCCGCATCGCCGCCGAGCTGAAGATCCCCCCGCCCGATCTGATCGGGCTGCGCGAGCAGTTCGGCGACAAGCTCGAGACCCTGCGCAACGCCAAGAACGTGTCCAGGGGTAGAGGCGACGATGACCCGAGCTGATCTTCCCGACGCAGCGCGAGCCGTGGCCGAGGAGCTGGGCGAGGACCGCGTCCTGGCCCACCCCACCGAGGTGGGCGCGGTGGGACGTGACATGGGGGAACCCCCGGCCCTCTTCGACCGGCTGCTGGCCCGGAAGGACCCCGGGTTCGTGGTCCGGCCGCGGACCGAGGGCGAGGTGGCCGCGGCCGTGGCGCGCCTCGCCAGCGAGGGGGTGCCCATCACCCCGCGCGGCCTCGGCTCCACAGGGCTCGGCGGCGCTGTCCCGGTGGACGGCGGGGCGGTCCTCGACCTCTCCTGGGTGACCGGGGTGGCCTCGGTCGACCCGAAGCTCCCGGCGGTGGAGGTGTCGGCGGGCACGTCGTTCTACCACCTCCAGGGCGTGCTTCGGCCCCACGGCCTGACCCTGCTGTCCAGGCCCACCAACGCCTTCGGCACGGTGGGGGGCTGGGCGTCGGCCGGCGGGCTCGGGCTCGGCAGCCTGGCCGCGGGCCCCCTCGCCGACCAGGTGCTGGGGCTGCGCGCGGTGCACGCCGACGGACGCCCCGTGGTCCTGCAGCGGGAGGACGACGGGTTCGAGGATCTGTTCGACACCGAGGGTCAGATGGGCATCCTGACCCGGCTGACGCTGCGCGTGGCGCCTTGCCGGGCCCGATCCCGGCTCGCCGGGCTGGTGTTCGAGGACCTGGCGGCGGCCTGCGCCTACCTGGCCCGCGTCGTCGAGGCGGCGAACCCCCGCGCCGCGATCCTGATGGGGCGCGCCGAGGAGCTGGTCGAGGGGGAGAAGCCGGGCGAGGTCCTGCTCCTCGAGACCGATGCCGGAGACGACCTCCCCGAGCTGGACAAGCCCGGCGCCCGCAACCTGTCCGAGGCGGTCACGTCACGGCTCTGGCAGCACCGCTTCTTCCCCATGGACAGCCCCCTGGGGCCGGTGTTCCTGGCCAGCGAGGCCCTGCTGCCCGCCTCCTGCGTGGCTGGATTCATGGCGGCCGCGAAGGGGCTCGCCGGGCGCTACAAGGTGCCGCTGCACCTCCACGGACACGTCGTGGGGGGCGGCGAGGATCCGGGCGTGCTGGCCCTGCTGCTGTTCCCCGCGGACCCCAGGCAGCCCTGGCATCACCTGATGCTCACCCCCCTGGCCGCGGCCCTGACCGCGCTGGCGGTGAAGCACCAGGGTAGGCCCTACGGCGTGGGGATCTGGAACACGCCGTTCGCGCGCGACCACTTCGGCGCGGACCGGGTCCGCGACCTGGCCCAGCGGAAGACCCGGTGGGACCCGCGAGGGCTGCTCAACCCGGGCAAGTTCTTCGGCGTGGGCAGCCGCGCAGGCGTCCTGTCCGCGATGATGAACCCCGGCCTGTACCCCACGTCCGTGGGCATGGCGTCCATCACCACACCGTGGGTGATGCGGCGGCACGATCCCTCCACGCGCCCCGCCACCACGGCAGACCGCTGTGTGGGCTGCGGCGCCTGTGTGCCGATCTGCCCCGCCGTGGCCGCCACCGGCAACGAGACCGTGTCCGCCCGGGCCAAGCTGGCGCTGGTCAAGCGGCTGGCGCACGGGGACGCCACCGACCACGGCGATCTCCTCGGAGCGCTGCGCTGCCTCAAGTGCGGCCAGTGCGCGGAGGTGTGCGCCCGCGGGCTGGATCTGGTGACGTCCTGGGAGGACCTCGAGGCGCTGGTCGAGGCGCGGTTCGACGGCCCCGAACGGATACGCGAGACCCTCGAGAAGTTCACACGACAGGTCGACCAGTCGCGCGCCCGCGTGCTGGCCTCGGCGCTCCCATGATTCGCGAAGGGGACGTGCACGATGGGCGGTAAGTTCGAGGTCCACACCGAGCTGAGCGAGCCGGCGGTCCGACCCGACGGGCGCTATCAGGTGACGCGCGATCCGCGGTGTATCTCGTGCGGCGAGTGCACCCACGTGTGCATCTACGGAGTCCACGAGCGCGACGACGACGATCCCAGGGCCATGGCCGATCCCATCTCCGAGATCTGCCGGGCCTGCCTGGTCTGCGTCCAGCAGTGCCCCCGCCGGGCGCTGGAGGTGGAGGCCAACCCCGGACTCGGCGCCATCGGCACCCCCCCCTACGACGTCGACACGGTGCTGACCAGCTGGCAGGAGGCCACCGACGGGAAGATCCCGGTCCGCGGCGCAGGCTACGGCGGTCGGTTCCGCGGGCAGGGGTTCGACGCCATCTGGACCGACATGTCGGAGATCGTGCGGCCCACACGCGACGGGATCCACGGCCGCGAGTACATCTCCACCGAGTTCGATCTGGGCCGCAAGCTGCCGGACATCAGCGGCCTGCGGTTCGACGACGAGGGCCGGCTGCTCGACCGCATCCCGCTCACGCGCGAGATCCCGGTGCCCATGCTGTTCGGGAGGCTCCCCCTCGGTCCGGGCGGGCTGCGCATCTCCTCGGTGCTGCTCCGCGCCGCCATGGAGCTCAAGACCTTCGCGCTGGCCGATCTGCACCAGCTGTGCGCCCTGCGCGAGCCCACCGGCGGCGACGAGTTCGACCAGCGCGCCGCGCGCTACCTGCGCGAGAACCGCAACCACGCCGTGGTGCACCTGGACGACCGCTGCTTCGGCGCCGACGGCCAGCTGGCCCCTGCGATCGGCGGAGGTGGACTGTTCGACGCGGGCGATCTCGTGCGCAACGCCGCCGTGGTCGAGCTCGCCGACGGTCCGGAGCTCCAGACCCGGGTGGCCCAGCTGCGCGCGAACAACCGCGACCTGCTCGTGGTGGTGGATCTGCCCGCCACGCCCGACGCGCCCCAGCGCGCCGCGGCGCTGGCCGCCGGTCCCATCGACGCCATCCACCTCTCGTGCCACTGGCTGGGCCGCTGGGCGGACGGCCAGGGGGATCACACCTCGGTGACCCGGGCCATCCGGGAGACGCACCTGGCCCTGGTGGCCGCCGGGCTCCGCGACCAGCTCACTCTCCTGGCGTCGGGCGGCATCGCCCGCGCGGAGCACCTGCCCAAGGCCATCCTGCTCGGGGCCGACGCCGTGGTCCTGGACGTCCCCCCGCTGCTGGCCCTGGGGTGCCGCGTCTGCCGGACCTGCGAGGGCGGGGAAGGCTGCGTGCTCCACCTGGACCACCTCTCGCCCAAGTGGGGCGTTCGCCGGGTCGTCAACCTCATGTCGTCGTGGCGCAACCAGCTCCTGGAGGTGCTCGGGGCCATGGGCATACGCGAGGTGCGGCGTCTGCGCGGCGAGGTGGGCCGTGGGCTGTTCGCGGACGATCTGGAGAAGGAGTTCTTCGACGATCTGTCCCCCCTGGCCAGCGAGGACCGTCCCCTGCCCGCACCGGGCGCGGACGTGCGGACGGCAGCTCCCCGGTTCGAGAGCAGGATGCGCGCCGCCTATGGCCCGTACCGGGTCCGGCGGACCGAGGACTGTCAGCGGTGTGGCCGCTGCGTGGACCTGTGCACCCGCGGCGTGCTGCGCTGGCCCGGGGGCCTGCGCGAGCCGCCTCCCCCCCTGGAGGAGGCGTGCGTGGGGCCCGAGTGCGGCGACGGCTGTGCCGCCAGCTGCCCCAACGGCGCGATCCAGGTCCAGCGCGATCGGCGTCTCGCGGTCCACGAGAACCACCGCTGGACCCACGATCTGATGGTGGAGACCTGGAACCGGGCGGCGGGCCTGCCGCCGGTGGCCCACGGCGACTCCACGGCGCTGGGGGAGACGGACGGCGGCTTCGACCTGCTGGAGCTGGTCCCCGGGGGCGACCCCGTGGATCCGGCCGACGTGGACCTCGGGCTGGACCTCAACCGGCGCGAGTTCGGGCCACGCATCCGGTTGCCGCTGCCGTTCTACGGCGGGGGGATGTCCTACGGCTCGGTCAGCCGCGAGGTGATGACCGGCCGCGCCCGCGCCGCCACCGAGCTCGGCACGCTCACGTGCACCGGCGAGGGCGGCTTCCCCGAGGAGCTGACCCCCTACGCCCGCAGCATCATCACCCAGGTCGCGACCGGCTACTTCGGGGTCAGCGAGAAGACCATTCAGCAGACGCGGATGGTGGAGTTCAAGTACGCCCAGGGCGCCAAGCCCGGCCTGGGCGGCCACCTGCTGGGGGACAAGAACACCCCGACGGTGGCCAAGCTGCGCGAGGCCGTCCCGGGGACGGCCCTGTTCAGCCCGTTCCCCTTCCACAGCGTCTACTCCATCGAGGACCACCGCAAGCACGTGGACTGGGTGCGCCAGATCAACCCCGAGCTGCTGGTGTCGGTGAAGGTCTCGACCCCCGGGGACGTGGACATGGTCGCCGTGGGTTCGTACCACGCGGGCGCCAACATCGTGCACCTGGACGGCTCGTACGGCGGCACCGGCGCCGCGCCCGAGGTGGCCAAGAAGAACATCGCCATGCCCATCGAGCTGGCCCTGTCGCGCACTCACCGTTTCCTCGAGGGCGAGGGAATCCGGGACGAGATCGTGCTGATCGCGTCCGGCGGCATCCGCACCCCCATGGACATGGTCAAGGCCATGGCCCTGGGCGCCGACGGGGTGGTCGTGGGCACGTCCGAGCTCGTCGCCATCGAGTGCGTGCTGTGCCGCAACTGCGAGAAGGACCGCGGCTGTCCGCGGGGTATCGCCACCACCGACGCGGAGCTCCAGGCCCACCTGGACGCGGACTGGATCCACCAGCGGATCGTGAACATGGCCCGCTGCTGGGAGGCGGAGCTGAGATGGATCCTCGCGCGCCTGGGCGTGCCCAGCGCGGCGGCGCTGCGCGGGCGCAGTGAGCTTCTTCGGCTGCGAGGGAGGGCGTCATGATCGATCATCACCTGATCGCCCGCGCCATCGTGGAGTCCCGGCGAGCCGAGATGGGCGCTGCGCGTCCCCTGGAGCGGCCCAAGGAGGCGTGCGAGGGGGGCTGCGGCGTCATCGGGGTCGTGGCCTCGGAGCCGGTGGCCGGCAAGCACCTGCACCGCCCCCTGCTGCAGATGAACAACCGCGGCAACGGCAAGGGCGGCGGCATCGCCGTGGCTGGCTGTTTCCCGGAGTACCCCACCCACTTCGCCCTGCACGTGGCCCTGATGGATCCCGAGGTCCGCGGGGAGGTGGAGCAGACCTTCGTCTCGCCGCACTTCGAGATCGCTCAGGCCGAGGAGCTGGCCCACGTGGACGATCCACGCGAGGCGGGCAAGCTCGAGCTCCGGCCGCCCGACGTGGTGCGCTACTTCGTCCGGGTGAAGCCCGACGTGCTCCAGCGGTTCGCCGGCGAGCTGGGCATCGAGCCCGGCGAGGCGGCCGAGACCGAGTTCATCAGCCGCAACTCCCTGGCCCTGAACAAGGCCCTGTACTCGGCCGAGGACCCGCGCGCGTTCGTGCTGAGCCACGGCCGGGACCTGATGATCCTCAAGGGCGTGGGGTTCGCCGAGGACATCCTGAAGTACTACCTCCTCGACGACTTCCACGGCCGCGTCTGGATCGGTCACCAGCGCTACCCCACCCGGGGGCGCGTCTGGCACCCCGGCGGCGCCCACCCCTTCGCCGGCCTCGACGAGGCCCTGGTCCACAACGGCGACCTGGCCAACTACTGCGCCATCGTCGAGTACCTCGGCCAGAAGGGGATCGAGCCGCTGTTCCTGACGGACACCGAGGTCGCCATCTTGCTGTTCGACCTGTACAACCGGGTCTACGGGTATCCGCTCGAGCACATCACCGAGGCCCTCGCCCCCACCACCGAGCGGGACTTCGAGCTGCTGCCCAAGGACCGCCAGCGGGTGTACCGCGCCCTGCGCGCGAGCCACCTCCACGGCAGCCCGGACGGCCCCTTCTTCTTCATCGTCGCGCGCTCGTTGCACGAGCAACAGGCCGTGCAGCTGGTGGGCATCACCGACACGTCCATGCTCCGGCCCCAGGTGTTCGCCCTGCACGGAGGCGAGGTCCAGGTGGGACTCGTGGCCAGCGAGAAGCAGGCCATCGACGCATACCTGGAGTCCCTGTCGGCCACCGACCGCCGCGTGGCCCCCCTCGCCGATCGATACTGGAACGCCCGCGGGGGCAGCTACTCCGACGGTGGCTCCTTCGTGTTCACCACCGGCGCCGTGGGGACCGAGCCCTCGCCGGTGACCTGCACCGACAAGTTCGGCAACCCCGTGGAGGTCCTCGAGCGCGCCCGGCAGCCCGACTATCCCCTGCCGCCCATCGAGCTCACGACCACCGGCACCACCGACGTCCAGGTGGACTGGACCACCCTGCTCGACGCCGCCGGCCCCCGCGCGGCCTTCGACCAGGCCGTCCGCCGCCTACCCCGCTGGGACTTCGCCGAGATCGAGCGCGTCCTCGGCCGCGCCGTGTCCGCCGCCCGAGACGGGGGCGAACGTCGAACCGCCGCGCTGGAGTTCCTCACGCTGCTGCTGGACCAGCGCTACGACACCGGGGACAAGAAACCCGCGGCGCTGCGCGCCATGACCACCGCGGCCATCACCCAGCTGCTCCAGGCCCTGCCCACCGTGGGCGAGCCCGTGACCAACGGCGACGCGTCCCAGCGCGTGGATCGCGACACGGTCGATCGCCTCGACGCGCCATCGCCCGGTTCGGGCCAGCTGGCCATCGACGCCCGCGGCTTCGAGATCGAGGGGCCGGACTCGGTGGCCCGGCTCCTGGTGCGCGCCTACGAGCTGGGCTGGCGCAGGTTCGCCGTCCACGGGTGCCGCGGGCACCGCTTCATCGGCTGCGGCCTGGGCCCGTCCTCCGGCGGCGTCCACATCGACGTCTACGGGTCGTCCGGCGACTACCTCGGCAGCGGCATGGACGGCGCAGAGATCCACGTCCACGGCGACGCCCAGGACCAGGTGGGCCAGATCCTCAAGTCCGGCCGCATCATCGTGCACGGTCACGTGGGGCAGACCCTGCTGTACGGCGCCAAGGGCGGCGAGGTCTACGTCCGCGGCAACACCGCGGGCCGCCCCCTGATCAACGCCGTGGGCAATGTCCGGGTGGTGGTCAACGGCACCTGCCTCGACTACGCCGCCGAGAGCTTCATGGCCGGCCTCGTCACCGACGGCGGGTTCCTGGTGATCAACGGCGTGTGCAACCTCGACGACGGCCGCGTCTACGGCCTCGAGACCAAGTACCCCGGCACCAACCTGTTCTCGCTGGCCAGCGGCGGTTGCTGCTACCTCAACGACCCCTACTTCACCGTTTCCGAGGCCCAGCTCAACGGCGCACGCTTCGATCCCTTCTTCCAGGAGGACTGGAACGTGCTCCAGCCCTACCTGCGCACCAACGAGGAGCTGTTCCGCATCCACACCCGCTACGACCTGCTGATGGTCGACGGCGCCCTGCGCTGGCCCAAGGAGGTCTTCCGCAAGGTGGTCCCGGCGACGGCGCCGGAGCCGGTCGAGTAGGGATTGGGATTGGGGATTCTGGACAAGGAGGTAGTCGCAGCGGCCGGGCGGTCGGGAGGCCCTCATGGAGGGGGATAGGACCGCCTGGTAGGGCTGTCGGGGCCAAACCGGGCCACCCAGCCGCTGCTGAATCCTGCCGCCTACCCCGCAGCCTTGGCCTGCATCGTGGAGCCCAGCTGGGCTTCACGGCCGTAGGGTAG
The DNA here is from genome assembly GCA_964425605.1 of uncultured Rickettsiales bacterium. Classification (GTDB taxonomy): domain Bacteria; phylum Myxococcota_A; class UBA796; order UBA9615; family CAYRNR01; genus CAYRNR01. Next base: position 11,893 of record CAYRNR010000023.1, on the reverse strand, counting down.
ACGGCTGATGGTCTCCTCGATCACGTCCCCGCTGCTGCTCTCTATCCGGCCCCAGCAGCGCCCCGGGCACCAGCGCACGGCCGCACCCGACGGGAAATGATCGACGCGAATCGTACTTCCACAGACGGGACAGCGGCGGTCGCGGCGGGGAGTGAAGCTCTCGATGTTGTTACGTCGTCTCCGCACCGTTCTCTCCGTGTTCCGTGTCCCTTATCCCTTGAACCGGCGATTCCGGAGTCGGGGAACACATTCGATATCTTCGACACCAGCGGGTCGGTTTTCGTTCCGGTCCATGATCAGACGGACGGGTGAGGGGGGAGGTCATTCGATGGGGGCGAGGAAAGGGGGAAGGAGCGTATCAGGCCGTCGAGTCCGCCAGCAGATTCGTCACGTAGTCCTCGTAGACCTGGCGCTCGGCGGGGTTCTCGAAGTCGATGATCTGGACGCCGACGCCGCGGCCGGAGGTGCCGGGCTCGGCGGCGCCGTAGCTCCAGCGGACCTGGACGAACATGCGGACCATCAGCACCTCGGAGGGGGTGACGACGGGGAAGTCGATGCGGAGGACGTCGCCCTCGGTGGGGACGGTGGAGCTCTGCTCCACGGCGAGGTAGAGCCCCTCCTTGCCGAAGTCCTGGACGGTGGCGGCCTGGCGGCGGCCGGCGAGCATGTAGCCGACGGCGACCTCGGACAGGACGCGGGCCTCGCGTTCGCCGGTGAGGGGCTCGATGGCGTCGGGATCGTCGAGGTAGGGGATGACGGCGCTGTCGCGGCGGGGGGTGCCGCGCTCGGGGCGCCAGTCGACCTTGAACTCGGAGCTGGTGAGGGAGTCGGGATCGGGCAGCTCGCCGTCGTCGGAGAGGCTGGCGCCGGGGGGCATGTGCGAGTCTTCGGGGGGGAGGGTCGCGTCGATGGAGATGTTGGCGCCGGACGGCTCGGAGTCGCCGGTGCCCGGCTCGTCGAGGGAGTCGTCCTCGAGCAGATCGAGGGCGCCGGGGGGCAGGGACTCGGCGCCGACGCCGCCCCAGCCAGGGGCGCCGTCGGTGGAGATGTCCTCCCAGGCGCCGGTCTCGAGCTCGGGCAGCACGTCATCGGCGGGGGGATCGAGGGCCGTGGGTAGATCCGCGATGCGTTCCTCGATGTCGTCGTGGAGGCTGGTGGGCTCGGGCGGGAGCAGCTCCTCCATGGTGAAGTGCTCGAAGGCCGACGAGTCGTCGTCCATGGAGTAGCTGAGCTCCTGGGTCTCCTCGTATCCCACCTCCTGACCCTGGTCGAGGGGCTGGTCGAAGACCACGAGCAACGACGGGGTCCAGCCGCGCAGGTTGCCCTCGCGCCGGACAGAGGTCACGCGGACCGGGATGCGCACGCGCTGGCCATCGGTGGGGCGGTTGAGCTCGAGGGCGGCCTCGGCTCCCACGTCCACGGGGGCGCTGGAGGAGATGAGGGCCTGATCGGGGCCGATGCGCGTCAGGTTGACGTCGTGGACCGCGTCGTCGAGGTACAGCCTCGCCGGGATGAAGCAGGGGCTGAGTGTGGCGTCGCCGCTGACCGGCACTGCACAGTCCTCCTCGGCACCTCCCCACCAGCCGCAACAGGCTACCACGCGGCGGCGCGCGCGGGAACGCGAGAGCCGGCGGGAGCGGTCCTCAGTCCTGGACGTCCGTCACGAGCACGGACTCGCCCTCGGCGTATCGGCTGACCCGGTTTCGGCCGCCCTCCTTGGACGCGTACAGGGCGGTGTCGGCGAACTCGAAGAGGGTGACGCGGGACATGGCGTCCTTGGGGCAGGCGGACAGGCCCACCGACACGGTCACGCGGAGTTCCTGGCCCTCGTAGTCGAAGCGAGCCTCCTCGATCCGCTTGCGGTAGCCCTCGAGCAACTTGCCCGCGGTGGCGACGTCCGTGTTGGGCATCACCATGCAGAACTCCTCGCCGCCGTAGCGGAAGGCGGCGTCCAGGCTCTCCTCGCGCACCGTCTCACCGAGCAAGCGGGCCGTCTCGGCGAGCACGAAGTCCCCGGCCTGGTGGCCGTAGGTGTCGTTGAACCGCTTGAAGTGGTCGATGTCGGTGACCGCCAGGGCCAGGGGCTCGCCGTCGAGCACGGCCTGGGCCACGCAGCCGTCCAGGCGCGACTCGAAGTGACGGGCGTTGTACAGGCCGGTCAGCCGGTCGGTGATGGACGCGCTGTACAGCCGCGCCTTGTGCAGGTTGACCGCGGCGTTGTCGGCCAGACCCAGCAGCAGCGACTCGTCCTCCTCGCCGAACCGTCCCAGGGTGTCCAGGACCAGCTCCCCCTCGTCGTCGGTCTTGACCTTGTTGGTCAGGGTCATCACGCCGACCACCTCACCGCCGTAGATCATCGGCACGGCGAGGATGCAGTAGACCATGTTGCGGCCCACCTGCCGGATATCGGTGCGGTTGTTCATGCGAACCGGCTTGCGCTTCTGGGCCGACTCGCCGGCCACCCCCTCGCCGATGCCGAAGGTCTTGGTCTCCATGCGGCCGTCGTTGATGGCGTCGCGCACGTGGTCGGGGATGTTGCCCCACACCACCTTGATCTCCAGCTGCTGGGTCTCGGCGTTGTACAGCATCAGGTTGGCCTTTTGCGCGTTGAGGGCGCCCACGGCCGTGGCCAGCGTCTCGATGGACAGCTGCTTGAAGTCGTTGACGTTGGCCAGCTGCTGGTTGACGTCGTACAGGGTGCGCAGGTTGGACAGGATGCGGGAGTTCTTCTCGTACTTGAGGGTGGAGTCGATGTTCGTGGCGGCGACGTTGGCGATCTCCTCGAGGAAGTCGAACTCCTCCTCGGGGATCTGCGAGCCGTCCTCGCAGGTGCCCAGGGTGAGGATGCCCAGCACCTCGCTGCCGTGGATCAGGGGCACCCAGACGTCGGACTCCAGCACCTCGAGGTTCCAGTGCCGGGCCGCGGTGGCGAAGCGCGGGCGCCCCTCCATGTCCCGGACGCTGAACACGTGACCCTGGTGGATCACCTGCCACAGCATGCCCTGGTCGTGGGGGATCTTGAACAGCAGCATCTGTTCCTGTTCGCCGTCCACGTCGACGAAGGTGTGCGGCAGCCCGTGGAAGGAGCGGACCCGGTAGAAGACCTCGTTGGGATCCAGGTCGTCCACGAGCATCATCGCGGAGGTCTCGACGCCGTAGCGCTCGCGGCACACGGCCTGGAAGGCGTCGAGCAACGACTCGATGTTCATGATCTCGGAGAAGCCCTTGCCCGACTGCAGCAAGGTCCGCATCTGGAAGACGCGGTTGTCCAGTCGCGAGGCCTTGAGCTTGTAGCGGTCGAGCTCCGCCCGGGTCTGCTCCAGCTGCTCGGCGGTGGAGATCCTCACCTCCGAATGCTCGGACGCCTCGCTGTCCTCGTCCAGGCCCAGCTCGGCCACGGACGGCGCGTCGATTGGGGTGGTCTGATCGGGCAAGGGTTCCTCCCACGTCCAGCGCCCGGCGGCGCCGGAAGGGTCAGTCCTCCAGGGGCTCTCTCGGCCCCGGGGTGTTGTCGATGATCGAGCGCGCGTATGCCTCGTACTGCCGCTGCTCGGCGGCCGTGTCGAACGCGGAGATCTGCAGCCCGACGCCGCGGCCGGGTGAGTTGGGCGAGTCCTCGCCGTAGCTCCAGCGCACCTCCGTGGTCATCCTGGCCACCACGAGATCGTGGGGGAGCTCGATGGGGAAGCCCACGCGCACGATGGCTCCGACGAGGGGCAAGGGATCCTTGTCGGGGACGGCCACGAACATCCCCCGGCGGCTGAAGTCCTGGGCGGTCCCGAATCGCTTCTTGCCGGCGCACAGGTAGCTCACCGTGACCTGGGACACGATGCGCGCCTCCCGCTCGGCCTCGGACGAGTCGCGATCCTGGGACGGGTCCCAGGGTGTCCGGACCCCTGGACGTCTCGGGGATGCCTTGGGCGGTTGCGCCTCGATGCCGGTGGACAGGGACTCCGTGGCTGGATCCGCGTAGTCCTCCCACGGTGGCGTGGTGATCTCGGCGGTGTCCCACGGGGCGTGGGTCTCGGCGCTGGTGGACGCGGACGGCGGCTCCTCCTGAACCTCGGCGGTGGGCTCCGGGACGATGTCGTCGAGGGTGTGCACCTGGGGCTCGATGACCTCGGGCACGAACTCCGGTTCGGACTCGTCGTCGTCGCCGGAGTCCCCGAACTCGGGCAGGGTGATGGAGGCCATGTCCAGGTCGGACTCGGCCACCTCGAAGGAGAAGGACTCGTCGTCGGTCTGGCTCGGTCCGTCGGCGACCTGGTGCAGATCGTCGTCGTCCTCGATCTCCAGAGCGACCTCCGCGGGGGGGGCTTCCTGGGATTCCACGATCTCGAGGGAAGGCTCTTCGCCGGGGAGGTTGTCCTCGGACATCTCGTCGCCGTCGGCCACCACCAGAGCCCGCTCCAGAGCCAGCTCCAGCCGAACGTGGATGGAGGGCTTCCAGCCCCACTGAGCGCCCTCGCGTTTCACGGCGGTGACGTGGACGAGGACGCGGATACGCAGCCCGTCCGTGGGCCGGTCCATCTCCAGCTGCAGCCGCTCGCCGACCGCACACGGGACGTCACCGGACAGCTGGGCCCGATCGGCGCCCAGCCGCGTCACGCTCACCTTGTGAAGGACGCCGGCGGCCAGCAACGTCGCCGGGATGAAGCAGGGTGCGAGCGTACCCGCCACGGGGGTGTCCCTCCTCGAGAAATCCACCAAGTGGACAGAGTATCACGAGACCGCCGTGGTGAGGCCGACAGGCTCCTAAAGGGTCTCGCGGAGGGTCTTCACCTGGCGCTCGACCTCGCTGTACGCGGTCCCGCCAAAGGAGTCGCGTCGCTCGGCCGCGGCTACCGGATCGAGCCACTGCAGGGCGTCGGCGTCGAAGGCGTCGTGGTGCTCGCGCAGCACGTCGAGGGTGAGGGCGTCGAACCCCACACCCCGGCCCTCGCACCAGCGCACGAGGCGGCCGCTGACGTGGTGGGCTTCGCGGAAGGGCACGCCCTTGGCGGCGAGGTAGTCGGCGAGCTCGGTGGCGAGGAGGAAGTCGGAGCGGAGCTCGGCGTCGTAGCGGTCGCGGTTCACGGTCAGCGTGGCGAACATGCCGGCGCAGATGGAGGCGCAGGCGCCGGTGGTCTGCACGGCGTCGAACACGGCGCGCTTGTCCTCCTGGAGGTCGCGGTTGTAGGCCAGCGGGAGGCCCTTGACCATGACCAGCAGGGCCTGGAGATCGCCGTACACGCGGCCGGCCTTGCCGCGGACCAGCTCGGCGGCGTCGGGGTTGCGCTTCTGGGGCATGATCGAGGAGCCGGTGGCGTACTGCTCGCCCACGCGGATCAGGTCGAACTCCCGCGAGGACCACAGCACCAGCTCCTCGGACATGCGCGAGAGGTGGGTCATGGCGATGGCGCAGGCGGCGGACACCTCCTGGAGGTGATCCCGGGCCGCCACGGCGTCCATGGCGTTGTCCGCTACCTCGGCGAAGCCGAGCAGCGCGGCGGTGCGGGCGCGGTCGATGGGGTGGGGCGTGCCGGCCATGGCGCCCGCGCCGAGGGGGCAGCGGTCCACGCGGACCAGGGCGTCGGCGAGGCGCTGGCGATCCCGCGACACCATCCAGGCGTAGGCGAGCAGGTGGTGCCCCAGCCAGATGGGCTGGCCGCGTTGCAGGTGGGTGAAGCCGGGCATCAGGGTCCGGCCGTCGGCCTCGACGCGGTCCAGCAGGGCCTCGACCAGGCGGGCCAGGGTGATGTCGAGCCACTCGATGCTGCGCTTGAGCCACAGCCGCACGTCCGTGGCCACCTGGTCGTTGCGGGAGCGGGCCGTGTGGAGCTTGCCGCCCACCTCGCCCACCTTCTCGATCAGGCGGGCCTCCACGGCCATGTGCACGTCCTCGAGGGCCTCCTCGGGCTGGTACTGGCCCTGGCGGAGTTCCTCGCGCACCGACAGCAGGCCCAGGCGGATCACCTCGACCTCCTCCGCGGCCAGCAACCCCACCTCGCCGAGCATGGTCACGTGGGCCAGGGAGCCGGCGATGTCCTCCTCGAACAGCTGCAGGTCCTCGTCCAGCGAGGCGGAGAAGGCCTGCATCTCCTCGCTGGGGTCGTCGTCGAAGCGGCCGTCCCAGAGCGCCATCAGTCCGCCTTCCGCGACGCCGCGGGCTTGCCGTGCTGCCGCCGCTTCTCGGCCACGGTCTTGTAGGAGAGCCCGTAGAGGTCGACGAACCCCTTGGCGGTGGTTCGGTCGAAGGTGTCTCCCTCGGAGTAGGTGGCGAGGCCGTCCTCGTACAGGGAGAACGGTGAGCGCCGGGCGGTGATCCGGGCCAGGCCGGCGGAGACGCGCACCCGCACGTCGCCCGTCACGGTGCGCTGGGACTCGGTGACGAAGGCCTGCAGGCACTCGCGCAGGGGGCCGAACCACAGGCCGTCGTAGATGAGGTTGGCGAAGTCCTGGGAGATCTTGCGCTTGTAGTTGGACGTGGCGCGGTCGAGGCAGATGCGCTCCAGCTCGGTGTGGGCCATGTGCAACAAGGTGGCGGCAGGGGCCTCGTAGACCTCGCGTGACTTCAGCCCCACCACGCGGTTCTCGACCATGTCGATGCGGCCGACGCCGAAGGTGCCCGCCAGGTCGTTGAGGTACCGGATCAGCTCCACGCCGCCCATCTCGCGGCCGTCCAGGGACACGGGGATACCCTGGTCGAAGCCGATGACGATCTCCACGGACCCCTTGGGTGCCATGGCCGGGTCCTTGGTCATCCGCCAGGCATCCGCCGGCGGCTCGGTCCACAGGTCCTCCATCTCGCCGCACTCGATGGCGCAGCCCCAGATGTTCTCGTCGATGGAGAACGGCTTGTCCTTGGTGATGGGCAGGGGGATGCCCCGCTCGCGGGCGTAGTCGAACTCGTCCTCGCGGGTGACCAGCTCCCACTCGCGCAACGGCGTGATGATCTTCAGCTGGGGCGCCAGGGACATGAAGCCCACGTCGAAGCGGATCTGGTCGTTGCCCTTGCCCGAGCAGCCGTGGGCCACCGCGTCGGCCCCCTCGGCCTCGGCCAGCTCCACCATGCGCTTGACGATCAGCGGGCGGCCCAGGGCGGTGTGCAGGGGGTACAGCCCCTCGTAGATGGCAGACGCCTGCAGCGCCGGGTAGATGTAGTCCTCGACGAACGGCTCGGTGAGGTCCTCCACCACCGCCTTGACCGCGCCGGTGTTCAGCGCCTTGGCCTCGATGGCCGCCAGGTCCTCGCCCTGGCCGAGATCGCCGGTGTAGGCGACGATCTCGGCGTCGCCGTAGTTCTCGCTGAGCCACGGGATCATCACGGAGGTGTCGAGCCCTCCGGAATAGGCCATGACGATCTTCATGGGATCTCCTCGCTCCCCCGGGGGGAGAGGCTGTCGATCAGATGCACGTCCCCTTTTGCTCCCAAGTCACGCGTGCGTCAAGGGCTCTGGAGCGCGCCGGACCCGGGACAGGGGGCGAGGGTCTTGATACTCTGGTGCTCCGGTGGGGGGCCCGGAGGCTGTTGACGTGCGCTGGACCCTGGCCCGCACCGCGCTGCTGATGGCCGTGCTCGCGCCCGGCTGCGAGGACGCGGCCCCGAACTTCGACTTCGACGGCGACGGCTGGGACGACGAGCAGGACTGTGGTCCGGCCAACGCGCTGATCTTCCCGGGCGCCGAGGACGCCTGGGGCGACGGCCTCGACCAGAACTGCGACGGCGCGGACGGCTCGGATCACGACGGCGACGGCTACCCCCACGACGCCCCCGAGTTCTCTGGGGAGTGGGACTGCGACGACCTCGACGCGCTGATCGGCCCCCACGCCATCGAGGTGTGTGACGGGGTGGACGGGGACTGCGACGGCGCCTTGCTCGCCGATGAACGGGACGACGACGGCGACGGCTTCATCGAGTGCGGCGAGGACGACGCCATCGACTGCGACGACAGCGACGTCTTCACCTACCCTGGCGCCGAGGAGGCCTGCGACGGCCAGGACAACGACTGCGACGGCGAGGTGGGCGAGGAGGAGGTGGACGCCGACGGCGATGGGTACAGCGGCTGCGAGGGCGACTGCGACGATCACGAGGCGGCGCTGACCCCCGAGGACCAGGACGGGGACGGCTTCTCCGCCTGCGACGGGGACTGCAACGACGACGACATGGAGGCCAACCCCGCGGACGTGGACGGCGACGGATTCTCCACCTGCGACGGCGACTGCGACGACACCGACCCCGCCCTCTCCCTGGCCGACGTGGACGGCGACGGGTTCTCCACCTGCACGGGCGACTGCCGCGACGACAACGCCTACATCCACCCCGACGCCGTGGAGATCTGCGGGGACGGGGAAGACAATGACTGCGACGGCGCGCGGGACCAAGAGGACGGCGAGTGCGCCGATCCCCCGGCGCACTTCGTCGTCGCCATGACGCTGGACGTGACCGGCGGCGGGGCGGGCGGTCCGGCGGACGTCACCGTGGACATCCCTCTGCTGGACGATCAGCACGCCGTGATCTGCCAGGAGACCCTCGACGTGAACGCCGCGTTCACCTTCGGCGCCGGAGGCCGGCAGGACTACTACGGCTACACCGACGAGGTGATCTCGTGGACCTCGTTGGCATGGTCACCGTCCCCCTGCCCGCCGGGCTGGGAGATGTACCGCACCGATCCCATGGTCGAGTGGATCTGGACCATTCACCCCGTCACCTTCGTCAGCTGCGATCAGATCGCCGGAGACCCCACCCTCGCGGACACGTTCGTCGGCGACGATCCCTTCGTCATCGGTGACGGGACCTTCGGCCAGTACTGCGATACCACCGGCCCCTGGGCCGAGGGCAACCTGGGTCTCGGGCCCGTCGAGGCCGTCTGGATGGTCCCCGGCCACGCCGGCCAGCTCGACGGGTACGGCGCCTACACCTACTTCGTCCCCCCGGACACCACCTACGTGGACGTGTGGATGATCGGCGGGTTGGTCTTCGCGGACATCGCCAACCCCAACGAGCCCATCCTCGGCCTCGAGGGGGAGTACCAGCTGGTCTCGTTCTTCGTCCTGGACAACGTGTGCATGGACCGGACCGACGACGACGGCGACGGCTGGGTCGACCTCGACGACACCAGCTGCCGCAACATCTTCCAGCCCGAGGAGGGCGACGGCGAACTCACCGCCTGTTCCAACGGCATCGACGACGACGGCGACGGCGACATCGACGCAGACGATCCCGGCTGCGACGACGGCTGGGACACGGACGAGAGCTGACCATGGACGAACTGGATCGTGACGACCTCCTGCTGACCTCACCGTGGATCAAGTGGAGCCGCATCTGCCTGATCTTCGTGGGCATCTGCTACTGCGCCCTCGGCATCGTGTTCTCCCCCCTGCTCTTCCTCGACCCGGAGGTCCCGCTCGCCTTCCAGCTGCTGATGGTCGCGCTGCTGCTCGTGGTCGGTGTCGGCGTCGGCGTGGTCAACTTCCTCGCCGCGTGGGGCCTCGGCCGCGGCAACAAGTGGGGTTGGATCGTCACCATCATCCTCGGCGCCACGTACGCCCCTTCGGGGTGCCTGCCGTTCGGGGTGCTGCTGCTGGTGGCGATGCTGCGCAAGGAGGTGAGGGATGTGTACCTCGCGGACAGGTAGCCCCATCGCCGCTCTACCCGGCCTCCTGGCGGGCGCCGCGCTGCTGCTGGGCGCGCTCGTCGCCGGATGCGTCGACCCGGTGCCCAGCTTCGACTTCGACGGCGACGGCTGGGACGACGAGCAGGACTGTGATCCGGCCAACGCCCTGATCTACCCCGGCGCCGACGATCCCTGGGGTGACGCGATGGACCAGAATTGCGACGGCGCCGACGGGACGGACCACGACGGCGACGGGTTCTCCAACGACGCGCCCGAGGCGTCGGGGGAGTGGGACTGCGACGACCTCGACGCTGGCGTCGGGCCCCACGCCCTGGAGGTGTGCGACGGGGTGGACACCGACTGCGACGGGGCCCTCCTCGCCGAGGAACTCGACGCCGACGGCGACGGCTTCATCGCGTGTGGCGACGGCGCAGACGACTGCGACGACGGCGACGCGACCAGCCACCCGGGCGCCGAGGAGGTCTGCGACGGCCGGGACAACGACTGCGACGGCAGCGCGGGCACGGAGGAGGTGGACGCCGACGGCGACGGCTTCATGGTGTGCGACGGGGACTGCGACGACGACGATCCGACCCTGTCGCCCCTGGACGGAGACGGAGACGGCTCCTCCACCTGCGACGGAGACTGCGACGACGACGACCCCGATCTCGGCGGCGCCGACGACGACGGCGATGGGTTCTCCACCTGCGACGGGGACTGCGACGATTCCGACGATTCGCTCACGCCGGCGGACCACGACGGCGACGGCTTCTCCAGCTGCGCAGGGGATTGCGCGGACGCGGACCCCGACAGCCACCCGGACGCCGCGGAGGTCTGCGGGGACGGCGCCGACAACGACTGCGACGGCGGGCTGGACGCCGACGACGCGGACTGCGCGACCCCCCCGGCGTTCTTCACCACGGCCCTGAGCATCCACGCCACCGGGGGAGGATCGGGCGGGACGGCCACGATCGAGCTGGACTTCAACATGCTCGACTGGACGCTCAACCCGACCTGCTCCGAGTCCTTCGACATCGAAGCCTCGTACGAGTACGGGGACAGCGTGCGCATGGACTACTTCCAGTACGCCGACGAGACCCTCACCTGGCAGTCCTACACCTGGAATCCCGGCACCTGTCCGATCGGCTGGGAGTTCTTCCGGACCGATCCGATCCCGGAGTGGCTGTGGACCGGTCACCCCCTGAGCTTCGTCAGCTGCGAGATCGTGGACCAGACGCCCACGCTGGCCGCCACCTTCCTCGGCGATGATCCCTTTGGGATCGGCGGCGGTACCTTCGGCGACTACTGCCAGGCCACGGGCCCATCCCTCGCCGCCACCCTCGGCCACACCGCGGTCGAGGGGATCTGGCTCGTCGCCGGGTTCGAGGGCCAGATCGACATCATGGGCACCTACGCCTACTTCCCCCCTCCCGAGACCACCAACGTCGAGGTGTGGATGCTCGGCGGGCTCCTCTTCGCCACCGCCGGCAACACCGACGAACCCATCACCGGCCTCTCCGGCGACTACGAGCTGCTCTCCTTCTGGGCCGTCCCCAACATCTGCATGAACCACGTCGACGACGACGGCGACGGCTGGCGCGACCTCGACGACACCGGCTGCCGCAACATCTTCCACACCGACGAGTCCCGCGGCGACGAGACCACCTGCAGCAACGGCATCGACGACGACGGCGACGGCGACATCGACAGCGCTGACCCGGGTTGCGACGACGGTTGGGACGAGGACGAGGGGTAGATCACGAGGGAACAAGTAATAAAGTAATGAACGTCCCCTTTTCTTCGACGCATCTCCCGCTGATGACGGAGGTGGGGTTGAGGGGGAAGTGGAGGGGAACGGAACCGGGGGGATCTAGACCAGGCCGTGGGACATCATGCAGTTGGCGACCTTCGCCGGAATCCCGGCAGCGAGGCGCGCTAACCGATGACTAGACCAGGCCGTGGGACATCATGCAGTTGGCGACCTTCGCCGGAATCCCGGCA